>NZ_CP135971.1:3983571-4647500 GCF_032463525.1 Pseudomonas sp. DTU_2021_1001937_2_SI_NGA_ILE_001 | reverse complement strand
GGTGCAGGCGCTTCCAGCGCCGACCCAGCCTACGCTGACTGTATCGATTGGAGGTCAGCGCCAGCGCCAGCAGTCCGACCCAGGCCACGGCACCGACGATGATGTAGGGCCGCTTCACCAGCTCCACGCCCAACTGCCTCCAATCCAGCCCCAGAATGAACAAGGCATAGAAACTCAGGTGCAGCACGGCATACGCGAAGCTCCACAACCCCAGTTGCCGACGCACTGCCATCCAGCCAGACCAGCCGGTCAGTTTCGCCATAGGCGTGATGCTCAGGGTAATCAATAGAATGATCAGCGTACCCAGGCCGAGACGATCCACCAGCACCTTTCCCGGATCCGGCCCCAGGGCAAAAATCCACGCCTGGTACACCCACCACACCGGAAAGGCCAGCGCCGCGAGAAACACTCCTACCCGCCAATAAGCATGTCGCATCAATAGTCCTTGCGCAGATCCATACCGGTATAGAGGGAGGCCACTTCCTCTGCATAGCCATTGAACATCTCGGTCTGCCGCAGATTGGGGCTGAACAGCCCACTGGGCAAGCGACGCTCCCTGGCCTGGCTCCAGCGCGGGTGATCCACCGTCGGATTGACGTTGGCGTAGAAACCGTACTCGTCCGACGCGATACTCTGCCAGGTGGTCTTCGGCTGCTCGCTGACCAGGCTGATACGCACGATGGACTTCACACCCTTGAAGCCGTACTTCCAAGGCACGACCAGCCGCAGCGGAGCACCGTTCTGGTTGGGCAGCTCGCGGCCATACATACCGACTGCCAGAATGGTCAGCGGGTGCATGGCTTCATCCAGGCGCAGCCCTTCTACATAAGGCCAGTCGATCAAGGCGAAACCGGAGCGCTGGCCCGGCATCGACTCCGGATCCTTGAGGGTTTCGAAGCGTATATAGCGCGCTTTCGAGGTGGGCTCGACCTGCTTGAGCAAGGCGGCCAGCGGAAAGCCGATCCACGGAATGACCATGGACCAGGCCTCCACGCAGCGCAGCCGGTAGATACGTTCTTCGAGCTGATAAGGCTTGATGAAGTCTTCGAGCGCGTAGCGCCCGGGCTTGCCAACCTCACCATCGATCACCACGCTCCATGGCTCGGTCTTCAAGGAGCCGGCGTTTTGCGCCGGATCCCCTTTGCCGGTACCGAACTCATAGAAGTTGTTGTAATGGGTGGCGTCCTTGAAAGGCGTTATGGCCTCGCTGCCGGCCGTGACGGCCTGCCAGCGGGTTGCGCCAAGTTTGTCGGTGAACCATGCAGGCGGCTTGCCGGGCTCGACATCCGCGTAGCGGGACGGCTCGGCAGCATGAGCCCAGGACGGCATGGCGCTCACGGCCAGTCCGGCCAGCGAGCCACCCAGCAATGTACGACGGGAAAGGTAAATGGATTCAGACGTGACTTCCGACTCACGCGAGTCGGAAGCCGAGGGGCGCTTGATGAGCATGACAACTCCACAGGCTTGAGTGCTGACGCACCGTTAGACTACGGAGTATGCCCAAAATCAACTCACTTGCGACGCTGCGAACGTAACAGATGCTGAACGGGACCTGACAAGGCGTAAGCCAGGAAAATCAGCAGCAGAATGCGTGGCGGGTCGCTGAAGACCACGGCGAAGATCAGCACCACGACAAGAATGGCAACAAAGGGCACACGGCCTTTCAAGTCCAGGTCCTTGAAGCTGTTGTACTTGATGTTGCTGACCATCAGCATGCCGGCGGCCGCCACCAGAAGCGCCACCAGGAACGACAGCTTCGACCCCTGGATACCGTAGTCGCTGAACGCCCAGACGGTACCAGCCACGACGCCGGCGGCCGCCGGGCTGGCCAGGCCGATGAAATAACGCTTGTCGGCCTTGCCCACCTGGGTATTGAAGCGCGCCAGGCGCAACGCAGCGCCCGCGACATAGATGAAGGCGACCATCCAGCCGACTTTGCCCATGTCGCCCAGCGCCCAACCGAAGGCCAGCAAGGCAGGCGCGACCCCGAAGGCGACCATGTCGGACAGCGAGTCGTACTCTGCGCCGAAGGCGCTCTGGGTATTGGTCATGCGCGCCACGCGGCCATCAAGGCCGTCGAGCACCATGGCAACGAAAATGGCGATGGCCGAGAAGGCGAAGTACTTGCTGGCGCTGGCGGCATCGCCGGCGCTCATGGCACTCATCGAACTGATGATGGAATAGAAGCCGGCGAACAGGTTCGCGGTGGTGAACAGGTTGGGCAGCAGGTAGATGCCGCGATGGCGGACCTTGCGCCCTTCGGCGTCATGTCCTTCTTCAACGTGTTCATCGATCGGTAGCAGGCTTTCGGCGTCGGAACCCTGGCGGGGTTCTTCAGGACGTTCGCTCATGAAGATTACCTTGCAGCGGTTTGAAATGTTGACAGGTTGTCTGCCGGGCACGTTGCCGGCAAACGATGCAGCTTTATACCAGAACTCGCCGCGCTTGACGTTCCGGCACTTGTCGCAAAGCTGAACAGCGGAAAATATCCATACCCCTGAAACGAAAGAACGCGGCACCTGGCCGCGTTCTTCGCAATCACCGCGAACTCAGTTCTTGGTCTTGTCGACGATCTTGTTCGCCGCAATCCAAGGCATCATCGAACGCAGTTGCTCACCGATGACTTCGATGCCGTGGGCAGCGTTGTTACGACGCTTGGCGGTCATCGATGGGTAGCCGGTGGCGCCTTCGCTGATGAACATCTTCGCGTATTCGCCGTCCTGGATGCGCTTCAGAGCGTTGCGCATGGCCTGGCGGGATTCGGCGTTGATGACCTCTGGGCCAGTCACGTACTCACCGTACTCGGCGTTGTTGGAGATCGAGTAGTTCATGTTGGCGATACCGCCTTCGTACATGAGGTCAACGATCAGCTTCAGCTCGTGCAGGCACTCGAAGTAGGCCATTTCTGGCGCGTAGCCCGCTTCGACCAGGGTTTCGAAACCGGCTTTGACCAGCTCGACGGTACCGCCGCACAGAACGGCCTGCTCACCGAACAGGTCGGTTTCGGTCTCGTCCTTGAAGGTGGTTTCGATGATGCCGGTACGGCCGCCACCGACGCCCGAAGCGTAGGACAGAGCGACATTCTTGGCGTTGCCCGAAGCGTCCTGGTAAACAGCGATCAGGTCAGGAATACCGCCGCCTTTGACGAACTCGGTACGTACGGTGTGACCTGGCGCTTTTGGCGCGATCATGATCACGTCCAGGTCGGCGCGAGGAACGACCTGGTTGTAGTGGATGGCGAAGCCGTGGGAGAACGCCAGGGTAGCGCCCTGCTTGAGGTTCGGCTCGATTTCCTGCTTGTACAGCTGGCCCTGGAATTCGTCAGGGGTCAGGATCATGACCAGGTCGGCAGCAGCAACGGCGCTGGCAACGTCGGTCACTTTCAGGCCGTGGGCTTCGGCCTTGGCGACAGTAGCCGAACCTTTGCGCAGGCCGATAGTGACGTCAACGCCCGAGTCCTTCAGGTTGCACGCCTGAGCGTGGCCCTGGGAACCGTAGCCGATGATCGCGACTTTCTTGCCCTGGATGATCGAAAGGTCACAGTCTTTGTCGTAGAAAACTTTCATGGAAATCCCCTGTTTATCTTGGCCACTCGGGCCAAATTGCAAATTGGTCAGATGCTCAGAACTTTATCGCCACGGGCGATGCCCGTTACGCCACTGCGGACCGTTTCCAGAATGGACGCGGTACCGATGGCCTGGATGAAGCTATCGAGTTTGTCGCTGGTGCCACTCAACTGCACGGTATACACGCTGGCCGTGACGTCGACGATCTGCCCGCGGAAGATATCCGTGGTGCGCTTGATCTCGGCACGCTGCGCGCCAGTGGCCTTGACCTTGACCAGCATGAGTTCGCGCTCGATGTGCGCGCTCTCGGACAGGTCGACCAGCTTGACCACTTCAACCAGTTTATTGAGGTTCTTGGTGATCTGCTCGATCACCTCATCATGCCCCACCGTGGTCAGCGTCAGACGCGACAGGGTCGGGTCCTCGGTCGGCGCCACGGTCAGGCTTTCGATGTTGTAGTTACGCTGGGAAAACAGACCCACGACGCGAGACAGTGCACCCGGTTCGTTTTCCAGCAGAAGGGAAATGATGTGCCGCATGATTATGTCCGCTCCGTCTTGCTCAACCACATATCGCGCATCGAGCCGTCCTTGATCTGCATCGGGTAGACGTGCTCGCTCACATCGACCTGGATGTCGACGAAGACCAGGCGATCCTTCATGGCGAAGACTTCTTCCAGCTTCGGCTTCAGGTCCTTGAGGTCGGTGATGCGTACGCCCACGTGACCATAGGCCTCGACCAGCTTGACGAAGTCAGGCAGCGACTCGACGTAGGAGTGCGAGTGACGGCCGCCGTAGCTCATGTCCTGCCACTGACGGACCATGCCGAGCACGCCGTTGTTGAGCAGGATGATCTTCACCGGCAGGTCGTACTGCAGGCAGGTGGACAGCTCCTGGATGTTCATCTGGATACTGCCTTCACCGGTCACGCACGCCACATCGGCATCCGGGAAGTTCAGCTTGATGCCCATGGCTGCCGGGAAACCGAAGCCCATGGTGCCCAGGCCACCGGAGTTGATCCAGCGGTTCGGCTTGTCGAAACGGTAGTACTGCGCGGCGAACATCTGGTGCTGGCCGACGTCCGAGGTGATGTAGGCATCGCCCTTGGTCACTTCGTGCAGGGTCTCGATGACCTTCTGCGGCTTGATCACGCTGCCATCGCCACGGTCGTACGGGAACAGGTCGCCACTGGCGCGCCATTCGTCGATCTGCTTCCACCAGGCGGCGACCGCTTCCTTGTCGGGAGTCTGGCCGATTTCCTTGAAGGTCGCGACCATGTCGGTCAGCACGCTCTCCACCGGCCCCACGATCGGCACGTCGGCCTTGATGGTCTTGGAGATCGACGCCGGGTCGATGTCGATGTGGATGATCTTGGCGTTCGGGCAGAACTTGGCAGCGCCGTTGATGACACGGTCATCGAAACGCGCGCCCACGGCGAGGATCACGTCGGTGTGGTGCATGGCGACGTTGGCGGTGTAGCTGCCGTGCATGCCCAGCATGCCGATGAACTGGCGATCGGTACCCGGGTAGCCACCCAGGCCCATCAGCGTGTTGGTCACCGGCGCGTTGAGCAGGCGAGCCAGCTCGGTCAGCGCAGCGGCACCATTGCCCATGACCACGCCGCCACCGGAATAGATGACCGGACGCTTGGCAGCCAGCAGCATCTCCACGGCCTTGCGGATCTGGCCGGAGTGGCCGCGGACCGCCGGGCTGTAGGAGCGCAGCTTGATCTTTTTCGGGTAAACGTATTCGAACTTCTCGGCCGGGTTGGTCATGTCCTTCGGCAGGTCGACCACCACCGGGCCGGGACGGCCGGATTGTGCGAGATAGAAGGCTTTCTTCAGGACTTCTGGAATCTCCGTCGGATGCTTGATCATGAAGCTGTGCTTCACGATCGGACGGGAGATACCGATCATGTCGGTTTCCTGGAAGGCATCGGTACCGACCAGGGTGCTGGGCACCTGGCCAGAGATGACTACCATGGGGATCGAGTCCATGTAGGCAGTGGCGATACCGGTGATGGCGTTGGTTGCACCTGGGCCGGAAGTCACCAGCACCACGCCGGCCTTGCCGGTCGCACGGGCATAGCCATCGGCCATGTGGGTAGCGGCCTGCTCGTGGCGGACCAGGATATGACTGACCTCGGGTTCCTTGAACAGCGCATCGTATACGTGCAGGAGCGCGCCGCCCGGGTAGCCATAGATGTGCTTAACGCCTTCGTCACGCAGGAAGCGGACGACCATTTCAGCGCCAGATAAAAGCTCCACGTTGTTCACCTCTAAAACGCCAGAATACCGTCCATGGGCGGACGGGTCTTAATAGGTTTACTGCCTAGCAGAGCATGAGCGACGGTGGTCGCCGACTACGTCAGCACTGACTGAGCAAGTATTGGGATGTCCCTGAGTGTTGCGGAACGGTCCCACCCAGCGCGAGGTAACGCGTTGCGGGTGTTACAGGTCGACGCGGATGTGCGCCTCATGATCTACCGAGACGGTCTGCTTCTGGCAGTCCCCCTACAGCGAACTTTGAATTGTTGTGATTCGCCCCCTGCAAGTCAAGTCATCCGTAAGCTTTCTTCCATGAATCCCCTGAAACCGCCAGTCACGGACGTCATGCGGCCGATGTGATAGCGTGCGCCACTGACGAGCACTTCAAGGAAGCACGATGCGCGCAATGATCGTTTCAGCGGTGTTGTTATGGCTGGCCACGGGCGCCAGCGTACAGGCGGCGCAGATCTACAAATGGGTCGACGCCCAGGGCGTGACCCACTACGACGCGACACCACCGGCCGGCGCCCCCGCCGAGCAGGTCGACCTGCAGGCATCACCGCCACCCAGCAGCGGCAGCAGCGCGCCGCGCAATACGGAGCCCGACCCGGCAGCGCAGCAGCGCGCCATCGACGCCAAGGTCAAGAAGCAGGCCGCCGCAGAAGAAAAGAAGCGCCAGGCCAACTGCGAAATCATCCGCACCAACCTGGCCAAGCTGAAGACCTACTCGCGCATTCGCGAGCCGGTGGAAGACGGATACAAACGCCTGACCCAGGAAGAGCGTCAGGCGCGCATCGATGAAACCGAAAAGATGATTGCCGAGTACTGCAACTGAGGGAAACCGCGCTTCCCTCAGCCGGCCTTACCGATCAACTGGTCGAAACGGCTGAGCGACGCCAGCAGGTTTCGCACCTGCTCGGGACGCTCGACATAGACCATCTCTGCCATCTCACGAATGCCGGACACACTGGGCAACGGCAGCGACTGCTCGACGATGGCCTTCATGCGCGGCAGGAAGATCCACTGCAGCCACTGCTCGAACGACAGGGTGTCGACGCAGAACGGCTGCTGGCTGGCCAGCGCCTGCGGTGCCGGTGCACTGCTTTCCCACCAGCCCAGCTCACGCAGGGCCTGTTCGATCGACAGCAACTGGTCAGCCAGTGCGGGAACCCGCTTGTCCATCACAGGTTGACCTTGGCTTTCTGGCGCGCCAGAGCTGCACCGGCAGCATCACCCTGTTTCTCACGCGACTGGGCGATCAGTTCCCACAGGCTGGCCTGCAGGCTCGGGCGACCGTTGGCATAGGTCAGGGCGCGCCGCGACAACTGCTCGGCCTGGGCCGCATCCCCCTGGGCCAGGCGCACCTGAGCCAGGCGGTACAGCACCTGAGGCTCGCGTGGGGCGACACGCTGGGCGCGCTCCAGGCTCGAAGAGGCGCCATTGAGGTCGCCACCGCTTTGCTGTTGCTGAGCAGTGGTCAGCAGCGCCAGCACCGGGCCATCGAGCTGTTCGTCGGCGGACAAGCCACCGCTATTGCTGCTGGACGGAATACCCGTCGGTGCGGAGGCAGGGTTATAGCCCCCTGCGGCAGGCGCGGAGGCCGGTGGCATCTGATAACTGCCCGAGGTGTCGATGGGTGGCGAATCAACACTGATCGGCGCCTGGCCTGTCGGGGCCGAATAGGTCTGGATCGCGCCGCCACTGCCACCGGCCGGCACCATGACGGTCACGCCCGAGTCTTCGGGAATCGACTGCGCCTGCGGTTGCTGGGGCTGCGCGGCGCCTGGACGGTAGCCGGTGTTGCGCGAAGCATTGACCCGCTCGCTGTTGGACACCTTGGAGCCCGAATCCACCACCGGGATCGAGCCTTGCGGAACACTGGCGCAACCACTGAGCACGGTCAGCGCTGTTACAGCCGGAATCCACCATTTATTCACGTCAAACCCTCTTCGCTTAATTCAACCATCCCTTGACCCAGTCCATCACGGACTCGGCCGGGGCGGGGCCGCTGCCGCAGCTGGGGCCTGGCACCGGTTCGCTGCCGCGAATATACGGCATCTGCACGGCATTCGGGCAACTCGCATCGGAGCCCTGCCCGGTGGCGGCATCCACCCAGGCCTGCACCACGTTGTCGGGCATGGCCATGTCCAGCGGCAAAGGATCGGCCTTGCGCATGAAGCTGGTCCAGACCTGCAGCGCGCCGGTGGCACCGGTGAACGGTGTCTTGCCGTTGTCGTCACGGCCCATCCACACCACCGCCAGAGTGTCCTGGCTGAAGCCGGCGAACCAGCTGTCACGCGAGTCGTTACTGGTACCGGTCTTGCCCGCCAGGTTCAGCGAGCTGGGCAGTACGTTGTAGACCGATTTACCGGTGCCTTCGCGCATCACCCGCTGCATGGCGTTCTGCACCAGATAGATGGCACCCGGATCGAAGCGCTGCTGAATCTGGAACGGATAGCGCTTGAGCGGCTCGCCCTCGGCGGTCAGCACGCTGCGGATACCGCGCATCGGCGTATTGAAGCCGCCGCTGGCGATGGTCTGGTACATGGTGGCCACTTCCATCGGGCTGAGGCCACCGGCCCCCAGCAACATCGAAGGATAGACCGGCCACTCGCGGTTCACGCCCAACTTGTTGAGTGTCTTGAATACGGCCGGCACGCCGACTTCCAGGCCCAGCTTGGCCGTGGACAGGTTGTAGGAATGCGCCAGCCCCTGGTACAGGAAAATATTGCCATGGGCCTTGCGATCGTAGTTCTGCGGTTTCCAGACCTGTCCATCGGCCCCTTTGACCTGGAACGGCTCGTCGGCCACCCAACTGGTGAGGGTGTACTTGTTGGGCTGCTCCAGAGCGGTCAGGTAGATCGCCGGCTTGACCAGCGAGCCGATCGGCCGTACTGCATCGATGGCGCGGTTGAACCCGGCGAAACCGGCCTGACGGCTGCCCAGCAGGGCCTGCACCTCGCCAGTCTCGGGGTTGGTGACCACCATGGCCGCCTCGACCTCATCGGCCCCCTTGCGTCCGGTGAACTTCTTGAAGGTCTCGTCCATCGCCGCCTGGGACTTCATTTGCAGGATCGGATCGAAACTGGTGAAGATCCGCAGCCCCTCCTCGGTCAAGTCCTCGTCGCGGTAATCCTCACGCAACTGGCGCTTGACCAGATCGAGGAACGCCGGGAACGAGCTGTCTGCCAGGCTGCCAGTGCGGGTCACGCCCAGCGGCATCTGCTTGGCGGCGGCCACCGCCTCGGCAGAAGCCACCCCTTGCTGTTCCAGCAGGTCGAGCACCAGGTTGCGGCGCTCAAGCGCACGCTCCGGGTTACGTCGCGGGTTGTAGTAGGAAGGCCCCTTGACCATGCCGATCAGCAAGGCCACCTGATGCAGCTTCAACTCCGACAGCGGCTGGCTGAAGAAATACTGGCTGGCCAGGCCGAAGCCGTGCACTGCACGCTGGCCATCCTGGCCGACGAACACTTCGTTCAGGTAGGCCTCGAGGATTTCCTGCTTGCTGTAATGCAGCTCCAGCAGCACCGACATCATCGCCTCGGTGAGCTTGCGCGACAGGCTGCGCTCGTTGGTCAGGTAGAAGTTCTTGACCAACTGCTGGGTCAGCGTACTGCCGCCCTGGCGCATATGCCCGGCCGTGGCGTTCACCCAGATGGCGCGGGCGATGGACTTGGGCGAAACACCGAAGTGGCTGTAGAAGTCGCGGTCCTCGACAGCCACCAGACCGTCGAGCAGGTAGGGCGGCGCCTGATCGAGCTTGATCAGGATGCGGTCTTCGAGATTCTTGGGGTACAGGCCGCCGATCAACAGCGGCTCCATGCGTGCCACGGCAAGCTTGTCACCCTTGGCCGAGGTCAGGTCGGCCACCGAATCTCCGGCAAAGCGCACCCGGATCTGCTGCGCCGGGTCGGTGCCCTCATAGAACTGGAACCCGCGAGTGTTGAGGTCCACGGTATTGCCGTTCACCGCAGCAGCCCCGGGGCCATTGGCCACGCTTTCACGGCGATAGCCCAGGGCGTCGAGTTCGAGCAGGAAGTCGTCACGGCTCAGTTTCTGGCCGACGAACAGTTCCAGCGGGCGGGCATAGACCTTGGCAGGAATCGTCCAGCGCTTGCCGGAGAATTTCTCCTGCACCACGGCGTCGAGGTAGACCGCGAAGCCGGCGAGGATCACCAGGCCGACGATACCGAGTTTCAGCCCCCACCCCAGTATGGTCCGCAGACGGTTGGAAGGTGGGCGTTTCTTGGGAGTACGGGAAGAGCGGGATCGAGTCATGGGCGCGGATTATACGCACTTTGAAAAGGATCGACAGACGCCCCGGACAGCGGTTTGCAGCACGGTTCGGAGTCGCCATAATGGCCGGCTTGAGGCATATATTTTCCACATCATCATTGAAGGACCGCCCGTGAGCCAGTCACTGATCGCAGCCTTGCAGAACCCTGCTCTGTTCCCCCATCCGGTGGAGGGGTTCCAGGTCATCGAAACGCATATTTCCTGGGTGCTGCTCACTGGGCCCTACGTTTACAAGATCAAGAAGCCGATGAACTTCGGCTTCCTGGATTTCACCACCCTGGCGGCCCGCGAACATTTCTGCCATGAAGAGCTGCGCCTGAACCAGCGACTGACCCAAGACCTGTACCTGGAAGTCATCCCCCTGACCGGCAGCGCCGAAGCGCCCCAGCTCGGTGGCGTTGGCGAACCCATCGAATTCGCTCTGAAAATGCGCCAGTTCCCGCAAAGCGGCCTGCTCAGCACCGTGCAGGCCAATGGCGATCTGAACAGCGCGCAGATCGACGAGCTGGCCGAGCAGATCGCCCAGTTCCACCTCAGCGCGCCCAAGGTCGGCACGGAAACCGAGCTGGGCTCGCCAGAGTCCGTCATGGCCCCGGTCGCGCAGAACTTCGAGCAGATTCGCCCCCTCATCAGTGAAAAACCCGACCTGCAGCAGCTCGATGCTCTGGAGGCCTGGGCACAGTCGAGCTTTGAGCGGCTGCGCCCCCTGTTGGTTCAACGCAAGGCCGATGGTTTCATCCGTGAGTGCCATGGCGACATCCACCTGGGCAACGCCGCGCTCATCGACGGCAAAGTGGTGCTGTTCGACTGCATCGAATTCAACGAGCCATTCCGCAAGACCGACGTCTATGCCGACATCGGCTTCCTGGCCATGGACCTCGAAGACCGCGGCCTCAAGGCGCTGTCGAACCGCCTGATCAGCCGCTACCTGGAGCTGACCGGCGACTACCAGGGCCTGGAGCTGCTGAATTTCTACAAGGCCTACCGCGCCATGGTGCGCGCCAAGGTCGCACTGTTCGGCCTGGGTGCAGATGCCGATGCCGAGCGCCGCGCCAGCGTACTGGCCCAGTACCGCAACTACGCCAACCTGGCCGAAAGCTACAGCGCCGTACCATCACGCTTTCTGGCAATCACCCATGGTGTCTCGGCCAGCGGCAAGAGCCACGTGGCCCAACGCCTGGTCGAGGACCTGGGCGCCATCCGCATTCGCTCCGACGTCGAGCGCCAGCGCCTGTATGCCGATGACGCCAGTCGCTATGCCAGCCAGGCCAGCGAGGCGACCTACCAGCGCCTCAACGATCTGGCCGGCCACGTGCTGCATGCCGGTTTCTCCGTAGTGCTGGATGCCACATACCTCAAGCAGGCGCAGCGTCAGGCCGCTGCTCAGGTCGCCGAAAACAGCGGCGTACCTTTCCTGATTCTGGACTGCGAGGCGCCGCAGGAAATCATCGAGCAGTGGTTGCAACAGCGCCAGGCCGAAGGCGGCGATCCTTCGCAGGCCACTCTGGAGGTCGTCAAGGCCCAACAGGCGAACCGCGAGCCACTGAGCGCCGAGGAAGTGCTGTCGAGCAAGCGGGTGCAAACCCACGTCGCCAGCGAACTCGACAGCCTGACCGACGACCTCCGTCGACGCCTCCCTGGGCTCTGATAAAAGGCGCGCCGTTGAGCGGTTGCCGCTTCACGGCGCGCCATTAGTGGCGATATAATGGCGCCATAATTCCAACGAAATCGAGAACCGCTATGAGCCAGCCTAAACAGATCGACTCGCCGCTGTATCTGTTACTGCGTAAGGATGACGTTGCAGGCTTCAATCAGGAAAAGCCAAAGAGTGGCGTGATCGACATGCGTGGCGGCGATTTCCGTGGTCTTGACCTGCGCAACCTGGACATTACCGGCATCGACTTCACCGATGCCTACTTCCGCTCCGCCGACCTGCGCGGGCTCGACCTGCGCAACACGCCGATGGAAGGTGCCAGCATCGCCCACGCGCAGATCTCCGGAGCCTACTTCCCGCGGGAACTCACCGCAGACGAGATCCTGATGTCGGTCAATTTCGGCACCCGCCTGCGCTACAACACCCGCTGAGACTCCCACAGCCACCTGCGCACACCTGCTGCGGGTGGCTTTTCTTCTCATCCGTTTTCGCCTCCACGACGCACGAGCGCCAGGCTCTTGCACGGGCGCAGAAAAACTTCGATGAGCAGATGTTGACTTAGAAATGAGAATCGTTATGATTATCGCATCCGGTCGCGAGACTGGTCGGTAACCTGAAAGACCTTGGTTCGGACTCTCAGATTATCTCCTCATCAGGCTAATCACGGTTTTTGACCCGGCATTTTTGCCGGGTCTTTTTTTGCCTTCAATAAAACATTCCTGTCTCGATCAGCCCGAGCCGGCCTAGCAGGTCGTCCAGCAAGACCGAGCCCCCCAGACGCAGGCGCTGCCCCGCCACCCACGAAGGTGCGAAACGCTCTGTGACCAGCCGCAGCACAGGCCGAACATCCTCCAGGCTGCGCAATCCTCCGGCAGCCTTGAAGCCCACCTGGCCTCCGGCCTCGGCGATGCATTCGAGCATGATGCGCGCTGCCTGGTCGCTCAACGGTGTGAGCAGCCGGTCCGTGCAGCTCTTGATGAAGTCCGCCCCCGCCCCGATGGCGATGCGACAGGCACTGCGAATCAACTGCGGGTCACGCAACTCACCGGTTTCCAGCGTCACCACAAGCCGGCCTTGCAGTCGGCACTCGGCCTTGCAGGCGCTCACCAGGTCGTGGCCGACGTCGGCGTTGCCCGACAACAGTGCGCGAAACGGAAATACCACATCGATCTCGTCGGCTCCGGCCAGCAGCGCGCCGCGCACCTCCCCGGCAATCGCCTCGATGGCCGTACCTCCAGCCGGAAACCTGATCTGTGCCACCACCGCCGCCTGCTGCGCGCCCAGCTGATCCAGCGTCGTTCGCGCCAGGCCCGCGAACGCCGCCGGCACCCCCACGGCCGCCACCGGTCCTAGCGAGGTCACGCCCCGTCGGCACAGGCTGACGATACGTTGCTCGCTGCTGTCGTGAGCCCTCGCCAGCAACTCCACCAGGCCCAACGCCTGAAACGCCAGCGGCTCGGTGTCTGCTGCCATGTCCTGCCCATCCACTTCGCAAATGAAGCAGGACAATAAACCAGCCACACTCGTCTGAATGGGTTACCCAGGAATCAGAGAAAAGGACTACGCGTAAATCAAACTTTTCGTGCCGATTACCGGGCTCAGGTATCGACGACCTCAAGGCGTCTGACCAGGCGTACCTCTTCTGCGCTGATGTCCGCGCCGTAGGCCAGCACCTGAACACCGGCGACGATCGCCTCATGCAGGGCCGCCGTATAGGCCGGATCGATTTCCCGCGCCGGACGCACCGCGACGATGCCGGAAAGGTTCACGCAATACAGCAGCGCCGCCCGAACCCCTTGCCGGGCCAGCGCTGCCAACTCGCGCAGGTGCCGCGCACCACGCTGGGTGACCGCATCCGGAAACGCCGCCACCGGCGAATCGTCGTATCCCAGGGTCACGCTCTTGACCTCCAGGTACAGGTCACCCTCGGGATACTGCAGGCGGAAATCCACCCGGCTGTTTTCCACGCCATAGGGCACTTCGCGTTTAAGCGCGGTGAACCCGGCCAGCTCTTCGATGACCCCGGCCCGCAGCGCTTCCTCGACCAGGGTATTGGCCCGCCCGGTATTGATGCAGGCCAGTCGCCCCTGCGGTGTTTCGCTGATTTCCCAGGTGCCGGGCAGCTTGCGCTTCGGGTCGTTGGAACGGCTGAACCACACCCGCCCGCCGGGCAGCATGCAATTGAGCATCGAGCCGGTGTTGGGGCAGTGGATGGTCAGACGCTCGCCGCTGTCGGTCTCGATATCGGCCAGAAAGCGCTTGTAACGCAGCAACAGGCGACCGGTTTCCAGTGCAGGAGAAAAACGCATCAGCCTTGCCAGCTCTGCAGGCCACGGGCAATGCGCTCGACCGCCTGCTCCAGGCGCTCCAGGCTTTGGGTGTAGGCGAACCGCACGTGGTGCCCGGCCTTGTGGCGACCAAAGTCCAGCCCCGGAGTGAACGCCACGTGCTGGGTTTCCAGAAAGTGCTGGCAGAAGGCGAAGGCGTCACCGCCAAACGCATTGATATCGGCATACAGGTAGAACGCCCCTTCCGGCTCCACGGCGATACCGAAGCCCAGCTCACGCAGGGCTGGCAACAGGTAGTCACGGCGCCGGGCGAACTCGCTGCGGCGCTGCTCGAGGATCTCCAGGGTCGGCTCTTCGAAACACGCCAGTGCAGCATACTGGGCCACGCTCGGCGCACTGATGTAGAGGTTCTGCGCGAGCTTTTCCAGCTCGCCCACCGCCGCCGTGGGCGCTACCAGCCAGCCCAGCCGCCAGCCGGTCATACCGAAGTACTTGGAGAAGCTGTTGAGCACGAAGGCGTCATTGTCCACTTCCAGCACACTGGCAGCGTCGGTGCCATAGGTAAGGCCGTGATAGATCTCGTCGACCACCAGATGCCCCCGCCGGGCCTTGAGCGCATCGGACAGCCCGAGCAGTTCGTCGCGGTGCAGCAAGGTGCCGGTCGGGTTGGCGGGCGAGGCCACCAGCGCTCCGACGCTGTCCTGGTTCCAGAAGCGCTCCACCAGGTCGGGCGTCAGCTGGTAACGCTCCTCGGGACCAACCGGCACCAGCTGCGCGCCGCCTTCGACCAGACGCAGGAAGTGGCGGTTGCAGGGATAGCCAGGGTCGGCCAGCAGCCAGTGCTTGCCAGGATCGACCAGCAGACTGCTGGCCAGCAACAGCGCCCCCGAGCCGCCCGGCGTGACCAGGATGCGTTGCGGATCGACGTCCAGGCCATAGCGCCGCGCATAGAAGCCGGCAATCGCCGCACGCAGCTCGGGCAGCCCGCGCGCGGCGGTGTAGCGGGTCTTGCCCTGTGCCAGGGCGGCCTGGCCGGCTTCGACGATGGGGTGAGCGGTGGTGAAGTCGGGCTCGCCGATTTCCAGGTGGATGACATCGTGGCCGGCCGCCTGCAGTTCATTGGCTCGTGATAACAGCGCCATGACATGGAAGGGTTCGATGGCGCGACTGCGCGCACTGTAGTGCTGGACCATGGGGCATTCCTATAGGCTTCGGAAAGTATCGGCTTGTCCAGCGGCCATGCCGGCAAGACAGTCCGGCACGATTCTACCCAACACCGACTCGAACAGGGTCGATTGACGCGGGGTAAAAAATCGGTCGGCAAGAAAATAAAAAAAGAAACTCCGCCGCGCTTTAATGTCTAGAGTTGAAGGCCGGCCAGCCGACTTTCGAAAACCCGTTCACACCCCGCCACCATGCTCGACAACCGGGAGTAGCGGACGACGAATCGATCTGGTAAGTTCGCCGGCTTGCACCTGCAGGGCCGACGGGTGTCGGTGATGGAACATCCTGCGCAATAGATTAGAAGAGTGAGAGGCGGTCCATACATGCCCACGCAAGAAAAGCAACAGAATCTAATCAGCGGCTTCGAGCCTTATGTGGAAACACCGGGCGAAGAGTATATGGGCGAGCGGATGCGCGCGCATTTCACCAAGATCCTCAACAAGTGGAAGCACGACTTGATGCAGGAGGTCGACCGTACGGTTGACCACATGAAGGATGAAGCAGCCAACTTTCCGGACCCGGCAGACCGTGCCACCCAGGAAGAAGAGTTCAGCCTCGAACTTCGCGCCCGTGACCGTGAACGCAAGTTGATCAAGAAGATCGACAAGACTCTGCAACTCATTCTCGATGAAGAATATGGCTGGTGCGAATCCTGCGGCGTCGAGATCGGTATCCGCCGCCTCGAAGCCCGTCCGACCGCCGACCTGTGCATCGACTGCAAGACCCTGGCAGAAATCAAGGAAAAGCAAGTCGGCAAGTAACAGCGACGACTCGACTGAAAAGACGCTTCGGCGTCTTTTTTGTTGGCGGGACACTTCAGTTGATGAACAGCTCTTCTTATGTCGGGCGCTTCGCGCCCACCCCCAGCGGTTACCTGCATTTCGGTTCGCTGGTCGCCGCCCTGGCCTCTTACCTTGACGCCCGGGCCGCTGGCGGCCAGTGGCTGATGCGCATGGAAGACCTGGACCCGCCCCGTGAGGTGCCGGGCGCCCAGGCCGCGATCCTGCATACCCTGGAAACCTACGGCTTCGAATGGGACGGCCCTTGCGTGCGCCAGAGCGAGCGCCACGCAGCCTACGCCCAGGTTCTGCAGCGCTGGTTCAGCCAGGGTCTGGCCTACGCCTGCACTTGTTCGCGCAAGCAGCTGGAGCCCTTCGGCGGCATCTACCCCGGCACCTGCCGCAACCTGGGCCATGTTCCTGAAGGCGCGGCGATTCGCGTGCGCGTACCGGAAGTCGAGTACCGTTTCACTGACCGCGTGCAGGGCGAGTACCGCCAGCATCTGGGGCGGGAGTCCGGCGACTTCGTGATTCGCCGCCGTGACGGCCTTTACGCTTACCAATTGGCGGTGGTGATCGATGACGCCTGGCAGGGTATCAACCACATCGTGCGCGGTGCCGACCTGCTGGACTCCACGCCTCGCCAACTGTATCTGCAGGAGCTGCTCGGCATCGCCCAGCCGCGCTACCTGCACGTGCCCCTGATCACCCAGCCCGACGGCCACAAGCTGGGCAAGTCCTATCGCTCACCGCCGCTCCCGGCCGACCAGGCCACGCCACTGCTGTTGCGCGCACTGCGGGCCCTGGGCCAGAACCCGGACCCACAGCTGCGCTACGCCACGCCCGAGGAACTGCTCAAGTGGGGCGTGCAGCACTGGAACGCCGAGGCCATTGCCCGGGTACCCAGCCTGCCGGAAGCTGGAATAGACTGATCCAGAGCGGCTGGCGAAATTGCCCACAATCGCTGCTTGCAGGTTATGCGGCATTGGTTAACATGCCGCTCCTTACCTGCCCCATCACCGGGCAGGCAACCCGCAGGGATCAGCGCTTGCACGTCGGCCAACGCCGTACGCCGCGACCGCTCGCAGAGTTCCGGGAGGCACCATGTACATCTATCGGTTGGTCCTGCTCCTGGTGGTAGGCATCTACCTGTTTTCCCCGGCCATCATGGATTGGTGGATCGACGCCACGGGGGCCTGGTACCGGCCCTACATGCTGTGGCTGATTCTCATCGTGGTGACTTTCATCCTGCAGAGCCAGCGAGACGCCGATGAGCTTTAGCCTCACCCAGATGCTGCTGGTCAGCGCCGCCTACCTGCTGGTGCTGTTCGCGGTGGCCTGGATCAGCGAGCGCGGCCTGATCCCGCGCCGGTTCATTCGCCACCCGCTGACCTACACCCTGTCGCTGGGCGTCTATGCCAGCTCGTGGGCCTTCTACGGCACGGTCGGCCTGGCCTACCAGTACGGCTACGGCTTCCTGTCCAGCTACCTCGGGGTGTCCGGGGCGTTCCTGCTGGCGCCGGTGCTGCTTTACCCGATTCTGCGCATCACCCGCACCTATCAGCTGTCGTCACTGGCCGACCTGTTCGCCTTCCGCTTCCGCAGCACCTGGGCCGGCGCCCTGACCACCATTTTCATGCTCATCGGCGTTCTGCCGCTGCTGGCCCTGCAGATCCAGGCGGTGGCCGACTCCATCGGCATCCTCACCGGCGAGCCGGTGCGCAATCGTGTGGCCGTGGCGTTCTGCGCGCTGATCAGCCTGTTCACCATCTTCTTCGGCTCACGCCACATCGCCACGCGGGAAAAGCACCAGGGCCTGGTGTTCGCCATCGCCTTCGAGTCCATCATCAAGCTGGTCGCCCTCGGCGGCCTGGGCATTTATGCGCTGTATGGCGTGTTCGGCGGCCCACAGCAGCTGGAGATGTGGCTGCTGCAGAACCAGACCGCGCTGGCCTCGCTGCACACGCCGCTGCAGGAAGGCCCGTGGCGGACCTTGCTGCTGGTGTTCTTCGCCTCAGCCATCGTGATGCCGCACATGTATCACATGACCTTCACCGAAAACCTCAGCCCGCGCTCGCTGGTCAGCGCCAGCTGGGGCCTGCCTTTCTATCTGCTGCTGATCAGCCTGGCAGTGCCGCTGATCCTCTGGTCGGGTCTCAAGCTCGGTGCACCGACCAGCCCGGAATACTTCACCCTGGGCATCGGCATGGCCGCGCACAGTCCCTCCCTGGCCCTGCTGGCCTACGTGGGCGGGCTGTCGGCAGCCAGCGGCCTGATCATCGTCACCACCCTGGCATTGTCGGGCATGGCACTGAACCACCTGGTGCTGCCGCTCTACCAGCCCCCGGCCGAAGGCAACATCTACCGCTGGCTGAAATGGACCCGCCGCGCGCTGATCATCGCCATCATCGCTGCCGGCTACTGCTTCTACCTGATGCTCGGCGCTCAGCAGGACCTGGCCAACATGGGCATCGTCGCCTTCGTCGCCACCCTGCAGTTCCTGCCCGGCGTGCTCTCGGTGCTGTACTGGCCGACCGCCAACCGTCGCGGCTTCATCGCCGGCATCCTGGCCGGCATCACCGTCTGGCTGTTCAGCATGCTGTTACCGCTGCTCGGCAACATGGAAGGCATCTACATTCCGATGCTGAACATGATCTATGTGCTGGACGACACCAGCTGGCACATGGCGGCGATCGCCTCGCTGGCCGCCAACGTCCTGGTGTTCACCCTGGTGTCGTTGTTCACCAATGCCAGCGCCGAAGAAGCCAGCGCCGCCGAGGCCTGTGCAGTGGACAACGTACGCCGCCCGCAGCGCCGTGAACTGTTCGTCGCCTCGCCCCAGGAGTTCGCCACCCAGCTGGCCAAGCCATTAGGCCCCAAGGCCGCGCAGAAGGAAGTCGAACAGGCCCTGCATGACCTGTACCTGCCCTTCGACGAACGGCGACCCTATGCCCTGCGGCGCCTGCGCGACCGCATCGAAGCCAACCTGTCGGGCCTGATGGGCCCCAGCGTGGCCCAGGACATGGTCGAGACCTTCCTGCCCTACAAGTCGGGCAGCGAAAAATACGTCACCGAAGACATCCACTTCATCGAGAGCCGCCTGGAGGACTACCACTCGCGCCTCACCGGCCTGGCCGCCGAACTCGACGCCTTGCGCCGCTACCACCGGCAGACCCTGCAGGAGCTGCCGATGGGCGTCTGCTCGCTGGCCAAGGACCAGGAAATCCTCATGTGGAACAAGGCCATGGAAGAACTCACCGGGGTGCCCGCGCAACGCGTGGTCGGCTCGCGGCTGGGCACCATCGCCGAACCCTGGAAGGGCCTGCTGACCAGTTTCATCAGCGTGCCCGACGAGCACCTGCACAAGCAGCGCCTGTCACTGGACGGGCAGATCCGCTGGCTGAACCTGCACAAGGCTGCCATCGACGAGCCCCTGGCACCGGGCAACAGCGGCCTGGTGCTGCTGGTCGAGGACCTTACCGATACCCAGATGCTCGAAGACAAGCTGGTGCATTCCGAACGCCTGGCCAGTATCGGCCGCCTGGCCGCCGGTGTGGCCCACGAAATCGGCAACCCCATCACCGGCATCGCCTGCCTGGCGCAGAACCTGCGCGAAGAACGCGAAGACGAGCCGGAGCTGGCGGAAATCAGCAGCCAGATCATCGAACAGACCAAGCGCGTGTCGCGCATCGTGCAGTCGCTGATGAGCTTCGCCCATGCCGGCGCGCACCAGAACAGTGACGAGCCGGTATGCCTGGCCGAAGTCGCCCAGGACGCCATCGGTCTGCTGGCGCTCAACCGGCGCAATTTCGAGATTCAGTTCTACAACCTCTGCAACCCGGACCACTGGGCCGACGGCGACCCGCAGCGCCTGGCCCAGGTACTGATCAACCTGCTGTCCAATGCGCGCGACGCCTCGCCGCCGGGCAGCGCGGTACGGGTCATGAGCGAAGCGTCTGAACACACCGTGGATCTGATCGTCGAAGACGAAGGAAGCGGTATTCCAAAAGCAATCATGGACCGATTGTTCGAGCCATTCTTCACGACCAAGGACCCCGGCGAGGGGACAGGACTGGGCCTGGCTCTGGTCTATTCAATCGTTGAAGAGCATTATGGACAGATCACCATCGACAGCCCGGCCGATATCGAACGGCAGCGTGGTACCCGTATCCGGGTGACACTGCCGCGCCATGTCGACGCGACGTCCGCCGTGAACTGAGACCGTCGAGAGAACCGAATCAATGCCGCATATTCTGATCGTCGAAGACGAAACCATCATCCGCTCAGCCCTGCGCCGCTTGCTCGAGCGCAACCAGTACCAGGTCAGCGAAGCCGGATCGGTGCAGGAGGCTCAGGAGCGCTTCAGCATTCCATCGTTCGACCTCATCGTCAGTGACCTGCGGCTGCCCGGCGCGCCCGGCACCGAGCTGATCCGCCTCGGCGAAGGCAAACCGGTGCTGATCATGACCAGCTACGCCAGCCTGCGCTCTGCGGTCGACTCGATGAAAATGGGTGCAGTGGACTACATCGCCAAACCCTTCGACCACGACGAGATGCTCCAGGCCGTGGCGCGCATCCTGCGCGACCGCCAGAGTACCCCGGCACAGGCAGCGCCTGCCGCGGCCGAGCGAGGCGCCACTGCCAAGGGCGGCACGGCAGACAAGCCTGCGCCCGGCCACGCCAATGGCGAGATCGGCATCATCGGCTCCTGCCCGCCGATGCAGGACCTGTATGGCAAGATCCGCAAGGTCGCACCCACCGACTCCAACGTGCTGGTGCAGGGCGAGTCCGGCACCGGCAAGGAGCTGGTGGCCCGGGCGCTGCACAATCTGTCGCGGCGCGCCAAGGCACCGATGATCTCGGTGAACTGCGCGGCGATTCCGGAAAGCCTGATCGAATCCGAGCTGTTCGGCCACGAGAAAGGTGCCTTCACCGGCGCCAGCGCCGGGCGTGCGGGGCTGGTCGAAGCGGCCGATGGTGGCACGCTGTTTCTCGACGAGATCGGTGAACTGCCTCTGGAGGCCCAGGCACGTCTGCTGCGCGTACTGCAGGAAGGCGAGATCCGCCGGGTCGGTTCGGTGCAGTCGCAGAAGGTCGATGTGCGCCTGATCGCCGCCACCCACCGTGACCTCAAGACCCTGGCCAAGAATGGCGAATTCCGCGAAGACCTCTACTACCGCCTGCACGTCATCGCGCTGAAGCTGCCCGCACTGCGCGAGCGCGGTAACGACGTGCTGGAAATCGCCCGCGCATTCCTGGCACGGCAAAGTGCCAAGGCCGGGCGCCCTGACCTGCGCTTCGGCCAGGATGCCGAACAGGCCATTCGTCATTACAGTTGGCCGGGTAACGTTCGTGAGCTGGAGAACGCCGTGGAGCGTTCGGTCATCCTCAGCGAGTCGGCCGAAATTTCCGCCGACCTGCTTGGCATCGACATCGAGCTGGGCGACCTCGAAGACGAAGAGTTCGTCGGTCTGGCGCCCTTGCCCAATGGGGCCAACGGTGCCAATCACGAGCCCACCGAGGACCTCTCACTGGAGGACTACTTCCAGCACTTCGTCCTCGAACACCAGGACCACATGACCGAGACCGAGCTGGCGCGCAAGCTCGGGGTCAGCCGCAAGTGCCTGTGGGAACGCCGCCAGCGCCTGGGCATCCCACGGCGCAAGGGCGTAGCCAACGAAACGTGACCCTGGCCCTCGGTAACAGTTGTCCTTCTCAGGCCGAAACTGTTACCGAAGCCTTTGCAGACGTAACAAAAACCGGGAGGTACGGTAACGGAATCCCGGTTTTTTTCGCTCCACGAAAATAGCCAGCCATCTCAAGCCATTGATTTTCAAGGATTTTCAAAAGTTGGCACAGCACCTGCTATATGCTCGGTACAAGAAAAACAAAAAACACGTGTCACCCCCACAACAAGAACAAGATGAAACGACTCACGCATAACAAGAACAACACGGCGGAGGCGCAGCTAACTGATTCTTTTGGAGAGGTGTTGTATTTGGGGCTTGCCCCGCGACCAGGCCGAGAACAACAAAAAACTACCTCAAGGTAGCGCCTGAACTGGTTGGATCACCGATCATCGCAATACAGCGTCCAAAGCAATCCGTTTGCTCTTCACTCTCGATTTGAGAGGTTTCGCAGGCAAAGACCGGCGAACGGGCACTCAACAAAAACAAGAAGCCCGAAACGACAATAAAAATAAAGAGCACACACTTTGGGGGAGCTTCGGCTCCCCTAGTAGCTTCTACCACCCGGCAGCCCCCGCCCGCCAGGCTTCTGCAAGCACGCC
This sequence comes from Pseudomonas sp. DTU_2021_1001937_2_SI_NGA_ILE_001, assembly GCF_032463525.1. Classification (NCBI taxonomy): domain Bacteria; kingdom Pseudomonadati; phylum Pseudomonadota; class Gammaproteobacteria; order Pseudomonadales; family Pseudomonadaceae; genus Pseudomonas; species Pseudomonas sp. DTU_2021_1001937_2_SI_NGA_ILE_001. The sequence goes on along the minus strand of NZ_CP135971.1, from coordinate 4,625,138 downwards.
GTTCTGCGCACAGAGCCCCCGCACAGCCCCATCTCCAGACCTGCCTAGCCTCGCCGATCGACGGCTTCCTACACCATCGCCCGATCAAATGCTAGAATCCCCGCCCATCGTGCGGCCATTCTCCATTTTTGGTCGAATATTCCTTCAAACAGTGCATCCCATGCTGAAGAAGCTGTTCCAGTCATTTCGCTCTCCACTGCGCACCCCACGGCAACACACGCGCTCTACGCCCGTCGTGCTCAATAGCAACCAGCATTCGCTACAGCGCTCGCAATTCAGCCGCCATGCGGTGAGCATCGTCGAGCGATTGCAGAACGCCGGTTACCAGGCCTACCTGGTGGGCGGCTGTGTCCGCGACCTGATGCTGCAGCTCGATCCCAAGGACTTCGACGTCGCCACCAGCGCCACACCCGAGCAGATCCGCGCCGAGTTCCGCAACGCCCGAATCATCGGCCGGCGGTTCAAGCTGGTACATATCCATTTCGGACGGGAAATCATCGAAGTGGCGACCTTCCGCGCCAATCACCCGGAAGAAGAGGACGACGAAGACACCAACCAGTCTTCGCGCAACTCCAGCGGTCGCATCCTGCGCGACAACGTCTACGGCACGCTGGAAGACGACGCCCAGCGCCGCGACTTCACCATCAACGCGCTGTATTACGACCCGGTCACCGAACGCATCCTCGACTACGCCAACGGCGTACACGACATCCGCAATCGCCTGATCCGCCTGATCGGCGACCCGGAGCAGCGCTACAAGGAAGACCCGGTGCGCATGCTGCGTGCGGTGCGCTTCGCCGCCAAGCTGAACTTCGGCATCGAGAAGCACAGCATGCTGCCGATCCGTCCGCTGGCGCCGATGCTGCGCGACATTCCGGCGGCACGGCTGTTCGAAGAGTCGCTGAAGCTGTTCCTGTCCGGGCACGGCGAGATCACCTTCGAAATGCTCGTCGACCTGGAGCTGTTCGATCCTTTGTTCCCGGCTACCGCCAAGGCCCTGGAACACAACCCGACCTACACCCACACACTGGTCAGCCAGGCGTTGGCCAATACCGACCTGCGCGTGCGCCAGGACAAGCCGGTCACCCCGGCCTTCATGTTCGCCGCGCTGCTCTGGCCAGCCCTGCCGCACCGCGTGCTGCGCCTGCAGGAGCGTGGCGTTCCGCCGATCACCGCCATGCAGGACGCTGCCCATGACCTGATCATGGAACAGTGCCGCAGCATCGCGATTCCCAAACGCTTCACCCTGCCGATCCGGGAAATCTGGGACATGCAGGAGCGCCTGCCGCGCCGCTCGGGCAAACGCGCCGACCAGTTGCTCGATCACCCGCGCTTCCGCGCCGCCTATGACTTCCTGCTGTTGCGCGAGAGCGCCGGCGAGCAGACCGACGGCCTGGGCCAATGGTGGACCGACTATCAGGACGCCAACGAAAGCGAACGCCGCGACATGATCCGCGAGCTGGGCAGCAAGGCCGACGACACTGGCAGCGGTCCGCGCAAGCGTCGGCGAAGCGGTGGCAAGCGCAAGCGCGCCGGGGCCGACACCGGCGGCTACGATGACTGAACGGGCCTACATCGGCCTGGGCAGTAACCTGGCAGACCCTGCCGCCCAACTGCATGCGGCCCTGGAAGCCATGGCCGCACTGCCCGGCAGCCAGCTGGCCGGCGTCTCGCCGTTCTATGTGAGCGATTCGCTGCTACCCGGCCAGCCCCGCTACACCAACGCCGTGGCGGCGCTGGACACCGATCTCGCCCCGCTGGCGCTGCTCGACGCCCTGCAGGCCATCGAGCTGGACCAGGGCCGTGAACGCCTGGAGCGCTGGGGCCCACGGACCCTGGACCTGGACATTCTGCTGTTCGGCAGCCAGGCCATCGACGTGCCACGCCTGCAAGTGCCGCACTACCACATGCACGCCAGGGCCTTCGTGCTCTACCCGCTGGCCGACCTTGCGCCCGACCTGCAACTGCCGGACGGACGTCTGCTCAGCCAGATGCTGGGCGATTGCCCATTCGTCGGCCTGGAACGTCTGCCCGCTCCCGAGTGAGCCACCCCGCCCCTGCGTTACCGGTCGTCCGTGACCGGTAACACCTGCATTTGACTTCAAGTCCGCGCCTCACGAAGATAGGCCTCCCGCCGCCAACCCCTTGGTGAATGGGCGCAAGACAGGCCTTTGCAAAACACCGCGGTACGACGGTGTGCCTGCTTTCCAGGATGAATCTGTAGTATTCACAGCGCCTGGTGATGGAGGAAATTACATGCCGGTTACAACCGTTACGTCGCTGCAGGCTCTCAAGCAGAAGGGCGAAAAAATCACCATGCTGACCTGCTACGACGCGACGTTCGCCCACACTGCCAGTGGCGCAGGCGTCGAAGTGCTGCTGGTCGGCGACTCGCTGGGCATGGTCCTGCAGGGCCATGACAGCACCCTGCCAGTCACTGTCGAGGACATGGCCTACCACGTCGCCTGCGTGCGCCGCGGCAACCAGGGCTCGCTGATCCTCGCCGACCTGCCGTTCATGGCCAATGCCAGCCTCGAACAGACCCTGCTCAACAGCGCCGCACTGATGCGTGCCGGTGCGCACATGGTCAAGGTCGAAGGCGCGGCCTGGCTGGCCGATTCCATTCGTCAGCTGACCGACCGCGGCATTCCGGTGTGCGCGCACCTCGGCCTGACCCCGCAGACCGTCAACGTGATGGGCGGCTACAAGGTCCAGGGCCGCCTGGAAGCCCAGGCCCGCCAGCTGCGCGCCGATGCCATTGCGCTGGAGCAGGCCGGTGCGGCGATGATCCTGCTCGAATGCGTGCCCACCGACCTGGCCGAGGAAATCACCCATGCGGTGAAAATCCCGGTGATCGGGATCGGCGCCGGCAGCGCCACCGATGGCCAGGTGCTGGTCCTGCACGACATGCTCGGGCTGTCGATCACCGGTCGGGTGGCGCGTTTCGTGAAGAATTTCATGATCGGTCAGCCCGACATCCCGTCGGCCATCCAGGCCTACGTCGCGGCCGTCAAAGACGTCAGTTTCCCAGCCCCAGAACACGGATTCCAGGCATGAACACCGTCAACAGCGTCCAGGCCCTGCGTGCGGCCGTCGCCGAGGCGCGCCGCGCCGGCAAGCGTATCGGCCTGGTGCCGACCATGGGCAACCTGCACAGCGGCCACATTCAACTGGTGACCCGCGCCGCCGAGCACGCCGACTTCATCGTCGCGACCATCTTCGTCAACCCGCTGCAGTTCGGCGCCAACGAAGACCTGGCCAGCTACCCGCGCACCCTCACCGCCGACCAGGAAAAGCTCCAGCAGGCCGGCTGCCATCTGCTGTTCACCCCCACGGTCGAGGAAATGTACCCCAACGGCATGGGCGAGCAGACCCGGGTCAGCGTGCCGGGCGTTTCAGAAGGTCTGTGCGGCTCCAGCCGCCCCGGGCATTTCGAAGGCGTGGCCACGGTGGTCAGCAAGCTGTTCAACATGGCCCAGCCAGACGTCGCGGTGTTCGGCGAGAAGGACTTCCAGCAGCTGGCGGTGATCCGCGCCATGGTCCGCGACCTGAACATGCCTATCCAGATCATCGGCGAGCCCACGGTGCGCGCCGCCGACGGCCTGGCGCTGTCGTCGCGCAACGGCTACCTGAGCGACGAGCAGCGTGCCGTCGCTCCGGCCCTGTACCGCGAGCTGCAGCGTGTCGCCGCAGCCCTGCAGGGCGGTGACAACGCCTTCGAGCCGTTGCTGAACGAAAGCGCTCGCCAGCTTGAAAGCGCCGGCTTGCGGGTGGATTATCTGGAGGTTCGCGAAGCGACCAGTCTGCGTCCGGCCACGGCCGACGACCGTGACCTGGTGGTGATCGCTGCGGCATTCCTGGGCAAGACCCGATTGATCGACAACCTGCACCTCAAGCGCTGACGGCGGCCAGGCCGCTTGGCAATGAACTAAGCTGGTGCGACAGTGCCTATTCCTACAGATCCAACGTGGTCTGCATGACACCCTGGAGTGAATGCCCGGACATCGATGCGCACGACCCTGACGAGCCTGGGCCCCGAAGGCGCCTGGCAGTTCACCGCAGCACAACCTGCCGCCGAACAGGCGGCGTCGAAATGTCCACAGGCAGTTAAAGTTAAAGGAAACCCCAAGCGATGGCGTACTACCGCAATCCTTCCGATGTGACCGCTCTGCCCGCCTGGCAGGCATTGAGCGAACACCGCCAGGCCATGCAGGACTTCAGCATGCGCGAGGCGTTCGCTGCCGACCCGCAGCGTTTCAACCAGTTCACCCTCAGCAGCTGCGGCCTGTTCCTCGACTATTCCAAGAACCTGATCACCACCGAAACCCGCGACCTGCTGGTACGCCTGGCCAAGGACGTCGGCCTCAAGGAAGCGATCAAGGCCCAGTACGATGGCGAGACCATCAACGCGTCGGAAGGCCGCCCGGCACTGCACACCGCCCTGCGTCGCCCGGTAGGCGACAAGCTGCTGGTCAACGGCACCAACATCATGCCGGAAGTGCACCGGGTGCTGAGCCAGATGACCGAGCTGGTCGGGCGCATCCACGACGGCCTGTGGCGTGGCTATACCGAAAAGCCCATCACCGACGTGGTCAACATCGGCATCGGCGGCTCCTACCTGGGCCCCGAACTGGTCTCCGAAGCCCTGCTGGCCTACACCCACAAGGGCGTACGCTGCCATTACCTGGCCAATATCGACGGCAGCGAGTTCCACGAGCTGTCGATGAACATCCGCGCCGAGACCACACTGTTCATCGTCTCGTCGAAGTCCTTCAGCACCCTGGAAACCCTGAAAAACGCCCAGGCCGCACGTGCCTGGTACCTGGCTCAGGGTGGGTCGGAAGCCGAGCTGCATCGTCACTTCATCGCCGTGTCGAGCAACAATGCCGCTGCCGTGGCCTTCGGTATCCGTGAAGAAAACATTTTCCCGATGTGGGACTGGGTCGGCGGCCGTTATTCGCTGTGGTCGGCCATCGGCCTGCCGATCGCCCTGGCCATCGGCATGTCCAACTTCAAGGAACTGCTGTCCGGCGCCTACACCATGGACCAGCATTTCCAGAGCGCGCCGTTCGAACAGAACATGCCGGTGCTGCTGGGCCTGCTGGGCGTGTGGTACGGCAACTTCTGGGGCGCGCAGAGCCACGCGATCCTGCCGTACGACCACTACCTGCGTAACATCACCAAGCACCTGCAACAGCTGGACATGGAGTCCAACGGCAAGAGCGTGCGCCAGGACGGCACGCCGGTGTCCACCGACACTGGCCCGGTCATCTGGGGTGGCGTGGGCTGTAACGGCCAGCACGCGTATCACCAGTTGCTGCACCAGGGCTCGCAGCTGATCCCGGCCGACTTCATCGTGCCGATCGTCAGCTTCAACCCGGTAGCCGACCATCACCAGTGGCTGTACGCCAACTGCCTGTCGCAGAGCCAGGCACTGATGCTCGGCAAGACCCGCGCCGAGGCCGAGGCCGAACTGCGCGACAAGGGTCTGCCGGAAGACCAGGTGCAGCGCCTGGCGCCGCACAAGGTGATCCCGGGCAACCGGCCGAGCAACACCTTGGTGGTCGAGCGCATCAGCCCACGCCGCCTGGGCGCGCTGGTGGCGATGTACGAGCACAAGGTGTTCGTGCAGAGCGTGATCTGGGGCATCAATGCCTTCGACCAATGGGGCGTGGAACTGGGCAAGGAGCTGGGCAAGGGTGTCTACCAGCGCCTGACCGGCGGCAACGAAGAGCCGGCCGAAGACGCCTCGACCCAAGGCCTGATCAACTACTTCCGCGGTCGTCACCGCGGCTGATCGGTACGGGCCTCACGCCCACCGGGCGCGGCCTTTCCCCTCGGGCCAAACAAGAAGGCCGGGTATCACACCCGGCCTTTTTTCATGGCTTGCGTTTACGCGGTCCGGTATTGAAAGCCGGGACCTTGCGCACGGGCTTGACGCTCGGTGCTGGCGCATCGAAGTCACCGCTGTCGATCCACTTGCCCAGGTTGCCCTTGGCGCCGGTGGTCTTGGGTTTCTTCGGCTTCTTGGGTTTCTTCAGGATCTGCCCGCTGGCATCGGTGGCCGGCACCCGGTGGTCGGGCTCGAAGTCCGGCTCTTCCTTGCGCTGCAGCACCTGGCGGATCAGCACCTCGATGGCCGCCAGCTGTTCCACTTCATCGGCACACACCAGCGAAATCGCCTCGCCAGTCTGCCCGGCGCGTCCGGTGCGGCCGATGCGATGCACGTAGTCCTCGGCAACGATCGGCAGGTCGAGGTTGACGACGGTTGGCAGGTCGTCGATATCCAGGCCACGCGCTGCCACATCAGTGGCCACCAGCACCTGGATGTCTCCGGTCTTGAAACTGTCCAGCGCGCGCTGGCGGGTGGCCTGCGGGCGATCGCCATGGATGCCGTCGGCCTTGATGCCCAGGCCCTGCAGACGCTCGGCCAACTGGTCGACGCCGACCTTGGTCTTGGCGAACACCAGCACTTGGCCCCAGCGCAGCTTTTTCAGCAGGTGGATGAACAGCTCGGTCTTGCGCTTCTTGTCCACCGGCACCACCCACTGCTTGACCGTGGTGGCCGCGGCGTTACGCGGGCTGACCTCGATGCTCAGCGGGTTGTCGAGCATCTGCCCGGCCAGCAGGCGGATGGGGTCGGAGAAGGTCGCCGAGAACAACAGGGTCTGGCGGCGTTTCGGCAGGGCCGCATAGAGCCCCCGCAACTCTTCGGCAAAGCCCAGGTCGAGCATGCGATCGGCTTCGTCGAGCACCAGGATCTGTACCTGGTTGAATTTCACTGCGTTCTGGCGATGCAGGTCGAGCAGGCGGCCCGGGGTGGCGACCAGCACGTCGACGCCACGGCGCAGGCGCATCATCTGCGGGTTGATGCTCACCCCGCCATACACCGCGTAGGTGCTCAGTGGCAGGTGCTCGGCGTACTGGCGAAAGCTCTCATGGACCTGCTCGGCCAGTTCGCGGGTTGGCGCCAGCACCAGGGCGCGCACCGAGTTGGCGGCCACCTTGGGGCCCTCCATGGTCAGGCGCTGCAGCAGCGGCAAGGCGAAACCGGCGGTCTTGCCGGTGCCGGTCTGCGCCGCGGCCATCAGGTCGCGGCCGTCCAACACGGCGGGGATCGCCTTGGCCTGCACCGGCGTCGGCGTCTGGTAGTCCAGCGCTTCGAGGGCGCGCAGCAGGGGTTCGATCAGACCGAGGGAAGCGAAAGTCATGGGGGTACCGTTGGTAATGATTCAGCGCAAGGCGCGCAGTTTACCCTGTCCCCCCGCCCTTGGGTTAGGCCGCCGACTCCCTGACCACCGGGCGCCGCCACTGGGGCAGGCCAATGAGGATCACCGCGCTGATGATCACCAGCATCGCCAGGGTCTCTTCCGCACCAATACGCTCACCGGCGAAGAGCATGCCGAGCACCACTGCCACCACCGGATTGACGTAGGCGTAGCTGGTGGCCGCTGCCGGGCGCACATGCTTGAGCAGGTACAGGTAGGCACTGAATGCGACGATCGAGCCGAACACCACCAGGTACGCCAACGCCGCCCAACCCGCAGCGCTGGGCATCTGCTCCAGGCGCTCGCCACTGATCTGGCTGCCCAGCAGCAACATGGCGCCGGCGACGAGCATCTGCGCGGCACTGGCCATCGGGCCGTCCGGCAGTGACAGGCGTCGGCTCCATACCGACCCGAAGGCCCAGGACGCCGCCGCGAAGATCAGCAACGCCGCGCCCAATGGGCTGGCCTGCAGGTTGGAGCCCAGATTGAGCAGGCCGATACCGGTCATGCCCAGGGCGATGCCGGCCCATTCCAGACGCGTGGTGCGGTTGCCCAGCAGCAGGCTGAACAACAGCGTGAACAGCGGCACGGTGGCCACCGCCAGGGCAGCAACGCCCGACGAGACATCGGCGTGCTCGGCCAGGGTCACCCCGCCATTGCCGCAGGCCAGCAGCAAAAAGCCGATCAGCGTACTGGCCTTCCATTGCTCGCGGGTCGGCGTGGGCACCCCGCGCCAGCGCAGAAAGCCGTACATCAGCAGACCGGCAATCAGGAAGCGCACCCCGGCCATCATCATCGGCGGCCAGGAAGCCACGCCAATGCGGATCATCAGGTAGGTGGAGCCCCAGATCAGGTAGAGGGCCAGGAAGGCGCCGATCAGCACCAGGGGAACGCGACGTGAATCAGACATGGCAGGCACGCATCCTTTCATAAGGTTCAGCCATTCTAAGAAGGCATGCGCCGAACAATAAGCCAGAAAAGCTGTTTAAATACGCCACCGACCTATGATTCAACGGTAATCATCAGGTCTTGCCTTGCATTCGAAAAGCAACTCTTTAGCCTTGCGGGAGCACCGTCTTGGAACTGGACAAATACGATCGCATGCTGCTCGGCGCGCTGCTGGAAAATGGCCGCGCCTCCTTCGCGCAACTGGCCCGCCAGGTCAACCTGTCAGCCCCCGCCGTGGCCGAGCGGGTGGCCAAGCTGGAGGCCAGCGGTGTCATCACCGGTTATGAAGCCAAGGTCAACCTGGCGAAGGTCGGGCTGCCCATCCAGTGCATCATCGAACTGCGCCTGGGTAGCCATGGTAACCAGAATGCCCAGCAGGAACTCTACAAACTGCCCGAGCTGATCCAGTGCCACCGCGTAACGGGCGACCCCTGCGTGATCATGCGCGCTGCAGTGGGCTCCATGGAGCATCTGGAAGACCTGCTCGACCGCATCACCCGCTACGGTTTCAGCAAGACCTCGATGGTGCTCTCCACCCCGGTGGATCGGCGCCTGCCGGCCGGCCACCTGGGCATCGGCGTACGCCTGGACAAAGCCCCGGTCAAAGGCCGCGCTGACGCCTGAGGGTTTCCAGAATCCGCGCCGCCGGGACCTTCTGCAGGCTGCACAACCATTGGTGGGAGATCTGGGTGATGCCGTGGGTATCGCGCAACTGCGCAGTCATGTAGCCCAGCAGGTTGGCGGCCATCTCTGCGTCAGCCATGGCCCGGTGAGCCTGGCCGGTGTCGGGCAGCCGGGCGTAGCGGGTCAGGGTGCCGAGCTTGTGGTTGGGTGCCTGGGGCAACAGCCGCCGGGCCAGCAGCAAGGAGCAGGCAAAGGATTGCTCGCGGGTGCGCTGCAGCCGTGCCAGCTCGAAGTCCCAGAACTTCTGGTCGAACGAGGCGTTGTGCGCCACCAGTGGCGTACGCCCGACGAAATCCGCTACCTCGCCCATCACTTCATCGGCGCTGGGCGCGCTGCGAATCATCGCGTTGCTGATGCCGGTCAATGCCTCGATGAACGGCGGAATGCGCACCCCGGCGTTCATCAGGCTCTGGTAGCGGTCGACGATGCGTCCGTCCTCGAGGATCACCACTGCCACTTCCGTGGCCCGGCAACCGGGGCCGGGGGCGATGCCAGTGGTTTCGAAGTCGATGACGGCAACAGGTTCCAAAGGTCGTTCCTCGTATCAGTTCTTGAGCAGCAGCGCGCCTTCAATGGGCACGTAGCGGCTGGCGGCGCGAATCAGCGAGTTCGCGGTCAGGCCTGGCACGCCATAGGCCACGGCCTCCACGCCATAGCGTTGGATGATGCGCTCGAGCAGCAGATCGAAGTCGCCGTCGCCGGAAGCCAGCACCACCTCGTCGACCTGGGGCGCGAATTCCATCACATCCAGGGTGATGCCCACGTCCCAGTCACCTTTGGCCGAGCCGTCGCTGCGCTGGATGTAGGGCTTGAGGCGCACGGTGAAGCCCAGGTTGCGCAGGATCTGCTGAAACTGCTGCTGGCGGGCGTCACCGCGGTCGATGGCGTAGGCGAAGGCCTGCACGATGGTGCCGCGCTGGCTGACCTCGGCCCACAAGGCACCGTAGTTGAAATGACAACCGTGCGCTTGGCGCACGGTGTAGTAAAGGTTCTGCACATCGGCGAACACTGCGATCTTTCTCACCGCGCCTCCCCTGCGCTGCTGGCAGCGCGCAGTATGCCACTTCCATGCGGCCGCCGCGCAGCGCAGAGCCGCGGGCGTCAGACGAAACTGTCGTCGTCGTCGAAAAAGCCGCCATCGCCGGCGCTGTAATCCTGGTCACGGGCCGACCAGTCATCGGCCTGCAGGCCCTGGTCACGCCCGCCCCAGTCATCCGACTGCAGGCCCTGGGTCGGCGAATCGTGAATGACTTCGACGATTTCCTGCGGCGCACTGTGATGGCCAAACAGGCTGCTGATGCCTTGCGCCAGCATCACCCCGCCCGCCACACCGGCAGCGGTCTGCAAGGCCCCACCCAGAAAGCCGCTGCCCTTGGGCGCGGCGGCTGGAGCCGGCGCCGGCTGCGCGGCAGGCGCAGCGTAGCCGGGGTCGCGCCAGCCACCGCCAGAAGAAGCCGGTGCGGGTGCCGGTGCAGGCGCTGGTCGCGAAGCGCCACCACCGAACAGCCCGGACAAAAAGCCGCCGCCCGACGAAGGCGCACTGCCACTGCGGGCCTGTTGCAGTTCGGCCTGCAGTTGGCGAATCTGCTCGTCACGTTCACGCAGTTGCTGGTTGAGCTGATTGACCGCCGCCTCCTGCACCACGATCGCCTGCGCCATGTAGTAAGGCGCGGCCGGCTGACGGCGCAGATGGTCGTTGATGTACGCCTCGACCGCAGCATCCCGCACGCCGGATTGCCCCTCGGCGGTCTTCAGCTTGCCGAACAGTTCATCGATCAGGGTTTGCTCTTGGGTGTTCATGGTGACCTCGCACGGATCGTCAGAAGGCCGAACAATGGCCCTGCGAAACAGAATGGGGCTGCTGTGCGGCAGTTCAAGCACATGACGAAAAAGTTAAGAAAGCCCCGTCGAACCCGTGCGCTTGGTTCGTCGCAGGCCATCGGCTACAGTGTCCGCCGACTTTACCCGTGACGACCCTCATGAACCCGCTGAACATCATCCAGGACTCGCTGTACTTCTTCCGCCACAACCTGCTCGCCATCCTGCTGTTGTGCCTGCCGCCGGTCATCCTCGAAGGCGTCGTCAAGCAGGCCGTGCAGGCCAGCGCCCAGGCCCAGGCATCCACCGCCTACGAGCTGATCGTCGGCCTGCTGTTCTACCCGCTGTACAGTGGCGCGCTGATCCTGTTCATGGACGCCCGCACCCGTGGCGAAAACCCGCCCATCACCGAGCTGTGGGGCCAGACCCTGCGCCTGTGGCCGTCCTTCGCCCTGCTGTCGGCGATCAGCACGCTGCTGATCATGTTCGGCCTGTCACTGTTCGTGCTGCCCGGCCTGTGGGTGATGATCAAACTGGCGTTCAGCGAGTACCTGCTGGTACTGCGCCAGCGCACGCCGTTCATGGCCATGCGTGAAAGCATGCTGATGACCACCGGGCACTTCACGCGCATCCTGGTGTGCCTGCTGATCATCTACATTCCCATTTCGCTGTTCGAAGCGGCCGGCATGTACCTGCTGCCGACCCCACAAAGCCCGAGCGTGGAGGTGCTGCTCAACAGCCTGACCAGCTTTCTGCAGCTGTTCATGGGCGTGACCCTGTTCCGCCTGTTCATGCTGATCGAGCAGGAGCGCCCTGCCGGCTGATTGGGCTATGCTGCGGGCATCCCGTTCAGGAATCCTGACCGTCCGATGAACCGCCTGCTGCCACGCCTGATCCTGTTCATCCTGCTGCTGGCCGCCGCCCTCTGGGGGGCACTGTATCAATCGACCTGGCGGCCCGCCGACCGTGAAGCGGTCGAGCCCCTGTGCAGCACCACCGACCGCCCCGCCCTGCTGAAGCCCGGCCAGGCCGTGAAGGTGATGACCTGGAATGTCCAGTACCTGGCCGGCAAGCGCTACGTGTTCTGGTACGAGCGCCTCGATGGCAGCGGCCCGGACGAACGCCCGAGCGCCGAGGACCTGGCCTTCAACCTCGATGAAGTGGTGCGGGTGATCCGCGACGAACAGCCCGATCTGGTACTGCTCCAGGAACTCGGCGACGGCGCCCGCGACACCGGTTACCAGAACCAGCTGGCCCTGCTTCAGGAACGCCTGGCCGACCTCTACCCGTGCAGCACCCAGGCGTTCAACTGGAAGGCCGAATTCGTGCCCCACCCGCGTATCTGGGGCAGCGTCGGCCTCAAGCTGGCGACCCTGAGCCGTTACCGCATCGACAGTGCCGAGCGCCTGCAACTTCCCCTGCACCCAAGCACCCCCCTGGTGCGCCTGTTCCAGCCCAGGCCGGCGCTGCTGGTCAGCTACCTGCCACTGCAAGGCGGCGGACGTCTGGCATTGATCAATACCCAGCAATACACCCCGGAGCCAGACCCCGAGACGCTGCGCCAGCAGACCGCAGCCACCGCCGCCCTGCTCGACCGCCTGGAGCGCAGTGGCACGCCCTGGCTGATCGGCGGCGACTTCAGCCTGTTGCCGCTGGGCCAGTACCCGCGCCTGGACGAGCAACAGCGCGTCGGCTATCTGCCCGACAGCCCGCTGCACCTGCTCTGGGACAAATACCCGATGATCCCCTCCAATGCCGAAGCCGGTGGTATCGAACGCAGCCTGTGGCTGACCTACTGGCCCAACGACCCGCAGATCAGCGGGCCCGACCGCACCCTCGACTACCTGATCCACAGCCCGTCTCTGCGCCGCCTGGAGGCCGGGGTGCGCCAGGGCGATACCTTGCAGATTTCCGACCATCTGCCGCTGCTGGCACGCCTGCAACTGCCTGCACATCCTTGATACCCCGCCGGCACGCGCCCCTCCCGCCTGGAGCGCGGGCGAGCGCGTGGGAAATTTATCCTGGCGACGACATTGTTATGTTGTAACATTGCATTTCCAATTGTAAGGAAAGCTTTCAATGTTCACGCGCGTCTTCCCTGCCCTCTCGTCCCTGACGGTCGCCCTGCTGGCCGCCCAGCCGGCGCTCGCCGATCAGACGATGACCCTCGAGCCACAGATCATTACCGCCAACCCGCTCGGTGCCGACGCGCTGGCCTCCCCCACCAGCGTGGTGGAGGGCGATGACCTGACCCTGCGCCAGGCGGCGCAGCTGGGCGAAACCCTGAACGGCCTGCCCGGTGTGTCGTCCACCTACTTCGGCCCGGTGGCCAGTCGCCCGGTGATCCGCGGCTTCGACGGTGACCGCATTCGCGTGCTGCGCAACGGCGTCGGCGCGCTGGACGCCTCGTCGCTGTCCTACGATCACGCCGTACCCTTCGATGCGGCCAACGCCGAGCGCGTCGAAGTGGTGCGTGGCCCCGCCGCGCTGCTGTATGGCGGCAGCGCGGTGGGCGGCGTGGTGAACACCATCGACAACCGCATTCCTACCGAGCCGGTTGACGGCGTGCACGGCGGCGGTGAGCTGCGTTACGGCGGCGCCGACACCACGCGCAGCAGCGCCGGCAAACTGGAAGCCGGCGACGGCACCTTCGCCCTGCATCTGGACGCCAGTTCCCGCGAGTTCAACGACCTGCGCATCCCCGGCTATGCCCACTCCCGCGACCAGCGCGCCCTCGATGGCGACGACAGCAAACACCGGGTGGCCAACAGCGACGGCCGCCAGGACGGTGGTGCCATCGGCGGTGCCTACCATTGGGATCACGGTTATGTCGGTCTGTCCTACGACGAGTACGACAGCAACTACGGCTCCCCCGCCGAGAAAGACGTGCGCATCGACATGGAGCAGCGTCACGCCGCCATGGCCGCCGAAGTCCGCGACCTGGAAGGGCCGTTCAGCTCGGTGAAACTGAACGTCGGCCACACCCAGTACGAACATCGCGAGATCGAAGACGGTGCCACCGGTACGGTGTTCAAGAACGACGGCTACGAGGCCCGCATCGAAGCCCGCCACCAGCCCATCGGCCCGCTGCAAGGGGTGATCGGTGCCCAGGTGTCCAGCAGCCAGTTCCAGGCCCTGGGCGAAGAAGCCTTCGTGCCCAAGACCGACACCGACAGCGCCGCGCTGTTCGTCCTGGAAGACTGGAAAGCCACCGAGCGCCTCGACCTGTCGCTGGGCGGTCGCCTGGAACATACACGCCTGAGCCCGGACGCCGGCGGCAACGAGCGCTTCGAGGGCGCCGCGGCCAATCACAGCTTCACCGCCGGCAGCCTGTCGTTCGGTGCCATCTACAGCCTGGACAAGGTCTGGTCGCTGGCCAGCACCCTCAGCTACACCGAGCGGGCACCGACCTTCTATGAGCTGTACGCCAATGGCCCGCACGAAGCCACCGGCACCTATGAAGTGGGCGACGCCAACGCCGAGAAGGAAAAGTCCTGGTCCAGCGACCTGGCCCTGCGCTTCGACAATGGCACCCACAAGGGCAGCGTTGGGGTGTTCTACAGCCGTTTCTCCAACTACATCGGTCTGCTGGGCAGCGGGCGCTACCTGAACGATGACGGCGAACAGGTGGCCGCCAGCGACGACGGCGCACTGCCGGAATACCTGTACAGCGGGGTGAAAGCCGATTTCTGGGGTATCGAAGCCCAGGACCACTGGCGTCTGGCGCAAACCCCGTACGGTGAGTTCGCCCTGCAAAGCTCGGCAGACTACACCCGCGCCAGGAACCGCGAAACCGGCGAGCCGCTGCCGCGCATCGCGCCGCTGCGCCTGAACACCGCGCTGTTGTGGACCTACCAGAAATGGCAGGCCAGCCTCGGCGCGGAACACGCCAGTGCCCAGCACCGGGTGCCGGAAGCCGAGACCAGCACCGATGGCTACACCACCCTCAATGCCAGCCTCGGTTACCACTTCGATATCGGGCAGAGCCAGTGGCTGGCCTTCCTTAAGGGCGACAACCTGAACAACCAGACCATCCGCTACGCCAGTTCGATCCTGCGTGACGAAGTACCGGCCGCCGGACGCAGCGTACAGGCGGGGGTCAAGATGACGTTCTGATCGCTTGCCGCGTGGCCGATGTATGGCGGGTTTCGCAAGGATCTGTATCTACCGGCAGCCTGTCGCCACAGGTAGGTTGCCGGCTGGATCATCCGAACGAGCGCGCCATGCACATCCACGACATTCCCTTCGGCATCACCGACTGGTCGGCCATCGAGGCCACAACCCATCCCGGAGAGACCGGCATCGCCTACTGGCGCACCTGCCAGTTCGGCGCCATCCGCGTGCGCATGGTGGAATACACGCCGGGCTACCTGGCCGACCACTGGTGCAGCAAAGGCCACGTGCTGCTGTGCCTGAAGGGCCAACTGGACACCGAGCTGGAAGACGGCCGTCGCTTCACCCTGCTGCCCGGCATGAGCTACCAGGTGGCCGACAACGCCGAGGCGCATCGTTCCTCCACGGCAAGTGGCGCGACGCTGTTCATCGTCGATTGACTACGTGGCCTCTTTGAAAAAATCCTTGGTCAATTCGAGCAGGGTCGCTCGCAATTCGGGCGGACGCACAGGCTTGGACAGAATGGAAATGTTCATATGCATCAGGCCACTGCGGATGCGCTCGATGTCATGTCCGGTCATGATCATCGCCGGAACCTCCCAGCCGCGCCGCTCGCGTATCGCGGCGATGCACTCGGCGCCCGAGATCTTCGGCCCCAGATCGAAATCGGCAATGATGATGTCGCAGTCGGTCACCACGTCCAGTCCATCGCTGTGGGTTTCCACCTCGCACCCCCACTTTTCGAGCAGGGCCGAGGTTGCCATCAGCACATTGGCATCGTCTTCCACCAGGCATACGCGCAGGCCCTGCAAGCGCCGCTGCATGATCACCGGCCGTTGGGCCTCGATGCCAGGCACCATGCGCTCCAGGCCCTGGATGGTCGCGCAAGTACCCCGACCGGGTCGCGAGTCCAGGCGGATATCCAGGCCAATCAACTGGCTGATTCGCTTGACGATGGACAACCCCAGCCCCAGGCCTTCGACATCCTTGTCACGGACGTGGCGTACCCGGTAGAACTCCTTGAACACCTCCGGCAGATGCTCGGCGGCAATGCCGCGCCCCTTGTCGTAGATAACAATGGCCAGCCCTTTGCCCCGGGGTCGAACACCTATCAGCACCGGTTGTCCGGCGGCGTACTTGAGCGTATTGGAGACCAGGTTCTGCACCATGGTGGTCAACAAGCCGGCATTGACGTTGACCCACTGTCGACACGGACGCAGGCGTAACTCGACCCCCGCCCAGCGTGCCGCCTCGGTGTTCTGCTTGACCACATCACGCAGAAGCGCATCGAGGTTGACGGGCTCCGCCTGTGGCTCCAGCTTGCCGTTGTCGAGGGTGTAGATGTCGAGGATCGAACGGAACAGCTGCGAGACGGTGTGCAGCGAGCGGTCAATGTTGTCCACCAGGCGAAGCTCTTCGCTGCCCAGCCTGGCGTCGCGCAGGCAGGCCGTAAACAGGCCAATGGAATGGATCGGCTGGCGCAGGTCGTGGCTGGCCTGGGCAAGAAAGCGGGACTTCTCCTGATTCGCGGCCATTGCCTCTTCCGACGCGACACGGGTTCGTTCGAGCAGAATGTGCGCATAGGCCGGTACCACGATGGTGGTCACGATCAGCATCAGGAACATGAAAGGCTGGCCACGCCAGAACGGGGTCAGGATAAAGATCATCACCAGCATGCCCAGCGCGATGAGTGTCGCGGCGGCCAGGTAGCGAGAACCAAAGCGCATGCCATTGCCCAGGGTGACCCACAGCAAGGCGGCATACACGGGCAAGGCGCCCTCCCCACCCACGACCATGGCAAACGAGATACCGCTGTAGTCGTGGGCCATGGCGAACAGGCGGCGCCAGAAGAAATGCCCAGGCCAACGCTTGATCGCCATGCGCAGGGGCACCGCCACGCTGACGAAAAACGCCATGTACCACAGGATGGGCGCATAAGTGGCGAAGTCACTGGAAGGCAGGCAAGCCACCACGAAGATGTACAGCGAAGCACAGGTGCTGACCGTCAGCCTTAAGGTGGCTTGGTCAAGCTCGCTGTTCTTTTCCATCAGGGGCATGGCAAGTCTCCGAGGCACAAGCCGCTTCAAATCTGAAACCGGATGTTACAGTTGCGGTACGATACGCCCACCCTGCGGTGAATTGGCCTTGAGCATGACGCACAGAATCATAGTGGCAGATGACCACCCTCTGTTTCGCGAAGGGATGCTCAAGACCCTGGAGCGGCTCATACCCAACGCGCTGATCGAGCAGGCGGGCAACCTGGATGAAGTCCTGGCACTCGCGCGTTCGGGCCCGGAAGTCGATTCGCTGATTCTGGATCTGCGCTTTCCCGGGCTCACCTCCATGCAGGTCATTGGTCAGTTGCGCAGCGAGTTCAAACGCACATCGATCATCGTCGTCTCGATGGTCGACGACCCGGAGATCATCTCGCAGGTCATCGACCAGGGAGCTGACGGCTTCATCGGCAAGAATGTCGACCCGACGGGTATTGCCGACGCCATTCAGGCCATCCGGGAAGGCGAGGTGGTGGTCAAGTACAACCCTGAAAATCCGCTGTTGGACCCTAGCCTCTCATCACTGACTGCGCGTCAGAAGCAAGTGCTGAGCCTGGTTGCCGCTGGCAAGACCAACAAGGAAATCGCCAAGCTGCTGGGTATTTCGCCCTTTACCGTACGCATCCATGTTTCCACGCTGCTCAAGTCCCTGGGGGTCCCCACGCGTGCGGCCGCGGCGGCGCAGTTCGGGATTTTTCCCAGCGGCAATGGCTGGCCGGAAAAAACCGATACCTGAAACTTACCTGCGCTGACAGTCGATGACGCCGCAAAGACCTGGCAGCGAGGGTTACAGCGTGGGCTTGGGCACCGGCGTGCTCGCGGGAATCAACTTGGCTCCCGAGGGTCGTTTCGGGCAGTCGCCGGACGAATACCAACGGGTAACCATCCCCCGCTCGATCATGAAGCGCTGTTCACAACGGGCGTAGTCAGGCACATAACCCCACTCTGCCGAACGACTGGCGTTGGTCAGCCAGACATAGTCGTAGCCGATGATCTTCGAATACCCATCGCTCAAGGCATAGCTGTTCTTTGGCGCGCCCCATGAAGTCACCAGGTCATCCTCTGAGGCGCCTACCCATGAGGCGGTGATGTCCGATGTGGTCTGGTAACGCTGGTTCGTGAGCAGATTACCCAAGGGCGAACCGGCGCACCCAGACAACAACAGGACGGGGAAAAGGACGACCCAGGGCTTCATGCTACAACTCCAATCATTATTAAATATTAAAATGCCACCACCACAACTCGACAACTTATCGAACCCGGGAGGCAATGCTTAGTTATCACGCCATGCTAGAAAGCCCTTAAATGACCGTCCATAGCACACCTGTACTATGGCGCCCCTCCCTGTACCGCTCATAAACTCACAACGGTCCGAACACGCTGTTTTATCCAGCTCGCGCAGTAACCCGGCGCCTGTTCATTACCTCAGTGAACAGGCACACGCGTGGCTGTTGCCGGCGATAAACATACAGCGCTCATCTCGAAGGCCTGCTGCCTGAATGCGGGCCAATAACAACGCCCCTGAATACACATCAAGGTAAGTCTATGCACGTCAATCATGGAAAAATACTCGGCATCGGATTCATGCTGTGCTGGCTGGCCGTCGGTTTGTCGGGCTGCGCCAATACGGACGGCTTGATGAATTCATTGAATCCAGGTGCACAAAAGTACGAGATCACTTATTTGAAGAAAACCCTGATTCCGGGAAAAACCACCAAGAATCAGGTGATGCAACTGTTCGGCGCGCCCTCCCAAGAAGAACTTAACTCGACCAGTCGCAGTAACGGTTCCAATTGGACTTATGAGAAAAAAGAAGAAGGGCTGGAGAAATACATGACTCTGGCGCACAAGTATGTGTCGACCGAGACGAGCCTGAAGATGTACGACGCCTCCGCGCAGGTGTCCAAGGCACAGGGTGTCGCCGAGGACGTCAGCAGCGTGACGGGAACGAAAAAAGCACCGAACCAGGCCACCGGGTCGACGCTGATCATTTACTTCATCGACGATGTGGTGGACTACTACCGGCTGTATTGATGCGCTCCCTCCCACCCGGCCGCCAGGGTCCCTAGAGCCCGGCGGCCAAAGTTCACTTGCCGCGCTCAAGGGAGCAACATCCGGCGATGCCTCCCCATGACCCTGAGGTCGTAAGCGTGGAACAGAACAGCGAACTCAATCAGGCCAGCCTGCGACTGACCGTCAGTGCCAGCGCCTTGCTATACATGGTGGTGCTGAGCGGTCTGCGCCCTGCTGATGCGGCGACGTACCTTCCCATCATTCTGTATATTTCGACCTTCATCATTGCCTCGATATTCCTGCGCATGGCGATCAAGCGCTGGCCCGGGCATTTTTTCTGGCGCCGCCTGTTCTCCATGCTGCATGACTACACCGGCATCGCCTTCGCCATGGTGCTGGGCGGCGAAGGCGCGTTGCCCATCTACGCCGCCCTGCTGTGGGTGACGCTGGGCAATGGCATGCGTTTCGGCTCGCATTATCTGGCCCTGGCCACGGCGATCGCACTTGCCACCCTGGTGGTGATTTTCCTCTTCAACCCCTTCTGGCGCTCTCAGCCCTACCTGTTCCTGATGCTGATCGTGACCACCGTCGTGGTGCCGGCCTACGCGCATATCCTGCTCAAACGCACACGTCTCGCCTCGGAAGAAGCCATCGCTGCCAACCAGGAGAAATCCCGTTTTCTCGCCCAGGCCAGCCACGACCTGCGCCAGCCGATCCATTCCATCGGCCTGTTCACGGCCTGCCTGCGCGACGCCAGGCTCGGCAGCGAGGAACTGCGTCTGGTGGATAACATCGACCGTTCGCTGCACACCGTCTCGCAGCTGTTCCGCTCGATCCTGGACATCTACACCCTCGACAACGGCAAGCTGGAACCACAGTCTGAACCGCTGAGTCTGGATGAGCTGTTGCGCGATGTGGTCAAGCAGAACACCGAAGCCGCACGCTGGGCAGGTGTCGAGATGCGCCTGCGTCCTTGCCAACACTGGGTCGATGCCAATGCCGGTCTGTTGACCACCATGGTGCAGAACCTGGTGTCCAACGCGATCAAGTACGCCCCCGGCAAACCGGTATTGATCGGCGCCCGGCGCCAGGCCAACGGCCTGGCCGTGGTGGTTTATGACAAAGGCTGCGGCATCGCCGCCGAGCACCTGCCCGAGGTCTTCAAGGAGTTCTATCGAGTGCGCCGCACGCGCGACAAGGATGTCGAAGGGTTGGGTTTGGGGCTGTCCATCGTCAAGCGGATCAGCCAGTTGCTCGATGTGAACGTGCATATCCGCTCCACGCCCGAGCGGGGTACCCGGGTGGCCATCACGGGATTGAAGCAGGTCGCTGCCCAGCCGCTGGCCCCGCGCGTCAAGAGCCCGCAAGAACGCCTCCATGGTCTACGCATATGCCTGATCGAAGACGATGCCAACGTTTCCATGGCGACCAAGGCCCTGCTGGAGAAATGGGGTTGCGTGGTCGAAGTCCACACGGATGCGGATATCCTGGACGCCGACTGCGACATCATCATTGCCGACTTCGACCTGGGCACCAAAGCCTCGGGGGCCGAATGCATCGCGACGATCCGTGAGCGACGCGGCCGGGAAGTACCTGCCCTGGTGATTACCGGACACGAGATCGAACGTATTCGCCAATCGCTGCACAGCCTGAACATTTCGGTGCTGGCCAAGCCCGTGCGTCCACCTGAATTGCGCAGTGTGTTGCTCGAGCAGGCCAAATCCATCGAACGCAGCCGGTTTTCGTACGAGGTCTAACAGGCGTCGCGGTCCGCAAAACGCACTGCGGCGACTGCGCGGTTGGGCACATTCAAGGCGCGAATCAACGAGGAGACATGAATACGCACGGTGTAGGGAGAAATGGCCAGTTCGGCGGCAATTTCCTTGTTGGTCTTTCCTTGCGCGATCAGGTGCCAGACTTCTCGCTGCCTTGACGTCAGCTTGCGAGGAACTTCATCGCTTTCGAGCAGCGGTGTATCACTCGGCTCATAGCACGCCACTACTTGGCCACTATTTATATCCCTGATCGCTTTACGCACGTCTTTAGGCGCCATGTTCTTGCCAATGAATCCATTGACGCCCGTTTCCATCACTCGTGCGACCACCAGGCTATCATCAACGGCAGAAACAACAATAATTCGGGTAGCGCCTTTTTCCTGACACAGTTTTTCCAGCCCTTTAAGAGAGCATAGCCCTGGCAGACGCACTTCGATAAACAACAGAGCGACTGGCTTCCAGCCGGCCATAAGTGTGTAGACATCCTCCAGTGTTCCCGCCTGCCTTATTTCTGCGCCCGGCAACAGGCATTCCAATAGCCCTATCATTCCTTCCCGATAGAGCGGGTGCTCATCCGCCACCACAATTCGACAACTCATATCAGCAAGTACAGCCTGTTCAGATCGATGAGAACACGGCTCGATCATCTCTGACCCAGGCGACTTAAGATATAGAACACATGAACTAGTACATCTGCACTATACCTTTCGATATCAGCCATGCAGGGTGAATAGGCTGACCCTGTTGCAACATCACGAACCCTGCAATAGGGCAGTTGTACTATTGCGGGGTTTCATTCTCGCCGGTTTTATAACCGCCACCGCCGACCTGTTATTCAGCGGGTCATGCATGACGTCTTGCAGCCGAGAGTTTCGGAACGATGAACTTTAAAAAAACCACTGTAGTGATACCCATACTTTCCATTGTGCTGGGCTTGGCGGTGCTGTCCTCGCCTGGCGCGCAGGCAAGCAACAATCGAGCATTCGAGGCCGCCAGCCTGCCGGTATCGACCACCCCCTTGGGGGCATTTCCCTACCTTGCGCTTCCCAAGGGCTATGTCGTGGCGACCACGCCTGATACCTCGGACTTCGATCAGATTCCCTTCTGGACAGGCGACCGCCTGGAGGCTGTCGAAGGCAAAGTCTGGTCGGCGCATATCGACGCCGCACAGGGCAAGGCGTTCTCTGACCTCGAACTGCAGCGCAATGTCGAGTCCGTGGTGTCGTCGCTGGGCGGTAAGAAGATCTTCGACGGCAAAATCCCGGAAGAGGCCAGCCAACGCATCAAGGAATGGCCGCGCGACTTCGCGATGAAATACAACAGCGGCCTGGGCGATATCTGGAACAACGCGACACAGGTGTTCGTCATTCACCGTGGCGACCGCGACATATGGATTCACCTGTGCAGCTACGCGTTTGGCGCCGGGATGCTGATCGCCGAAAGCAAACCATTGCAAATCACCGCCAGCCTGTTATCGGCACAGGAACTCGGCGCGCAGCTGGAGCAATCGGGCAAGGCGGTCTTGCACGTCAATTTCGCCAGTGACCAGAGCCGCATCCTGCCTGATTCGCAAGCACAACTGCAGCAAGTCGTGCAGTTACTCAGGCAAGACTCAGTGTTGAAACTGGCAGTGAACGGCTATACCGACGACACCGGCGACGCTGCGCATAACAAGACGCTTTCAGCCCAACGCGCAGAGGCCGTGGTAGCTGCCATCGTCGCCCAGGGGATCGACGCGACCCGCTTATCAGCCACCGGCTTTGGTGAAAGCGCTCCAGTGGCCGATAACGCCAGCGAAGCGGGTAAAGCGCAAAACCGTCGGGTCGAGCTGGTCAGGCAAGACTAACGTGGTGAATCACCAGGCTAGCATCGCCCGGCCCTGAGAAAATCCGCCCATTTGCGGACCAGGTAGTTATGCTCGTCCATCACCGAGTTCCAGACGCTGATTCGGCTCACTCGCTCGGCATACGAGCCGCCCTCTCGGATCTGCCCTGGCTCGATGAGCGGCTCGCCATCACTGCCGAGCAGTTGCTCCCTGGCAGGCTTGCCCTCGTACCAGTAATCCCATTCTGCGGCCGACAAATGATCGCGAGCACGCAATGGATTGGAAATGTAGAACCCCTGCCGTGCCATCATTGCCCCCGCCCAGCCGGCCAGCCACCAGTTGAGGTAGGCATAGGCTGCATCCTTCACGGGCCCCTCGACAGCACGAGACAGCGACAGGCCGCCGAACCAGCCCCGGTAGCCTTCCTTGGGCACCGCCTGGCGATATTGAATGCCCTCGCGATGCAGTTGCATCAGCGCCGGCGACCACAGGCTTTCGATGTGCACCTTGGGGCCGAGCATGAGCTTGCCCGCGTCACGGTCATCCGACCAGAAGGCCGCGAAATGGCCCTGGCGCTGCAGCTTGATGAGCACCTCGGCAAGCTCGTCGATCTCTTCCAGGCGCAGGTTGGCCAAGACGTCGAACCTCGCCAGGCCTTTCGCCTGCACGGCCAGCGCCGCATCGAGCGCACCGATTGCCGCATCGCTCTGCAAGGCCACATGGCCACACCAGGCGGGGTCGACCAGCCAGGACCAGCTTTCGTTATCGATTGAAAATCCAGGGGGTAGCAGGTCGGGTCGGTAGGCGAAGCTGTCCGCATTGTGGGTCAGCGGCAACATGCTGATGAAGTCGCTGGGGCGGTTGGCCAGGCTGCGATCGTGCTGAACGAACAGGCGATCGCAGGGCAGGCTGCCACCGCCCAGAGTGTCGTGGGCATGCAGCCTGCCACGTTTGGCCAGGTCATTGATCTCATCCCATAGGGCGACGCGCCGGATATCAATGGGCTGTATGGCACCGGCAGGCCAGACGAAGTCCATGCTGTGGAACCATTGATCGTAGAGGTCGTAGCTTTCCGGATGCATCAAGGCAATGCGCTGCACCGTCTGTACGTCATGCACCTGATAGTCGATACGAATGCCCAGCTCTCGCTCGGCGCGCAGGCGAATCGACTCGAGCAGGGTCACGGAGGTGCCCAATACCCTCAAGGTCACGGGACCGCTCATGCCGCTCGCCCCAGACGCTGCACAAAAGCTTCGAATGATCGACGCAGCAGCCGGGTGTCCAGATCGCGCACGATGATGACCAGGCGCGAGCGCCGCTCACCGCCGGGCCACGCCTTCAGATGCACCGGCGTGTGCAGGCAGTGCTGGACACCGTGAATGACGATAGGTTGTTCGCAGTCCATTACATCCAAAATCCCTTTGACCCGGAGAATGCGTTCGCCGTGGCATCTTAACAGCATCGACAGCCAAACCCCGAAGGCCAGCCAGTCCAGTGCCTGGTCGTACTCCAGGGCACAGACTTGGGCCCCGCCATGCTGCGGCTGTCGGGTGGGTGCGAACAGCTGCCACCTGGCGACCTCGTCATCAGGCTCAGGGCTCCTGAGTCCTTCACCCAGAAGCTGCTCGTCACCCTCACCGACGCCACTGGCCAGCGCCACCGAGGCGGATGGGTTGAGCGATTGAAGATGGGCAGTGACCTGCTCGAGCACCTCAACCGATACCCGATCGGCCTTGCTCACCAGCAGTCGATCGGCCGCCGTCACCTGGCCCAGCCATTCGGGGTGGATGCGCTCGTGGAGCGCAGCATGCTGAGCATCCACGACGGTGACGATCAGTCCCAAGTGATAGCGGCCACGCAATTGCGGGTCACGCTGCAAGGTAGAAAGAATCGGCGCCGGGTCGGCAAGGCCTGTGGTCTCAAGCAGCACTCGGCGAAACGGCGGTATCAGGCCACGGCTGCGCTTGTCGTGCAGGTCGATGAGCGCCTGCTTCAGATCGCCCCTGATCGAGCAGCAGACACAGCCACTCGGCAGCAACACCGTATTGGGCGCGATTTCCTGCACGAGCAGATCATCGATCCCGACCTCGCCGAACTCATTGATCAGCAGGGCCGTCTCGCCCATCTCTTCATGGGCCAGGACCCGCTGCAGCAAGGTGGTCTTGCCGCTGCCCAGAAAACCGGTCAGTACGTTGATCTGCAGACTCATGCGGGCATTTCCAGATGTTCGAGAATTCGCGGGTCAAGGGGGTCGAGGCGACGCCCAAGAATTTCTTCGGCTGTCTGCCAGAGCTGTTCCAGGCCCGAGGCGACACCTTGTTTGCCGGTCGCCCCCTGTACCAGGTAAGACGCGCCCTGAACATCGCTGACCTTGAGCCGGAAAGGGGCGACCACCTGGTTGATCGCCGCGATACGACGCAACCGCTCGCGTCGGCCGGGCAGGCTGGTGTCGATAGGGTCGCTCCAGTGCGTGTCTTCGCCGATCAGGCCACACAATCCACACATCGCTCACCTCACGGCATGACATCGCCCGAATTCGGGTTGAGGGTCTGGCCGACGAACAGGTTGCCACCAGGCTCGGAGGCGAGCAGCACCACGATCGGCGCCACCTCTTCGGCCCTGCCGAATCGACCCAGCGGCAGTTCCCTGGACTTGGCCGCCTTCCACTCCTGGCTGAGGCCATCGACCAGCGGCGTCTCGATAGGCCCCGGCGCGACGGCGTTGACCAGCACATTGTCCTTGCTCACCTCCAGCGCCAGGGACTTGGTGAAACCGATCACCCCTGCTTTGGCTGCGGCGTAGTGAGTCAGTTGCGCGCCGCCCTTGATACCCAGCTGGGAAGCGATGTTGATGATGCGGCCCCATTTCTGCTCCAGCATGTGCGGCAGTGCCCGCTGACTGGCGACGAAGACGCTGGTCAGGTCGACACGCAGCATCTCGTCCCACATCGCCTGGGTGAGATCCACGCAAGGCGCCTGGGTCAACATGCCGGCGTTGTTCACCAGAATATCGATGCCACCGTAGGCCTCGATGCAGGCATCCACTCCTGCCTGAGCCCCTTCCCTGCTGCCCACGTCCGCCACGCATGGCGTCACTGGGGCGCCACGGGCACGGCAGTGCCCGGCGATCACCGCCAGACGCTCCGCGTCGCGGTCACATAACACCAGCCTTGCACCGGCATCGGCATAGGCAACAGCAATCGCCGCACCGATACCGCTGCCGGCACCGGTGATGACCGCACGTCGATCTTGCAATGGCTTCATTTTTCAATGCCCTCCAAGCCGCATGGCGTCATGCGGCGTAGTGTCGTTTCACTCAGGCCAACGCACCGTCAGGCCGCCATCGATGATGATGCTCTGCCCGGTGATATAGCTCGACTCAGGCCCGGTCAGGTAGCAGACCAGATCGGCCACTTCGCTGGCCCACCCAACGCGCCCCAGGGGAATGCCCTTGGCGGCCTTGGCCAGGCCGTCGGCCCCCAGCGAGTTCTTGCCATCCAGCGACTGCGGGGTTTCGATCAGCCCCGGGATGATGGTGTTGCAGCGAATGCCCCTGGGCGCAAGCTCTACGGCCAAGGAGCGGCACAGGCCTGGAACGCCCGCCTTGGCGGCGGCGTAATGCGCGTGCTCCTGCCAGCCATACACGCCGCCGGCGATCGAGGAGATCGCCACCAGGGCGCCGCCTTCGCCGATATGGCGGCTGGCGCTGCGGAACGTACGCATGACGCCCGTCAGGTCGACGTTGAGCATGGCGTCCCATTGCTCGTCCGACATGTCCAGCAGGGGCGCCTTGCGCAACAGCCCGGCGTTGGCGACGGCATAGTCGAGCCGCCCGAAACGCTCGACGGCTGCTGCGGCAATGGCCTCCAGCGACGCGCTGTCGGTAACGTCCATGGGCATCATCAAGCACTCGCCGCCAGCGTCTTCGACGAGCTGCTGTGTCTGCGCAGGGTCATGTGGGTCACCCGCCAGATAGCCGCCGACGACACGCACACCTTTCTTCGCATAGGCGACTGCCACCGCCTGGCCAATACCGCTGGCCGCTCCGGTGATCAAGGCCACGGGTTGAGACATGATTACGCTCCCGGTTATTTGAATGAATCATTTGACTGAGCGGGGTTCGACGTGACGGGCCGCCAACATCACCAGGCCCGACAGGAAGCAAGGCAGCGCGCCGAACCAGAGCGCCGCGCTGTGCCACTGGCCACCGGCCGTCAACACGCTGGTGATGCCCAGGCCGGCGACGATGGCGCCGATAGGACCCATGGCATGCACGATGGCCCCGCCCGTTGCACGGATACTGGTGGGGAAGCTTTCGCCCATGAAAAACAACAGGGCGGAGTACGGGCCGGTCAGGAAGAACAGACCCAGGCTGTACAGCGCCACCACGGTCACCAGGTCACTGGGGCCCTGGATCATGGCGAAGAACGCCAGCCCACCCGACATCCAGCCCAGCGCGACGGTGTTGCGGCGACCGATACGATCCCCCAGCCAACCGTGGACCAGGTAGCCGATGAAGCCCACCAGGTTGGACAGCACGAGGATCCACAGTGAATTCTCGAACGACAGCTTGTGCACACTGACGATCACTGAGGTTCCCAGCACGCTGAACACCTGAATGGCCGACCAGTTGAGGAGAATCGCCAGGCTCAGCACCAGGGTCGGGCGCAGCGCAGCGCCTCGGAATGCGGCGGCCACACCCGCCTTCGCATGCTCGTCGTAATCGACGTGATACTCGTGCGCAAGGCTGCGGGCGGCAGATTCGTCACCGGCCTTGCGCAGCTGGTTGATACGCTGCAGCACCTGGAACTGCGGGCTTTCCTTGAGCTTGCGCGCCAGGATCGCGACGACCAGGGCAGGCACCGCGGCGAACACGAAGCAACCCTGCCAACCGATGTGCGGCAGCAACAGCGCCGTGAGGCCTGCCGCGATCAACGCCCCCACCGGCCAGCCACTTTGCACCAGGCTGTAGACGAACCCCCGGCGCTTGATCAGTTTCGGATCGGTGGACGCTGCGTAGACCTCGGTCAGGTAGGTCGCGTTTACCGCTTCCTCGGCATACCCCAGGCCTGCGACCGAACGAACCGCAATCAGCGGCCCCTTGCCCATCCCGGCGCATATGGCCGTGAGCGCAGAACAAAGGGCAGTGCCGCCGATGGTGAACATGATCCCGCCACGTCGGCCGATCTTGTCCACCAGTGGACCGACGACGAAGGCGATGACCGCGCCGCCCACCGCCACCCAAGTGGCGATTTCGGCCTGTTCCGCTTCGCTCCAAGTGAAATGCCCACCCATGACCGGTAGCAGTGTGCCAAACAGGATGAAGTCGTATACCGCGAAAACCCACGCGAAGAAGGCAATCCAGGTTGCGTATTTGACGTCTCCTGATTGCAGTTGTACCGGCTTCCATGCCCCAGCGGACTCAGTGACTGACGTCGCCGTGGTGGCTTGTGTAGTGGTCATATCGGCATTTCTCTTGTTTCTGTTGCGCCTATGAATGGGTCAACCCAAACGTCTCTCAACGTTTGCGGGGTTGCCGCCGAATAAAGTCGTCAGCGATCTCGTCCATGGTTACGAACTGCACGCCTTCATGGCTTTTCATGTGCTCGATGAAGCGCTCAAGCATGAGCAGCACTTGAGGTCGACCCGAAACGTCCGGGTGAATGGTGATG
The DNA here is from genome assembly GCF_032463525.1 of Pseudomonas sp. DTU_2021_1001937_2_SI_NGA_ILE_001. Lineage (NCBI taxonomy): Bacteria > Pseudomonadati > Pseudomonadota > Gammaproteobacteria > Pseudomonadales > Pseudomonadaceae > Pseudomonas > Pseudomonas sp. DTU_2021_1001937_2_SI_NGA_ILE_001. Next base: position 4,596,969 of record NZ_CP135971.1, on the reverse strand, counting down.
GGGAATACGGCGTAGTCGTGTTCGCGGTAAACCCAGTCGAACTGATCACGCCACATCTCCTCCAGGTGGCGAGGATTGACGAAACCGTGGCTGTTCGGAGACTTCTTGATGAACATCATGGGTGGCAGGTCGTCGAGGTACCAGTTCGCCGGAATCTCGACCAGATCGGTTTCTTCACCGCGCACCAGGGGCTTCATCCAGGTATCGGGGTGCTGGCTGTAGTCGATCTTGCTCCAGCTGTCCTTGACCCTTACGTAGTAGGGATGGAAGTCGTTGTGCATCAGGCTGTGGTCGTACTTGATGCCCTTCTTCAGCAACAGCTCGTTGGTGACGTTGCTGAATTCCCACCACGGCGCCACATAACCGGTGGGCCGCTTGCCCGAAAGCTGGGTGATGATCTCGATCGACTTGTCCAGCACGATCTCTTCCTGCTCGGGGGTCATCGCAATCGGGTTTTCATGGCTGTAACCATGAATCCCCACCTCATGACCGGCCTGCACCACCGCCTTCATTTGCTCAGGAAAGGTTTCCACCGAATGGCCGGGGATGAACCAGGTGGTGCGCAGCTCGTACTTGGCAAACAGCTTGAGCAGGCGCAAAGAGCCGACCTCACCCGCAAAAAGCCCGCGAGAGATGTCGTCCGGCGAGTCCTCGCCACCGTAAGAGCCGAGCCAACCCGCTACCGCATCGACATCCACACCAATCGATACAAAGATTTCTTTTGCCATGACGCATACCTCGTTTTCATTCAAATAAACGCGCACCGCAATGGCCTGCCCGCCGGGCGGCCTTCAGCTCCAACCTCGCACCAAAGGCTCGATCGCCAGGGCGGCACGCAGCAGTTGCGGGTCATTTCCGCTGAAACTTGAAAGAAGGAAACTGGTGGGAAGCCCTGCCTCTCCGATACCGCTGGGGATCGCCACGCCGGGCATGTCCAGCATGCTGCCGGGCATGGTCAGCCTGAGCGTCGCCAGGTTGGTGCGCACAAAAAGCTCGTTGTCCTCTTCGAGAGGCGCCAGAAGCGGCGCAACATGACCGACCGTAGGGGTCACCAGGAACGCCCCATCCAGCTCTCGGGCCATCTGTGCCTTGAGGGCCTGGGCAGCCTGGTACAAGCGCACCTGTTTACTGGCCGGGTAGGCTCGCGCAGCCTCAAGCCGTTGGCGCACGCGGGGGTCGAGCTGCTCGGCATCCGGGCTGTCGAGCAGCGCCTGGTGCAGAGCAAAGGCTTCGGCACTGCCAAGCCAGCCAACCTGCTCGATGACCTCCAGTGCCTGTTGAAAAGCCTGCACCTTCCGGCGCTCGATCACGGCGCCTGCCGAGGCCAGGCGCTCCAGCGCAGCAAGAAGATTGGCACTGACTTCAGCCTGGATGCGCACATCACGCAGCAGCTCGACATCCACACACAGCCGGACCCCGGCGATGGGCAGGCCCGGCACCTCCAGCGGCATGCCAGTGCGGTTGCCCAGCAAAAGGTTATCCACCACGATGGCGTCGCGAACGCTGTGGGTAATCGGCCCCAGCGAGTCGAGCGAGCTGGCCAGCGGTGCCACGCCGTCGAACGAATAACGCTTCGCGCTGCTTCGATAGCCCACCAGGCCGTTGAACGCGGCAGGCACTCGGATCGAACCTGCAGTATCCGTAGACATGCCCACAGGCGCGATGCCATGGGCAACGGCGATGGCCGAACCCGAAGACGACCCACCCGGGGCACGCAGCTCACCGTTGAAGCGCAGATTGGCCGGGGTTCCGAAATGCGGATTCAAGCCCAGCCCGGAGTACGCCAGCTCACTGAGGTTGGTCTTGCCGACGCACACCATGCCGGCACGGCTGAGCGCCACGGCCAGTGAGCAATCGCGTGATGCAGGGGGGTTGCCCATGCGCACTTTGGCCCCGGCCGTGGTAACGCAGCCGGCCAGGTCGTAAAGGTCTTTCCACACCACAGGTACGCCATCGAAGGGCGACAACGGTTGACCGGCCTGCCAGCGCGCCTGGGCGGCAAGCGCCTCACGCCGGGCGCGCTGTTCGGTGAGGCTAATGAACGCCGCGGGACTTTGCGCCGCGCCCAGCAGCGCGTGGTCGAGCACCTCGACAGGGTCGGTCGTGCCCTCGGCGAATCGCTGGGCCAGGGAATGAGCATCGACACGCATGGCACACCCTACAAAATGTACATTTTAAAAATAAGTACATTTATAGAAGCATTGAGCGTGCCAAGTTTTGAACCTTAGGTCCCATACTGGATTGGGAGGCTCTATGACAGGCAGATGAATGCGGTAATGGGTTTGCGCAACGCGCCTGGCTCGAAAAATGTATTTTTAAATAAATGATCCATTTTGGGCTTTTCAGTAACAGCTCGCCCCAAGATCGCTCATGGAAGTGTTACCGGCGTTCGCTCACATCTCCCCCCTGCTTGTGAGAAACTTCCCCGCCACGCTTGATGAGAGCCGTCCTGATGTCTGCCACACCCTCCCTGGAAGAGCGTCCGTCTTCTCGCTACGAGACCATTCGCAACACGTTGCGCGATGCGATTCTCGGCGGTCAGACGGTTCCTGGCCTGGTGCTGGTCGAGGGCCCGCTGGCCGAGCTTTTCGGTACCAGCCGCGTACCGGTTCGCCAGGCCCTGAATCTGCTCCATGAAGAAGGGCTCATTCGCCGTTTCGATGGCCGGGGCTTCATGATCGACCCCGAGGGCACCACGCAAACCCCGCTCCGCGTACCCCTGACCCGCAAGCTGCTGGGCCTGGAGCCACAGGACGACCTCATCGATTACCGCCCCCTGGGCGAGCGGATCTATGACCACCTCGCGCAGACAGTCATCCGTTTCATGGTCTTCGGTCACTATCGCATCGACGAACAGAGCGCCGCCGAAGAGCTGAACGTCAGCCGAGCGGTCATCAGAGAAGCCTTGATGCGCCTGCGCGACAAGGGCCTGGTGGAAAAAGAGCCCTACTCGCAATGGCTGGCCGGGCCACTGACGGCCCAGGCCGTCAAGCAAGACTACGAACTGCGAATGCTGCTGGAACCCGATGCTCTTCGCCAAGGTGTCGAACAGGTGTCTCGCAGCGACCTGGAAGCGATGTTGCAGCGCGTGATCGAAGCCCAGGCCGCGGGCCGCGACGTGCACCGGGCAGCCATCGAACAGCTGGAGCAAGACCTGCACGTCACCTGCATCGCCGGGGTGAGCAACACGCGCATGGCAGCGGTCATTCGCCAGTGCCAGATCCCCATGAACGTCGGTCGCGTACTGCATGAAGCCCTGCATTCCAGCAACGACGAAGCGATGCTGGTCGAGCATCGCCTGATTTTCGAGGCCTTGTTGTACGGAACGGTCGAGTCGGCCTGCTCGTGCCTGCGCGACCACATCGCCAAAGCCCGCGAGCGCACCCTGCAACGGCTCAAGGTGCTGTCCGTACTGCCAGAGCCCAATGCGCCCCGCTACCTCGAAAGGCTCGCTTGAAGTAAAGATATACGGCGCAGCTGGCGGATCCCGGCATCGCCGGGGCTAGGCAGCTTTCCTTTACCAGGCGCTTTACGTTCCCCTTGGCTTGGCCCGGGCCGTCGCCTGCGCCACCAGCGGATCGTCTGGCCAGAAATGCTTGGGATAGCGGCCTTTGAGGTCCTTCTTCACTTCGCCGTAAGTCGACTTCCAGAAATTCGCCAGGTCCTGGGTCACCTGCACCGGGCGCCGTGCCGGCGACAACAGGTGCAGCTTCAGCACCTGCCGCCCATTGGCGATGCGCGGCGTATCCACCTGACCGAACAACTCCTGAAGACGAACGGCAAGCACCGGAGGCCGCTCGCTGTAGTCGACGCGAATGTTCGAGCCCGACGGCACCGCAACCGTCTGCGGCGCCAGGGCATCGAGGTGCTGGGGCAATGGCCAGGGCAACAGGTTGCGCAGGATGGAAGACAGGTCGAGCTGGGCGAAATGGCTGAGCCGCGAAACCTTGCCGAGATAAGGCGCCAGCCACTGCTCCAGGGTCGCCAGCAGAGCCTCGTCGCGCAAGTCAGGCCACTGGCTTTCAACCCCCGCTTCAACGTCGAGCGTGCGCAGCAGTTCTACCCTTGCCTGCCACTGACGCAGCTCCGGCGTCCACGGCAGCAGCTCCAGCCCTTTGCGGCGCACATGGTTGATCAGCGCCCGCGTACGCGCCTCGTCATCCAGATTCGTCAGCGGTGCACGGGACAGCACCAGCTCGCCCACCTTGATCTGCCGCTCGGCACGCAGAACGCCTTCGCGTTCATCCCAGTCCAGTTCATCCACCTGACGGACCTGCTCGCTCAGCACAGTGTCGAACAACGACTCATCGAGGTCGGCGGCCAGGTAGATCCGCTCCTCGCGCTGGCCTTGGCGGCTGCCCAGGTCGGCGACCACCAGCCATTCGTGCTTCATCAACGCATCGGCTTCGCCGAACAGCGCTGCCCGGCCATTGGCCAGGCGATATTCCGCGCCGCCAGCGCGGCGCTGGCGTGCCACGCGGTCCGGATAGGCCAGGGCCAGCAGGGCGCCCAGCCAGCGGCTATCCTGCGGATCGCTGACCGGCTGGCCTGGCGTACCGCGCAGGTAGCTGCGGTATTGCCGGGCCAGTTGCCGCGCACGCTGCACCCCGCCCTGCCCGCCACGCTGCGCCTTGTGCTCGCCGCTCAGCAGGGCCAGGCGGCTGTGCAGGTCGGCACCGGCGCCGCGCAGAATGTCACGTTCGCCCAACAGGGCCGCCACATTGCAGGCCATGTCTGCCAGGCCGAGGTCGTGCCCGCGCAACAGCAGGTGAGCGATGCGCGGATGCGCCGGCAGCTCGGCCATGGCCTGGCCATGGCGGCTCAGGCGCCCGTCATCCTGCAGGGCACCAAGGCGCTGCAACAGGTCGCGGGCCTGGGCAAAAGCGGCGGCGGGCGGCTGGTCCAGCCACTGCAACTGACCAGGCTCCACGCCCCAGCGCGCCAGCTGCAGGGCCAGGCCGGCCAGGTCGGCCTGAAGAATCTCGGCGCTGCCATAGGCCGCCAACTGGTCATGCTGGGCTTCGGACCACAGGCGGTAGCACACCCCTGGCTCCAGGCGTCCGGCACGGCCGGCACGCTGGGTGGCACTGGCGCGGGAAATACGCTGGGTGTCCAGGCGGGTCATGCCACTGCCGGGGTCGAAGCGCGGCACTCGCGCCAGGCCAGCGTCCACCACCACCCGCACACCGTCGATGGTCAGGCTGGTCTCGGCGATGTTGGTGGCCAACACCACCTTGCGCTTGCCCGCCGGCGCCGGGTCGATGGCCGCGCGCTGGGCGTCGAGGTCCAGCTCGCCATGCAAGGGGCACAGCAACACGTCGCGGCGCTCACCCAAGGCTTCAGCGAGTTGCTGATGCACCCGGCGAATCTCCGCCTGGCCAGGCAGGAACACCAACAGGCTGCCGCTTTCGCTGCCCAGTGCGTCGAGGACCGTCTGCACCACCCGGGGCTCGACGAACTCACCAGGCTGGAACGGCCGCCCCCATTGCGTGCTGACCGGAAACATCCGCCCCTCGCTGCGCACCACCGGCGCGTCATCGAGCAGCGTCGACAGACGCTCGCCTTCCAGGGTCGCGGACATCAGCAGGATTTTCAGCGGCGGGTCATCGCGCAGCAGCTCACGACCATTGAGGCTCAGCGCCAGGGCCAGGTCGGCATCCAGGCTGCGCTCGTGGAACTCATCGAAAATCAACAGCCCCACGCCTTCCAGCGCCGGGTCGTCCTGCAAGCGGCGGGTGAGAATACCCTCGGTCACCACCTCAATGCGCGTCTTCGGCCCCACCTTGCTGTCCAGGCGGATACGGTAGCCGACCGTTTCGCCGACCTTCTCACCCAGCTCGCTGGCCAGCCGCTCGGCGGCGGCGCGGGCCGCCAGGCGCCGGGGTTCGAGCATCAGAATGCTCTGCCCGGCCAGCCAAGGCTCATCCAGCAGCGCCAGCGGCACGCGGGTGGTCTTGCCGGCGCCGGGCGGCGCTTCCAGGACAGCCTCGTCGCGCTTGGCCAGCGCTTCGCGAAGAGATGGCAGTACGAGGTCAATTGGTAGAGAAATCATCTAGGCCCCCAAATCAGAGCGGCAGTATACGCCTGGAGAGCCGCTGACCCGTTCCGACCTGAGCACAACAGGTGGTGCGGCAGTTCAAGCCAAGGGGCTTGCGGCCATAGCCCCGCCAGGGTTGACGGCCCACGCCGCTGGCACAGGCTTAAAAGCGGCTACGCTGCCTGTGTCCGACAATCCCGGGCTGGCGACCGGGGTAAAGGCTCGCGTAAAGTTGCACCATAAAGATGCAAACCGTTACCCACAGGATCCACATGGAAGGCACCCCACCAGCGTCAGCACCCCGCACCCGCCGCGCGCCAAAAGGCCAGAAACGCCGCGAAGAATTACTGGATGCGGCGCTTGGGCTGTATTCACTCGAGGGTTATGCCGGCGCGTCCATCGCCCGTATCGCCGAGCACGTCGGCATCTCCGTGGCCGGGGTACTGCACCACTTTCCCAACAAGGCCGCTCTGCTCATGGGCGTGCTGGCCCGGCGCGATGAGGTCAACCGCAAGGTCCTTGACAAGGTCCAGAGCGAAGCGACCCTGGACGGCTTCATCGAAGGGCTGCTGGCGATCAACCGGGCGAATGCAACGGCGCCTGGTGTCATTCGTGCGTTCAGCATTCTCAATGCCGAAAGCCTGGTAGACAGCCACCCGGCCTGGGAGTGGTTCCAGACCCGCTACCAGACCATCTACGGGCGCATGCGCGCGCGCCTCGACCACCTGGTGACCACCGGAGAAGTACGTGCAGACGTAGACCTGGACAGCCTCATCCGGCAGATCCTGGCGATGATGGACGGCTTGCAGTTGCAATGGCTGCGCTTTCCGGAGCAGGTCGACCTGGTCAAGACCTTCGAAAGCTATATGGCGCAGGTCAGGCGGGATATTCAGGCCAAATGAAAACGGGGTGATCCATGGCTGGATCACCCCGTTCCGTTTCACCGTCAGCGAAGTCGGCGCCCGTGGGTCAATCAGTAGTCGGTGCTGCCGTCATAGTCGGCGTTGCCGTTACCGTCGTTGATGTTTTCGTCCTGGTCGAAAACCCCACCGGTCTTGACCGCAGGCAGTAGCGCCTTGGTCGAGTTCAGTGCCGAACGTGGCAGCGGGTTGCTGGTGGTGGTCGACAGCTCCTGACGGAACTGGTTGACCAGGCTGCCGTTCAGGCGAATGTCATCCGAGGCCGAACCCACGCTGATGTCGAAGGTGTCGGCATCGACGACCCACTGCTTGCTCGCCTCATCGAAGTACGCCAGCGAGCGGTCATTGAGTTCGATGGTGACCCGGCGGGTTTCACCCGGCTGCAGGAAGACCTTCTTGTAGCCCTTGAGCTCCTTGACCGCGCGCTCGACTTTCGGATTCTTCTGGCCGACGTACAGCTCGGCGACTTCGGAACCGGCGCGCTTGCCGCTGTTGGTCAGGTCGAAGGACACCTTGATTGGCGTGTTGCCCACCGCAACCCCCGGCGTGACCGAGATGTTGTTGTAGGTGAACTGCGTGTACGACAGGCCGTGGCCGAAGGCGAACAGCGGCTTGGTGCCGGTCTTGTCGTAACCACGGTAGCCGAGCATGGTCAGGTCGTTCTTGTAGCTGAGTTCCTTGACCAGCTTGCGGGTGCTGTCGAACTTCGGGAAGTCCTTATACAGCGGGTTGTCTTCGACGTTGCGCTCGATGCTGATCGGCAGCTTGCCGGATGGGTTGACCTTGCCGAAGAGGATCTCGGCCAGTGCCTGACCACCGTTCTGGCCCGGATAGAACGCATGCAGCGCCGCCGGCACCTGGTCGATCCAGTCGCTCATCTTCAGCCCGGTACCACCGTGCATGGTGACGATGGTGTTCGGGTTGGCCTTGGCGATGCTCTGGATCAGCTCGTTCTGGTACTCGGGCAGGTCGAAGCTGTGGTCGAAGCCTTCACCTTCGTATTCGTTGCTGTTGCCCACAGCGACCACAACCGCATCGTACTGCGACAGATCCTGCGGGGCGGCCAGCGACGCCCAGGCCATCTGCACACCGACCAGGCCGCCCAGCGTGGAGAGGTAACCGTCGCGACGCGAGTATTCCAGCTTCACGTCATAGGTCTTGCCGGCTTCAAGCTTGATCTTGCCCGACTCCGGGATGGTCGGCGGAATGCTGCCGAAGGTGATGTTCTCACCGTCGCCGTTGTCGATGATCTTCTTGCCGTTGACCCACAGGCGCACGGCGCCGTCGGCGCGGACCTTGAACACCTGGTCGCCGCTGATGGTCGGCTTGATCTGGCCGCTCCAGCGAATCGAGGTGTTGTTGACATCGCCATTGCTCGGCAGATCGTCGGTGGACCAGTCCATATCGACATGGTTGTCGATGCGCACGCTCGACGGATCGCCGGACCAGTTGGCGTTGTTGAAGAACTCGGCCTTCATGCCGTCGACCGTGTTGCCTTTGCTGTCGGTGGTGGTCCACTTCGAAGCCGCCGGGTCCAGCGACAGGCTGTCGAGGAACTCGACCTTGGCGCCCGGCGCCATTTGTTGCAGACCGCTCAGCTCGCTGATGTAGTGGCTGGCATCGACATAGGCGCTGCCAAAACCGGTCGGTGGAGCGTATTTGGCCAGGTCGCCGACCACGGCGATGCGCTTGACCTTGGACTTGTCCAGCGGCAGCACGTCGTTCTGGTTTTTCAGCAGCACGATGCCTTCACGGGCAATGTTCAGCGCGACCTTGTTGCTGGTGGCGCTGGCCATGTTGTGGGTGGTCAGCGGTGCGATTTTGTCGAACTGGTACAGGTAGATGTTCTTGAGGATGCGACGAACCTTGTCATCGATGGTCGCCATGTCCAGCTCACCGCTGTCCAGGTAAGGCTTGAGCACCTTGCTGTTCATCTGGCCGCCCATCATGTCCAGGTCGCTGCCGGCCTGTGCGGCGGGCAGGCCATGGACGATGGCGTTGTAGTCGCTCTGCACCAGGCCTTTGAAGCCCCATTCCTTTTTCAGAATGTCCGTGAGCAGGTGTTTGTTTTCACACGCGTACTCGCCGTTCACCTTCTGGAACGCACACATCATCATCGCAACGGTGCTGTTCTTGGTCGCCGACTCGAACGCAGGCAGACTCATCTCGCGCAGCACCCGCTCCGGCATCACCTGGTTGAGGATGAAGCGGTTGGTTTCCTGGTCGTTAGCGGCGTAGTGCTTGGCTTCAGCCCAGACCCGGCGCTGCTGGATGCCGTTGATCACCGCAGGAGCGAGGCTGGCGCCCAGGAACGGGTCTTCACCCGAGAGGTATTCGAACGCCCGACCGCTCCATGGCATGCGGTACAGGTTCATGCCCGGCCCTGTCACGAATTGGTAGCCACCGGTGGCCGTGTCGTAGCCCAGGGCACGACCGAAGTCGATGGCGCGACGGGGGTTGAAGGTTGCCGCCAGGTTCGGACCGGCAGGGTAAACCACACCTTGATCGTTGCCTTCACTGACGTAACGAACGCCGGCGCCGCCGTCTGTACCATGGATCTGTGGAATGCCGTATTGCGACAATGGCTTCACGTCCCAACCCAGGACCCCACCGATGTAGGTCAGCTTCTCTTCCTGGGTCATCTTCGCCAGGGTCTTCTCGGCCTCTTTGTCGGCGCGGGCTTCACGGGCCGCCAACTGCTCCTGGGTGGTGGTGGTTGCAGCGTTGGCATAACCAATGGCCAGGCTCAAAAGCGCCAATGCCGAGTGAGCACCAATCGTTTTACGGCTTCGCATTAAAACTCTCCAGATATCCCCTGTGCGCAAAGGTCGCAGCGTGCAGGCTGGATGCCTTTATTCATGGCAATACAACACCTATACCGCAGTTTCCAGAGCAAACTGCGAGCAGAAAAAGGCACAAGCACAGACTCGCCGTGAACTTGGGCAACAAACTAGGTAGAACCAAAGTTACTGGCACTGCGCCAGCTAAGTGCGCGGTGGACCCACGCGTCTTTTAAATTAAGACTTACATTTTTAGTTGAAGTCAAACAAAAATATACAAATAGAAAAACCCGGAAATTTTTTGACACACAAGGTGAACTCTCACAAAACCTACAGGTCTGTAGGTTTAGCAAAATGACCAAGGATCGCCCAATCCCCAATGAAATCAGGGGGTAAAAGCCCGCAGAGGGTGAGCAGAAAGCGACGATCCGGTCACGCCCAGTCCTTTCAAAGCTGTCACAAACATTGGAGAACCACGATATGAAATTGCCATTGCTTAGTGCTATCGCTGCCATGACGCTTGCCGTATCCGCCAGCACTTTTGCGGCCGAATCCAGCACTCAGGATTCGGCATCCGGCGCACCGGACAGCACCCTGATGACACAAACAAAAAACGTGAAAGTTGAAAGTAAAAAACAGAAGCAAGTTCAGGCAGACGAAAACAAGCGTGGCCGCCCCGCCCAACAGTTTTCCAGCAACTCGAACTAACATCCCACTCATCCATTAATAAAGAACACCAGGTGCGCTACACCTGCTGTTTGTCGTATTTGAAGTTAGCTCGTGCCCGATACTTTGAATCCTGTCCATCTTGAGCACCTGAGCGGGCATTCGGCCGAGGCGCTGTGTGCCTGGCTGTTGGCAAACGCCGGGCTCAAAGCAGTCGATCTGGAACGGGCACAGCGACTCGCGCAGGAATCACCCGGCAGTTCACTGACCGAACTGCTGACACGCCTCGGCCTGGTCTCGGAAATGGACCTGGCCCGGGCCTGGGCCTCGACGCTTGAGGCACCTTTACTGGTTGCCGATGCCGTCCCGCCGCCCACCGACACGCTGCCCGTATTGAGTGAGCGCTTCATGCGTCACAACCGGTTGCTGCCTATCGGCAGCCACGCCGATGGCGTGCATGTGCTGGCCGCCAATCCCGCCAATGCCTATGGGCTGGAGGCGGTGCGCTATGCCTGCCAGACCCCGGTGTATGTGTCGGTGGGCCTGGCCAGCGAAGTCGATGGCCTGATCGAGCGTTTCTACGGCCAAGGCCGCTCGGCCATGGGCTCGTTGATCGAAACCATGGATGAGCACGGCGGAGCCGAAGAAGACATCGAGCATCTCAAGGACCTGGCCTCCGAAGCCCCGGTCATCCGCCTGGTCAACCTGATCCTGCAGCGCGCCGTCGAACAACGCGCTTCGGACATCCACATCGAACCCTTCGAAAGCCAGCTGAAAGTGCGCTACCGCATCGACGGGGTGCTGCACGAGGCCGAGGCACCACCCTCGAGTTCATCGGCAGCGATCATTTCGCGCCTGAAGATCATGGCCAGGCTGGACATCGCCGAGCGGCGCCTGCCGCAGGACGGCCGGATCATGCTGCGCATACAAGGCAAGGAGCTGGACCTACGGGTCAGCACCGTACCGACCAGCTTCGGCGAGTCGGTGGTCATGCGCCTGCTCGATCGCGAAACGGTGAATTTCGATTTTCCCAGCCTGGGCATGGACGGCGAACGCCTGGCCAACTTTCTCGACGTGCTGGAAAACCCCAACGGCATCCTGCTGGTCACCGGCCCTACCGGCTCAGGCAAGACCACCACCCTATATACGGCGCTGTCACGCCTGAACACCGCCGAACGCAAGATCATCACCGTCGAAGACCCGGTGGAATACCAGCTCGAAGGCATCAACCAGATTCAGGTCAAGCCCTCCATCGGCCTGGACTTCGCCGGCGCGCTGCGCTCCATCGTGCGGCAGGACCCCGACGTGATCATGATCGGTGAGATGCGCGACCTGGAAACCTGCCGCATCGCGATTCAATCCGCCCTCACCGGCCACCTGGTGTTGTCCACCCTGCACACCAACAGCGCGGCGGCGAGTATCACCCGCCTGCTGGACATGGGCGTGGAGAGTTACCTGATCGCCTCCACCGTCAAGGGCATCCTGGCCCAGCGTCTGGTGCGTCGCCTTGACCCGGTCACACGCATCGCCTTCGAAGCGCCGCCTGAACTGGTGGCCGAGCACGGTCTTGAACGCTTCACCGAGCAACGCCCGATCATGCTCTACCGCCCGGCCAGCGAGTTGCCGGGCGGTGGCTTCCATGGTCGTAGCGCAATCACCGAACTGCTGGTGATGAACGAAGAACTGCGTAGCCTGCTGATGCGTCAGGCCGATGCCGCGACACTCGAACAGGCTGCCCGACGGGGTGGGTTGCGCACCTTGTATGAAGACGGCCTGCGCCAGGCCGTTGCCGGCGTGACCTCCCTCGACGAGGTGCTGCGCGTGACGCGCGGAGACTGACATGGCGCATTTCAAGTACCGGGCGCTGGACGCCGAGGGGGCCACGCACCATGGCACGCTGGAAGCGAGCGACGAGAACGCCGCAGCGGCCATCCTGCAAAAGCGCAACCTGTTGCTGCTCAGCCTGGAAGCCGGCACCCATCAAGGGCTGACGGCCATGCGGCGTCGCGTGCTCAACGGCGCGGCGCTGGTCAGTTTCACCCAGCAGTTGGCAACCCTGATCGGCGCTGGCCAACCATTGGAACGGGCCTTGGGCACGCTCGGCAAACAGAACCAGGAGCCTCGCCGCCAGGCCGTCTTCGAGCGAGTGCGCGAACAGGTCAAAGCCGGCAAGCCACTGAGCCATGCGCTGGAAGAAGAGCACGGCGAGTTTTCCAGCCTGTACATCAGCATGGTGCGCGCCGGTGAGGCCGGCGGCTCGCTGGAAAACACCCTGCGCCAGCTGGGCGAATACCTGGAGCGCAGTCAGAAGCTGCGCGGCGAAGTGGTCAACGCGCTGATCTATCCGATTTTCCTGGTGGTCGGCGTACTCGGCTCGCTGGCCTTGCTGCTGGCTTACGTGGTGCCGCAGTTCGTGCCGATCTTCCGCGACCTGGGCGTTCCGGTGCCGTTGATCACCCAGGCCATTCTCGGCATGGGCGAGTTCCTGAGCGCCTACGGCCTGGTGCTGCTGGCCGCCATCGTGGCATCGGTCTGGAGCATCGCGGTGCTGCGCCGCGACCCACAGCGTCGGCAACGGCACGACCGGCGCCTGTTGTCACTGAAGGTCATCGGCCCGTTGCTGCAACGCATCGAGGCCGCGCGACTGGCCCGCACCCTGGGCACCTTGCTGAGCAACGGCGTGGCCCTGCTGCAAGCCATGACCATCGTGCGCGAGGTATGCGGCAACCACGCCCTGCGCGCCCAGTTCGAGCAAGCCACCGATTGGGTCAAGGGTGGCGGCAGGCTGGCTCAAGCCTTTGGAGAACAACCACTGCTGCCGGAACTGGCCCTGCAAATGATCGAGGTCGGCGAACAGGCCGGCAATCTCGACAGCATGCTGCTCAAGGTCGCCGACGTCTTCGACGTCGAGGCCAAGCGTGGCATCGACCGCATGCTCGCGGCCCTGGTACCCAGCCTGACCGTGGTCATGGCGGTCATGGTGGCGGTGATCATGCTGGCCATCATGCTTCCGCTGATGAGCCTGACCAGTAACATTTGAGGACACACACATGCGTCGATTCAAATCCGTCAATGGCCGTCGCCAGGGCGGCTTCACCCTGTTGGAAATGCTCGCGGTCATCGTGCTGCTCGGCATCGTGGCGACCATCGTCGTACGCCAGGTCGGCGGCAACGTCGACAAGGGCAAGTACGGCGCCGGCAAGGCACAGCTGGCCAGCCTGAGCATGAAGATCGAAAGCTACGCGCTGGATGTCGGCTCGCCACCGGCCAACCTGCAGCAGCTGGTCAGCAAGCCCGCCAATGCCACAGGCTGGGCAGGCCCCTATGCGAAAGAGTCCGACCTCAAGGACCCGTTCGGCCATGCCTTCGGTTACCGCTTCCCTGGCGAGCACGGCAACTTCGACCTGATCTTCTACGGCCAGGACGGCCAGCCCGGTGGCGAAGGCTACCGCGCCGATATCGGTAACTGGCAGTAACATGCGCGCCCTGCCCCGCTCCCGCGGCTTCACCCTGTTCGAACTGCTGGTGGTGATCGTCCTGATCGGCATCGGTATCGGCGTGGTGGGCTTCGGCGTGGGCAAAGGCCTGCACACCGCCAGCGAGCACCGCGCCTTGAGCGAGGTGGTGCAGGCGCTGCGCGCGGCGCGGGTGCAGGCGATCGTCACCGGGCAACCGGCGCAGACCCGCTTCGATCTCAGGAACGGGCGCTTCCAGGGGCCGCAGCAGAAAGCCCATCGCCTGCCCGCCGACATGCACGTGCAACTGCAGACCGCCGACGGCCTGGGCCCGGCATTCGAGTTCTATCCCGATGGCGGGTCGAGCGGTGGGCATCTGTTGCTGAGCCGCAACGACAAGCAGTGGCGGGTCGATATCAACTGGCTGAACGGCAGCGTTCAGTTGCGCAGGCTCAATTGAGCGGCGAGCGCGGCTTCACGCTGCTGGAAATGCTCGCTGCGCTTGCGGTGCTGGCGCTGTGCAGCAGCGTGCTGGTGGTGGCCTTCGGGCAAAGCGCCCGCGCCCTGCAGCAGGTGCAACGCAGCGACCTGCTGAGCCTGACCGCACGCTCGTTGATGGACGAGGCCCGCGCGCGCCGCTTGCAGGCCGGCGTGACCGAGGGGCAATGGTCGGGCGTGAAGTGGCGCCTGAACGTCAGCGCCATGCCCGGCGGCAACGCACCGCTGGACGCCTGGCGGCTCGACCTGGATGTCAGCGACGGTAAACGGCACGCGCACTACAGCGCGCTGCAAGTGCGCAGTGCGGGTTCGGGGGCCGGACAATGAAGCGTCGTGCCCAGGGGTTCACCTTGCTGGAAGTGCTGATCGTGCTGAGCCTGCTCGGCGTGCTGCTCACCCTGATTGCCGGCGCGATCAGCGGCGGCAATCGGGCCCTGGCCAAGGCCGAACGCTACAGCGCGGCACTGGACGAAGTGCGTTCGACGCAGAATTTCCTGCGCCATGCCATCGGCCAGAGCCTGCCCTTGGCGGCCGGGACCTCGCCGTCGGAGCAGGCGCCCGTGTTCATCGGCGAGCCGCACAGCATGACCTTTCATGCACCGCTCGCCAGCACCCTGGGTGGTGGTCTGTATCGATACAGCCTGGCGCTGGCCCAAGGGCAGCGCCTGCAGGTAAGCCTGCAACGTCTGAGCGATCAGGGCCTGCAGCCGGCGCTGGAGCCCCAGGTGCTGCTGCATCAGGTACAGGACGTGCAATTCAGCTATCGCGGCGTCTCGCCCCAAGGCGTTGCCACCGACTGGCTCGATCACTGGCCCTGGCCGGGGCGGCTGCCGCTGAACGTACGTATCGACGCACTGCTGAGGGGGCCGGTGCCATGGCCGTTGCAGAGCATCGACCTGCGCCTGGACCTGTCGTCGGAGGCGCACGCGCTATGACAAACCAGCGCGGTGTGGCCCTGCTCCTGGTGCTGTGGGTCCTGGCACTGCTGGGCACCTTGCTTGCCGGCCTGCTGGGCTGGGTGCACCCGCAGAATCGCCAGGCGCTGTGGCAACGCCAGCAGACCCAGGCGCTGCTGGCCGCCGAGGCGGGGGTGGAAATGGCCGTGCTGGCGCAACTGGATCGTGACCCGCAGCGCCACTGGAAAACCGATGGCCAGGCGCACGCGCTGCGCTTTGACCAGGCGTCGCTGGCGGTGAGCCTGACCAGCGAAGCCGGGAAGCTGGATGTCAACGCGGCACCCGCCGAATCCTTCGCCCGGCTGTTGCGCGCCTGTGGCAGTTCGGCCGAACAGTCCGGGCAACTGTCGCAGGCCCTGACCCAGCGCCGTGGCGACAAGCGTCCGCCCCTGCGCAGCATCGAGGAAGTGCGCGAACTGCCGGCCATGGACCAGCGGCTTTACCAGTGCGCCAGTGCGCACCTGACCCTGTGGAGCGGCTTGCCCGCCCCGGTCGCCGGCCAGGCCTCGCCGTGGTTGCGTCAGGCCCTGAATCTGCCACGCGGCAGCGGGGCCGCCACTCAGGCGGGGCCGGTCATCACCGTACAAAGCCGGGCGACATTGCCCGGCGGCTTCAGCAAGACGCTGAGCGTCACGCTGCTACTCAACCCATCGAAGGAGGGTGTCAGGCCTTATCGGGTCCTGCGCTGGCAAGAATGAAGCATCGTCTTTCAAAGCAGCTCGCTGCGCTGCAAGCCCGCCTGCTCGGCCAATGGCGTGGCAGCCGGGCACAACACCTCTGGCAGGCCTGGCTGGGCGAGCTACATGCGCTGTTGCCCGCCGCCATTCGCACGCGCCTGCTGCCTCAGGTACGCGAACGCCTGGTGGACTGGCCGCTGCCCGAGCAGATCGACGAACATCCCGATGAACGTCGGGTTCTGCTGCTGCCGGCCAACATGCTGCTGGTCCAGACCCTGATGCTGCCGAGTGCCGCCGTGCGCGACCTGCACAGCGTGATCGGCTTCGAACTCGACAAGTACACGCCCTACCCCCGCGAACGCCTGCATTACGTGGCCCGGGTCATCGGCAAGGACGGCGCGCTGGCCAAGGTGCAGTTGGCGGCGGTGCTGCGCGAGCGCCTGCAGCCAGCGCTCGAGGAATGCCAGGCCAGAGGGCTGGCGCTGCATGCCGTCGACGGCTATGACGCCCGTGGCCAGCGCCTGGGCATCGACCTGCTGCCCGCCGAGCAACGGCCAGCGCGCCCGGCGCGTGCGCAATTGCCAGGCTATCTGGCACTGGCCTGCGGCGTGTTGCTGGTGAGCTGCATGATGCTCTGGCTGGATGCCCGCACGGCGATGGTCGAGACGATGCAGCACCGCGTCGACGAGCAGCGCACGCAGGTGCAACAAGTACAGAACCTGCGCCGCGAACTGATCAACACGCAGGGTGCGGCACGCTACCTGGCCCAGCAGAAAGCCGCGCAACCCACGCTGTCCAGCGTGCTGGTCGACCTGACCGGCTGCCTGGGTGCCGACACCTGGGTCGAGCAACTGGAAATCACCGACGGCGGCGGCGTGTCGCTTTCCGGGCAAAGCGCCAAGGTCAGCGCCCTGATCACCCGCATGAAAGACTGCAAGACCCTGAGTGACGCGCAGTTCCAGGGCATCATCCAGCCCGACGAAGCGACCGGCAAGGAACGCTTTTCCCTGCGCGCCCAATTGCACAAGGAGGCCGCCGATGCGCCGTGAGCTGACCGCCAGGGAGCGCCGCGGCGCGGCGCTGATCGTCCTCGCACTGGTACTTTGGGCGGCGTGGTGGCTGCTGGTGCAAAGCTGGTTTCTCGACCCGCTCAATGCGCTCGACGAACAGGCCGAGATGCTGCGTGGCCAGCAACAGCGCTACGCCGCCATCCTGCAGCAACACGACAGCCTGGAGCAGCAGCTACAGGCGGCGCGCCGCGACCCATCCAGCCGCACCAGCCTGCTGCCCGGCGAAGATCCCAGCGCCGTGGCCGCCGACCTGATGCAACGCAGCCTCGACCTGGTCAAGGCCCACGCCGATCAGGGCCCCGGCTGCGAAGTCACGCAGCGCATGCCGATCACCCCCGAGCATGACGGTGCAGAGCCCTATCGCCAGGTGAAAGTCAGCCTGACCCTGGAATGCGCCATGGAGCCCCTGGCCAGGCTGCTGCACGACTTCGAATACGGGCAGCCGTTTCTGTTCGTCGACAACCTGAGCCTGCGCCGCGCCACCTCGGCACCGGCCAGGGGCGGCGCCGGGCGCCTGGAGGTCCACCTGCTGCTGCGTGGCTACATGCAACAGGCGTCCAGCTCTGCTCAAGCCGGCAAACAGTCAGGCAAGGCATCCGCCCCCGGCACGGAGCCTGACGCATGAGACTCGACAACCTGACCCTGGCGCTGCTGGCCGCCACCGCCCTGTTGAGCGCCACCGCCATCAGCCTGGCCATGGGCGCCGGGCAGACAGTGAACTGGTTGCCACCGGGCGAGGTCCATGCAGCGGCACCGGCCAGCAAACCCAAGGCGCTGCCCCCTTTGTCGTCGCAAGCCCTGGCCCTGACCTGGCAGCAATCGATGTTCAGCCCGGACCGCAAACCCGACCCGGTGGCCGACAAGCACCAGGCGTCCTCGCTGGATGGCATCAGCCTCAGCGGGGTGATCATCGACGGCCAATCTCAATGGGTACTGCTGCGCATGCCCGACCAGCGCAACGTGAAACTGGCCGTCGGCAGCAGCCTCGACAACGGCTGGACGCTGACCGCTGCCAGCGCACGGCAAGCCACCTTTACCCACGAGGGGCAGACCCGTGAACTGCGCCTGCCCCTGCTTCGCCTTCCACCCCCCTCGAAAGCCCGACCCATTACCCTTCCAGACGTACGCACACCATGACCAATCGCTATCCTGAGTTTCCCCGTTTGCGCAGTCCCTTGCTTTGCCTGGCCACGGCGGTTGCACTGGCCGGTTGCGCCACAACGCCAGAGCCTCTTGAAAACGACCCGGCACTGATGCAGGAAGCACTCAACGGCACAGGATCACAGCGCCCGCCGCTATCGGAACCCCAGCCCCTGGCACCACAGGCCAACCCCAGCGCCAGCGCAGGGCCACGCCAGCAGATCATGCGTGGCAGCCAGCGGTTCGTACGCAACCCGGCACCGGCGTCGAGCACCAAGGCCGGCGCTGCAGAGGTCGGCGATATCGTGTTCAACTTCACCAACCAGCCCATCGAAGCGGTGATCAACAGCGTGATGGGCGACCTGCTGCACGAAAACTACAGCATCGCTCAGGGGGTCAAGGGTGACGTCAGCTTCTCCACCTCCAAGCCGGTGAACAAGCAGCAGGCGCTGTCGATTCTGGAAACCCTGCTGTCATGGACCGACAACGCGATGATCCGCCAGGGCGATCGCTACGTGATCCTGCCGGCCAACCAGGCCGTGGCCGGCAAGCTGGTCCCCGAGATGCCGGTTGCCCGCCCTTCCAGCGGCATGTCGGCGCGGCTGTTCCCGCTGCACTACATCTCGGCGACGGAGATGCAGAAGCTGCTCAAGCCCTTCGCCCGTGACAACGCTTTCCTGCTGGTCGACCCTGGGCGCAACGTACTCAGCCTGGCCGGTACGCCGGATGAACTGGCCAACTATCAGGACACCATCGATACCTTCGATGTCGACTGGCTCAAGGGCATGTCGGTGGGCGTCTATGGCCTGCAGCGCGCGAGCGTCGCCGAACTGATGCCGGAGCTGACGAAAATGTTCGGCCCCGACAGCGGCCTGCCCACCGCTGGCATGGTGCGCTTCATGCCCATCGAACGAACCAATTCGATCGTGGCGATCTCGGCCCAGCCACAGTACCTGAGCGAAGTGGGCGACTGGATTCGCACCATCGACGAAGGCGGCGGCAACGAGCCGCAGATGTACGTGTATGACGTGCGCAACATGAAGGCCGCCGATCTGGCCAAGTACCTGCGGCAGATCTACGGCAACGGCCAGATCAAGGATGACAGCGCAGCCAGGGTCGCTCCCGGCTTGCGTACCCGCTCGCTGTCGTCGCTCAATGGCAGCAACGGCAACTCGGTCGGTATGGGCTTCAACGGCACCGGCCAGGGCATGGGCTCGGCATCGGCCATGGGCCTGAACGGCGGCAATGCCAACCTGCAGGGCGGCCTGCAGCAAAGCGACGCAGACACCGACGCCGAGGGCGGCGATGAAGCGGCTGACAGCACGGACAGCACCTATGGCGAAACCGCTGGCACGCCGTCCGGCGCCAGCCAGCGCCTGGATGACAGCACCCGCATTACCGCGCAGAAAAGCAGCAACCAGCTGTTGATCCGCACCCGCCCCGCGCAGTGGGCGGAAATCGAGTCGGCCATCAAACGCCTGGACAACGCGCCGATGCAGGTGCAGATCGAAACGCGGATTCTGGAGGTCAACCTCAGCGGCGAACTGGACCTCGGCGTGCAATGGTACCTGGGCCGGCTGGCCGGCAACTCCGGAAGCAACACGGTGGCCAATGCTGCGGGCAGCCAGGGTGCGCTCGGCGGCGGCGGGGCGGGGCTGGGTGCCACGGACTCGTTGTTCTATTCGTTCGTCAGCAACAACCTGCAGGTGGCGCTGCATGCGCTGGAAACCAATGGCCGCACGCAGGTGCTGTCAGCGCCCTCGCTGGTGGTGATGAACAACCAGCAGGCGCAGATCCAGGTCGGCGACAACATCCCCATCAGCCAGACCACGGTCAACACCAACGTCTCCAACACCACACTGAGCAGCGTCGAATACGTGCAGACCGGGGTCATTCTCGACGTGGTGCCGCGCATCAACCCGGGCGGTCTCGTCTACCTGGACATTCAGCAGCAGGTCAGTGACGCCGATAACTCCGCTGCCTCCGACAACAACGGCAACCCGCGCATCTCTACGCGCTCGGTGTCCACACAGGTGGCCGTGCAGAGTGGGCAGACCGTCCTGCTGGGCGGGCTGATCAAGCAGGACAACAGCGATACCGCCTCGTCAGTGCCCTATCTGGGACGCATTCCAGGGCTGCGCTGGTTGTTCGGCAGTACCAGCAAGAGCAAGAAGCGCACCGAACTGCTGGTGCTGATCACCCCGCGCGTGGTCACCAGCAACAGCCAGGCCCGGCAGGTGACGGATGACTATCGCCAGCAATTGCAACTGATCAAGCCCAGGCAATAAGCACCGGCGCCTGTGGGCCTGGACCTCAGCCCCACAGGCGCCGCTCGATCTGCCGCTGTTCCCATGCGCTCAGAAAGGCCAGTGGGTCGGTGCCGCTGCGGTGCCAGTCGTCCAGCGAGCCCTGCCGACCGTCCGTGGCCTGGCAATGTCGACAGCACTGCAGTACACGGCCCTCATGCAGCAGGGTCAGGCGCCAGCCGTCGATCTCGATCTGCAATGCGCCCTGGGTCTCGTCGAGCAGCCGCAACGCGCGCTCGCCCTGCGCCACATCCTTGAGCAACTGGTACACCTCTCGGGCGGCGAGCCTGGCATGCGGCATCGTTCATCCTTTCTTCAATCATGAGCAGGCATTATGCCGTTATGGTGAGGCCTCGCGCAGAACCTGCAGGCGTCGACGCAGTCTGAGCAGCGACAACCCGCTATGCCTTGTATAGTTGCCCCTTCACTACAGGAGTTTTCCATGCGCATTCCTTCCCGTTTGATCGGCGGCGTCCTGGCTGCCACCCTGGTCACCCAACTGTCGGCCTGCGGCAGCATCTTCTATCCCGACCGTCGCGGGCAGATCGACGGCAAGATCGACCCGGCGATTGCCGTGCTCGATGCCCTGGGCCTGCTGTTCTACGTGATTCCCGGGGTGATCGCGCTGGGTGTGGACTTCGCCACCGGCGCCATCTATTACGGTCCCAACGAACATGCGCAGATCGACCCGCAAAAGCTGCAACCAGCGGTCAATGCCGACGGCAGCGTCGACACCCGCAAGCTGCAGGTCATCCTGGAAGACGAACTGGGTCGTTCCATCCCGCTGGACGACCCGCGCCTGATCCAGAGCCGTGGCAGCCTTTCGCAACTGGCCAGCCTGGGCCTGAAGCCGGCTGCCTGACCCATGCCGCAAGCCGACCACGCCCGCCTGCTGCGCCTGGCGACCCGCGCCTCACTGGGGGTGGCCGTCACCCTGATCATCTGCAAGGCCGTCGCCTGGTGGATGAGCGGCTCGGTCAGCCTGCTGGCCGGTCTCACCGACTCGCTGCTCGACGGCGCGGCATCGCTGCTCAACCTGCTGGCGGTGCATTACGCGCTGCGCCCGGCCGACGATGACCACCGCTACGGGCATGGCAAGGCCCAGGCGCTGTCGGGTATGGCCCAGGCGTTGTTCATCGCGGTCAGCGGTGTGCTGATCGCCATGCAGGCGGTCGAACGCATTCAGAACCCCGAGCCTCTGGCGTCCGCGTTGCCAGGCATCCTGGTGATCGTGCTGTCGCTGGTGCTGACCGTGGCCTTGCTGAGATTGCAAAAGCGCGTGATCGACACCACGGGCTCCAGCGCGATCAAAGCCGACTCGCTGCACTACCGCTCCGACCTGCTGCTCAACGCCAGCATCCTGCTGGCGCTGGTGCTCAGCGCCATGGGCTG
This sequence comes from Pseudomonas sp. DTU_2021_1001937_2_SI_NGA_ILE_001, assembly GCF_032463525.1. NCBI lineage: Bacteria > Pseudomonadati > Pseudomonadota > Gammaproteobacteria > Pseudomonadales > Pseudomonadaceae > Pseudomonas > Pseudomonas sp. DTU_2021_1001937_2_SI_NGA_ILE_001. The sequence continues at coordinate 4,575,072 of NZ_CP135971.1, read as the reverse complement.
GCATCAGGCCGATGCCTGGTTCGGCCTGGGCATTGCCGGCTACATCATCTGGAGTGCGGTGCAGATCGCCCGCGAGACCTTTTCGGTGCTGATGGACGAAGAACTGCCGAGCGACGTCAGTGCCCACATGCTTGAACTGGCCTGCCAGGTGCCCGGCGTGCTGGGCGCCCACGACCTGCGCACACGGATTTCCGGGCAGGTGTGGTTCGTTCAGTTGCACCTGGAGCTGCCTGGCTCACTGACGCTGTCGGTGGCCCATGAACGCTGCGATCAGGCGGCAGCGGCCATTCATGCGCAGTACCCGCTGGCCGAGGTGCTGGTGCATGCCGACCCGCAGGAAGTGGTGAGGCCAAGCGCGGATCATTCGACCCGATAACCGCGCTGGTACAGGCAGGCGCCCATGGCGCGGCGGTAGCCGTCCAGCACCTCGGGGGCGGGTTGGTAAGTTGCCGTGGCCGGGTCGAAGCCGGTGTCCTGCACGGCCTGGCGGTAGCATTGGTAGCGGTCGAACTCCACCTGCTCCTGGGTCTGCCCGGCAATCGGCGAGAACACCGGGTCGTAGGCATTGTTGGCCGCCGGCGCCTGGGTATACACCGGCTGCGGCGGCGGGTTGACCACCACGTACTCTTCGCTCTCCGGCTGCCAGGCATAGTAGGTGCCGGCGGCGAGGAACAGCAGCGAACCACCCACCCACACTTCGCGGGAATAGTCCGGCAGGCTGCGCACGCGCGCGCCATAGGGCGGCGTTACCACCACATAGCGCGAACCCTGCGGCTGATACCAGTAGCCACCGGAATAGAAGTAGTTCTGCCCCCGCCAGGGAATGCGCGCATAGTCGCCTGGCACGCGGTCAATGAAGTAGCCCGGCCGGTAGCGCGGGCCAGGCCCCCAGCCGTCACCGCGTCCGTCAGGGCGGCCGGCCCAGTGGTCCTGGGGCCGCTGGCCGCGCGGCAGGTCCTGGTAATAGCCCTGGCGCGGCGGCTGGGTCTGCCAGACCTGGTCAGGGCGCCCCTGGATCGGCAGGTTGTTCTGGCTCTGGCGCAGTTGCTGCCGCTGCTGATTCTGCTGGTCGAGGATCTGCCGTTGCTGCTCGCGCTGTTGCTGCTGGATCTGCTGCTGTTGCTGGCGCTCGACCTGACGCTGTTGCGCCTGCTGTTCGCGAATCTGCCGGTCCTGTTGGCGCTGCACATCGCGCTGCTGGTCGTACTGCTGCTGGATCTGCCGTTGCTGGTCACGCTGTTGCTGTTGAATCTGCAACTGTTGCTGGCGTTCGACCTGGCGCATCTGGTTCTGCTGTTGCTGGATCTGCATCTGCTGCTGGCGCTCGGCCGGGTTCGGCTGGCGCGGCGGGTCGCGTAATTCGTCGAGGGCATCGCGCCGGTCGTCGGCCAAGACGTGGGAGGTGAGGCTCAAGCACAACAGACTGGTGATCGCGAGCTGCCAGATGCCGGATTTCATGCTTTCCTCACTAGGAATCTTCACGGGAGACGTCGTGGCCACATGCGCCAGCGCCATGCCCCACACTGTATCAGACCCGTGAAACAAAAAAGGGGGCCAGATGGCCCCCTTGGGATACTTCGTCCTGGCTCGACGCTTGTGGCGCCGGCTCACTTCATACCGTCTTCTGGACAGGATGCAGCCCGGGGGCCTCGGTTTACCCTGTTGGGTAGCGGGCCGCGACGCGCCTGATTGGGCGGGTCGCCGTGGACGCGATGTCCGGGCAGTGATTCTGTGGAAAATGATAGGCGTGCAGCCGAGGCGAAGGATTGCGAATATTGCTCAATAAAACTTCACTTGCGCAATTTTTCACTTAAGACAAATAATTTGGCGCAATCTGAAACATAAAGGAGAACATTGTGAGCAAGCTCGACAGATATGACCTGAGCATCCTGGCCGAACTGCAGCGCGACGCCCGCATCTCCAACCAGGAACTGGCCGAGCGCATCGGCCTGTCGCCGTCGCCCTGTTCGCGGCGGGTCAAGCAGCTCGAAGACGACGGTTACATCGTGCGCCAGGTGGCCCTGCTGGACCGCAAGAAACTGGGGCTGAGCCTCACCGCCTACGTACTGATCGGCATGGATCGCCATACCCCGGAACGTTTCGAGAACTTCGAGCAGCACATTCGCAACCTGCCCCAGGTGCTGGAATGCTGTCTGGTGACCGGGATGGACGCCGACTATCAACTCAAGGTGGTGGTGCCGGACATGGATCACTACCAGAAACTACTGCTGGGCCACCTGACCCGTATCGAAGGGGTGACCAGCGTGAAATCCAGCTTCGTGCTCAACCAGGTGCTGGCCAGCACCGAAATGCCGCTGACCCACCTGCGCAACTGACGCCAGCAGAGGTCAGTGAACGATTTTTTGCAGGAGCGCGCTTGCTCGCGAAAATTGCATGACACTCAGCGGATGCAGTGACCTCACTGTCCGCTTCGCGAGCAAGCTCGCTCCCACAAGGCAACCGTAGCAGGCCCCTGGCTTCTAGAAGCGCCAGTCTTCCAGCTGCCGGTACTGCCCCTGCTCCAGCCCTTCCAGGCTCCACGGACCGATCCGCACCCGCACCAGGCGCAGCGTGGGCAGGCCCACCGCAGCGGTCATGCGGCGTACCTGGCGGTTACGCCCTTCACGAATCACCAGTTCCAGCCAGGCGGTGGGCACGCTCTTGCGAAAGCGCACCGGCGGGTTGCGCGGCCATAGCGTCGGCTCGTCAAGTGCACGGGCCTCGGCCGGCAGGGTCGGGCCGTCGTTGAGGGTCACGCCATCACGCAGTTGCTGCAGCTGCGCCTCAGTGGGTTCGCCCTCCACCTGCACCCAATAGGTTTTCGGCAGTTTGTGCCGCGGGTCAGCGATGCGTGCCTGCAGCTGTCCGTCATTGGTCAGCAGCAACAGCCCTTCGCTGTCGCGGTCCAGACGCCCGGCCGGGTACACGCCGGGGATGTCGATGAAGTCCTTGAGCGTGGCACGGCCCTGCTCGTCGTTGAACTGGGTGAGCACGTCGAACGGCTTGTTGAACAGGATCAGCTTCGGCTCGGCAGGGCGCGCCTTGGCGACACGCCGGGGCGCGCTGCCGTTGCCCTGGGCAGGGCGGCGTGCGGCAGGAGGTTTGGAAGGTGGGCGCGGGATGCGGGACATGAATCTGGCCAGAAAAAACAAAGGGCCACTTTACCAGAGTGGCCCTTCGTATTGACCCGCAGGCTGTCAGCGGAACGGCGGCTCGTCGAAGCTGCGCAGCTTGCGCGAGTGCAGCGAATTCAGCTCGGCGCGCAGCAGGTCCAGCGCCGCGATACCGATCTTCAGGTGCTGGCTGACCGCGCGGTTGTAGAAGGCATTGGCCGAACCGGGCAGCTTGATCTCACTGTGCAGCGGTTTGTCCGACACACACAGCAGGGTCCCGTAAGGCACCCGCAGACGATAGCCCTGGGCCGCGATGGTGCCGCTTTCCATGTCCACGGCCACGGCACGCGACAGGTTGATCAGTGGCCGCTCCTGGGCCCAGCGCAGTTCCCAGTTGCGGTCGTCGTAGGTCAGCACGGTACCGGTGCGCAGGCGCTTCTTGAGTTCCTCGCCCCGCTCGCCGGTGATCTGTGCAGCGGCTTCCTGCAACGCCAGTTGCACCTCGGCCAGGGCCGGAATCGGGATGTGCGGTGGCAGTACGCGGTCGAGGATGCCGTCGCGGCGCATGTAGGCGTGGGCCAGCACGTAGTCGCCAATGGTCTGCGACTGCCGCAGGCCGCCGCAGTGGCCGATCATCAGCCAGCAATGCGGGCGCAGCACGGCCAGGTGGTCGGTGATGTTCTTGGCGTTGGACGGGCCGACGCCGATGTTGACCAGGGTCACGCCGTGGCCATCTTCGGCCACCAGATGGTAGGCAGGCATCTGGTAGCGGTGCCAGACCACACCGGCCACCACGCTTTGCGCCTCTTCGGCATCCATGTGCTTGTCGACGATGACGTTGCCCGGTAGCACCATGTGCACGAAGCGCGGATCGCTGCGCAGGGTTTCCAGGCCGTGCATGATGAATTGATCGACATAGCGGTGGTAGTTGGTCAGCAGGATCCACGGCTGCACGTGGCGCCAGTCACTACCGGTGTAGTGCACCAGGCGACGCAACGAGAAATCCACCCGCGCGGCGTCGAACAGCGCCAGCGGCAGCGGGTCGGCATTGCCCCAGTCGTGCAGGCCGTCAGCGATGCCGTCGGTGGTGGCCGACAGGTCGGTACTGGGAAATACCCGCGCCAGGGCGGCGGCAGTCACCCCGGAACCGGCCAGCTCGTCACCCTGGTCGACCACGTAGGGGTACGGGATGGTCTGGTCGCTCAGCCCCACTTCCAGGGTCACGTTGAAGTCGCGGATCAGCGGGTTGAGCTGTTCGAGCAGGTATTTGCGAAAGGCCGCCGGCTGCGTCACGGTGACGCTGTAGGTGCCCGGCAGCTGTACCTTGGCGTAGGCGCGGGTGGTTGCCGGGACCTCGCCGTTGACCGCGTAGGTCAGGCGCAACTCCGGGTAGCGGAACAGCGCGCGCTGCTCGGCGTCAGGCTCGATGCGATCCTTCAGGTAGCGTTTGAGGGCCTGGTTCAACGCGCCAGTGGCACGCTCATGCAGGGCGGCCAACTGTTCGACGGCCTGTTCGGCGGTTTCGACGACAACAAAAGCTTGAGTCACGATGGGGATCCTGTCTGACGGGCAGTGCTGCATCCTAGGGGCTGTGGTCGTCACAGCACAAGCCGTGATGACCTCAGCGCCCCTTTGGCATCCTGGGTTTCAGGCCGCATGCGGGGCGGCACGCGCCAGCAGCGCCGGGCAATCCACGCCACGCGGCAGGCCGCCATAGACCCGCGCCGGGCTGCGCAGGCGGCTGACCACGAAGGCATCGCTGACCGCGGGCACACCGGCGTCGAGCAACAGACGGGCCTGCAAGGCCACGGCAATGTCCTCGGTCAGTTGCCGGGCCCGGTAAGGCAGTTCGTCCTGGTCGCTGAACGCCTGCTTGAGCTGCAGCACGTGGCGGCTCAGGTCGGCGTCGCCCCGGCCGTCGTCCAGCTCGGCGAACAGCGCCTCGGCGATACCCGGCTCGCGGGACAGCGCGCGCAGCACATCCAGGCATTGCACGTTGCCGGAGCCTTCCCAGATGGAGTTGACCGGCGCTTCACGGTACAGCCGCGGCAGGATGCTGTCTTCGATGTAGCCGGCGCCGCCCATGCATTCGGCGGCCTCGTTGATCATCGCCGGGGCGCGCTTGCAGATCCAGTACTTGCCCACCGCCGTGACCAGACGGATGAAACGCGCCTGGTGGTCGTCGTCAGCGTGGTCCAGGGCATGCCCCATGCGCAGGCTCAGCGCCAGCGCTGCCTCGCTCTCCAGGGCCAGGTCGGCCAGGACGTTCTGCATCAGCGGCTGTTCGCTCAGTAGGCGGCCGCTGACCTGGCGGTGCGCGCAATGGTGAATGGCCTGGGTCAGCGCCTGGCGCATCAACGCGCTGGAACCGATCATGCAGTCGTAGCGGGTCATGGCGACCATTTCGATGATGGTGGCGACCCCGCGTCCCTCCTCGCCCAGCATCCACGCCAGCGCCCCGCGAAACTCCACTTCGCTGGAGGCGTTCGAGCAGTTGCCCAGCTTGTTCTTCAGGCGCTGGATCTGAAACGCATTGAGGCTGTCGTCGGGCCGGTGGCGCGGCAGCAGGAAGCAGCTCAGGCCGTGCTCGGTCTGCGCCAGGGTCAGGAAGGCATCGCACATCGGCGCCGAGCAGAACCACTTGTGGCCGACCAGTTCATAGGCCTGCCCCGGCCCGCCGACACCGGTGGGGAAGGCGCGCGTGGTGTTGGCACGGACGTCGGTACCGCCCTGCTTCTCGGTCATCGCCATGCCGAGGGTCACCCCGGCCTTGTGCGCCATGCCGACGTTACGCGGGTCGTATTCGGTGGCCAGCACCTTTGGCAGCCAGACATCCGCCAGTTCTGGCTGCAGGCGCAAGGCCGGCACGCTGGCGAAGGTCATGGTCAGGGGGCAGCCGCTGCCTGGCTCGGCCTGGGTATGCAGGTAGCTCATCGCCGCCCGGGCCACCTGCGCGCCGGGTTTCGGATCGCGCCAGGGCAGCGAGGGAATGCCATGCTCGATGGCGGTTCTCATCAGCAGGTGCCAGGCGGGATGAAACTCCACCAGGTCGATGCGATGGCCGTAACGGTCATGGCTGTGGAAGACGGGCTTGTGCTGGTTGGCAAGAAAACCCGCCTCCATCAGCGGGCCGCCGGCCAGGGCGCCGTAGGCATCGATGCGCATCTGCGCCCAGCCGGCACCGTAATGCCTGACCCAGGCCTGCAGTGGCAGGTCGCAGCGATAGAGGTTGAGACCTTCGAGGGGCGGGGGTTGATTGGTGACTTGGTGGGTTTCAGCCAATGAATGGATGTCCATCGAGCACCTCCTGACAATAGGCGGTCATCGGTCAGGAATCAGTGAATCACGCCCCCCGGATCTTGAACAGGGCCATACCCGACGAACTGTCGGTGCTTTTCTCCTGCCCATCACTGCCGGTCGCCACCTGCAGCGGCAGGCTGAGCACGAAGCGACTGCCATGGCCCGGCTCGGAATGATGGCTGAGGCTACCGCCCTGCAGTTCGATCAACTGTCGGCAGATCGCCAGGCCAATGCCCAATCCGCCGTATTCGCGGGTCATGGAACTGTCGACCTGGAAGAAGCGCTGGTACAGCACGGCTTCGTCCAGGCGCTTGAAACCGATGCCGGTGTCGATGACCTCGACGCGCAGAATGAAGCGATCAGGCTGCCAGCGCGTAGCCTCCAGGCGGACCGTGACCGAACCGCGACGGGTGAACTTGATGGCGTTGTCGATCAGGCACTCGATGCACTGGAACAGTTTGTCCGGGTCCCCGCGCAGCACCTGCGGCAGGAAGGGTTCGGCCTCGAAGCGCAGGATCAGGCCCTTGGCCTGCGCTGCAGCGATGAACCGCTCGTGCAGGCGCCGGATCAGGGCGCTCAGCTCGACCGGCCGCTCGTCGACATGCAGGGTACCGGCCTGCAGCTCGGTAAGGGTCAGGATGCCGTTGATCATGCGCATCATGTCCTGGGCCGAGGTGAATGCCGTCTGTTGGTAGGTCTGCAGCTCGCTGTCCATCGGCACGGTCTGCATCAGGTCCAGCGAGCCGATGATGCCGTTCATCGGCGTGCGCAGCTCATGGGTCAGGGTGGCGAGGAACTCATCCTTCAGCCGGTTGCTGGTAGCCAGTTGGCGATTGAGGCGCTCAAGGTCCTTGCCGGCTTCCAGCAGGTGCCGGGCCTGCTGCTCGCGCCCATGGTTGATGCGGTCGGCCAGGGCCAGGGACAGCAGCGCGACTTCCACCACCGAGCCGATCTGGCTGGCATACAGGGTCAGGAAGGTATTGGGCAGGTAACCCAGCAGCATCACCGCATTGACCAGCCCGCCGAGCAGGAAGGCCGACCAGGCCAGCAGGAAATAGCGTGCCACCCGCACACGCCGGAACCAGGCCAGGATGCCGGTGGCCAGCACCACCGGGGTGAACACCAGCACCAGCAGGGTCATGGCACGCAGGGCCAGGCCGTAGTCGGCGAACAGCGCCACCGCCGACACCACCAGGGCGCTGGCCATTATCCAGATCAGCAGGTTGTCCACCCAGCGCCCCAACAGCCGGGTCTGCAGGAAACTGCGGGTGAACTGGCTGGCGAAGAACACCGCGCAACCCACCAGCAGCGGTGTCACCGCATTGGCCCACCAAGGACTGTCCGGCCACAGGTATTCGATGGCCACACCGTTGATCGACACCTGATAGAGGCCGAACGAGGCAATGTAGAGGATGTACCAGAGGTAGCTGATGTCGCGCACGCTGACATAGATGAACAGGTTGTACACCAGCATGCCCAGCAACACACCGTAGATCAGCCCGAGCACATAAATGCGCGCCGGCTGTTCTTCGAGGTAGGCATGGCTGGACCACAGATTCAGCGGCGCCTGCACCGAGCCGTTGCTGGCGACGCGGACATAGGCGGTCATGGCCTGCCCCGGCGCGAGTGGCAACTCGAACAAGTAGTTGCTCTGGCGAATCTGCCGGCTGGCGAACGGCAGCATGTCGCCGGTTTTCCATTCCAGGCGGCGCTCGCCCTGGGCGTCGAGCAGATACACATCGACATGGTCCATCGGCGGATAGGCCAGCTCCAGCAGCCAGTCGGCGTGTCGCTGCGGGTCACGGGGCAGGTACGCCAGATCGACCTTCAGCCAGAAGGCGGAGCGCGAATACCCCGCATTCAGCGTGGGTTCTCCCAAGGGGCGGAACACTCCGGCCCGCTCGACCTGCAGGACTTGGTCGAGGTCGGCCTGGCCACTGGAGTCCTCGTACACCTGGACCCACGGGCCCAGAGAAAGACTGCGGGTGTTTTCGTCGAACGCGACGGCAAAGGCCAGCAATGGCAGCCAACCTACCAGCAGTATCAGCAAATAGCGCATGAAAGCCCCAAGGTAGTCCGTCGCGTTCCATCAGTCCCTGAAGCGACGCCCTGCAGTTTTCCATCCGTGAAGCAGGCTGAAGAAAGTCCATTGGCACAATGGCCGCAGGCGGACCTTGCGGGCCCGGCCAGCGGAAAACCAGCGAATATGGGTATACCAACTGCTCAGACGCACAAGCATAGCCGCTAATCGGCGCCAGGCGCACTCATTTGACTGCATCGGGCCAGCACAGGCTGCGCGAGGCCGCCAAAAATGCCCCGCTCGCCCATCAGTCTTCCCGGCATTTGGTGGTAAGCTCGCCGACCATGAACACTATCCATAGCACCCGCCCCATCGTGCTCTGTCTGTCCGGCCATGACCCCAGCGGTGGTGCCGGCCTGCAGGCCGACATCGAAGCCCTGCTCGCCCAGGGTTGCCACGCGGCCCCGGCCGTTACCGCGCTGACCGTGCAGGACACCGTGAACGTCAGCGACTTCCGTGTACTGGATCGCGAGTGGGTGCTGGCCCAGGCCAATGCCGTGCTCGCCGACTCCCCGGTCGCGGCGGTCAAGCTCGGCATGCTCGGTTCGACGGAAATGGTCGAGACCGTGGTCGAACTGCTTGCCGCGCACCCGCACCTGCCGGTGGTCTGCGACCCGGTGCTGCGCGCTGGCGGCGGCGGTCGGCTGGGCAAGGATGAGGTCGGCTACGCAATGCGCGAACGCCTGCTGCCACGCGCCACCATCGCCACGCCGAACCTGCCTGAAGCACGCATCCTCGCCGAACTACCGGAAGGCAGCGCCGACCAGTGCGCCGAACGTCTGTTGCCATTCTGCGAGCACCTGCTGATCACCGGTGGCCATGGCGACGAGCAGCAAGTGCACAACCGTCTATACCTGCGCAGCGGCGCCCTGCACACCTTCACCTGCCAGCGCCTGCCTGGCAGCTACCACGGTTCGGGCTGCACCCTGGCCAGTGCCCTGGCCGGGCGCCTGGCCCTCGGCCAGGATGTGGTCAGCGCCGTGCAATCGGCCCTGGACTACACCTGGCGTACGCTGCGCGACGCCGACCTGCTGGGCAAGGGGCAATTCGTCCCGCGCCGCCTGCCACTGGATTTCTGCTCATGAACAAGGCCTCCCGGCTGCGCGGCCTGTACGCCATCACCGATGCCCAACTGCTTGCGGGGCGCTTCCTGCCCTACGTCGAGGCGGCCCTGGAAGGCGGAGTAGCCCTGCTGCAATACCGCGACAAAAGCCAGGACGAATCACGCCGCCTGCGCGAAGCCAGCGAACTGCTGCAGCTTTGCGAACGCTACAACACCCGCCTGATCATCAATGACGACGCCGAGCTGGCCGCACGCCTGGGTGTCGGTGTGCACCTGGGCCAGGCCGACGGCTCGCTGGCCAACGCCCGCGCCCTGCTGGGCCGCCACGCAGTGGTCGGCGCCACCTGCCACGGTCGCCTGGAGCTGGCCGAACAGGCCAAGGCCGAAGGCGCCAGCTACGTGGCCTTCGGGCGATTCTTCAGCTCGCAGACCAAACCTGACGCGCCGGGCGTGCCCCTGCACTTGCTGGAGAACGTGCGCAATCAGGTCAACCTGCCCATCGCGGTCATCGGTGGCATCACCGTGGATAACGCCGCGCCCCTGGTGGACCACGGTGCCGACCTGCTGGCAGTGGTGCACGGCCTGTTCGGGGCCGACAGCACCGCCGAGGTCACGCGTCGCGCCCGGGCGTTCAACGCGCTGCTGGCTGGCCACTGATCAGGCAAGCCTGAAGCCCTGCTCGGCCTCCAGGGCCAGCAGGGCGCGTTTTCTCTCCACGCCCCCCGCATAGCCGGTCAGGTCGCCGGCTGCGCCCACTACCCGATGGCAAGGCACGATGATCGAGATCGGGTTGCGTCCATTGGCCGTGCCAACCGCCCTGGAATGCCCGGCGCTGAGGCCCATCTGGCGCGCCATCGCACCGTAGGACATGATCTCGCCGTAGGGAATCCGCGCCAGCGCCTGCCACACCTGCTCCTGGAACGGCGTTCCCCGCGCACGCAGCGGCAGATCGAAGACCTGCCGCTCGCCCGCGAAGAACTCCTGCAACTGCTCGCGAGCCAGGGCGATGATGCGCGGCACCGGTTGCTGATCAGTGACCCGCAGCAGGTCGGGGTAATGCTTCTGCCCAACGAAGAACACCCCGGTCAGGGCTTCGTCTTCGGCACGCAGGACGATATCGCCCAAGGGGCTGGTAAACAGGTAGCCCGGTTTCATCGCTTCGCCTCCTCACTCAGATGCCAGAGGTGCACCACCGCATAGGCCCGCCAGGGTGCCCAGCGGCTGGCATAGTCGTCGAGCTGCGCGGCCGTGGCGCAACCCAGGTATTTTTTCAGCACGGCATCGCCTTGCGGAAACGCATTCGGCCAGCCCAGGGCACGCATGGCAATGTACTGCACAGTCCACTCGCCGATCCCACGGATCTGCCGCAGCGCGGTGAGCGTGGGTTCAAGGGGCACCAGCGGTTCGAGCACGATGCGCCCGGCGGCCACCTCTCGGGCCACGGCGATGATCGCTTCGGCGCGAATGCCGATCAGCCCGGTGGCGACCAGCGCCTGCGGCGCCAGCTCGGCCAGCGCCCTGGCCGTCGGAAAAGCCCGCTGCAACCCGTCGGGGCCCTCGGCCAACGGGGTGCCGTAGCGCTCGGCGATTCGCGTGAGGATCTGCCGCGCCCTGAGCACCGAAATCTGCTGGCCGACCACCGCGCGCACGGCAATCTCGAAGCCATCCGGCACCGACGGCACACGCATGCCCGGCAAGCCTTCGGCCAGTTCGCCCAGGTGCGCATCGACCAGGTCGGGGCGGCAACCGGTGTCGAAGATCCGCCGTACGGCACCCAGCACCTGGGCGATGACAGGCTGCAGCGACGCGCTCACTTGCACCTCAAGGGCATGCCGTGCGGCACGCTGGCGTACGCAAACCCAGCCGGTGAAGCGCTCACCGGCGCGCTCCACTTCCAGCACCCGGCTATAGCTGTCATCCACCACCTGATCGACCCCGGCGGCGCAGCGATGCGCCAGGAACGCCAGTACACCCGGCCAATTGAACGGCGGCCGGTAGGCCAGCTCGAAGCTCAGGCTGCGCGCGCCCGGCAAGTGCCTGGCCTTGCGCAGCCGCGAGGGGTTGAGACCATAGCGGGCCTGGAAAACGTCGTTGAAACGCCGCACGCTGCCAAAGCCTGCCGCCAACGCCACCTCGGCCATCGACAGCCCGGTGTCGGTCAGCAGCCGTTTGGCGGTCAGCAGGCGCTGGGTCTGGGCAAAGTCGATCAACCCTACGCCGAACTCGGCCTCGAAGATGCGTCGCAGGTGGCGACCGCTGACACCGACCCGTTGCGCCAGGTCTTCCAGACTACGGCCGCTGAGGTAACCCTCTTCGATCAGCCGCGCCGCCGCCTGGGCCAGCCGCCCGGAAACGTCCATGGTGGCATGGCCGGGGGCCAGCTCGGGGCGGCAGCGCAGGCAGGGGCGATACCCGGCCTGCTCGGCTGCCGCCGCCGACGCGTAGAACGTGCAATGCCTGGCCAGCGGCGCGCGCACCGGGCACACGGGACGGCAGTAGATACCGGTGGACGACACCCCCATGAAGAACCAGCCGTCGAAACGGCGGTCGCGGGCGACGAACGCGGCATAGCAGGTCTGGGGATCGAATCTGTTCATGCCGCGACTGTAACCCTGGGCCTGGCAAAAGTCTGGCTGAAATCGGACATCGACAACCGGCGGCCGACAGCCATTTGCTATAGTGCCGCTCCTGTACCGCGCCAGCGGGCTCCCGATTTTCCGTTGCAAAGCAGAGACCCGACCATGTCCCGTTCCGAAACACTGTTCGCCAATGCCCAAAAACATATCCCCGGCGGCGTCAACTCGCCGGTGCGCGCATTCAAGAGCGTGGGCGGCACGCCGCTGTTCTTCAAGCATGCCGCTGGCGCCTATGTGACGGACGAAGATGACAAGCGCTATGTCGATTACGTCGGTTCCTGGGGCCCGATGATCCTCGGCCACAGCCATCCTGAAGTCCTCGGCGCCGTGCGCGCCCAGCTGGAACACGGCCTGTCGTATGGCGCACCGACCGCCATGGAAACCGAGATGGCCGACCTGGTCTGCTCGCTGGTGCCGTCGATGGAAATGGTGCGCATGGTCAGCTCCGGCACCGAGGCGACCATGAGCGCCATCCGCCTGGCACGCGGCTACACCGGCCGCGACAGCATCATCAAGTTCGAAGGCTGCTACCACGGCCATTCCGACAGCCTGCTGGTCAAGGCCGGCTCCGGCGCCCTGACCCTGGGTGTACCCAGCTCTCCCGGCGTACCGGCAGCGTTCGCCAAGCACACCCTGACCCTGCCGTTCAACGACCTGGAGGCCGCTCGCCAGCTGCTCGGCGAAGTCGGCCAGGAAGTGGCGTGCATCATCGTCGAGCCAGTGGCCGGCAACATGAACTGCGTGCCGCCGGCACCGGGCTACCTGCAGGGCCTGCGCCAGCTGTGCGACGAGCACGGCGTGGTGCTGATCTTCGACGAAGTGATGACCGGCTTCCGCGTTGCCCTGGGCGGTGCCCAGGCTTATTACGGCGTCACCCCGGACCTGTCGACCTTCGGCAAGATCATCGGTGGCGGCATGCCGGTCGGCTGCTTCGGCGGCAAGCGCGAAATCATGTCGCACATCGCGCCGCTGGGCCCGGTCTACCAGGCCGGCACCCTGTCGGGTAACCCGCTGGCCATGGCCGCCGGCCTGACCACCCTGCGCCTGATCAGCCGCCCCGGTTTCCATGACGAGCTGCAAGCCTTCACCACCCGCCTGCTCGAAGGCCTGCAGGCACTCGCCGATGCGGCGGGCGTGCCGTTCACCACTACCCAGGCCGGTGGCATGTTCGGCCTGTACTTCACCGACAAGCGGGACATCGTCACCTTCCAGGACGTAATGAGCAGCGATGTCGAGCGCTTCAAGCGGTTCTTCCACCTCATGCTCGAAGGCGGCGTATACCTGGCGCCAAGCGCTTTCGAAGCCGGCTTCACCTCTATCGCCCACGGCGAGAAAGAATTGCAACTGACGCTGGAAGCCGCGAAGCAGGCGTTCGCTGCGCTCTGACCCGCAACGGCGCCGTCCTTCCCTGTGGGGCGGCGCCAGCGGTTAGTTCGCAAGCCTCTAAAAGCAAGCTTTTTTAAAGCCGTGCAGCAGAAAAACCGTAAACACTTTGTAAGGTGGCCTCTGCTTATTTCATAATGCGCAGCCAGCATGCATTTGCTCTATGTGTTTCGCCCGCACCTTTTTCCAGAGGTAAGTTGACTCCCATGAACCGCACCGGCCGCACCCTTGCATTGGGCTGCCTGTTGCTTATCTTTCCCCTGCTGGCCCAAGCCGCAGGTGGCAACTCGTTGTTGATCCCAGCGATGGGTCGCTGCACCCTCAATACCTTGCCGGAAAACCTGCCAGCGGCGCTCGACGCCTGCAAACAGGCCGCGCAGGCCGGGGATGCCCAGGCGCAATACGAGTTGGGCGAGTTCTACTACGAGGGCAAGCAGGCACCCCGCGATCTGGCGCAGGCGCTGGACTACTTCGAAAAAGCCTCGCTGCAGGGCCATGCCCAGGCGCAGTACCGGCTCGGTTCGATGTTCGCTGCGGGCGAAGGGGTACCGGCCAACAATATCCAGGCCTATGTGGTCCTGAAGATGGCGGCGGTCAACGGCGCAGAAGATGCACTGGACGCCGCCGACGAGGTGGCTGCGAAGATGGACCGCAAGGAGCTGGAAGCTGCAACCCAGGTCCTGGGGCAGATCTTCCGCAAATACCTGCTGGAACTGCAGAGCGCCGACGGGCGTACGCCCTTTTCACCACTGCCCTGAACGCGGGCAGGCCACACCGGTAGCCCCCCGCCAGCCCGCTGGGCTTACTTTTCAGGCATCGGCATCGGGAATGGCATCACGTTGCTGCCACCCTTAGCTTCGCTGATCTTCGGCGTCCCCATCCGCTCGACTTCGTCGATGCGCACGATCGAGTGCATCGGCACGAAGCTGCGCACCACACCCTCGAACTGCGCCTTGAGTTTTTCCTCGCTGGGGTCCACCACCACAGTGGTGCGTTCACCGAAAACGAATTCCTCCACTTCCAGAAAGCCCCACAGATCACTCTGGTAGATCTGCTTGGCGTACATTTCGTACACCTGGCCCTGGTTGAGGAAGATAACCTTGTAGATGGGAGATTCGCGTTTGGTCATGGCAGGTAGCTGATGATCGCAAGGGTGAAAAAAGGCAGAGACTATAGCAGACCGGCAACCCTGGAAGAGCATCGCCGTCATCCCTATAATGCGCGGTTCTTCGCAACGACAGACTGATCGAGCATGGCCAAGAAGCTTTACATCGAAACCCACGGCTGCCAGATGAACGAGTACGACAGCTCGCGCATGGTCGACCTGCTGGGCGAACATCAAGCCCTGGAAGTGACCAGCCGGGCCGAAGATGCCGACGTGATCCTCCTCAATACCTGCTCGATCCGCGAACGTGCCCAGGACCGCGTGTACTCGCAACTGGGCCGCTGGCGCGAGCTGAAGCAGGCCAACCCGGAGATGGTCATCGCCGTGGGTGGCTGCGTGGCCAGCCAGGAAGGCGCCGCGATCCGCGACCGCGCGCCCTACGTGGACGTGGTCTTCGGCCCGCAGACCCTGCACCGCCTGCCGGAAATGATCGACGCGGCGCGGGTCAGCCGCGAACCGCAGGTCGACGTGTCGTTCCCGGAAATCGAGAAATTCGACCACCTGCCCGAACCCCGCGTCGACGGCGCCACGGCCTTCGTCTCGGTCATGGAAGGCTGCAGCAAGTACTGCACCTTCTGCGTGGTGCCCTATACCCGTGGCGAGGAGGTCAGCCGACCGTTCGACGACGTCATCGGCGAGATCATCCACCTGGCTGAAAACGGCGTGCGGGAAGTCACCCTGCTCGGCCAGAACGTCAATGGCTACCGCAGCCCCAACCCCGACGGCAGCGTCGCCGACCTGGCCGACCTGATCCGTGTGGTGGCCGCCATCGACGGTATCGAGCGTATCCGCTACACCACCTCGCACCCGCTGGAGTTCTCCGACAGCCTGATCCAGGCCCACGCCGAAGTGCCGGAGCTGGTCAAGCACCTGCACCTGCCCGTGCAGTCCGGCTCGGACCGCATCCTGGCGGCAATGAAGCGCAACCACACCGTGCTGGAGTACAAGTCGCGGCTGCGCAAGCTCAAGGCGGCGGTGCCGGACATCTGCATCAGTTCCGACTTCATCATCGGCTTCCCGGGTGAAACCGAGAAAGACTTCGAAAACACCATGAAGCTGGTCCAGGACGTGGGCTTCGACTTCTCCTTCTCGTTCGTCTACAGCCCGCGCCCCGGCACCCCGGCCGCCGACCTCAAGGACGACACCCCCGAAGAGGTCAAGAAGCAGCGCCTCAACGCCCTGCAGCATCGTTTGAACCAGCAGGGCTACGAAATCAGCCGACAGATGGTGGGGACTACCCAGCGCATTCTGGTCACTGATTACTCGCGCCGCGACCCGGGCCAGTTGCAGGGGCGTACCGAGAACAACCGGATCGTCAACTTCACCTGCAACAATCCGAGCCTCATCGGCCAGTTTGTCGACGTCCACATTGACGACGCACAGCCCCATTCCCTGCGTGGCTCGCTGCTGATGTAACCGGCGCCCGTCCGCGAACGGCTCAACCACGGGCCTTTCGCGGAACGCGTCACGGCGGTGCAAGTCAGAGCTTTCGCACAGCGAAAGCTGGGGTTATGCTGCAACTCACCTCAACAGCCGTCAGGCGGCCAAAAAAGACCTTGAACGCACCCATAGAACCTCACCGTTTTATCCTCGAACCTTTCGAGGCCCATCGTTTCGCCAACCTGTGCGGGCAACTCGACGAGCATCTGCGCCTGATCGAGCAGCGCCTGGACATCGAGATCCGCAACCGCGGCAATCAGTTCGAACTGATCGGCGATCCCAAGCAGACCTCCTCGGCAGAAAACCTGCTGCGCCTTCTCTACCGGGAAACCAAGGGCTCCGAGCTTACCCCGGACATGGTTCACCTGTTCCTGCAGGAATCGGGCATCGAGGCCCTGAACCAGAATTCGGCCAGCGACCCGAGCGTGGCCCTGCGCACCAAGAAAGGCATGATCCGTCCGCGCGGCTTCAACCAGCAGCGCTACGTCAAGGCGATCCTCAACAACGACATCAACTTCGGCATCGGCCCGGCCGGTACCGGCAAGACCTACCTGGCCGTGGCCTGCGCGGTCGACGCGCTGGAGCGCGAGCAGATCCGCCGCATCCTGCTGGTGCGCCCGGCGGTCGAGGCCGGCGAGAAACTGGGCTTCCTGCCCGGCGACCTGGCGCAGAAGATCGACCCCTACCTGCGCCCCCTGTACGACGCCCTCTACGAAATGCTCGGCTTCGAATACGTGGCCAAGCTGATCGAGAAGCAGATCATCGAGATCGCCCCGCTGGCCTACATGCGCGGCCGCACCCTTAATAACAGCTTCATCATTCTCGACGAGAGTCAGAACACCACCGTCGAGCAGATGAAAATGTTCCTGACCCGTATCGGCTTCGGTTCCACCGCCGTGATCACCGGCGACATCACCCAGGTCGACCTGCCGCGCGGCACCAAGTCGGGCCTGGCGCATGTCATCGAGGTGCTCAAGGACGTGCCGGGCATCAGCTTCACGCATTTCCGCCCCAAAGACGTGGTGCGCCACCCATTGGTGCAACGCATCGTGGAAGCCTACGAGCGTTTCGACGAGCGCACCGGCACTGGCGAAACCGCCAAGGGCGGCGAACGCGATGCTTGAGCTGGACCTGCAGATCGCCAGCGACACCCCCGCGCCCAGCGAGGCCCAGTTCCGCCAGTGGTGCGAAATGGGCCTGCGCCAGCGCCAGGGCGACTCGGAAATGACCATTCGCCTGGTCGACGAAGCGGAAGGCCGCGAGCTCAACCGCACCTGGCGGCACAAGGACTACGCCACCAACGTGCTGTCGTTCCCCGCCGACGTCCCCGATGACCTGCTGGACATTCCGTTGCTGGGCGACCTGGTCATCTGCGTACCGGTAGTCGACCGCGAGGCCGCCGAGCAAGGCAAGGCCCGCGATGCACACTGGGCGCACATGGTCATCCACGGCTGCCTGCACCTGCTCGGCTATGACCACATCGAGGACGATGAAGCCGAGGAAATGGAAGCGCTGGAACGAAGGTTGCTTGAGGAGCTGGGCTATCCGGATCCTTATGCGGACGACGACAGCGAAGCCCCCCATCATTCAGAAACACCACGCAAGGACCACGAGTAAGGGCCATGAGCGAAGATCGATCGAGCAATGGGCAGAAGTCATGGCTGGGTAAACTGACCCAGGCTTTTGCCCACGAGCCCAAGAACCGCCAGGAGCTGCTGGAGCTGCTGCGCGAAGCCCACCAGAACAAACTGCTGGACAGTGAAGCGCTGGCCATCGTCGAGGGGGCCATCCAGGTCGCCGACCTGCAGGTGCGCGACATCATGATCCCGCGCTCACAGATGATCAGCATCAAGGCCAACCAGACCCCACGCGAATTCCTGCCTGCGGTGATCGACGCCGCGCACTCGCGCTACCCGGTCATCGGCGAAAGCCACGATGACGTGCTCGGTGTGCTGCTGGCCAAGGACCTGCTGCCGCTGATCCTGCAGCAGGACGAAGCGACCGACATCAAGAACCTGCTGCGCCCGGCCACCTTCGTGCCCGAGTCCAAGCGCCTCAACGTGCTGCTGCGCGAATTCCGCGCCAACCATAACCACATGGCCATCGTCATCGACGAATACGGCGGTGTGGCCGGCCTGGTGACCATCGAGGACGTGCTGGAGCAGATCGTCGGCGACATCGAGGACGAACACGACGTCGAGGAAGACAGCTACATCAAACCGCTGCCCAGCGGTGACTTCCTGGTCAAGGCGCTGACGCCCATCGAAAGCTTCAACGAGTTCTTCGACAGCGAATTCTCCGATGACGAATTCGACACCGTCGGCGGCCTGGTGATGAACGCCTTCGGCCATCTGCCCAAGCGCAATGAAACCACCGAGATCGGCGCCTACCGGTTCCGCATTCTCAATGCCGACAGCCGCCGCATCCACCTGCTGCGCCTGAGCCCGGTTTCACGCGTCTGAGCGATGCCCACCGACCGCAAGCCTGAATGTAACGAGCCGTACTAAGGAAAATCGATGCGCTGGATCACCCGCCCCGGCTGGCCCGGTAACTTGCTGGCCGTGGCGGCCGGCGGCCTCACCACCTTGGCCCTGGCGCCATTCGATATCTGGCCCCTGGCGCTGCTCGCCGCTGCGCTGTTCTATCTTGGCTTGCGCGACCTGAGCCCACGCCAGGCGCTGGGCCGCGGCTGGTGCTTCGGCTTCGGCCTGTTCGGTGCCGGCACCAGCTGGATCTACGTCAGCATCCACACCTACGGCGGCGCTTCGGCGCTACTGGCCGGCCTGCTGATGCTGGCGTTCATCGCCGCCATCGCGCTGTTCTTCGCCCTGCCCGCCTGGCTCTGGGTGCGCTGGCTGAGACGCAGCCACAGGCCGCTGGCCGATGCCGTGGCCTTCGCCGCGCTGTGGGTGCTGCAAGAAACCTTCCGCGGCTGGTTCCTCACCGGTTTCCCGTGGCTGTATTCCGGCTACAGTCAGCTCGACGGCCCACTGGCCGGGCTGGCGCCGCTGGGCGGGGTGTGGCTGATTTCCTTCGTCCTGGCCCTGAGCGCCGCGCTGCTGTGCAACCTGCCGCGCCTGCGCCAGCAGCCGGCCTGGCTGGGAATGGCAGCAGTGCTGCTGGTCGCCCCCTGGGTGATTGCCCTGGTGCTCAAGGACCACGCCTGGACCTCGCCCTCCGGCAAGCCGCTGAAGGTTGCGGCCATCCAGGGCAATGTCGAACAGATGCTGAAATGGGACCCCACGCACCTCAATGCGCAACTGGCGCTGTACCGCGACATGACCTTCCGCTCACAGCCGGCCGACCTGATCGTCTGGCCGGAAACTGCCGTGCCGGTGCTCAAGGAAAGCGCCGAAGGCTACCTGAGCATGATGGGCAACTTTGCCGGCGAACGCCGCTCCGCGCTGATCACCGGCGTGCCGGTGCGTGAACTCAGCGGTCGCGGTGTGTACCGCTACTACAACGGCATTACCGTGACCGGCGAGGGCGACGGCCTGTACTACAAGCAGAAGCTGGTGCCGTTCGGTGAGTACGTGCCGTTACAGGACGCGCTGCGCGGCCTGATCGAGTTCTTCAACCTGCCGATGTCCGACTTCGCCCGTGGCCCCAACGACCAGTCACTGCTGCAGGCCAAGGGTTACCAGATCGCGCCATACATCTGCTACGAGGTGGTCTACCCGGAATTCGCCGCCAGCCTGGCCGCCCGCAGCGACCTGCTGCTGACCATCAGCAATGACACCTGGTTCGGCACCTCCATCGGCCCGTTGCAGCACCTGCAGATGGCGCAGATGCGCGCCCTGGAAGCCGGCCGCTGGATGATCCGCGCCACCAACAATGGCGTCACCGCATTGATCGACCCGTTCGGCCGCATCACCACCCGGGTGCCACAGTTCGAGCGCGCAGTGATGTACGGCGAAGTGGTGCCAATGCATGAGCTGACGCCCTACCTGCGCTGGCGCTCCTGGCCACTGGGCATCGTCTGCGCCGCACTGCTGGGCTGGGCCTTGCTGACGGCACGGCGCACCAGGCAAGCCCAATACTGATCGCCTTGGATGCGGCGCTTTAGCCGCAACGCAGTTCGGTTAGGCGTCATGTGACTCGGTAGGAGCGGCTTTGGCCGCGAAAGGGCCAGGAAGTCGCGGCATCGGTGAACAGCCGGTCGCTTCGCGGCTGAAGCCGCCCCTACCGGTCGAACAGGCTAGTCGGCATAGGCCCACGGATAGACCAGCAAGCCCGCCGCCTCATTGAGCAACACCGCGCTGTGGGCAAAGGCACGGGCTTCCGGCAACCAGCCACCGAAGGGCGTGGCGTTGTCCACACCCAGGAAGCCCACCGGCGCGCCAATCACCTCGAAGCCCGCCTGCTCGAAGCTCCACACAGCCCTGGGCATGTGCCAGGCCTGGGTCACCACTACCACGCGCCTGACCCCCTGCGGCAGCAGTTGCTGCGCGCTGAACCGGGCATTCTCCCAGGTGGTACGGCTCTGCTCTTCCAGCCAGCGCACTTGAACACCGAAGTCTCTCTGCAGGGTGTCGGCCATCATCCGCGACTCACTGGGCGGTTCACCGTAATGCAAGCCGCCGCTGGTCAGCAGCGGCAGGCCGCTGACCCTGGCCAGGTGCGCGGCCATCTGCAGACGCTGCAGCCCCATCGGCGTCGGTACATCCTCGCCCCAGGCCGGCGCCTGACGCTCGCGACCGTTGCCCAGCACCACGATGGCATCGGCGCGCTGCGCCAGGCTGGCCCACTGCGCCTGAGGCAACGGCGGCACGCGTTCCAGCTGGCGCGCGGCATGCTCCACCACCACCGGCAGGCTCATCAGCCACAGACCACCCAGCCCGCAGGCGAAGCACGCCAGCGCCAGGCGCGGCCGCGAGCGTCGCAGCCACCAGGCCAGCAGCAAAAGAAGGAACAGAATGCCAGGCGGCAGCAGCAGGGTCTTGAACAGGTAACGCAAGGGCATTGGGCATCTCCATCGATGCCCGAAGCCTAAATTGAATGGTGCCAGGCAACAATGCCTGCTGAACGGGCCCGCAGCCCGCGATGATCAGAACTTGAAAGTGTTCTGTGAGTAACGGCCCGGTCTGGCCACGGTGTTTGCTCGCCTCTTGTCTTTGAGCCAGATGACCCTGGCCAAATCCTGCGACACCTCGACTGGCACGGAACGCTCCGGCGAAGCCATGCAACTGCCCTGTGACATACCCTCAACAGCCCCGTTTGCGGCCCTCGCGCCTTTCTCAAGGTAGGCCTCGATCAATTCGAACTCCGCGTTGCTGAGCCCGTCGAGCTCCAGCTCCTCGGGCATCTCGTCGCGCAGCCGGCCTGCGGTGCTTGCCGTTTCCAGCGCAAGCCCGAGGCGATTGATCAAACGTTCATACAGCTCAGGAGTGACTACTGTGTGCTGCAACTCTGTCATCCGCTCACCTCACTGAAGATTGGACATCCTCGTCTTTGAGCTTAGCGCTGCCACCGAAACAGGCGCGAAACTGCGACCAACGGCGGGAACTAATCGGCAAGCGCGCTGGCAGGCGGCCTTTTTTGCCCGCCGTCATCGCAATCAGGGTTTCCCTCGATCGTCGGCGCTCATGTATGCTACGGCGTTTCCTGTCACTCCACTTGCGCCCCGCAGAGCTCCAACGCACCGCCCAGGCCATCGCGCCCGGTGCCGACCTGACTCGCGAAGCGATGAAGAGGCCAAGGGTCACCAATCCTTAGTAAAAAGCAGCCATGCACGAACTCTATCAGCCCCGCGAAATCGAAGCCGCCGCCCAGTCGTTCTGGGACGAGCAAAAGTCTTTTGAAGTCAGTGAACAGCCAGGCAAGGACACCTACTACTGCCTGTCGATGTTTCCCTACCCCAGCGGCAAGCTGCACATGGGTCATGTGCGCAACTACACCATCGGTGACGTGATCGCCCGCTACCAGCGCATGCAGGGCAAGAACGTGCTGCAGCCAATGGGCTGGGACGCCTTCGGCATGCCGGCGGAAAACGCCGCGATGAAGAACAACGTCGCTCCGGCCAAGTGGACCTACGAAAACATCGCCTACATGAAGACCCAGCTCAACAGCCTGGGCCTGGCGATCGACTGGTCCCGTGAAGTGACCACCTGCAAGCCCGACTACTACCGCTGGGAGCAGTGGCTGTTCACCCGCCTGTTCGAAAAGGGCGTGATCTACCGCAAGAACGGCACCGTGAACTGGGACCCGGTGGACCAGACCGTACTGGCCAACGAGCAGGTCATCGACGGCCGCGGCTGGCGTTCCGGCGCGCTGATCGAAAAGCGCGAGATCCCGATGTACTACTTCCGCATCACCGACTACGCGGACGAACTGCTGGAAAGCCTCGACGAACTGCCGGGCTGGCCCGAGCAGGTCAAGACCATGCAGCGCAACTGGATCGGCAAGTCGCGCGGCATGGAAGTGCAGTTCCCCTATGACAAGGCGAGCATCGGCCATGCCGGCGCGCTGAAGGTCTTCACCACCCGCCCCGACACCCTGATGGGCGCCACCTACGTGGCCGTCGCTGCCGAGCACCCGCTGGCCACCCAGGCCGCGCAGGGCAACGCCGAGCTGCAAGCCTTCATCGAAGAGTGCAAGAGCGGCAGCGTCGCCGAAGCCGACGTCGCCACCCAGGAGAAGAAGGGCATGCCCACTTCCCTGTTCGTCGAGCACCCACTGACCGGCGAGAAGCTGCCGGTCTGGGTCGCCAACTACGTGCTGATGCACTACGGCGACGGCGCGGTGATGGCCGTGCCGGCGCATGACGAGCGCGACTTCGAATTCGCCCGCAAGTACGACCTGCCGGTCAAGGCCGTGGTGCGCACCAGCGCTGGCGACGAGGTCGGCAGCGAGTGGCAGGCCGCCTACGGTGAGCATGGCCAGCTGATCAACTCCGGCGCCTTCGACGGCCTGGACTTCCAGGGTGCCTTCGACGCCATCGAAGCGGCGCTGATCAGCAAAGACCTCGGCAAGTCGCGCACCCAGTTCCGCCTGCGCGACTGGGGCATCAGCCGCCAGCGCTACTGGGGCTGCCCGATCCCGATCATCCACTGCCCGTCCTGCGGCGACGTACCGGTGCCGGAAGAGCAACTGCCGGTGGTGCTGCCCGAGAACGTCGTGCCGGACGGCGCCGGCTCGCCCCTGGCGCGCATGCCCGAGTTCTACGAATGCAGCTGCCCGAAATGCGGCGCTGCGGCCAAGCGTGAAACCGACACCATGGACACCTTCGTCGAGTCGTCCTGGTACTTCGCCCGCTACGCCTCGCCGAAGTACGAAGGCGGCATGGTCGACCCGCAGGCCGCCAACCACTGGCTGCCGGTGGACCAGTACATCGGCGGTATCGAACACGCGATCCTGCACCTGCTGTATGCGCGCTTCTTCCACAAGCTGATGCGCGACGAGGGCCTGGTCAGCTCCAACGAGCCGTTCAAGAACCTGCTGACCCAGGGCATGGTGGTCGCCGAGACCTACTACCGCACCGCCAGCAACGGCGGCAAGGACTGGTTCAACCCCGCCGACGTCGAGGTCGAGCGCGATGCCAAGGCCAAGATCATCGGCGCACGCCTGAAGACCGACGGCCAGCCGGTGGAAATCGGCGGCACCGAGAAGATGTCCAAGTCGAAGAACAACGGCGTCGACCCGCAAGCCATGATCGATGCCTACGGCGCCGATACCTGCCGCCTGTTCATGATGTTCGCCTCGCCACCCGACATGAGCCTGGAATGGTCCGACTCCGGTGTCGAAGGCGCCAACCGCTTCCTGCGCCGTGTCTGGCGCCTGGCTCACGCGCATGTCAGCCAGGGCCTGCCCGGCCAGCTCGACGTCGCGGCGCTGGATGACGCCCAGAAGGCCGTGCGTCGCGCCATCCACGCGGCGATCAAGCAGGCCAGCACCGATATCGGTCAGTTCCACAAGTTCAACACCGCCATTGCCCAGGTGATGACCCTGATGAACGTGCTGGAAAAGGCCCCGCAGGCCAGCGCACAGGACCGTGCCCTGCTGCAGGAAGGCCTGGAGGCCGTGGTCCTGCTGCTGGCGCCGATCACTCCGCACATCAGCCACGTACTCTGGCAACAGCTGGGGCACGAGGGTGCCGCCATCGATGCCGGCTGGCCGGCGCTGGATGAAAGCGCGCTGGTGCAGGACAGCCTGCAACTGGTGGTACAGGTCAACGGCAAGCTGCGCGGGCACATCGAAATGCCGGCCAGCGCCAGCCGCGAAGACATCGAGGCCGCCGCACGGGTCAACGAGAACGTGCAGCGCTTCGTCGACGGCCTGACCATCCGCAAGGTCATCGTCGTACCCGGCAAGCTCGTCAACATCGTCGCCAGCTGATAGACCAGGGCGCCCGCCACATGCGGGCGCCCACCAATTTCCGGGGTACGCGTCGCGGCCCTCAAGGATTCAAGGGGAGTATCGAGATGATCAAACGCAATCTGCTGGTAGTCGGCCTGGCCGTGCTCCTGAGTGCCTGTGGCTTCCAGCTGCGCGGCACCGGCAGCAACGAGTTGCCGCTCAAGGAACTGGACCTGAGCGCACGCAACGCCTACGGCGAGACCGTGACCCAGCTCAACCGTCTGCTGACCGCGGGTGGCGTGAAGATCTACCCTGGCGCGCAGTACAAGCTGATTCTGGTCAACGAGGCTGAAACCCAGCGCACCGCGAGCTACTCCGGCTCGGGTCGCTCCGCCGAGTACCAACTGACCTCGACCCTGAACTTCGAGATCCACGGCATGCAGGACCGTTTCCTGCTGGGCGAGAAGATCAGCGTCGACCGCGTGTACGTCCACGACGGCAACAACCTGACCGGTTCCGACCAGGAAGCCGCCCAGGTTCGTCAGGAAATGCGCCACGACCTGATCCAGCGCCTGCTGGCCCGCCTGCAACAGATGACGCCTGAGTACCTGGAGAAACTGCAGGCCCGTGCCGATGACGTGGCCCGTGCCGAAGAGCAGGCTCGCCAGGAGGCCCAGCGCCTGCGTGACGAGACCCCGCAACAGTCGCCCATCGAAATTCCTGGCCGCTAAGCCAGCAAGGGGCCAGCTCGCTGGCCCCGCTCCTGCCCGCCGATGAAACTCGCTCCCGCGCAACTCGCCAAACACCTGCAAGGTCCGCTGGCACCCGTCTACGTGGTCAGTGGTGACGATCCGCTGCTCTGCCAGGAAGCCGCCGACGCCATTCGCGCCGCCGCGCGTCAGCAGGGCTTCGACGAACGCCAGGTATTCAGTGCCGACAACAACTTCGACTGGGGCACGCTGCTGCAAGCGGGTGCCAGCCTGTCGCTGTTCGCCGAACGCCGCCTGCTGGAGCTGCGCCTGCCGTCGGGCAAGCCTGGCGACAAGGGTGCCGCGGCGCTGATCGAGTACTGTTCGCGGCCGGCCGAAGATACCCTGCTGCTGGTCAGCCTGCCCAAGCTCGATGGCAGCGCGCAGAAGACCAAGTGGGGCAAGGCGCTGATCGAAGGCGCGCAGTGCCAGTTCATCCAGATCTGGCCGGTGGACGCCGGCCAGCTGCCGCAGTGGATTCGCCAGCGCCTTTCGCAGGCAGGCCTGGCCGCTACCCAGGACGCCGTCGAACTGATCGCCGCACGTGTCGAGGGCAACCTGCTGGCCGCGGCCCAGGAGATCGAGAAGCTCAAGCTGATGGCCGAAGAAGGTCAGATCACCGTGGAAACGGTACAGGCGGCGGTGGCCGACAGCGCGCGCTTTGACGTCTTCGGCCTGACCGATGCGGTTCTCAATGGCGACGCCGCGCACGCGTTGCGCATGCTCGAAGGGCTGCGCGGCGAGGGAGTGGAGACGCCGGTGATTCTCTGGGCGCTGACCCGCGAGCTGCGCTCGCTGGCGACCATGGCCTTGCAATACAGCCAGGGCATGCCGCTGGACAAGGTGTTCAGCTCGGCCCGGCCACCGGTGTGGGACAAACGCAAGCCGCTGATGAGCAAGGCCCTGCAGCGGCTTTCCGCCAAGCGCTGGAGCCAGCTGCTGCTGGAAGCGCAACGCATCGACGAACAGATCAAAGGCCAGGCGCCCGGCTCGGCCTGGAGCAGCCTGGCACGGTTGGCCGTGCTGATGTCCGGCCAGCGCCTGGGGTTGCCGGCCGAATGAGTGCAGCACCCGTTCCCGGCTGAAGCCGGTCCCACCGTAACGACACCGGCCATAGTAGAGACCTATTGGACACGTGTCGGAACATGTCCGATCATGCGCTCGCCATTCATCCAAGGGATACCGCCATGAGCAAACAGAAGCGGCCCAACAAGGCCAAATCCATCATCGCCCAGCCATTGTTCCGCAGCCGCCAGGAACGCCCGGCCAAGGGCAAGGGCAGCTACCGCCGCGAAGCCTTCCAGTCGAAAAACTGGGAGGCTTCTTGCTTTCTGGCCCATCGATAAATGCAGTTACCTTGGGCACCCCTGCAACAACGCTGGCATGTTAAGGTCTGCATCTAAACGGTATTCCTTTCTGGACCCCAGCATGCATTCCTGTTTTACCCGGCACTGGCCACTGCGCCAGCTGATCACCGCTTCAAGCCTCGTCGCCCTGGTCGCCTGCGCCGAAAAACCGACTGCCGCCGACGCCACTCCCCTGCAGACCAGCAAGGCCAATGCCCCCGCGGTGCTGACGCCCGCCCAGCCCCTGCAGATCGACCAGAACCTGGCCATCCAGCCCACCATGAGTTTTGACGAGTGGCAGGCGGGCTTTCGCAACCAGGCCCTGCAGGCCGGTATCCGTGCCGATGTCTTCGACAAGGCGTTCGCAGGTGTCACCCCGGACATGAGCGTGGTCAAGGCCGACCGCAGTCAACCCGAGTTCAGCCGCCCGGTATGGGAATACCTCGAAGGTGCGATCTCCAATGCCCGGGTACGCAAGGGCCAGAGCCTGCTGACCCAATACGCCGCCGAGCTGCAGCGCATCGAACAACAGTACGGTGTCGACCGCCAGGCGCTGGTGGCGGTGTGGGGCATGGAAAGCAATTTTGGCCAGTTCCAGGGTTCGCAATCGGTGATCCGCTCCCTGGCCACCCTGGCCTATGAAGGCCGTCGTCCGACCTTCGCACAGAATCAGCTGCTGGCCGCCCTGCAGATCCTCCAGCAGGGCGACATCACGCCCGAGCGCATGCTCGGCTCCTGGGCGGGCGCCATGGGCCAGACCCAGTTCATGCCGACCACCTACAACACCCATGCCGTGGACTTCGACGGCGACGGGCGCCGTGACATCTGGACCAGCCCCACCGACGCTCTGGCTTCGGCTGCCCACTACCTGCAAAGCTCTGGCTGGCAGCGTGGCCAGCCGTGGGGCTACGAAGTGGTGCTGGGCAGCAACTTCGACTATGCATTGGCCGACCCGAGCATCCGCAAAAGCCTGGTGCAGTGGCAGGCGCTGGGCCTGAAACTCCCTGACGGCACCCCATTGCCAGTGGCGGCCAGCCAGCAACAGGCCTCGCTGATACTGCCGGCAGGCTACCGGGGTCCGGCCTTCCTGGTGCTGGACAACTTCCGCGCCGTGCTCAAGTACAACAACTCGACCTCCTACGCCCTGGCCATCAACCTGCTGGCCGACCGTTTCAAGGGGGCCGGGTACATCGTGGGCAGCTGGCCGCGTACCGACCTGCCATTGAGCCGTTCCGAACGCATCGAGCTGCAGACCCTGCTCAGTGCACGCCAGTACGACGCCGGCGCCCCGGACGGGATCATCGGCGCCAATACCCGCAAGGCCATCCGCAGCGCCCAGCAGGCCCTTGGCTGGCCCGCCGACGGTTACCCTACCCATGAACTGCTCAACAGCCTGCGCCAGCCCTGAGGGGCTCTGCAGCGCTGTTGAAGACGGCTGGCAGACCGCCAGCCCGTCGCTCGCGAAGTGGCCGTCACGCTCACAGCAGATGTGCCGCCTTCATCGACCTCTTCGCGAGCAGGCTCGCTCCCACAAGAGCGAAATGAATAGGTGACCCCCAACGCTTTTCATGCGCACATGAAAAAGGCCGGATATCGCTATCCGGCCTTTTCTGTTTGCGCTGTTTCGATCAGAGCATGTTCTTGGCGATCTTGGCCTGTTCATCGGCGTGGTACGAAGAGCGTACCAGCGGGCCGGACGCCACGTTCTTGAAGCCCATGCGGTAGCCTTCCTCGGCGAACCAGGCGAAGGTGTCGGGGTGCACGAAGCGCTGCACCGGCAGGTGGTTGCGCGACGGCTGCAGGTACTGACCGAGGGTCAGCATGTCGATGTCGTGCTCGCGCATGCGCTGCATGACCTCGATGACCTCGTCGTCGGTCTCGCCCAGCCCCAGCATCAGGCCGGACTTGGTCGGCACGTGCGGGACCATCTGCTTGAAGCGCTGCAGCAGGGTCAGCGACCACTGGTAGTCGGAGCCCGGACGCGCAGCCTTGTACAGGCGCGGGACGGTCTCCAGGTTGTGGTTGAAGACATCCGGCGGCTCGGCGGCGGTGATCTCCAGGGCGATGTCCATGCGGCCACGGTAGTCGGGCACCAGGGTTTCCAGTTGCACGTTGGGCGACAGCGCGCGGATCTCGCGGATGCAGTCGGCGAAGTGCTGGGCGCCACCGTCACGCAGGTCGTCGCGGTCCACCGAGGTGATGACCACGTACTTCAGGCCCAGGTCGGCGATGGCAACGGCCAGGTTCTTTGGCTCGTCGACGTCCAGTGGCTTGGGCCGGCCATGACCGACGTCGCAGAACGGGCAGCGACGGGTGCAGATGTCGCCCATGATCATGAAGGTCGCGGTGCCGCCGGAGAAGCACTCGCCCAGGTTCGGGCAGGACGCCTCTTCGCAGACGCTGTGCAGCTTGTGCTTGCGCAGCAGTTGCTTGATACGATCGACCTCCGGGGAAACCGGGATGCGCACGCGGATCCAGTCGGGTTTTTTCGGCAGCTCGACGGTCGGAATGATCTTGACCGGAATGCGTGCGACTTTCTCCGCGCCACGCAGCTTTACGCCGGCTTCGACTTTGGGACGGGGCGCTCGCTCGGACACGTCGAGCGTGGGGATCAGGGTTTGCACGGTATCAGTCATATCAGTCTATTCCGCCCGTAAGGGTCGCCTGCTCAGCATAGTCGAGGTGTCTGACGAGCTGCGCACGCAGCCGGGCACTTACCTCGGCAAATTCGATGGACCCGGCATGTTCGCTCAGCTGGGTCATTTTCAGCCCTGCGTAGCCGCAGGGGTTGATACGCCTGAAGGGCTCCAGGTCCATGTCGACGTTCAGCGCCAGGCCATGGAAGGAGCAGCCGTTGCGAATGCGCAGGCCCAGCGAGGCGATCTTGGCCCCGTCGACATACACACCCGGGGCATCGGGCTTGGCTACGGCCTTCACACCGTAGCTGGCCAGCAGATCGATCAGGCTGTTCTCGATCCGCGTCACCAGTTCACGCACACCACAGCCCTTGCGGCGTACATCCAGCAGCAGGTACGCGACCAGTTGGCCGGGACCATGATAGGTCACCTGGCCACCCCGATCGACCTGCACCACCGGAATGTCGCCCGGCAGCAGCAGATGCTCGGCCTTGCCGGACTGCCCCTGGGTGAAGACCGGCGGGTGCTGCACCAGCCAGACTTCATCGGCCGCTTCGCGCCCACGGGTGTCGGTGAAACGCTGCATCGCGTGCCAGGCCTGGGTGTAGTCGACCAGCCCCAGCTCGCGGATGCCCAGGACATCGCCCATCACAGCACCATGTGCACGATGCCTGTGGCGCGCAGGGCGCTGTTGATGTCACGCAGTTGTTCTTCACCGGTGGCAACGATATGCAGTTGCACGGTGGTGTACTTGCCGTTGCTGCTCTGCCGCTCGGCCAGGGTGTTCAGGTCCACCTTGGCGTACTTGCTGAGGATCTCGATCACGGTATCGGTGAAGCCTACACCGGTGTCGCCGATCACTTTGATCGGGTAGTCGTTGCAGGGGAATTCGATTTTGGGCGACTGGACGTCGGTATCGGTCATGGCAGTAAAGGTCTCACAAGCCCTGACGACGGACACGCGGCCCGCCCCTTGTAAGGGCAGGCCGCGAGAAGGTCGGCGGTAATGACTTAGCGGCTTAGTTGAACAAGCCGAAGAAGAACAGGCGAATGCTATCCCACACGCGGCGGAAAAAGCCACCTTCCTCGACGCCTTCCAGGGCGATCAGGTCGGCGGTGTGTACCACTTTGTCTTCCGAACGCACTTCGACCTTGCCGATCACGTCACCCTTGTTGATGGGGGCCATCAGCTGCGGGTTCATGGTCATGGTGGCCGAGAGTTTCTTCATCTGACCTTTGGGCATGGTCAGGCTCAGGTCCTGGGCCAGGCCGGCCTTGACCTGACGGGCGGTGCCTTTCCACACCGGCGCCTGAGCCAGTTCCTGGCCCTTCTGGTAGAAGTTCTGGGTTTCGAAGAAGCGGAAGCCGTAGGTCAGCAGCTTCTGGGTCTCCGCGGCACGGGCCTGCTCGCTGTTGGTACCGAACACCACGGCGATCAGGCGCATGCCATCACGCACGGCGGACGACACCAGGCAATAGCCGGCTTCGTCGGTGTGGCCGGTCTTCAGGCCATCGACGGTCTTGTCACGCCACAGCAGCAGGTTGCGGTTGGGCTGCTTGATGCCGTTCCAGAAAAACTCCTTCTGCGAGTAGATCGCGTAGTGCGCCGGGTCTTCGTGGATGATGGCTCGCGCCAGGATGGCCATGTCGTGTGCCGAGGAGTAGTGATCGGGGTTCGGCAGACCGGTCGGGTTCATGAAGTGGGTATTGGTCATGCCCAGGTCGCCGACGGTCTTGTTCATCATGTCGGCGAACGCGTCTTCGCTGCCGGCGATGTGCTCGGAAATGGCGACACTGGCGTCGTTGCCCGACTGGATGATGATGCCGTGCAGCAGGTCGCTGACGCTCACCTGGCTACCCACCTTGATGAACATCCGCGAGCCGCCGGTGCGCCAGGCGTTTTCACTGACGGTGACCGGGTCGTTCTCGCCGATCTGGCCGCGACGGATTTCCAGGGTCGCGATGTAGGCAGTCATCAGCTTGGTCAGGCTCGCGGGCGGCAGGCGCTGGTCACCGTTGCTCTCAACCAGAACGTTGCCGCTGGAGGCATCCATCAGCACGTAGGATTTGGCGGCCAGTTGCGGTGCGGCCGGGGTCATCTGTTCAGCGGCCCAGGCTGCCGGGGCGATCATCAATGGCACCAGCAGGCACAAACGTTTTGCAAAGGTTGTGATGTTCATCCGTCTCTCGAAATTGCTAAATGGGCATAACCTGCCCTCGCGGGCAAAACTCAAGAACCCTTCGAAGGTCGCGCCTTCCTCCGGGCTCCGTGATACCAGGCCGTACCTGGCGGGCAAGGCCATCGAGGCCTTGCCGGCTGCACCGCCTCTTCTGCTCTGCGCGGCAGGTTCGGAGATGGTGCGAAGAAACCGCCACCCGCAAGCGGGTGGCGCGATCAGTCGGCTGTCACCACACTGGGTTGCCCCAGGTTGGCGGAGCGCACGCTGTCCTGCAGCTGCTGGGCTTCACCCTGCGTCGCGACCGGCCCCATCCTCACGCGATAGAGTGTCTGCTGGTTGCGCGCGATCGAGCTGACGAACACCGGCGCCCGGACCATCGTGCTCAGCTTCGAGCGCAGCAGCTCCGCAGCATCCGGGTTGGCGAAGGCTCCGACCTGGAGAAACAGCCCATCGGCTGATCCGGAAACGTTTTTTTTTGCCTCGGCCTGCAGGGGCACCTGGGGTGCCGCGTGCTGCTGGGGCGGCGGCGTGTACTGCTCGATGCTGCCGGTCGAAGCGGTGATGGCAGGCGCCGCCGGCTGCGGCGTCGCCTGGGGTTCACTGAGCATCAGCGGCGCCGGTCGGCCGCGCTGGGCCCACCACTCCTGCGGGTCGATGCCCTCGACCTTGACCCGCGCGGTGCCGGTTTCGGCATAACCGAGTTTCTTCGCGGCAGCGTAGGACAGGTCGATGATACGGTCGGAGTAGAACGGCCCGCGGTCGTTGACGCGCAGCACCACGCTGCGGTTGTTGTCGAGGTTGGTGACCTTGACGTAGGTCGGCAGCGGCAGGGTCTTGTGCGCAGCGCTCATGCCATACAGGTCGTAGACCTCACCGTTGGCGGTGTTCTGGCCATGGAACTTGGTGCCGTACCACGAGGCGGTGCCGGTGGCCACGTAGCGCCGACCGTCGTTCATCGGGAAATAGGTCTTGCCCAGCACCGTGTAGGGGTTGGCCTTGAAGGCCCCGGTGTGCAGGGTTGGCGTGGCATCGGGAATCTTCGAGATATCCACGTCCCACCAGGGCGCGCCATCCTTGTGGGCACGGTTGATGTCCAGGCCCGGCATCGAACGCACAGCCTGGCTGTTGCCCTTCTGGGGCGAACGGCTGGACGACGAGCAGCTGGCCAGTATCACGCCGATTCCGACGCACAGCAGCAGTTTTACAGAGGTACTTGCCCGCATTACTTGACGCCTCGAGCTTGAACCAGTGATTCGGACAGCTGATAGACCGCCATGGCGTACATCACACTCCGGTTATAGCGAGTGATCGCATAGAAATTGTTCAACCCTATCCAGTATTCAGGGCCGTTGTCACCTTCCAGGCGAAACGCGGTGACCGGCAGGTCGTCGCGCAGCGCATCATGACTTGACCAGCCCAGGCCTCGCAACTCCCCCAGGCTCATCACCGGGTCGAGCCCGGGGCTCAGGCCCTGCTCGACCTGGTCGCCGAACACCTTGGCACGGCTGACCACCGGCTGCCCGGCCGTCCAGCCGTGGCGCTTGAAGTAGCTGGCCACGCTGCCGATGGCATCGTCCGGGTCGGTCCAGATGTTGATGTGGCCATCACCGTCGAAATCCACGGCATACGCACGGAAGCTGCTCGGCATGAATTGCGGCAGGCCCATGGCACCGGCGTACGAGCCCTTGATGGTCAGCGGGTCGACCTGCTGTTCACGGGCCAGCAGCAGGTACTCGCGCAGCTCCTTGCGGAAGAAGTCGGCACGTGGCGGGTAGTCGAAGCCCAGGGTGGACAGCGCGTCAATGACCCGGTAGTTGCCGGTGTTGCGGCCGAAAAAGGTCTCTACGCCGATGATGGCCACGATGATCTGCGCCGGCACGCCATATTCGCGCTCGGCGCGGGCCAGGGCAGCCTCGTGCTGGCGCCAGAAGTCCACCCCGCGGGCGATGCGCGCGTCGGTGATGAACATCGGGCGATATTCCTTCCACGGCTTGACGCGTTCGGCCGGCCGCGAGATGGCGTCGAGGATGGCCTGCTTGCGCTCCACCTCGCGGAACACCCCCATCAGCTGTTCGCCGGCAAAGCCATAGTCGCGGGTCATCTCGCCGACGAACTCGGCCACCTGGGGCGAGCCATCGTAGGAGCCGGCCTCGGCATCCTGCAGCGAACTGAGGAGTCCCATCAGGCCGACCAGCGGTACGCAGCGGGCCAGGTTGAAGGCTGCTTGCATTGAATTGTTCACCTTAATCAAGCCTGTGCGATCCATTTCCGATGGGTGTGAATCGACATCAAAATGCCAAACGCTGACAGCAGGGTCACCAGCGAAGTTCCTCCGTAGCTAATGAAGGGCAACGGAACCCCTACCACCGGCAGCAGGCCACTGACCATACCGATGTTGACGAAGACGTAAACGAAGAAGGTCATGGTCAGCGCACCCGCCAGCAATTTGCCGAACAGTGTCTGGGCCTGGGCGGTGATGACCAGCCCGCGACCGATCAGCAGCAGGTAGATGATCAGCAGCGCGCAGATGCCGACTAGGCCGAACTCTTCGCCCAGCACCGCGATGATGAAGTCGGTATGGCTTTCCGGCAGGAAGTCCAGGTGCGACTGGGTGCCGAGCAGCCAGCCCTTGCCGAACACCCCGCCGGAGCCGATCGCCGCCTTGGACTGGATGATGTTCCAACCAGTACCCAGCGGGTCGCTTTCCGGGTCGAGGAAGGTCAGTACGCGCTGTTTCTGGTAGTCGTGCATGAAAAAGAACCACATCAGCACCGAGGCCGGCACCACCGCCACCACCACGCTGAGGATCCAGCGCCAGCGCAGGCCGGCCATGAACAGCACGAAAGCGCCCGAGGCGAGGATCAGCAAGGAGGTGCCAAGGTCCGGCTGGCGCACGATGAGCACGAAGGGAATGCCGATCAGGCCGAGGCTGATCGCCACGTGCTTGAGCTGGGGCGGTAGCGTGCGCTTGGACAGGTACCAGGCGATGGTGGCCGGCATGAGGATCTTGAGGAATTCCGCCGGCTGGAAGCGAATCACCCCGGGGATGTTGATCCAGCGCGTCGCGCCCATGGCGTTGTGGCCCATGACGTCCACCACCACCAGCAGGGCAACGCCGATCACATAGCCCACCGGCACCCAGCGCGCCATGAAGCGCGGCTCGAACTGGGCGATGACGATCATCGCCACGATGCCGAGGCCGAACGAACTGGCCTGCTTGAGCAGCAGGTCCCAGTCCTTGCCACTGGCCGAATACAGCACGAACAGGCTGCCGGCGGCGAGCACCAGCAGCAGTACCAGCAGGGGGCCATCGATATGCATGCGCTGCAGCAGCGTGGCGCGGCGGCGCATCACGTCTTCGCTGGACAGCACCCGGTCGAAATTACTCTTCACGGGCGGTGGACTCCACGGCAGGCGCGCTACCGCGCTCTGGGTTGTACGAACTGGCGTATTCGGGCTTGAGGTGGCCGCTGGCGTCGAGCAACCAGGCGTCCATCACCTGGCGCACCACCGGCGCGGCGACACCGGAACCGGACTCGCCGTTCTCGACCATCACCGCCACGACGATCTGCGGATTGTCGGCCGGCGCGAAGCCGACGAACAGGGCGTGGTCACGGTGGCGCTCCTGGACCTTGCTGCGGTCGTACTTCTCGCCCTGCTTGATCGCCACCACCTGCGCGGTACCGCTCTTGCCGGCAATCCGGTACTGCGCGCCGATGGACGCCTTGCGGGCGGTACCCCGGGCGCCGTGCATCACTTCCTGCATGCCATGGTTGACCCGCGCCCAGTTGTTGGGATCGCGCAGGACGATGTCCGGCATCGGATTGGGATCCACCGGCGGCTGGCCTTCGATGGTCTTGGCCAGGTGCGGACGGATCCACTTGCCCTTGTTGGCCACCAGCGCGGTGGCCTGGGCCAGTTGCAGCGGCGTGGCCTGCATGTAGCCCTGGCCGATACCGAGAATCAGCGTTTCGCCAGGGAACCAGGCCTGGCGCCGGGTGGTGCGTTTCCACTCGCGGGACGGCATCAGCCCCGGCGACTCCTCGAACATGTCCAGCGAGACCTTCTGGCCGATACCGAACTTGTTCATGTACATCGACAGCTTGTCGATGCCCAGCTTGTGCGCCAGGTCGTAGAAGTAGGTGTCGTTGGAGCGCATGATCGCGGTGTCCAGGTCGACCCAGCCGTCGCCGGTGCGGTTCCAGTTACGGTACTTGTGATCGTAATTGGGCAATTGGTAGAAACCGGGGTCGAATACCCGCGACGTCGGGGTGATCGCGCCACCGTCCAGGCCGGCAATGGCCACCGCCGGCTTGATGGTCGAACCCGGCGGGTACAGGCCGCGCAGGATACGGTTGAACAGCGGCCGGTCGATGGAGTCGCGCAGCTCGGCATAGGCCTTGAAGCTGATGCCGGTGACGAACAGGTTGGGGTCGAAACTCGGTGCGCTGACCATCGCCAGCACCTCGCCGGTATTCGGGTTCAGCGCCACCACCGCGCCACGCCGCCCGCCCAGCGCCGCCTCGGCGGCTTCCTGCAGCTGGATGTCGAGGCTCAGCACGATGTCCTTGCCGGGAATCGGGTCGGTGCGCTTGAGCACCCGCAATACCCGGCCGCGGGCGTTGGTCTCGACCTCTTCGTAACCCACCTGGCCATGCAGGTCGTCCTCGTAGAAGCGCTCGATGCCGGTCTTGCCCATGTGGTGGGTGCCGCTGTAGTTGATCGGGTCGAGGCTCTTGAGTTCTTTCTCGTTGATCCGCCCCACATAGCCCACCGAATGGGCGAAATGCGGCCCTTGCGGGTAATGCCGCACCAATTGCGCGACCACTTCCACGCCAGGCAGGCGGAACTGGTTCACGGCGATCAGGGCGATCTGCTCTTCGGTCAGCTCGAAAAGAATCGGCACCGGCTCGAACGGCCGACGCCCCTGCTTCATGCGCTTTTCGAAGATCAGCCGGTCATCGGGGGTCAGTTGCAAGATATCGACAATGGTGTCGAGCACCTTGGCCCAGTCGCCGGCCCGCTCGCGGGTCATGCTGAGGCTGAAGCTGGGGCGGTTGTCGGCGATGACCACGCCGTTGCGGTCGTAGATCAGCCCCCGGCTCGGCGGGATCGGCTGCACGTGGACGCGGTTGTTCTCCGACAGGGTCGAGTGGTAGTCGTACTGGATGACCTGCAGGTAGTACAGCCGGGCGATCAGCACGCACACCAGCAGCAGGACCGCCACGGCACCGACCACGACACGGCTGCGAACCAGGCGTGCGTCTTTCTCGTGATCTTTGAGGCGGATCGGCTGAGACATTCGAGGTGGACTACTTGTGGTAAGGGTGACCGGACAGGACTGTCCAGGCGCGGTAGATCTGTTCGCCGATGAGGATACGGACCAACGGGTGCGGCAGGGTCAGCGGCGACAGCGACCAGCGCTGCTCGCTGCGCGCGCAGACCTCCGGCGCCAGCCCTTCCGGGCCGCCGACCATGAGGTTGACGGTGCGCGCATCCAGCCGCCAGCGGTCCAGCTCAGCGGCCAGCTGCTCGGTGCTCCAGGGCTTGCCCTGCACTTCCAGCGTGACCACACGCTCGCCCGGCTGCACCTTGGCCAGCATGGCTTCGCCTTCCTGACGGATCAGGCGCGCCACGTCGGCGTTCTTGCCACGGGTGTTGAGCGGGATTTCCACCAGTTCCAGCGCCAGTTCGGATGGCAGACGCTTGGCATACTCATGCCAGCCTTCTTCCACCCACTTGGGCATGCGCGAGCCTACGGCAATCAGGCGTATCCGCACGACAGCGCCTTATTCGTTGCCTGGCGTGTGGTGCGCGGCGCTGGCGGCACGGCTCTGCTCGGCGCCCTGCCAGAGGCGCTCCAGGTCGTAGAACTGGCGCGCAGCGGCGGTCATCACGTGGACCACGACATCACCCAGGTCCAGCAGCACCCAGTCGCTGTCGCCTTTGCCTTCTTCGCTCAGCGGCTGCAGGCCGGCGGCCTTGACCTTCTCGCGAACGTTCTCGGCCAGTGCGTTGAGCTGGCGGTTGGAGCTACCGGTGCAGATCAGCATGTAGTCGGCGATGCTGGTCTTTTCACGGACGTCGATCTTGAGGATGTCGGTACCCTTGACGTCTTCCAGGGCGCTGATGGCCAGCTGGACGACTTCTTCACTGTTCAGTTTCTGCTTGCTCATAAAAACTCATTCACTCTTCAAGGTGGAAGCACTCGGGGGCTTGCCGTGCGAAGCGGTCCCAGGCGTTCCTGCGGTATTCGGCGCACGGTACAGCCCGTGTGCTTCGATATAGGCCAGAACCGCGTCAGGAACCAGAAAGCGCACCGAGCGCCCCGTGGCCAATGACTGGCGGATCTGGGTGGCCGACACCGACAACGGCGTCTGCCAGACAAACGTGATCTGCCCACCCGGCCCGTCCAGGGCCTTGGGGTCGCTGACCGTGCGCGCCGCGACCAGATCGCGCAGCGCCTCGGGCGGCTCGACATCGGCGTCGGGGCGCTGCAGCACCACGATGTGGCAGTGCTCCAGCAGCGCCTCCCAGCGGTGCCAGGCCGGCAGGCTGCAGAAGGCATCCCAGCCCAGCAGCAGGAACAACGGCGAGCGCGGATCCATGTCGCTGCGCATCGACTCCAGGGTGTCGATGGTGTACGAGGGCCGGTCGCGGCGCAGCTCCAGGTCATCCACCGTCAGCGGCGCGACGCCCGCGACCGCGCAGCGCACCATGGCCAGGCGGTCCTGCGCCGAGACACTGGGGCGCTCGCGGTGCGGCGGCCGGGCACTGGGGACCAGGCGCAGTTCATCGAGCGCAAGCAGCTCCGCCACTTCCAGCGCGCCACGCAAGTGCCCGATGTGCACAGGGTCGAACGTGCCGCCCAGCAGGCCGATACGCCGGGGCAAGGCGAGCGCAGGCTCAGTCAACTCAGGCCGGCTCCTGTCCACGCAGCTGGCCGTCACCGATCACTAGGTACTTCTCGCAGGTCAGGCCTTCCAGGCCGACCGGGCCGCGAGCGTGCAGCTTGTCGGTGGAAATGCCGATCTCGGCACCCAGGCCGTACTCGAAACCATCGGCAAAGCAGGTCGGCGCGTTGACCATCACCGAAC
Source organism: Pseudomonas sp. DTU_2021_1001937_2_SI_NGA_ILE_001 (assembly GCF_032463525.1). Lineage (NCBI taxonomy): Bacteria > Pseudomonadati > Pseudomonadota > Gammaproteobacteria > Pseudomonadales > Pseudomonadaceae > Pseudomonas > Pseudomonas sp. DTU_2021_1001937_2_SI_NGA_ILE_001. The sequence continues at coordinate 4,536,590 of NZ_CP135971.1, read as the reverse complement.
TGGAGTCGACCTCGGCCATGAAGCGGCGGATCTGCCCCTGATGGTCACTGACGATACCGTCGCTATGATGCGAGCCGTAGTGGTTGATGTGCTCGATGGCGTCGTCGAGGCTGGCCACCACACGAATCGACAGGATCGGCGCCAGGTACTCGGTGTGCCAGTCTTCCTCGGTGGCCGGCACCGCTTCGATCAGAGCACGGGTGCGTTCGCAGCCACGCAGTTCGACGCCCTTCTCGCGCAGTTGCGCGGCCATCGGCGGCAGGAATTCGGCCGCCACCGCCTGGTCGACCAGCAGGGTTTCCATGGCCCCGCAGATGCCGTAACGGTAGGTCTTGGCGTTGAAAGCGATCTTCTGCGCCTTGGCCAGGTCGGCATGGGCGCTGACATAGATATGGCAGATGCCGTCCAGATGCTTGATGACCGGCACCCGCGCGTCGCGGCTGATGCGCTCGATCAGGCTCTTGCCGCCCCGTGGAACGATGACGTCGACGTACTCGGGCATGGTGATCAGCGCGCCCACCGCGGCACGGTCGGTGGTTTCCACCACCTGCACCACGCCTGCCGGCAGGCCGGCGGCCTCAAGCCCCTTGGCGATGCAGGCGGCCACCGCACGGTTGGAGTGGATGGCCTCGGAGCCGCCACGCAGAATGGTCGCGTTGCCCGACTTCAGGCACAGGCTCGCGGCGTCGATGGTCACGTTGGGACGCGACTCATAGATGATGCCGACCACGCCCAGCGGCACGCGCATCTTGCCGACCTGAATACCCGAGGGCCGATAACTCATGTCGCGGATCGCACCTACCGGGTCCGGGAGGCTGGCCACCTGGCGCAGGCCGACGATCATGCTGTCGATGCGTGCCGGGGTCAGGGCCAGGCGGTCGAGCATGGCCGGCTCAAGGCCGTTCGCCCGGCCATTGGCCAGGTCCTGCTCGTTGGCGGCGGACAGTTCGGCGCGGGCCTCATCCAGTGCGGCGGCAGTGGCCAGCAGGGCGCGGTTCTTCTGCGCGGTGCTGGCCCGGCCGATCACGCGCGAGGCCTCACGGGCGGCGCGTCCCAGGCGGGACATGTAGTCAAGAACGGACTCAGTCATGGTCTCAGAGGTCTTGGCAGCGAGGAAAGCGGTCGATTATAGCTGTCGGGCCGCCTGAACGACAGCGCAGACAGGCGGATGGTTGCGTTCCTTGCAAAAACTTCATCAACCGCTTGCGGCGAGGCTCTGCATCGCACCTCGGATGCATTCTGTAACACCGGTTGTCATTTTCAGAAACAACAAAGCGTCACCGCTGTCAGGATGACGACAGCCACGCACTTGTTATGATCGGCATCCCTGCCCTGCCTGCGACAGCCCATGCCCAACGCCTTGCCCGACAGCTTCTTCAACCGCGATCCCCAGGTGCTGGCCCGCGACCTGCTGGGCAAGATCATCCGCCACAAGGTCGGCGATCTGTGGCTGGCGGCGCGCATCATCGAGACCGAAGCCTACTACCTGGCCGAGAAAGGCAGCCACGCCTCGCTGGGTTATACCGAGAAACGCCGGGCACTGTTCCTCGACGGCGGGCACATCTACATGTATTACGCACGCGGCGGCGACTCGCTGAACTTCAGCGCCGAGGGCCCCGGCAATGCGGTGCTGATCAAGTCCGGCATGCCTTGGGTCGACGCCCAGAGCGACGCCAACGCCCTGGCCCGCATGCAATTGAACAACCCCGATGCCAGCGGCGCGCTGCGCCCGCCCGAGCGTCTCTGCGCCGGCCAGACCCTGCTGTGCCGGGCTCTGGGCCTGAAGGTGCCGATGTGGGACGCCCAGCGCTTCGACCCGCAGCGTCTGTATGTCGAGGATGTCGGCCTGCGCCCGCCGCGCATCGTGCAGACCACGCGCCTGGGCATTCCTGCCGGGCGCGACGAACACCTGATGTACCGCTTCGTGGACGCCGAACAGGCACGTTTCTGTACGCGGAACCCGTTACGTCGCGGCCAAGTCGAAGGCCGCGATTACCTTCTTCTGGATCAAGGAAACTGAGCATGGGCCAGTGGCTCGACAGCATTACCGGCTGGCTGGGTGCCAACCCGTCGTGGGTCGCCGTGGCGATCTTCATCGTCGCCTTCGTCGAATGCGTGGCCATCGCCGGCATCGTGGTGCCCGGCACCGTGCTGATGTTCGCCATCGCGGCGCTGGCCGGCAGCGGCATTCTCGACCTCAGCACCGTCCTGCTGCTGGGCTTTGCGGGTGGCCTGTTGGGCGACCTGGTGTCGTACGTGCTGGGCCGCCGCTTCCATCAGAACATTCGCCAGTTACCCGGCCTGCGCAGCCACCCGGAATGGATGAGCGGCGCCGAGGCGTATTTCCAGCGCTACGGCATCGCCAGCCTGCTGGTCGGGCGCTTCATCGGCCCGCTGCGGCCCATGCTGCCGATGATCGCCGGCATGTGCGACATGCCCTTCCCGCGCTTTCTCGCCGTCAGCATCGTCGCCGCCATCGGCTGGTCGATCGCCTACCTGCTGCCGGGCTGGGCCGCCGGTGCGGCAGTGCGCCTGCCGCTGCCCGAAGGCTTCTGGAGCGAAGCGGCGGTGGTCGGCGCCGTGCTGGCGGTGCTGGCCGGCGTGAGCGTGCAGAGCAGCCTGCGCCAGCAACGGCATGCGACCAAGCTGATCAGCGCCTTGTGCCTGGCGGCCATGGTGGCGCTGTTCGTCTTCTGGCCGCACCTGGACCGCTTCGACCACGGCCTGATGACCCTGGTGCAGGAGCACCGCAGCGAAGCGGCGCAGAACATCGTGCTGCTGGTGACCAGCATCGGCGACTTCAAGGTGCAGTTTCTCGCCGCAGCCCTGGTGGTCCTGGTGCTGCTGGTCGCCCGGCAGTGGCGGCATGCGGCTTTCGCCCTGGCCACGCTGCTCGGCACGGCGCTGGCCAACGGCGCGCTGAAGGCCTTCTTCGCGCGTGCCCGGCCTGAAGTACTGGTCGACCCACTGACCAGCTACAGCATGCCCAGCGGCCACAGTTCAGCGGCCTTCGCGCTGTTCATGACCCTGGCGGTACTGGCCGGTCGCAGCCAGCCGGTGCGCCTGCGCCTGGCCTGGCTGGTACTGGGCGGCATCCCGGCGCTGGCCATCGCGCTGTCGCGGGTCTACCTGGGGGTGCACTGGCCGACCGACATCCTCGCCGGCATGATGCTGGCCCTGAGTGTCTGCGCCGCCAGCCTGACCCTGGTGCAGCATCGCCAACCACTGCCGGCCATGTCGCCACGGGTGTGGTGGCTGATGGTTCCGGCGGTGACCGCCTTGCTGGGCGGCTTCGCCGTTCACGGCCTGTCCCACGCCGTGCTGCGCTACCAGTACTTGCAGTGAAAAACGGCTAGCAGTGCCTTCGGCCGCGAAGAAGGCGGTAACGTCAGCGCATTTGTTGCGAACGTGACGCTGCCAAGCGAGCTGGCCAACGCACGTAGGTTTTCCTCAGGCCTGCAAGTCGCCCTGCATCTCGTCGAGCAGGCTCTGGATCGCCCCCAGGCGCTCTTCAGGGTCGTCGATTTCCAGCAGCTCGAGCTTGTCCTGTTCGTCAAACGGCAGCAGGTAGGCCAGCTGGTTGGCCAGTGACTGCTGGCCCTCGGCATCCAGGCCCATGTCCAGCGAGGCGACCATGGGGTGCTCGGCCAGGGCATGCAGCAGCGCCAGCAGATCGGCGTCTTCTTCCTGAAGCGGCTGTTCCTGCTGGTCCTCCAGCCAGTGCACGTCGGCGACCAGCAACTGGTCACGCTGCACCTCGGTGCTCACCACCCTGAACCGCCGACCACCCACCACCCGTATGCCCAGCAGGCCGTTGTCCTGCTGCTGGAAATCGCGCACCAGTGCCTCGCAACCGATCAGCGAGTGGCCCGCCGGCGCCACGCCGACTTCGCTGCCTTCGGTGATGCACACCACGCCGAAGCCTTCACCGCGTTTCATGCAGCGCCCGATCATGTCCAGGTAACGCGCCTCGAACAGTTGCAGGTCGAGCACGCAGCCGGGGAACAACACGGTGTTCAGCGGAAACAGCGGCAACGTCATAACAAGCTCCTTCATACGACCAAAGAAACGGCCAACGGCAGGAACAGCGCAGTCGCCACTCCCATCAGGCTCATCGCCAGCGCAGCGAAGGCGCCGGTTTCCTCACCTTCCTGCAACGCCTGGGAGGTGCCCACCGCGTGGGCGGTCAGGCCTAGCGCCATGCCCCTGGCCGCCGGGACGTTCACGCCGGCCCATGACAACAGCGCAGGGCCACAGATCGCCCCCAGCACCCCGGTAATCAATACGAACACCGCCGCCAGCGCCGCCACCCCGCCCAGCTGCTCGGCGACCAGCATGGCGATGGGCGAAGTGACCGACTTGGGCGCCATGGTCATGAGGATCATCGGCTCGGCACGCAGCAGCCAGCCGAGCATCAGGCACAGCCCGGTGACGAACACGCCGCCCAGCACCAGCGTAGCCAAGGTTGGCCAGAACAACTGGCGAATCCTGCGCAGATTCAGATAAAGCGGCACCGCCAGCGCCACGGTGGCCGGCCCCAGCAGCACGCCGAGGATTTGCGTACTGCCGCGGTATTCGTCATAGCTCAGGCCACAGGCCAGCAGCACGCCGATGAGGATCGCCATCGATACCAGCACCGGCTGCAGGAACAACCAGCGGGTCTTCTCATAGGCGGCTACCGCCACCTGGTAGGCACCCAGGGTGATACCGATACCGAAAAGCGGATGGTGGATGACCGACGCCCAGGCGCCCTGCCAGTCGAACATCGTCACGCCTCCCGGCGCCGGGCCTGGCGCTCGATGAGTTTCTGCATCAGCACGCCGACGAACACCATCGACAGCACCAGCGACACCACCAGAGTGCCGAAAATCGCCCAGAAGTCACGGGCAATGGCGCCGGCGTAGGCCATTACGCCCACCGCCGGCGGCACCAGCAGCAGCGGCAGATAACGCAGCAGGCTGCTGGCCGCGAGGTTGAGCGGCTCGTCGACCTCGCCACGCAGCATCAGGAAGGCCAGCAACAGGATCATGCCGATGATCGGCCCCGGCAGGATCGGGATGAACAGGTGATTGAGCGCGGTGCCCAGCAGCTGGAACAGCACCAGCGCCGTCAATCCTCGTAGCAACATGCAGACTCTCCCGGATGAGCATTCAGCGGCGGCCATTATAAGCATGCCAGGCCGTTTGCCAGCCAAGCCCCCTGGCACGACTTGACCAGGCCGCCCGAGTCTGCTGATCTTCTGCGGTCCACTGCGCCAGCAGTAGGTTGTCCCTATCAAGGAGAGATACATGCCCTATGTACCGGCAGACCAGCTCGCAAGCTATATCGGCAAGGACCTTGGCCACTCCGACTGGCTGACCATCGACCAGGAACGCATCAACCTGTTCGCCGAGGCCACCGAAGACTTCCAGTTCATCCACGTCGACCCCGAAAAAGCCGCCAAGACGCCCTTCGGCGGCACCATCGCCCACGGTTTCCTTTCGCTGTCGTTGATTCCCAAGCTGATGGGCGAGCTGCTGGTGCTGCCCGAAGGCCTGAAGATGGTGGTCAACTATGGCCTGGACAGCGTGCGCTTCATCCAGCCAGTGGCGGTGGGCTCGCGGGTGCGCCTGAAGCTGCAGCTCGCCGAGGTCACCGAGAAGAAACCCGGCCAGTGGCTGCTCAAGGGTACCGCCACGCTGGAAATCGAGGGCCAGGAAAAGCCGGCCTATATTGCCGAGCCGCTCACACTCTGTTTTACCTGACCGCGATTGACACGAAACAGTCGTAACAGACTGTTTCGTCCACCTGACAGCCTGCGGCATACTCTTCTCAAGCGTGATACGGCTCCGTATCCGTTCCCTCCGGATTCACTCCTCCTCGAGACCTGGACATGCGTGCGCTCGCTCCACTGGCACTGACCTTACTGATCGCTGGCTGCGGAGACGGCGAGTCGCTGCTGCCGCCCGATGGCCGCCTACCGGATGGCGGTCGCTACCGGGGCGACCTGGTCAACGGCCTGATGCAAGGCCAGGGGCGTGTCGACTACCCCAACGGCAGCTGGTACCAGGGCCAGTTCGAAGCCGGGCTGTGGCAGGGCCAGGGCGAATGGCACGCCAGCAACGGTGACGTCTACAAGGGCGGTTTCAAGCAGGGGCTGTACGACGGCCAGGGCATGCTGACCACCCGCACCAGCAGCTACGTCGGCGGCTTCAGGCAGGGCCGCCGCGACGGCGAAGGCACCTACAAGGAAAAGGGCCTGCTGTATCGCGGCGAGTTCAAGGCCGACCTGTACGACGGTGCCGGCCGCCTGGAGCTGGACGACGGCACCCAGTACCAGGGCCAGTTCAGCCAGGGCAAGCCGCATGGCGAAGGGGTGCGCAGCGACGCCAACGGCAACCAGTACAGCGGACGCTTCGTGCACGGTCAGTTGCAGGGCAACGGGACCTTCAACAGCGCCGAGGGCGACCAGTACGTCGGCGGCTTCCACGACAGCCAGCTGGGCGGCCGCGGCCGCTACGAGAACAGCGAAGGTGACGTATGGACCGGCCAGTTCAGCCAGGGCGCGCTCACCGGCAAGGGTGAACTGGTCGGCGCCGACGGCAGCCGCTACCAGGGTCACTTCAACAACTGGCGCTTCAACGGCGAAGGCCGCCTGCAACTGGCCGACGGCAGCAGCTACGTGGGCGGTTTCGCCAACGACACCTACCAGGGCAACGGCACCCTGACCCTGCCCGACGGCAGTGTGCAGCGCGGTGTCTGGGCCAACGGCCAGCGCGTGCGCGACGCCCAGGGCAACCTGCTGCCCGACAGCCTGGAAACCGGCCTGCTGGCTCAGGGCAAGCTGCTCGACAACGCCCTGGCCGCCCTGCCCGCCTCGACCCCGGCGGTGGAGCTGTACAGCCTGGTGGTCGGCGGCGACGGCAAGCAGAGCGTATTCATGCGCGAGGCCGATTACGTCGGCAACCTGCTCAAGACCCGTTTCGGCGCCTACGGCCAGGTCAGTCTGGTCAACCACCGCGACCACATGCAGGACCGCCCCCTGGCCACCCGTGAAAGCATCAGCCGCGCCATCCAGGCACTGGCGCAACGCAGCGGCCCGGAAGACCTGGTGTTCATCTACCTGACCAGCCATGGCACCCACGACCACGAACTGGTTCTGGACCAACCGCGCCTGTCGCTGTCGGACCTGCCCGCCGACGAGCTGGCGTCGGTACTCGCGCCGCTGAAGAACCGCGACAAGATCATCGTCATCTCGGCCTGCTATTCCGGCGGTTTCATTCCGGCCCTGAAAGACGAGCACACCCTGGTCATGACCGCCTCGCGGGCCGACCGGGTGTCCTTCGGCTGTTCGGAAGAAGCCGACTTCACCTACTTCGGCGACGCACTATTCGCCCGGGCACTGGTCGAAACCGATGACCTGCAACAAGCCTTCAAGCAAGCCAGCGCCTATGTGGCGCAACGTGAGATAGAAGACAACTACGAAGCATCCGAACCCCAGATATGGGCCCCCAAGGCAGTGCTCGCCCGCTGGCAGCAACTGCGCAAGAACCAGGCAGAACGTGCGCTTAATACTACGTTGACGCGCAAGGACGCGAAAACCTCCGGCAGTCGCTAGGCCCAGACCCCATGTCGCTGCGCATGGCCTAGGCTTTCAGTATCAAGGGAGAAACATCATGTACTTGACGCCGCAACACATCCTGCTCGCAGGCGCCACAGGCCTGACCGGCGAACACCTGCTTGATCGCCTGCTCAGTGAACCCACCGTAAGCCGGCTGCTGGCCCCCACCCGGCGGCCACTGGCCAGCCACCCGCACCTGGAAAACCCGGTCGGCGAACTCGCCAGCCTGCTGCCGAACCTCAGTGGCCGGGTCGACATCGCCTTCTGCTGCCTGGGCACCACCATCAAGCAGGCCGGGTCTCAGGAAGCCTTCCGCGCCGTCGACTTCGACCTGGTGGTGGCCTTCGCCGCCCGCGCCCGCGCCCTGGGCGCCCGCCATCTGCTGGTGATCAGCGCCATCGGCGCCGACCCCAAGTCCAGCGTGTTCTACAACCGCATCAAAGGCGAGATGGAACAAGCCCTGAAGGATCAGGACTGGCCACAACTGACCATCGCCCGCCCCTCCCTGCTGGTCGGCAGCCGCCCGGAAACGCGCTGGGCCGAGCAGATCGCCGCGCCCTTCGCCAAGCTGCTGCCTGGCAAGTACGGCGCCATCGAAGTGTGCAGCCTAGCCCGCGCACTCTGGCGTCTGGCGCTGGAGGAGCAGGATGGCGTGCGCATCGTGGAGTCGGATGAACTGCGCAAGCTGGGCAAATGATCGCGACCCGGTACAGGGGCCGGGCCTGACCCTGAATCTCAGGTAGAATGCCCGGCCCAGACCACCACGCAGCACGCTCGCCCATGACCGCTTCGAACCTCACTACGCCCTCCTCCATCGCGATCATCGGTGGCGGCCCCGCCGGCCTGATGGCGGCCGAGGTGCTGAGCCAGGCGGGCATGCAGGTCGATCTCTACGACGCCATGCCTTCGGTGGGCCGCAAATTCCTGCTGGCGGGCGTCGGCGGCATGAACATCACCCATTCCGAACCCTGGCCAGCCTTTATCTCGCGCTATGCCGAACGCACGGCGCAGGTCGAGCCGCTGCTGCGTGACTTCGATGCCGACAGCCTGCGCCAGTGGATCCACGGGCTGGGCATCGAGACCTTCGTCGGCAGCTCCGGCCGGGTCTTCCCCACCGACATGAAGGCGGCCCCGCTGCTACGCGCCTGGCTCAAGCGCCTGCGCGAAAGCGGGGTGAACCTGCACACCCGGCATCGCTGGCTGGGCTGGAACAGCGACGGCAGCCTGCGCATCGCCGGCCCCGACGGTGAGCGCGCAGTCAGTACAGACGCACTGCTGCTGGCCCTGGGCGGTGCCAGCTGGGCGCGCCTGGGTTCCGACGGCGCCTGGCTGCCGTGGCTGCAAGCCAAAGGCGTCGAGGTAGCAACGCTAAGGCCGAGCAACTGCGGCTTCGAAGTGACGGCGTGGAGCGAGCTGCTGCGCAGCCGCTTCGCCGGCGCACCGCTGAAGAACATCGCCATGGGCCTGCATCGTGAACAGATGCGGCCCGGTGAATGCGTGGTCACCGAGACCGGCGTGGAAGGCAGCCTGGTGTATGCGCTGTCGGCGCCGATCCGTGAACGCATCGCGCGCGACGGCCACGCGACGCTGCTGATCGATCTGTTGCCGGGCAAGTCTGTGGCCCAGGTCGAGAAGGCCCTGGCCAAGCCCAGGGGCTCGCGTTCCATGGCTCGTCACCTGAGCGGCCAGCTCGGCCTCGACGGTGTGAAGGCTGCCCTGCTGCGCGAACTGGCGCCCGCCGGCCAGTTCGATGATCCACAGCGGCTGGCCGCTTCGATCAAGGCGCTGCCCTTGCAGTTGCTGCGCACACGGCCGCTGGACGAGGCAATCAGCACCGCCGGTGGCGTGCGCTTCGAGGCCATGAACGAGCATCTGATGCTCAACGCCCTGCCCGGCGTGTTCTGCGCCGGCGAAATGCTCGACTGGGAAGCCCCCACCGGCGGCTACCTGCTCACCGCCTGCTTCGCCAGCGGTCGCACCGCCGCGCAGGGCATTCTCGACTGGCTGCAGCAAGCCCACTGACGACTTCGGCTGACGCTTGCCAGGGCGATTCCAGCTGCGAAGGCGGCGGCACGGGCGCAGCAAAGGTGTCGGCCTTACGGGCAATACAGGCTTGGTGGGAGCAGCTTTAGCCGCGAAAGCGCCAGGAAATTCAGTGCATCTGCTGTGAACATACTGTCGCTTCGCGGCTGAAGCCGCTCCTACCCGGTCTAACTGGCCGTTCAAAAGATCAACAGCACCACCGCTGCAACAAAAAATGCGGACAGGGCATTTCGGCCAAAAAAACCGGGCGATATTCGCACAATTAACCATCCAGTTAATTTTGCGCTCTATAATCGCGCCCATTCACACATGGGTGCTTCAAAATGACACAGCCACAACCTCTTTCCGGCCTGGCCAGGTTCATCCTGCTCGGGCTGGGTATCGTCATCGCGCTGCTCGGCCTGGCCCTGGCAGCGGGCGGCTTCTCCCTGGTACGCCTGGGCGGCAGCTGGTACTTCCTGCTCGGCGGCCTGGCCATGGCCGTTTCCGGCCTGCTCATCACCGCACGCAAGCGCGCCGGCGCCTGGCTGTTCGCGGCGTTTCTGCTCGGCACGGCGGTCTGGGCACTGGCCGATGTCGGCCTGCAGTTCTGGCCGCTGTTCTCGCGCCTGTTCATGTTCGGCGCCATGGGCTTGGTGGTCGCACTGGTCTATCCGCAACTGGTCCGCGCCAGCGGTGCACAACCCGGCAAGGCGCCCTACGGCATCGCCGGTGTACTGGCGATCGTCCTGGCCATCGCCGTGGGCAACATGTTCGTCGCCCACCCCAGCGTCGCGCCCACCGGCAGTGGCCCTGGCCTGACCCCGGTGGATCCGGCCAAGGCGCAGAAAGACTGGGCGCACTACGGCAATACCGAAGGCGGCAGCCGCTTCGCCGCGCTGGACCAGATCAACCGCGGCAACGTCGACAAACTGAAGGTGGCCTGGACCTACCACACCGGTGACATCGCCGAGAGCAACGGCAATGGTGCCGAAGACCAGCTCACCCCGCTGCAGATCGGCAACAAGGTGTTCATCTGCACCCCACACAACAACCTCATCGCGCTGGACGCCGACACCGGCAAGGAACTGTGGAAAAACGCGATCAACGCCAAGTCCGCCGTGTGGCAGCGCTGCCGCGGCCTGGCCTATTTCGACGCCACGGCGCCCCTGGCACAGCCCAGCCAGCCCGGCAACTCGCCGATCATCGCCGCCACTGTGGCGCCCGGCGCCAACTGCCAGCGCCGCCTGCTGACCAACACCATCGACGCCCGGCTGATCGCCGTGGACGCCGACACCGGTGAGTTCTGCCAGGGCTTTGGCAACAACGGCCAGGTCGACCTCAAGGCCGGCCTGGGCAACGTGCCGGACTCGCATTACCAGCTGTCCTCTGCGCCGCTGATGGCCGGCACCACGGTCGTGGTCGGCGGCCGCGTCGCCGACAACGTGCAGACCGACATGCCAGGCGGGGTGATCCGCGGCTTCGACGTCATCACCGGGCAGATGCGCTGGGCCTTCGACCCGGGCAATCCGCAAGACCGCCAGGCCCCGGCCGACGGCCAGACCTACGTACGCAGCACCCCCAACAGCTGGGCGCCGATGTCCTATGACCCGGCGATGAACACGGTCTTCCTGCCGATGGGCAGCTCGTCCACCGACCTCTACGGTGTGGAGCGCAGCCGCCTGGACCATACCTACGGCGCCTCGATCCTGGCGCTGGATGCCACCACCGGCAACGAAAAGTGGGTGTACCAGACGGTACATAATGACCTGTGGGACTTCGACCTGCCGATGCAGCCGAGCCTGATCGATTTCACCAGGAAGGACGGCCAGTCCGTGCCTGCCCTGGTGATCGGCACCAAGGCCGGGCAGATCTACGTGCTCGACCGCGCCACCGGCCAGCCGCTGACCCAGGTCGAGGAAGTTCCGGTCAAGGCCGGCAACATCCCCAACGAACCGTACGCGCCGACCCAACCCAAGTCGCTGGGCATGCCGCAGATCGGCGCACAGACCCTGACCGAGTCGGACATGTGGGGCGCCACCCCGTATGACCAACTGCTGTGCCGCATCGACTTCAAGAAGATGCGCTACGACGGCCTGTACACCGCACCGGGCACCGACCGCTCGCTGAGCTTCCCTGGCTCGCTGGGCGGCATGAACTGGGGTGGTCTGTCGACCGACCCGGTGCATGGTTTCATCTTCGTCAACGACATGCGCCTGGGCCTGTGGGTCGAAATGATCCCGTCGCAGAACAAGGGCCAGGCCGCGGGCGGTGGTGAAGCGATCAACACCGGCATGGGCGCGGTACCGCTCAAGGGCACGCCGTACGCGGTGAACAAGAACCGCTTCCTCTCGGTGGCGGGTATTCCGTGCCAGGCGCCGCCGTTCGGCACCCTGACCGCCATCGACATGAAGACCCAGCAGATCGCCTGGCAAGTGCCGGTCGGCACCGTCGAAGACACCGGCCCGCTGGGCATCGCCATGGGCCTGCCGATCAAGATCGGCCTGCCGACCCTCGGCGGCACCCTGTCCACCCAGGGCGGCCTGGTGTTCATCGCCGGCACCCAGGACTTCTACCTGCGCGCCTTCAACAGCGCCAACGGCGAGGAAGTCTGGAAAACCCGCCTGCCGGTCGGCAGCCAGGGCGGGCCGATGACCTACGTGTCGCCCAAGACCGGCAAGCAGTACGTGGTCATCACCGCTGGCGGCGCCCGCCAAGCCACTCAGCGTGGCGACTACGTGATCGCCTACGCCCTGCCATAATCCCCTTCTTGCCCGCCCTCCGGGGCGGGCCGCTCCGGGCCTCCGGCCCTTTCGCACAGCGGATGTGCACGTTCCGCCTCTGGCGCGGTCTGCTCTAGCGTCCTCGCACATCCGTCACGCGACGTCCGGCTGGCCGGGGCTTTTCCGTCCCGTTCAACCGAGAGGTTCGCATGCCCGTTCGACTCCACCCCGGCCGCCTGGCCCTGCAGATCCACGCCCTCGCCTGCGGGCTGGGCGCCAGCGCGCTGAGCCTGGCCGACGACAGCCCGGCGGCGAGCTACGAGATCCTCACCCCCATAGTAGTCACCGGCAGCTACGCCCCGATGTCAGGCTACGACCTGCCGTTCTCCGTCGACACCGTACAACTGCAGCAGATCAGCGACGGCCAACTGGGCGTCAACCTCTCCGAGGTGCTGCCGCGCGTGCCGGGCCTGGTGGTCCAGAACCGCCAGAACTACGCCCAGGACCTGCAGATTTCCTCGCGCGGCTACGGCGCCCGCTCGGCGTTCGGCATTCGCGGGCTGAAGTTGCTGATGGACGGCATTCCGGCCAGTACCCCAGACGGCCAGGGCCAGGCCGCGACCCTCAACCTGGATGTCGCCGACCGTATCGAAGTGCTGCGTGGCCCGACTTCGACCCTCTACGGCAGCAACGCCGGCGGGGTCATCCAGATGTTCACCCGCGATGGCCAGGGCAGCCCGAGGGTCGGCGCCGAGACCACCTTCGGCAGCGACGGCTATAACAAGAACCACCTGTATGCCGAAGGCGGCAACGACAAGGCTGGCTTTCTGGTCGATGGCTCGCGCATGGACACCGACGGCTACCGCGACCACAGCGCCGCGCGCCGCGACCAGACCTTCGCCAAGGTGCATGTGAAGCCCGATGAAGACAGCCGCCTGGCACTGACCTGGAGCAGTCTGGAGCAGAACGGCACCCAGGACCCGCTGGGCCAGACCTGGGCCGGCTACCGCGCCGACCCTCGCTCGGTAGCGGCGCCCGCGCTGACCTACGACACACGCAAGAGCATCGACCACCAGCAGGTGGGCATGAACTACGAGCGCCACTTCGGCGACGCGACCCTGCAATTCAACCTCTATGCCGGCCAGCGCAGCGTGGTGCAATACCTGTCGATTCCGCGCACAGTGGCCTCCAACAGCCAGCGCGGCGGTGGCGTGGTGGACTTCGACCGCGAGTTCCACGGCGGCACCCTGCGCTGGATCCAGCCGATCCAGGGCGTGCCCGGCGAGCTGACCGTTACCACCGGGGTGGACTACGACCGCAGCCGCGACGACCGCCGCGGCTTCCAGAACTTCAGCGGCGACCAACTGGGTGTCAAAGGCGAACTGCGCCGCGACGAGATCGACACCGCCACCAGCCTCGACCCCTATATTCAGGCGCGCTGGCTGCTGGACAACTGGACCTTCGAGGCCGGCCTGCGGCACAGCAGCATGAAAATGGAAGTCGACGACCACTACCTGGCCAATGGCGACTCCAGCGGTTCCAAGACCTACCAGCGCAACACCCCGTCGCTGTCGGTGATGTACGCCTTCACCCCCGACCTGCACGCCTACATCAGCGCCGGCAAAGGCTTCGAGACCCCCACCCAGGCGGAAATGGCCTATGCGCCGGGCCTGGCGGAAAGCTTCAACTTCGGTTTGTCTCCGGCCACCAGCACCCAGTATGAAATCGGCCTGAAGGCCAAGGTGGCCGGCAATACCCGCATCAACGCAGCGATCTTCGAAATCCGCACCGACGACGAGATCGTCGTCGCCAGTTCCACCGATGGCCGCACCAGCTACCAGAATGCCGGCAAGACCCTGCGTCGCGGTTTCGAGCTGGGCGTGCAGAGCCAGTTGAGCGAACAGTGGGAGGCGACGCTGGCCTACACCCGCCTGCAAGCCACCTACGCTCAGGACTTCGTGGCCAGCGGGCAGACCATCGAGAAGGGCAACCACCTGCCAGGCGTGCCGGGCAGCAGCCTGTTCGGCGAACTGGTATGGCGGCCGGTACAAGGCATCAGCATGGGTGTCGAGGGGCAGTACCGCAGCAAGGTGTACGTCGAGGACAGCAATCAGGACAAGGCCGCGCCGAGCTACGCGGTGTTCAACTGGCGGACCCGCTTCGAGCAGCACTCCGGCCCCTGGACCTTCCACCAACTGGTACGCCTGGACAACCTGCTGGACCGCCAGTACGTCGGTTCGGTGATCGTCGGCGACGGCAACGGCCGCTACTACGAAGCCGCTCCCGGCCGCTCGTGGTATGCCGGGGCGGGGGTCGAGTACCAGTTCTGAAGGCATCATGGCCAGTTAGACCGGGTAGTAGCGGCTTCAGCCGCGAAGCGGTCGCATGTTCACAGCAGATGCAGTGAATTTCCCGGCGCTTTCGCGGCTAAAGCCGCTCCTACAGGGCCCCATGACACCTAACCGAACAGCAGTGCGGCTAAAGCCGCTTGTCCCAGCAAATCCGAGTCAGTAGACGTCGCGCCGGTAACGCCCGGTTTCGATCAGCTCGGCCACTGCCAGTTCGCCCAGCAGCTCGTGAAGCACCTGGTCCACGCCGCTGGCCATGCCCTGCAGGCTGCCACAGAGGTAGATGGCGGCACCTTCGGCCAGCCAGGCGCGCACTTCGTCGCCAGCTTCGCGCAGCCTGTCCTGCACGTAGACCTTGTGCGCCTGATCGCGGGAGAAGACCAGGTCGAGACGCTGCAACTGGCCGTTGTCCAGCCAGCCCTGCAGTTCTTCGCCACAGAGGCAGTCATGAGCACGGTTGCGCTCGCCGAACAGCAGCCAGTTACCTGTCTGGCCCTGCTGGATACGCGCCTTGAGCAGGCTGCGCAGCCCGGCCAGCCCGGTACCATTGCCGACCAGAATCATCGGCACGCCCGCTTCGGGCAGGTGGAAGCCGCTGTTGCGACGCAGGCGCAGGCTGACCTGCGCGCCCACCGGCAGGTACTCGGTCAGCCAGCCAGACCCCACGCCAAAGTCCCCATCGCTGTGGATTTCCTGGCGCACGATCAGTTGCAGGCTGCCGTCTTCAGGGATCGAGGCGATGGAGTATTCCCGCGCTGCCAGTGGTACCAGGGTATCCACCAGCGCCTGGGCATGCAGCCCGACCAAGTGCGCACGGTGTTGCGGCAGCTGACGACTGCCCAGCGCCTGCAACAGCGTCTCCTGCAGGCCGTCGACGCTTACCGGCTCGTCCCCCGTCAGGCCCAGGCCATCGAGCAGGCGCCGCAGCACGGCTTCGCCATGGCGCGGCAGCACTTCGACCAGATCACCGGCCGCCCAGCGTACGGACTCGGGCGGGGCCAGGCTCAGCAGGAACACTTTGGCGCCCTGGCTGCCGGGGTTGAGCCACTCACGGCGGCTCAGGGTCCAGCTTTCGAATGCCGGCGCCTGCCAGGCCGCCAGTGGCTGACTGCCGGTGGCCTGGCCCAGCTGCTGCTGCCAGCTCTGCAGGGCCTGCGGATCGGCGTTGTCCACCTCCACCGGCGCGAACAACGAGCGCCCGCCTCGCTCCAGCAGCCAACCATGCAGGCGCCGGGCGAAACCGCAGAACTGCGTGTACTGCCGGTCGCCCAGGGCCAGCACCGCATAGTTGAGGTGCTCCAGGGCCAACGGCTGGCCAAGCCACTGGCGCTCGAAGGCGCGGGCGCTGTCCGGCGCCTCGCCGTCGCCGAAGGTGCTGACCACGAACAGGGCATTGTGGCTGCGTTGCAGGTCTTCGCCGGTCAGGTCGGCCAGGCGCTCCACGCGCACCGGCAGGCCGGCGGCCTGCAGCTGCCCGGCGCTCTGCCAGGCCAGTTGCTCGGCGAAGCCGCTCTGGCTGGCGAAGCCCACCAGCCAGGCCGAAGCGTGGTCCGCACCGGTGTCCTGCAGCCCGCTGCGCGCCTGCAGAACCTGGCGTTTCTTGCGCCGCCGGTCGAGGTACAACAGCCAGCCGGTAATGAAGAACAGCGGCATCAGCAGCGAGGCCACGGCCAGGATGATCCGCCCTGGCAAGCCGAAGTAGCTGCCCACGTGCAGGGCGTAGTTGCTGGTCAGCAGCTGGTCGCCCAGGGACTTGTCGGCATAACGGTCCAGCGCATGGATACGCCCACTGGCCGGGTCCAGGTTGAGGGTGTTGAAGGCGCGCGGGTGCGGCGAATCCTTGAGCAGGTAGAACACCGTGGCCGGCAGGCCGGCGCCGTTGGGCAGGCGCAGGTTGTAGCTGGCCAACCCCGGGCCGGCGGATTCGCGGATGCTCTGCCAGACCGCGTCGTAGTCCACCACCAACGGGCCGGCAGGGGGCGCGCCTTTGCCGTTCATCGCGCCCCCACGACGCGGCTCGCCGGTCGGCGGGGTATCGCTGAGCAGGCGTGTCATGCCCTGGTTCCACCACGAGTAGGACCACATCAGGCCGGTGAAGGCGAACAACAGGTAAGCCAGCAGGCACCAGGTGCCGAACACCGAATGCAGGTCCCAGTTGAAGCTGCGGCCCTTTCTGGCCCAGTCCAGGGTCAGCCAGGCCCGCCAGTCCAGTACCTTGCGTGGCCAGCGCAGGTACAGGCCCGACAGACAGAAGAAGATCAGGATCAAGGTGCAGGCGCCGGTGATTTGCCGGCCGAAGGGGCCGATGGCCAGGAAGCGGTGCAGGTCCAGTACCACGCCGAAAAAATCCTCGCCCACGCCTTCGGGTCGTACCTCAGCGGTGTACGGGTCGAAATTCACGCGCGGCCCGCGTCGCTCACCCGGCCTGGGCTGGAAATAGGCCGTCGCCACCCGACCGCTGTCCAACTCTACGCGCAATATGGCAACGGTCATGCCCTGGGCGGCTTCCAGCCGACGCGCCAGCTCGGCCGGCGGCAGCGTCTCGCCGCGCTTGTCCACCCGCAGCACGTCCGGGTTGAGGGCGTCGAGAATTTCGTCCTCGAAGGCGTACAGCGCACCGGTCACGCCCATCACCGCCAGCACCAGGCCAGCGCTGATACCCAGGAACCAGTGCAGCTGGAAAAGGACCTTCTTGAACACCACCACACCTCACTTGCGTCATGGCGCGCACCCGGTACCTTGCGCGACTGGTTCTGTTTACCTCCGCCCCTTGGGCCTCGGCCTGCCCGCTGGGGTGGCAGGTACTGACCCGAAATCCCTCATGCAGAGGCATGTCAGGCCGGTCGCGAAACATATTGCAAACGCGCGCCACAAGCAATTGAGATGAATTGCCGTTTGCAAGTTTTTTTCACTTCTCCATGTTCCGCCTGTGTGAAGAGCACAGTCTGCAAGAAGCAGGAAAGCCGCCCAAACGGGCGGCCTCCTGGAAAACCGATAAAAGTCCTGGCTTGCGCCTTGCCAGCGCTGCCGAAGCTCACACCCCGGACCGGCGCGCCGTCGCGGGGCGAGTGACGCCCATGTCGGCTTCGGCCAAGTCGGGCTCAGTTACGCCAGGCACGGCGCAGGTCGTTCAAGTAGTCACTGAACAGCCGACCATGAGCCAGGAAGGCCGAAGCAGTCGCTTCGATGTCGTCGTCAGGGAGCGCAGGATGAAGACCGAGAAAGCGCTTCAGGGCATCCAACAGCTTGCCCAGCTCTTCACCGTAGGCCTGTTTCGGAGCCTCGATGAGCTTGAGCTGCTTGAGTTGCTCCAGCTTGCGGCTCTCGGCCTGGCGCTGCTGACGCAACTCGCGGACATTGCCGGTGAGTTCGTCCAGTTGCGCCTGCAGGCGATCACGGTGGCGGACCAGGTGCTCATACCTCAGCTGGCTGCTGGCCAGGTTGAGAATATTGGAAAGCCCCTCGATGCCGGCCTTGATCGAGCCGATCAACGGGTTCTTGGGGTCGATGTCGGTCAGTACCGTCAGCGACTCGACCAGCGGCTTGAGTTTGTCCCACAAGCTGATGGCCTCGATCTCGGCAATCAGCTTGTTGACGGCAGCCTCTTGCTCCAACAGCTTGGCCTGCGGCCCCGACTCGGCCGCCAGCCGCTCATCGATATGGACGATGTCGGCCTCGACCGCCGTCATCAGGTGATCGACCTCACCGACGCT
The DNA here is from genome assembly GCF_032463525.1 of Pseudomonas sp. DTU_2021_1001937_2_SI_NGA_ILE_001. Lineage (NCBI taxonomy): Bacteria > Pseudomonadati > Pseudomonadota > Gammaproteobacteria > Pseudomonadales > Pseudomonadaceae > Pseudomonas > Pseudomonas sp. DTU_2021_1001937_2_SI_NGA_ILE_001. The sequence continues at coordinate 4,518,184 of NZ_CP135971.1, read as the reverse complement.
GACATGGGCCAGGTTGACCAGCGCATCATCCAGCGATACGGCCTTGTCTCGGATGTTGCCCAATTGCCGTTGCACTTGCGTCTGGATCTCGGCCGCGATCGCGCTGATGGTTTCCAGGGTGGGCGCGTCCGGCGGATCACCTTTGAGCCGCTTGATGGCCGTCAACAGATCCTCGAGCCCTTCGCCATCCAGGGTGCCCGGCAGCGCGGTGAGCACGTCCAGTGCCGCCTGATCCGCACCACCCAGCTCCTGTAGCAGGCTCAACAGGATCTCGCGTTTGACGGGCAGGTAAATGTCGGCGAGCGACTCGGCCGTGTGGCGGAGCTGGGCGCGATGAGTATTCACGGCACTCAGGTCAATTTCCGGCAACTGAAAGCGTGTTTCCAGAACATGTACGGTCATTGCTTTATCTTCCTTCTGATTATTATGTTTCATCAGCGTCGACTGTCTTCAACGGCCTTATTGAAGGCGGTCAACAGATCGAGCGCCTGGTCCTTAATTTCACGCCAGTTGGTCATCATGATTTTGAAACGGGACACGAAGATCACCAGCAACTTGACGTCATTAATACTTTCAAGTTGCCGATACGACGAATCCACCAGGTCTTTCAATAATACCCAGAGACTTTCGATGTTCCCCGCACCACTGATGGCGCCGTCGATACGAATCTTCAGGTCTTGCAGATGGGTCTCGAACTCATGAAGGTCGGCGAGAAATTTGTCGAGCCGCCGAAGTTTGGTTTCCAGGCTGTTCCTTTCCTTGACCAGCTGTTCTTTCTCCTTGAGGACCGCCGCCGCCTTGGGGCCGTAGATCGACAAGGAAATCGCGCCACCGATAGGTCCCCACCAGAAACCGACCCAACGATACTTCGCATACTCCTCGTATTCCTTGACCTTCTGTTCGATACGCTCGTTGAGGCGTCGCAGGTCTTCCCTAAGTTCCACGACTTCGTTGCCGGCCTCCATCGAGTTGGCGAGCTGGATCTTCAAGGCCACACCGGGGGCGATCTCTTCCCTGAGACGGCCCTTGAACTGCGATGCGTTATCCCGCACCCGCACGGTACTGACGCTGTGCACCTGGATGTATTGCCTCATCTCGCCGACCAGGGCCAGCAGCCCAGGCAGCTTCTTGCGGTCACCCTCGACCAGTTCGGTGGGTGGCATTTGCTCGATCTGCTCAGGTGTCAGGTCGTCAAGCCCCAAAGTCCGCCAGGAGTCCAGGCTCTGGATGAAGTCGATGGTGCTTTCGGTGGTACTGATCAGGTTGCCGGCAAAAACATGCAAGTCGCTGCCCACGGCACGCATGTCGTTTTCCAGGCCGTTCCAGCTGGCGGCGTGGTCACGGATATCCATGTACAAATGCTGGATGTCTTCAGGCTTGAGTCCGGCCACGCCGCTATCGTAATTACCGAGCAACTGACGGATCTGCTCCAGGTCGGTGGGCAGTGCCAGGCCGGTGTTCACGTAACGACGAATCTTCCGGACATCTTCGTTGGTCACCAGCAAGCCCGGCTCACGGGCAGCACCTTCGCCCCTCCCGGCGGCCGCATCGATGAATGCCTTGCCGACCTGACTCAAATCATCCAGGTGGTGCCCAGACGTATCGGGGGTTTGTTCCAAAGCTTCGTTTGTCATGGTTAAACGTCCTTATTATTGAAGTGGTCATCTAGACCGACGCATTTCCTTGCAAGGCCATTAAAAACTAACAAACGAACAAACCGATAAACAGAAAAGGAAACAGACCGACGCTGTAGGAATAAGCCACAGCAAGCGTGCAACAATAACTAGCCTCATGAAATCTATAACTAACGGATCCCAAAAGTTGCTCCTCCCCCTTATTGGATCCGCCCTTAATCGACGCGCATAAAAAAACCCATGATCGCTCATGGGTTCTTTTTAACGCTTGGAATCTTTACAGGTAGAACGCCTTCAGCGGCGGGAAGCCGTTGAATTCCACCGCGCTGTAGCTGGTGGTGTAGGCACCGGTCGACAACCAGTACAGACGGTCACCGATGGCCAGGTTCAGTGGCAGGCCGTACTTGTAGTGTTCGTACATGATGTCGGCGCTGTCGCAGGTCGGGCCGGCGATGACCACCTCTTCCATCTCACCCTTCTTCTCGGTCCAGATCGGGAACTTGATGGCTTCGTCCATGGTTTCGATCAGGCCGGAGAACTTGCCCACGTCGGTGTAGATCCAGCGCTCGACGGCGGTACGCGACTTGCGCGCCACCAGCACCACTTCACTGACCAGGATGCCGGCGTTGGCAATCAGCGAACGGCCAGGCTCCAGAATGATTTCCGGCAGCTCGTCACCGAAGTCTTCCTTGAGGAAGCGGATGATCTCTTCTGCGTAGGTTTCCAGGCTGTTGGTACGGGTGATGTAGTTGGCCGGGAAGCCGCCACCCATGTTGATCATCTGCAGGGTGATGCCGTCTTCTTCCTTGAGGCGCTCGAAGATCACCTTGACCTTGGCGATGGCGGCGTCCCAGACGTCGATATCGCGCTGCTGGCTGCCCACGTGGAACGACACGCCGTACGGCACCAGGCCCAGTTGCTTGGCCAGGATCAGCAGGTCCAGGGCCATGTCCGGGTTGCAGCCGAACTTGCGCGACAGCGGCCAGTCTGCCGAGGTCGAGCCTTCGGTGAGGATGCGCACGTAAACCTTCGAGCCTGGGGCGGCCTTGGCGATGTTGCGCAGGTCGGCCTCGGAGTCGGTGGCGAACATGCGTACGCCTTTGTCGTAGAAGTAACGGATGTCGCGGGATTTCTTGATGGTGTTGCCGTAGCTGATGCGCTCCGGGCCTACGCCGGTGCCCATCACTTTGTCCAGCTCGTAGATGGAGGCGATGTCGAAGCTCGAACCCTTGTCACGCAGCAGTTCGATGATTTCCACCGCAGGGTTGGCCTTGACCGCGTAGTAGACCTTGGCGAATTCGAAACCGGCGCGCAGGTCGTCGTAGGCCTGGCTGATCATCTGGGTATCGATGACCACGAAGGGGGTTTCCTGCTTGTCAGCGAAGGACTTCATCTTCTTGAAGGTTTCGGGTGCGAAATAGTCTTCGACCTTGATCGACATGCTCAGGGACTCCTGGGGGCAAACAAGTGAATAAATGGGTGAATATGAACGCCCTCCGTATCCCCACTTTGGTTCGCCTACTTCCCAAGGCATGTCGCCGAAAGCAAAAAGGCCATGGGGCAGCTCCCCTTGGCCTTGCTGTCTCGTCGTCAGTACTTGAGCCGGATGGATCGTTTCCAGCATGGACGTTCGGCGCGAACTTTAGGACCTGAAGGGCTTTAGATCAACTAAAAATGTCGCGTTTTCGCACGAGATTTCCAGACGGTTCATCACACCCACCTGTGTAACCGACCCACATGACAGGCAGATGTTCCCCTCGCCGGGCAAATGCGCTGGCCACCACCGCCTCACCTACAGGTTGTGCCAGTAACAGCCATGCTCCCAGCCCCGCATGATCAATTCCCCTTACTGAGGAGAATCGTCATGCCCACCTATATGAAGGACCGCTCATTCGTCGCCTCGCTGCGCTCGATGGCGCCGAACGACGCGCAGCTTGATCTTTCGAAACTCACTCAGGATTCAATCGTCGTCAAGGCGCCGACGGGCGGTCCGGAGACCCGTACGAGCGAGGGCACCGAGGAGTACGACTATCTCACTGCCACCACCCGCCCGCGCATGGGCGTAGAGAACGAAAGTGTCATGCGTTTCTGGTTTCTGTTGCGACGCTGGGACGACGGAAAGGAGAGCTATGAGCTAAAGGCCCGCCACCCGATGTTCTTGGACAACGCCAAGCGGCATTGGCTGGGGAATCTGAAGATTACCAACCAGCGCGTGAGCCTGCCGCCCAGCAGCTTCATCGATATCCCGTTGTACATTCGCCCCGACCAGTCACTGGCCAGCAACGGCGGGTGGCAGGTGCTGCACAACGACAAGCCCATAGGCCCTCAAGCCCTGGTGACGGGCACTCGAGTGGAGGGTGTGAAGATCATCGCGCCGAATGGCAACGCGCTGGGTATCTATAACCGCCAGCGCCAGGGCACGGACTGGTGGGCCTGGATTTCCTGCGCCAGGCCAGGTGAGCCGAACCTGGCCTACAACACCGTGCCCATCACCCTGGCCCTGGATATCCAGGCCAGCGCCATGGACGACCCGCTTGCCTGAGAACACCGCAAGGGTGCAGCAGGCAAGCGGCCAGGCTCAGGACGCCGCCAGCTCCGCGGGCGAGACGATGCTGGTCTTGGCGCCGCGCGAACGACCGGAGCTGAGGTAGGCGGCGATGGACTCCTGGGTCACCTCGCCGAGGAACACCCGCTCGGCGTCCAGCACCGGCAGCCAGGCGCGGTTGAACTCGTACATGCGCGACAGCAGGATACGCAGGTTTTCGTCATGCACCGCCGTGGCGTTGAACTCGCGCAGGTACTGCGCGCAGGTGCCGGTCTGGCGGTGCAGGTCACGGCGGCGCACATAGCCCATGGCCTTGTTCTCGGCATCGGTGACCACCACGTAGCGGCGGTCGTTGTCGTCCATCACCTCCAGGGCGTCGGCCACCGGCGTGTCCGGGCTGACCGACGGCGCGTTGTCGGCGGCGTCTTCGGCCTTGACCAGCAGCAGGCGCTTGAGGGTGCTGTCCTGGCCGACGAAGTTGGACACGAACTCGTCGGCCGGGTGGGCCAGCAGGGTGTCCGGGTGGTCGATCTGGATCAGCTTGCCAGCACGGAAAATGGCGATCTTGTCGCCCAGCTTGAGGGCTTCGTCGATGTCGTGGCTGACCATGATCACAGTCTTGTTCAGCGCCCTCTGCATCTCGAAGAACTCGTTCTGGATCATCTCGCGGTTGATCGGGTCGACCGCACCGAACGGCTCGTCCATCAGCAGCAGCGGCGCCTCGGCGGCCAGGGCGCGGATCACCCCGATACGCTGTTGCTGGCCACCGGACAGCTCGCGTGGGTAGCGATGCAGGTATTGCTTGGGTTCGAGCTTGATCATGTTCATCAGCTCGCGAGCCCGCTCGCGGCACTTCTGTTTGTCCCAACCCAGCAACTGCGGCACCACCATGATGTTTTCTTCGATGGTCATGTTGGGAAACAGGCCGATCTGCTGGATCACGTAGCCGATGTTGCGGCGCAGGGTCACTTCGTCCAGCGCAGTGGTGTCTTCGCCGTTGATCAGCACCTTGCCGGAGGTCGGTTCGATCAGGCGGTTGATCATCTTCAACGTGGTGCTCTTGCCACAGCCCGAAGGGCCGAGGAACACGCAGATTTCGCCTTCGTTGACCGTGAGGCTGACCGAATCGACCGCCTTCACTTCTTTACCGTTGCTCTGGAATGTCTTGGTGAGGTTCTGGAGTTCGATCATTTCAGGAGTCCTTTGGGAGTCAGCGAACGTTGCAGCCACTGCAGAAGCAGGTCGGCGATGATGGCCAGGATGCTGACCAGGACCGCGCCGACGATCAGCATCGACATGTCGCTGCGGCTGATGGAGGCCAGGATGAGGACGCCGAGGCCACCGGCGCCGATGGTGGCGGCGATGGTCATCACACCGATGTTCATCACCACGGCGGTGCGCACACCGGCAAGAATCACCGGCACGGCGATCGGCAGTTCGACCATGCGCAGGCGCTGGCCGAAGGTCATGCCAATACCCTTGGCCGCCTCACGGATGCCAGGCTCGACGCCGGTCAGCGCCAGGTAGGTGTTGCGCATGATCGGCAACAGCGAATACAGAAACACGGCGGTAATCGCCGGCAATGGGCCCAGGCCCTGGCCGAACTTCGAGTAGAACGGCAGCAGCAGGCCGAACAGCGCGATGGACGGCACGGTCAGCAGCACCGTGGCACTGGCCTGCAGTGGCCCGGCGACCACCGGGAAGCGGGTCATCAGAATGCCCAGGGGCACACCGACGATAATCGCCAGAGTCACGGCAGTGCCGACCAGCATGACGTGCTGCCAGGTCAGTTGCATGACCTGAGCCCAGTCCAGGTGGGAGAAGGCGTCAAAGAAACTCATATCGTCTCCTTCCTTAATTGAGTGGATGCTGGCGCAGGAAATCGGCGGCGACCGCAGCCGGGCTTTCATGTCCGACATCGACGCGAGCGTTGAGCTCGATCATGGTCTGGGTGTCCAGCAGGTCGGCCAGCGGCTTGAGCAGCGTGGCGATGTCCGGGTGGGCATCCAGGTACGCCTGGCGGATCACCGGCGCGGCGGTGTAGTCCGGGAAGTAGTGCTTGTCGTCTTCCAGGACCTTGAGCTTGAAGGCGTTCAGGCGGCCGTCGGTGGTGTACACCAGCCCGGCGAAGACCTGCCCGTTGCGCAAGGCGGTGTAGACCAGCCCGGCGTCCATCTGGCGGATGTTCTCGCGGCCGAGATTCATGTCGTAATGCTTGACCATGCCGATCAGGCCATCGGAGCGATTGGCGAACTCGGTATCCAGCGCTACGACATGACCCTCTTTGGCTTCATCCTTGAGCACCTGGGTCAGGTCGCTCACGGTGTTGATCTGCGGGTACTGGTCGGCCACCTTCTTCGGCAACGCCAGGGCGTAGGTGTTGTTGAAACGCGACGGCGAAAGCCAGACCAGGCCTTTCTTGGCATCCACCTCCTTCACCCGCGCATAGGTCTGTTCACTGTCGAGCTTTTCATCGATGTGGTTGTAGGCCACCAGCGACACACCGGTGTACTCCCACAGCAGGTCGAGCTGGCCGCTTTCCTGGGCGCTGCGCGCCAGGTTGCTGCCCAGACCGCCGGTGATCTGCACGTCGTAGTTCTTGCTGCGCAGGTATTGCGCGGTGATTTCCGAGAGCACGGTCTGCTCGGTGAATACCCGTGCGCCAATGCGCAACAGGGGCTTTTCGGCGGCCTGGGCAACGCCGCTGAACAGCAGCCCGAGGCTCAGTAACAAAGCTAGCTTTTTCATGGCAATTCCTTTCTCTCAGCGGCTCAGGCCGCGCTCCAGCCAGACACGACTGGTCACGATGACCAGGCCATCGAGCACCAGGGCCAGCAGCGCCGTACACACCGCACCCAGCACCAGTTGCGGCTGGTTGTTCAGGGCGATACCGGGGAAGATCAGGCTGCCCAGGCTGTTCGCACCGATCAGGAACGACAGCGGCGCCGTACCGACGTTGAGCGCCAGCGACACGCGCACGCCGCCAACGATGATCGGCACGGCATTGGGCAGCTCGACCTTGAACAGCACCTGACGCGGAGTCATGCCGATGCCGGTGGCGGCTTCCTTGAGCGAGGCGGGAACGTTTTTCAGGCCTTCGTAGGTGTTGCGCACGATGGGCAGCAACGAGGCCAGGAACAGCGCGAAGATGGCGGGGCCGCTGCCGATCCCGAGAATGCCGAGAGCGATGGCCAGGACCGCGAGAGGGGGAATGGTGTTGCCAATGTTGAAGACTTGCATGAAGCGTTCGGCGCTGCCAGCCAGGGAAGGCCGGCTAAGCACAATGCCGGCGGGGATACCGACCAGCAGGGCCGCCAGCATGGAGACCAGAACCAGAACCAGATGCGCCTGCAGGTAGAACAGCAGGTCACCCTTGTACTTCATGAACGTTTCAGTGCCGATCCACTGGACCAGCAGGGCGAGGAGTACGACGATCGCCGCGCCTCCCAACAGCCCCTTGCCATAGCGATTTGCCACGGGCGGACTCCTTGTTTTCAGTCGGCAAAGCTCGCCTGGTGCGACCGAACGAACGGTCACGGCAGAGATTTGCGAAGAGCAGCAGGTGGGTCGCCGTCAAGGCGAAAAACACATGCCATGAGCACAGCTTCGTCAAGCCGAATTGCTTAAGAATCAGGCTCTTGAAACCAGGCTGACATGGCCTGTTACAAGAGCATGGACGTCTCCGGGGGCGCAAAGGTTCCCATGTGGGAAATCATTTGGCCACCCCGAATTGACCAAGCGGTTCGGATTTGCCCTTGACTTGGGCTATAATCCGCACCCTTTTTTTGACTCCCTTTTCAGGCGATTGCCCATGACCCAACAGGCCGCCGAAGTCGCGAAACGCCGCACCTTCGCCATCATTTCCCACCCGGACGCCGGTAAGACCACCATCACCGAAAAGCTCCTGCTGATGGGCAAGGCCATTTCCGTGGCCGGTACGGTCAAGTCGCGCAAATCCGACCGTCACGCCACTTCCGACTGGATGGAAATGGAAAAGCAACGCGGCATTTCCATCACCACCTCGGTCATGCAGTTCCCGTATCGCGAGCACATGATCAACCTGCTCGACACCCCGGGCCACGAAGACTTCTCGGAAGACACCTACCGCACCCTGACCGCCGTCGACTCGGCACTGATGGTCCTGGACGGCGGTAAGGGCGTCGAGCCGCGCACCATCGCGCTGATGGACGTGTGCCGCCTGCGCGACACGCCCATCGTCAGCTTCATCAACAAGCTCGACCGCGACATCCGCGACCCCATCGAACTGCTCGACGAAATCGAAGCGGTACTGAAGATCAAGGCCGCGCCGATCACCTGGCCGATCGGCTGCTACCGCGACTTCAAAGGCGTGTACCACCTTTCAGGCGACTACATCATCGTCTACACCCCCGGCCACGGCCATGAACGCACCGAGGCCCGCATCATCCAGAAGCTGGACTCGGACGAAGCCCGCGCGCACCTGGGCGACCAGTACGACGACTTCGTCGAACAGCTGGAGCTGGTGCAGGGCGCCTGCCACGAGTTCGACCCGCAGGCCTTCATCGACGGCCAGATGACTCCGGTGTTCTTCGGTACCGCACTGGGCAACTTCGGTGTCGACCACGTGCTCGATGCCGTGGTCGACTGGGCGCCGCGCCCGCTGGCCCGCGCCGCCCACGAGCGCACCGTCGAGCCGGTGGAAGAGAAGTTCAGCGGCTTCGTGTTCAAGATCCAGGCGAACATGGACCCCAAGCACCGCGACCGCGTGGCGTTCATGCGCATCTGCTCGGGCCGCTACGAGAAAGGCATGAAGATGCGCCACGTGCGCCTGGGCAAGGACGTGCGCATCGGCGACGCCCTGACCTTCTTCAGCTCGGAACGTGAAATGCTCGAGGAAGCCTGGGCCGGCGACATCATCGGCCTGCACAACCACGGCACCATCCAGATCGGCGACACCTTCACCGAAGGCGAGAACCTGGGCTTCACCGGCATCCCGCACTTCGCACCGGAGCTGTTCCGCCGCGTGCGCCTGAAAGACCCGCTCAAGTCCAAGCAACTGCGTCAGGGCCTGCAACAGCTGGCCGAAGAAGGCGCCACCCAGGTGTTCTTCCCGCAGCGCAGCAACGACATCATCCTCGGCGCCGTCGGTGTGCTGCAGTTCGATGTGGTGGCCAGCCGCCTGAAAGAGGAATACAAGGTCGAGTGCGCCTACGAGCCGATCACCGTGTGGTCGGCCCGCTGGATCGAGTGCGATGACAAGAAGAAGCTCGAAGACTTCGAGAACAAGGCCATGGAAAACCTGGCGGTGGACGGCGGCGGTCACCTGACCTACCTCGCCCCGACCCGCGTGAACCTGAGCCTGATGGAAGAACGCTGGCCCGACGTGAAATTCCGCGCGACCCGCGAGCACCACTAAATCCCATCCATTGGCCGCCGCCCTACCCCATCGGTAGGCGCGGCCAAGCCGCGCAAGGCTTCCCGGCTGAAGCCGGTCCTACCCGTCACAGCCGCTACCGCCCACCGGTAGGCGCGGCTTCAGCCGCGATCAAGCCCCGCCTCAGCGACAGGCATACGCCTCCAGCTTTTCCTGCAGAAAATCCAGAAAGCATTCGATGCGCAGCGCCAATCGGGAATTGCGGTAATACACCGCGTTGATCGGTCGGCGGTAGCCGCTGTTGGCATCGGCCAGCAGCACCTCGAAGTGCCCGAGACGAATGTCTTCGTGGGTCATGAAGTGCGATAGGCAGGCGATGCCTTCGCCCGCCAGGGCCAGATGACGCAGGGTGTCGCCGCTGGAGGCCGCAATGGTCGGGCGGATCTGCAGACGGTCGCCGCCGGTGTGGCGCAATGGCCAGGCATTCAGGCTGTCGACCTGAGTGAAACCCAGCAGGGTATGCCCGGCCAGGTCAGCCACCGAACTGGGGCGGCCGTGCCGCGTCAGGTAGGCCGGGCTGGCGACCACGTTCAGCGCACAGCAGCCCAGCGACCGGGCGCGCAGCGACGAGTCACTCAGCTCACCGATACGAATCGCCACATCGGTGTTCTGCTCCAGCAGGTCGATGTTCCAGTCGCTGCTGGTCAGCTCCAGCTGGATATCCGGGTAGCGCTGGCGGAACTCGCCGATGTGCGGCACCACCATGTGCAGCATGAAAGGCGAAGCGGCATTGACCCGCAGGCGCCCGGACGGTCGCTGCCGGCTTTGCACCAGATGCTCTTCCAGGGCACCCATGCGTTCGAGGATGTCGCGGGCCTGGTCAAGGAAGAAGCGCCCTTCTTCGGTCAGCTCCATGCGCCGCGTGGTGCGGTTGAGCAAGGTGGTTTGCAGACGGCTTTCCAGCCGCGACAGGGTGCGGCTGACGCCGGACGGCGTCAGGCCCAGTTGCTCGGCCGCAGCGGAAATCGAGCCGCCCTCGATCACCGCCACGAACACCTGCAATTCATCAGAGCGGGTTTTCATCGCATCGCCTCAGTGAACAACCCGCGATAGTAGCCCAGGTCGTGACCCTGGCTTAGCCGCAATGCGGGTCAGTTAGACCGGGTAGGAGCGGCTTCAGCCGCGAAGCGACCGCCTGTTCACAACAGATGCAGTGAATTTACCGGCGCTTTCGCGGCTAAAGCCGCTCCCACCGCGCCACATGCCGCTTAAGCGAACGGTATTGGACTCAGCGGCAATACCGGCCTGCCAGCGCCCCCCTCGCGCCCTACAGGCGCCTGGTGGCCGGTTCGCAATCAGGCCTGGCGGCCAAACACTTCGTTCAGGTGCTGCTCGTAACGCTGCACGTCGGCTTCGATGTTCGGGCGTTTCATCACGTCCACCGCCAGGAAGGTCGGCAGCGGCTGCATGCCGAGGAACTGGTTGGCCTTGTGAAACGGGAAGTACACCGCATCCACGCCCTTGGCTTCGAAGAAATCGGTAGGGTCGTCGAACGCCTGCTGCGGGGCGTTCCAGGTCAGCGACAACATGTAGCGCTTGCCGTGCAACAGGCCGCCACTGCCGTATTTCTGCGAAGCGTCGGAGCGGGTGCGGCCATCGTTGGCGTACAGGCTGCCGTGGCCTTCGGTGAACACTTCGTCGATGTACTTCTTCACCGTCCAGGGTGCGCCCATCCACCAGCCGGGCATCTGCCAGACCACCACATCGGCCCAGAGGATCTTCTGCACTTCCTCGGCCACGTCGTAGCCGCCGTCGATGAAGGTTTCCTTCACATCGAAACCGGCGCGGTCCATGTGCGCCACGGCGGTTTCGTGCAGGGTGGCGTTGTAGCGGCCGTTGGAATGGGCGAAGGCTTTGCCGCCATTGATGAACAGGATCTTTTGCATGCTGGATAACCTCGGTCTGTCTGCCCGCCTGCGGGCGTCGATAAGCAATGGGGCGCAGAGTAGACAGCCGAACACGGCGGACCAAGAGGGGCGGCGGCAAATGACTTTTGAACAATAGTCACGAATAAGCGCTTGATTAGTGAATTACCATTCAAGGCTTTCCTGATCTGGAGATCACCATGAGCGAACCTGTCAGCTTCATCCTCCACGCCTACACCCGCCCGGAAAAATCCGCCGAATTCGAAGCGCTGTTCCGTGGTCACCTGGCTGCCAGCCGCCAGGAGCCGGGCTGTATCCAGTACCACATGCTGCGCGACCGGGAAGACCCGACCCTGTTCATCTTCTTCGAAACCTGGGCAAGCCAGGCCGACCTGGACGTGCACTCGGCGCTGCCGCATATGAAGGCGTTCTTCGAACAGCGCATGGACTACCTGACCCGCGACTTCGAATTTCGCTTCGTCAGCGCACTCAACCCTGCACCAGCAGATGCAGCCCCAACCCAGCCATACCGATGAAGAACACCCGCTTGAACAGCGCCGCGCTGATGCGCTGACGCAGCCACTGGCCGGCCAGCATGCCCAGCAGTGCGGGCAGCAGGGCCAGCCAGGACGCGCCCAGCTCGGCGCCACCCAGCGCGCCGTTGCCGGCCAGCCCGGCCGCCAGCGCCAGGGTCGAGACGCTGAACGACAGGCCCAGCGCCTGCACCAGTTGGTTACGCTCCAGGCCCAGGGCCTGCAGGTAAGGCACCGCCGGAATCACGAACACGCCGGTGGCCGAAGTCACCAGGCCGGTCAGTAAGCCACACAGCGGACCCAGCCAGTACTCGACACGCGCCGACACCCGCAGCGTCGGCATCGCCAGGCCGCTCAACGCATAGAGCAACAGTGCCGCTCCCAGTGCACGGGTCATCGCCGCGCCGCCGACATCCCCCAGCCACCAGGCACCGAGCAGGGTCCCCGCGGCAATCATCAGCAGCATCGGCCACAGGCGCTGCAACAGGGCTCGCAAGCCACCGCCGTTGGCCAGCTGCCAGATGTTGGTGACGGTAGACGGGATGATCAGCAGCGCCGCTGCCTGCGCCGGTGCCATGGCCAGGCCCAGCATGCCCATGGCCACGGTGGGCAGGCCCAGGCCGATCACCCCCTTGACCGTACCGGCCAGCAGGAAGGTGACGATCACCAGGGCACTCAAGCCCCAGCCCAGTTGCTGATAGAAATCGATGAGTGTGTTCATGGGGGTGAGCATGATCGAGTCGGCCGACATTGAAAATCTGCCATACACTCAGGCAGCCTTCGGCACAGACAGAGGCTGGCTCCCACTAGGTATCGACTGACCATGCATTTCGACCTCACCGACCTGCGGCTTTTCCTCAACATCCTGGAAACCGGCAATATCACCGCCGGCGCGCAGCGCAGCCACCTGTCGCTGGCTTCGGCCAGCGCCCGGGTGCGCGCCATGGAAGACTCGCTGCACAGCCCGTTGCTGCTGCGCGAACGGCGCGGGGTGATACCAACGCCAGCGGGCCAGGCACTGGGCCGGCATGCACGGCTGATCCTGCAGCAGGTCGAGCGCCTGCAGGACGACCTGGCCGACTACGCCCGAGGCTTCAAGGGTCAGGTGCGCCTGCTGTGCAACACCTCGACCCTCAGCGAGCACTTGCCCGAGCCACTGGCGGACTTTCTCGCCGAGCACCCGCATGTCGACATCGACCTGCAGGAGCAACCCAGCCTGCGCATTCTGCATGCGCTGCGCCACGGCAGCGCCGACCTGGGCATCATCACCGACGCGGTGGACGCCAGCGACCTGCAGACCCGCGCTTTTCGCGCCGACCCGCTGACCCTGCTGATTCCTCCAGGGCATCCGTTGCAGGCAAACGCCAGCCTTCGCTTCAGCCAGACCCTCGACCACGAGTTCGTTGCCCTGGCGGCCAGCAGCGCCCTGGGGATCTACCTGGAAGAGCAGGCCCTGCACAGCGGCAAGCGCCTGCGCATCCGCGTGCGCGCCGAGGGCTTCGATGGGGTGATGCGCATGGTCGCCCACGGCGCCGGGCTGGGCATCGTGCCGCAGGCGGCGGTGCAACGCTGGGCGGGAGCACGGACCTTCGAAGCCGTGCCTCTGGCGGATGCCTGGGCCAACCGCCAATTGCTGCTGTGCGCCAACGACTTCGCCGCCCTGCCCGGCTACGCCCGGCAACTGGTGGAGGCCCTGGCCGCTGCGGATCAACGCGCTGCCGGAGAATGACAGGTGCGAGCGGCTTTAGCCGCGAAAGCGCCAGGAAACTCACTGCATCTGTCGTGAACAGGCGGTCACTTCGCGGCTGAAGCCGCTTGTGTCTTTCGACAGGGTAAAGTCAGAGGTGAGAGGGGTGGATGGCAACTGTTAAGCCGCGGTGCCCTGGAGCACGTGTAGGAGCCCAACTGCCATCCACTCTTTTACTCTGACTCCAAGCTCGAACAGTTGACTGAGTCCGACCTCGAACAACAAGCGTGAGCCCGTTCAGAGTGACCTCTCGCCCTTAAGCCTAGAGGTTTTTCTTATGACCGCCTACGCCGGAATCGATGTCGCCAAAGATACCCTGCAGATTGCGCTGTATCCCCAGAGCAATAGCTTCTGCACCACCAACACCTCTGAAGGAATCCACCAGCTTATCCAATGGTTGAGTGATAACCGGGTCGAGCAGGTACTGGTTGAGGCCACAGGCGGCTATGAAAGGTTATCGGTCAAACTCCTGGCCAAGGCCAGATTCAAGGTCATGCGTATCAATCCGCTGCGTGCTCGCCAGTTCGCTCTGGCCATGGGCAAGCAAGCCAAAACCGACTCGATCGATGCGCAGATGCTGGCCATGTTCGCCCATGCCTTGCGAAAGAAAGAGTTTGTGGTGGCCGATGAAGCGCGCGATAAGTTGACCGAACTGGTGAACCAGCGTGACGCCTTCGTTCAGCAGCGTGATGACAACCGTCGCCGTATTCAACAAGCGCAAGAACCTGAAGTGCAGCAGGCCTATCGGGAGCTCAATGCCAAAATCCAAGAGATGATCAAGGCAGCAGACCGACGCATTGCTGCACAGACTCGACAGGTCGATGGGGCCTTGGTGGACCGCCTGCAAGCGATCAAAGGCATCGGCGCGGTGTCGATCTCCAGCCTGTTTTGCTATCTGCCCGAGCTGGGGGATCTGAGTCGTGGACAGGTGGCGGCCTTGGCAGGAGTGGCGCCTTACAACAACGACAGTGGGACTAAGCGCGGTAACCGGCACATTTACGGCGGACGCGCGAAGCTACGCCGTGCGATGTACATGAGTACCTTGGTGATGGTCCGTTACAACGAGGACTTCAAGAACCGATACGCTCAACTTCGCGCCCGAGGTAAGTGCGCGAAGGTGGCGCTGACGGCGTGCATGCGAGTCCTGCTGGTGAGGTTAAACGCCATGGTGCGAGATGGTGCACCATGGCGAGAGGGTGCAATTTGACCGTTGGTCGATCTTCGGTGAAAGACAGTTGGCTCCTACCCGGCCGCAAAACGCTTAATCGAACAGTATTGGCTTCAGCAGGGAGGGTGGCCTGCTGCTCAATAGCCAGGCGTGGCGTGGTTACTTCGGCTGACAAAAAACGCTAGTTCCAAGACGTTTCCTACAGTCGCTTCGCTTTATTTCGAGGGGTATTTCCGAGAGAATCCCGAGCGCTTGCGTGGGCCAATTTCGGACACTAGGCTGCGTTCGTCGCTGAAAACCCAGCGATCGGGTTTAGCAGCCCGGCGAGATACGTGCGACACGCAAGCAGCCTGTCATGGCGGCTTCGCGTGGGGCACCCTTGGGTGCGCCGGTCTTTCGCATGTTCTCCCGGTCTGCTAACCCGCGTCGAAGCCGCCACCCTTGCTCGTTTAGCAGCGGGCAGGCGGTGGCCCAACCGAGTAACTTGCGATGAAGAAGATAGTCCCCGATCCACCCAGCCTCGAAGACTCCCTGGTGCATGTCCTCAACGTGCTGCGCAGCGCCGCAGCCACCGCCTACGAATGCGCCGACGGCCTCAACGGCCAGCAGCGCGACCTGGCATTTTCCACCCACCACCTGATCGAGCTGGCGCAGTCGCTACTGAACCACACCCTCGATCGCCTGGACGCCTGACGCCCAGGCTGCCCGAAAGTCAGGCTCGCTGCCACACGCGTTCGGCCATACTCGCGAACATCCGCAGACCGAGCCTGTCTCAATTCTCCCGTTTCCCTGCCACAGGACGCCTCATGGACATTCCGGAAATCAAGCGCCGCCTGGCCAGACCCGCCACCCGATTCAGCGTCGGCGGCTTTCGCCCTACCTACGCGCGCGAGGAAAGCTGGTTGGGCCGGGTGTCGCTGTACCGCCCGGACGAAGGCCTGCCGGTGAACAAGGCGGGCAAGACCCTGCACCCCTATGCGCAGTTCTACCTGCCCGCCCTGCCCTGGGTCAGCCCGCTGCTCGACGGCGTGAAGGTGCTGACCCTGTTCGTCGCCTGGCCGTTTCCGCGCCCCGAAGAAGACATGGGCGAAAACTGGCTGATCCGCGAATACCGCGACCTCGACGAACTGGTGGAAAAGGACCTCTCGGCCCCGGATGCCTTCCTCAAGCCCTTCCCGCTCAGCGCCAGCCTGGTCGAGGAAGACTACCCGCTATGGGACGGCGGCGGCGTGCCGCGGGAGGTGGAAGACGCGGTACTGGCGCTGGAGCACGCCGGCACTATCAGTTGCTACTACGACCTCACCACCCACTGCTACGAGCACAAGATCGGCGGCTACCCGTCGTTCTGCCAGTCCGGCATCGAGCCGCTGGATGACTACGAGTTCGTCTTCCAGATTTCCACCGATGACAAGATCCAGCTCAACGTGGTGGACAACGGCAGCCTGATGTTCTGGAAGCACAAGACCACCGGCGACTGGTTCCTGTACTACGACTTCTACTGAGGCCGGCGCGCCAGCAGGTATTCCACCACTGCCTGTTGATCGCCGACGAACTCGATGCGTTCGGCCTTGCTGTCGCGCTGGTAGGCGTACATCGGGTCGTAGTACTCGCGCAGCAGGCCCTCGATCCAGGCCCGGTGCAGGTCCACCGCGCCGCTGCGCCGCTGCTCGTCGAGCGCCGCCTGCATCAGCGCCAGTAGACGCTGGTGGCGCTCGCCGCCCAGGCGCTTGCGAATGTTGTCCAGGCTCTGGCACAGGCGCTGGGCAAAGGCCTCGAAGCCTGTTTCGCCGTGCAGCGCGACGAACTCGGCGCACAGGTTGGTCACGTAGTCGCGCAGGATGCGCTCGACACGGCTGTCGAAGCGGTCCTCCAGCCACACCAGCGGGTACTGCTGCATACCCTGGTGCAGCTCCAGCGGCACGTTGCAGCTGCCGACGATGCGGCCCTCGTCTTCCAGCACGAACTGGCCGATGCCGGCGTGGCGCTTCTTGAGCAGGTCGATGGCCAGACGGTTCTCGAAGTCGATCTGGCTGGGCTGGCCGCTGGCGCGCTTGCCGAAGCTGGAACCGCGATGGTTGGCGTGGCCTTCCAGGTCGAGGTCGTTGGGCAGGTGCGCCAGCACGTCGGTCTTGCCGGTGCCGGTCATACCGCCCAGCACCACGAAATCGCACTCACGCACCGCCGCCTGCAGGGTGTCGATGAGGAAGGTACGCATGGCCTTGTAGCCGCCGGTCACTCGCGGGTAGTCGACCCCGGCGTCCTTGAGCCACTGCTGGACGATCTGCGAACGCAGGCCGCCTCGGAAGCAGTACAGATAGCCCTCGGGATGCGCCTCGGCGAATGCCGCCCAGGCGGCCAGGCGCTGTTCCTTGATGACGCCGCTGACCAGCCGATGGCCCAGCTCGATGGCCGCCTGCTGGCCCTGCTGCTTGTAGCAGGTGCCCACGCGCTGGCGCTCGCTGTCGGTCATCAGTGGCAGGTTGACCACGCCGGGGAACGCGCCCTTGGTGAATTCAACCGGGGCGCGGGTGTCCATCATCGGCAGGTCATTGAGGAACAGGCTTGCGTAATCACTGCAGTTGACTGCCATTACCGCACCTCGACCGCGTGACGCTGTCGCTCGCCCAGGGTGCCGATGGGCGCCAGGTGCAGGCCCAGCTCGGCGGCTACGGCGAGGAACTCGGCCTGGCCGGCCGGGCTGACCGCCACCAGCAGCCCGCCGCTGGTCTGTGGGTCGCAGAGCAAGTGCCGCTGTTCCTCGCTGAGCGCGGCGATGCGCTCGCCGTAGCTGTCGAAGTTGCGCTGCGTGCCGCCCGGCACACAGCCCTCGGCCAGGTAGTGCTCCACGCCCGGCAGGCGCGGCACGGCGGCGTAGTCGAGCTGCGCGGTCAGGCCGGCGCCGTCGGCCATCTCCACCAGGTGGCCGAGCAGACCGAAGCCGGTCACGTCGGTCATGGCGGTGACCCCGGCCAGCTTGCCAAAGCGGCTACCGGGCTTGTTCAAGGTGCACATCCAGTCGCGGGCCAGGCCCACATCCTGTTCGCGCAGCCTGGCCTTTTTCTCGGCGGTGGTGAGGATGCCGATGCCCAGCGGCTTGGTCAGGTACAGGGTATCGCCGACCTGGGCGGTGTCGTTACGCTTCATGTGCTGGCGATCGACCACGCCGGTCACCGCCAGGCCGAAAATCGGCTCCGGGGCGTCGATGGAATGCCCGCCGGCCAGCGGAATGCCGGCGGCATCGCACACCGCCCGGCCGCCACGAATCACTTCGCGAGCCACTTCAGGGGGCAGCAGGTTGACCGGCCAGCCGAGAATGGCGATGGCCATCAACGGGTCGCCGCCCATGGCATAGATGTCACTGATCGCATTGGTGGCGGCAATGCGCCCGAAGTCGAACGGGTCATCGACGATAGGCATGAAAAAATCGGTGGTCGAGACCACGCCGCGTTGTTCGTCGAGGGCATACACGGCGGCATCATCGCGCGAGGCGTTACCCACCCACAAGCGCGGGTCGAGGTTCTGCGCGCCGCTGCCGGCAAGGATCACCTCCAGCACCTTGGGCGAAATCTTGCAGCCGCAGCCGGCACCATGGCTGTATTGGGTCAGACGGATCGGCTCGTTCATCGCAAGGTTCTCGCACAGAGAGGAAACAGGGGGGCGAGTCTAGCAAAAGCCGCCAGGCACTGGCAGGAAGCTGCCAAGGGTCGGCACAGGGCCAGCCACTTCACCTATAATCGCGCCTCGTGCATTCATGCAGCACCGCTGCATCCACCGGAGACGTCACCCCATGTTCAAGCGCACCCTGGCGCTGGCCGCCGGCATCGCCCTGGCCTGTTCCGCCCTCACCAGCTTCGCCGCCGACACCTTGCGGGTCTCGGCCATCCCCGACGAAGCGCCTACCGAGCTGTTGCGCAAGTTCAAGCCTCTGGGGGCCTACCTGGAGCAGAAGCTGAACATGAAGGTCGAGTTCGTGCCGGTGGCCGACTACCCGGCGGTGGTCGAGGCGATGGCCACCGACCGCCTGGACCTGGCCTGGCTGGGCGGTTTCACCTTCGTGCAGCTCAACCTCAAGACCGGCAACGCCGTACCGCTGGTGCAGCGCGAACAGGACGCTCGCTTCACCAGCAAATTCATCACCAGCGACCCCAACGTGAAGTCGCTGGCCGACCTCAAGGGCAAGACCTTCGCCTTCGGCTCGATCTCCTCCACCTCCGGCAGCCTGATGCCGCGTTATTTCATGCTGCAGGAGCAGATCAAGCCGGAAACCTATTTCAGCCGCGTGGCCTACTCCGGTGCGCATGACGCCACCGCCGCCTGGGTGCAGGCCGGCAAGGTCGACGCCGGGGTGCTGAACGCCAGCGTGTGGGACAAGCTGGTGGCCAACGGCAAGGTCGACACCAACAAGGTGCACGTATTCGCCACCACCCCGACCTACTTCGACTACAACTGGACCGTGCGCGGCACCCTCGACCCGACCCTGGCCGCCAAGATCAAACAGGCCTTCCTCGACCTCGACCCGGCCAAGCCGGAAGACAAGGCCATTCTCGACCTGCAGGCCGCCAGCCGCTTCATCGAAACCCGCCCGGAGAACTACAAGAGCCTCGAAGAGGCCGCCCGCTCCGCCGACCTGCTGAAATGACCCTGCGCCTGTCCGCCGTCAGCCTGCGCCATGCCAATGGCACGCAGGCGCTGCGCGACATCGATCTGGTCATCGGGCGCGGCGAGCAGGTGGCGATCATCGGCCCGTCCGGTGCCGGCAAGTCCAGCCTGCTCAACCTGCTGGCCACCGCGCTGCAGCCCAGCCAGGGCCAGTTGCAGGTACTCGATACCGCCCCCTGGCAGCTGTCGCCGCGCTTGCGCCAGCGCCTGCGCGCGCACATCGGGCTGATTCACCAGAGCCCGCCCCTGCCGCCGCGCCAGCGCGTGGTCACCGCGGTGCTGGCCGGACGTCTGGGGCAATGGGGGCTGGCCAAGAGCCTGCTCAACCTGGTGCGCCCACTGGATATCCCCGGCGCACGCCGGGAACTGGCGCGCCTGGGCCTCGGCGAACGCCTCTTCGACCGCTGCCAGCAGCTGTCTGGCGGCCAGTTGCAGCGTGTCGGCATCGCCCGGGCGCTGTACCAGGCACCGCAACTGCTGCTGGCCGACGAGCCGGTGAGCGCCATGGACCCGCGCCTGGCCGAGCACACCCTCGGTCTGCTGGGCCGGCATGCCGCCGAGCAGCAGGTCACGCTGGTGGTCAGCCTGCATGCCGTGGACCTGGCCTTGGCGCACTTTCCCAGGATCATCGGCGTGCGCGAAGGCCGCGTGCTGTTCGACCTGCCGGCTGCGCAGGTCGACCGCCAGCGCCTCGACGCCCTGTATGCCAACGAGCAACTGGGCAGCGCCGCGCCTGCCGCCCCACAGCCCATCTGGGCACCGCGATGCTGAACACGCCGCACCGCGACCCTGCTGCGCTACCGCGCCTGTTGCTGACCCTGCTGGCGTTGCTGCTGATCTGGCCGGGCATCCGCCTGGCGGAGCTGAACCCGGCCGTGCTGCTGCAAGCGGACAACCTGCGCACCATGGGCGGCTTCGTCGGCGACTTCTGGCCGCCGGCTCACGACCGCGACTTTCTCACCCTGTTGCTCAATGCCACCTTGCAGACCCTGGCCATCGCTACCGCCGGGATGGCCCTCGCGCTACTGCTGGCAGTGCCGGCCAGCCTGTTGGCCAGCCGGGCCTTATCGCTTTCAGCCGCCGCCCAGGGTCGCCCACGAATGCGCGGGCAGTGGGTGCGCTGGCCGGTGCGCGGCCTGCTGATCTTCCTGCGCAGCGTGCCGGAAATCGTCTGGGCCCTGCTGTTCGTGCGCGGCGTCGGGCTGGGTCCGACTGCCGGGGTGCTGGCCATCGCCATCACCTATGCCGGCATGCTCGGCAAGGTCTACGCGGAAATCTACGAATCGGTCGAGCAACGCCCGGCCCAGGCGCTGATGCAGTCCGGGGCCGGACGGCTCAGTGCCTGGCTGTACGGCATTCTGCCCAACGCTGCCGCCGAGCTGACCTCCTACACGGTGTACCGCTGGGAATGCGCTGTACGCGCCTCGGTGGTGATGGGCTTCGTCGGGGCCGGCGGCTTGGGCCAGCAGATCGACGTATCGATGCGCATGTTCGCCGGGGCGGAAGTGGCCAGCATGCTGCTCACCTTCCTGCTTCTGGTCCTGCTCGCCGACCAGCTCAGCCGCGTGCTGCGCGGCAGGTTCACATGAGAGGCCCGGTCAATGGCCTGATCCTGCTGGCCGTGCTGCTGGCCGTGATGGCGTCATTCGCCTACCTGCAACTGGATCTGGGAGACGCGCACAGCCTGGGGCAGATGGGCAGCTATGCGCAGCGTTTCCTGCAGCCAGACTTCAGCGCGCCTCACCTGCAAGCCATCGGTCGCGGCATGCTGGAAACCCTGGCGATGTCCGCCCTCGGCACGCTGCTGGCGGCACTGGCCGGTCTGTTGTTGGCCATCCCGGCCGCCGGGCGCCTGGGCTGGCCCCTGCACGCCGCCAGCCGCCTGCTGCTCAATGCCCTGCGGGCGATTCCGGAACTGGTCTGGGCGGTGCTGATGGTCCTGGCTGCGGGTCTGGGGCCGAATGCCGGCACCCTGGCACTGGCGCTGCATACCACCGGCGTACTCGGTCGGCTGTTCGCCGAAGCACTGGAAAACACCCCACCGGCGCCCGCTGCGGCAATCCGCCTGCAAGGTGCCAGTGCCTGGCTGGCGTTCTGCTACGGCACGCTGCCCAACCTCTGGCCGCAGTTGCTGGCGTACACCCTGTACCGCTGGGAAAACAACATTCGCATGGCCAGTGTGCTGGGCTTCGTCGGCGCGGGCGGGCTGGGGCAGATGCTGTACGTCAGCCTCAGCCTGTTTCAGGAAGCCCGCGCTGCAACGGTGATCATCGCCATGCTCGGCCTGGTACTGGCGGTGGACGCCTTCAGCGCCTGGAGCCGCCAGCGCTGGCTGCGCCGCTGAGCGCTCAGCGCCGGCTCAGCGCCAGGCGCGCGGCGAACGCCATGAAGATCACCCCGGTGGTACGGTCCATCCAGCGGATCACCGCCGGGCGCCGCAGCACGCCGGCCAACGGCCGGGTGGCGCCGATCAGCGCCAGCGACCAGCTCAGCCCCAGCACCACATGAATGCCCACCAGGCCGAAGGTCCAGCTCACCAGCGGCGCGCCCTGGGGAATGAATTGCGGCAGGAACGACACGTAGAACACGCCGATCTTGGGATTCAGCAGGTTGCCCAGCAGCCCCTTGAGAAACCAGTTGGTGGTCTTGCCGCCCGCTTCAGCCGAAGCGGCGATCTGCGTGCGTGGCCGCAACAGCATGTTCAGCCCCAGCCAGCACAGGTAGGCCGCGCCGCAGTACTTGAGCAGGTTGTAGGCCAGCTCCGATACGGCCAGCAGCGCACCCAGGCCGAACGCCACCGCCGCGCCCCACAGCAGACACCCGGCATTGATGCCCAGCGCCGCCCGCAACGCCTGGGCACGCCCTTCCACCGCGGCGGTGCGCAGCACCAGCGCAGTGTCCAGGCCAGGCGTGACGGTCAGTAGAGTAGCGGCAAGGGTGAAAGCGAGCAGGTTATCGGCAATGGACATGCAAAACGTCTCGGCGGGAGGGAAGTGGCGGGGAGATTAACATGCCCCAGGTCGCTGACAGCACCTGGCCTCTTAGGGCCAGCCGCCAGCCCTACAACCCGCCAGTCGCCTGCACCCCGAAGCCCGCCGCAGTCAGCAGCGACAACGGCAACAGCAGGGTGTCGAGCAAGGCGCTGGCCGGCAGGTCCAGCGCCGGGTAGCGCGGCGCTTCGGCGCCGAAGTGGTCGGCCGGGCAACAACCCCCCTGCAGCGCATAGAGGTCCAGCCGAGTGCCGGCGTAGACCACCGGTGCGCCCGGCTGGGCCGCGTTCAAGGTGCCGACCGTGGCACAGCCGCCCAGGTTGAGCAGCAGTACCAGCAGCAGCCCGCGCTTATTCATCGCTGACCATATGGTGCTCGCCCCAGCGCGGCAGCATGTCCTGCGGGATGTTGAGCAGGTTGAGGATGCGCGCCACCACGAAGTCGACCAGGTCGTCGATGGTCTGCGGCTGGTGGTAGAAGCCTGGCGAGGCCGGCAGAATCACCGCGCCCATGTTCGACAGCTTGAGCATGTTCTCCAGGTGGATGCTGGAGTACGGCGCCTCGCGCGGCACCAGGATCAACTGCCGACGTTCCTTGAGGGTCACGTCGGCGGCGCGTTCGATCAGGTTGTTGCAGGCGCCGCTGGCGATGGCCGAGAGGCTGCCGGTGGAACAGGGCACCACCACCATGGCACCGGGTGCGCCGGAGCCGGAGGCCACCGGCGACATCCAGTCGTCACGCCCATACACACGAATCTGCCCGGCTTCGGCACCGGTGTACTCGGTGAGGAAGGTCTGCATCATCGCCGGCTTGGGCGGCAGGCGCACGTCGGTCTCGGTGGCCATGACCAGTTGCGCCGCCTTGGAGATCAGGAAGTGCACTTCGCGGTCTTCACGCACCAGGCAGTCGAGCAGGCGCAAGGCGTATTGCGCCCCGGAGGCGCCGGTCACCGCCAGAGTGATGCGCTCCGGGCCGCTCATTGCAGTGCCTCGGCCAGCTTGCCGTGCAGGCCGCCGAAGCCGCCATTGCTCATGATCACTACATGGGTGCCGGGCTGGGCCTGGCTCTTGACCCGCGCGATGATCGCCTCCAGCGAGTCACAGACCACCGCTGGCACCGGGCATTGCGCCGCCGTGGCGCCGAGGTCCCAGCCAAGGTTCGGCGGCGCGTACCACACCACCTGGTCGGCCTGCTGCACGCTTTCGGGCAGGCCGTCACGGTGGGCGCCGAGCTTCATGGAGTTGGAGCGCGGCTCGATGACCGCGATGATCGGGGCATCACCGACCTTCTTGCGCAGCCCGTCGAGGGTGGTGGCGATGGCCGTGGGGTGATGGGCGAAGTCGTCATAAAGGGTGATGCCCTGTACTTCGGCGACCACTTCCATGCGCCGCTTGACGCTCTTGAACGCGCTCAGCGCCTGCACGCCCTGGGCCGGCAGCACACCCACATGGCGTGCGGCAGCCAGGGTCGCCAGGGCGTTGGCGACGTTGTGCTGGCCGGTCAGCGCCCATTCCACGGTGCCTTGCACCTCGCCGTCGAACAGCACTTCGAAGCGCGAGCCGTCGTCACGCAGCAGCCGCGCCTGCCACTGGCCGCCTTCACCGGTGGTCTGCACCGGGGTCCAGCAGCCCATGTCCAGCACGCGCTGCAGGGCGGTCTCGGTGGTCGGGTGAATCACCAGGCCTTCGCTGGGGATGGTACGCACCAGGTGATGGAACTGCCGCTCGATGGCCGCCAGGTCGGGAAAAATGTCGGCGTGGTCGAATTCGAGGTTGTTGAGGATGGCCGTGCGCGGACGGTAGTGGACGAACTTCGAGCGTTTGTCGAAGAACGCGCTGTCGTACTCGTCGGCCTCGACCACGAAGAACGGTGTGCCGCCCAGACGCGCCGACACGGTGAAGTTCTGCGGAATGCCACCGATCAGGAAGCCCGGCGCCATGCCGGCGTGCTCCAGCACCCAGGCCAGCATGCTGCTGGTGGTGGTCTTGCCGTGGGTGCCGGCCACTGCCAGGACCCAGCGGCCTTGCAGCACGTGGTCGGCCAGCCACTGCGGACCGGACACATAAGGCAGGCCACGGTTGAGCACGTGCTCCACCGCCGGGTTGCCACGCGACAGGGCGTTGCCGATCACCACCAGGTCCGGAGCCGGGTCCAGCTGCGCCGGGTCGTAGCCCTGGGTCAGTTCGATGCCCTGCGCCTGCAACTGGGTGCTCATCGGTGGATAGACATTGGCGTCGGAACCGGTCACCCGATGCCCCAGCTCCTTGGCGAGGACCGCCAGCGAGCCCATGAACGTGCCGCAGATACCAAGAATATGAATATGCATGACCACCTCTTAAATCATCCGCGCAGGGTAGCCCACACACGCTGAAACCGCACCCGGTGTTTGTCGGCACGTTCGACCGGTTCTACGCCTAAAGTTCAGCTCACCCGGCACGCCTTTATGGCCTACGCTTGGGGACTGATTGACTGAAACCCACAATAAGAACCCGCTCAGGAGGCAACACCATGCGTTACGCTCATCCCGGTACCGAAGGCGCCATCGTCAGCTTCAAGGAGCGCTATGGTAACTACATCGGCGGCGAGTTCGTGCCGCCGGTCAAGGGTCAGTACTTCACCACCACTTCGCCGGTGAACGGCAAGCCGATCGCCGAGTTCCCCCGCTCCACGGCCGAAGACGTCGACAAGGCCCTGGATGCCGCCCACGCCGCTGCCGAGGACTGGGGCAAGACCAGCGCCCAGGCCCGCGCCCTGGTGCTGCTGAAGATCGCCGACCGCATCGAAGCCAACCTGGAAACCCTGGCCCTCACCGAGACCTGGGACAACGGCAAGGCGATTCGTGAAACCTTGAATGCCGACATTCCGCTGGCCGCCGACCACTTCCGTTATTTCGCCGGTGCCCTGCGCGCCCAGGAAGGCAGCGCCGCCGAGATCGACGCCGGCACCGTGGCCTATCACATCCACGAGCCACTGGGCGTGGTCGGGCAGATCATCCCGTGGAACTTCCCGATCCTCATGGCCGCCTGGAAGCTCGCCCCGGCCCTGGCCGCCGGCAACGCCATCGTGCTCAAGCCCGCCGAACAGACCCCGCTGGGCATTACCGTACTGGTCGAACTGATCGGCGACCTGCTGCCGCCCGGCGTGCTGAACATCGTCCAGGGCTTCGGCCGCGAGGCCGGTGAGGCCCTGGCCAGTAGCAAACGCATCGCCAAGATCGCCTTCACCGGCTCTACGCCGGTGGGCTCGCACATCATGAAACTGGCCGCCGAGAACATCATCCCCAGCACCGTGGAGCTGGGCGGCAAGAGCCCGAACATCTTCTTCGAAGACATCATGAACGCCGAGCCGGCGTTCATCGAAAAGGCCGCCGAGGGCCTGGTGCTGGCGTTCTTCAACCAGGGTGAGGTATGCACCTGCCCGTCCCGCGCCCTGGTGCAGGAATCCATCTACCCGCAGTTCATGCAGGCGGTGATGAAGAAGATCCAGCAGATCAAGCGCGGCGACCCGCTGGACACCGACACCATGGTCGGCGCCCAGGCTTCGCAGCAGCAGTTCGACAAGATCCTTTCGTACCTCGACATCGCCCAGGAAGAAGGCGCCGAGCTGCTCACCGGCGGCAAGGTGGAAGCCCTGCAAGGCGACCTGGCGACCGGCTACTACATCCAGCCGACGCTGCTTAAAGGCCACAACAAGATGCGCGTGTTCCAGGAAGAGATCTTCGGCCCGGTCGTGAGCATCACCACCTTCAAGGACGAAGCCGAAGCCCTGGCCATCGCCAACGACACCGAGTTCGGCCTGGGCGCCGGGGTGTGGACCCGTGACATCAACCGCGCCTGGCGCATGGGGCGCGGCATCAAGGCCGGTCGCGTGTGGACCAACTGCTACCACCTGTACCCGGCGCACGCGGCGTTCGGCGGCTACAAGAAGTCCGGCGTGGGCCGTGAAACCCACAAGATGATGCTCGACCACTACCAGCAGACCAAGAACCTGCTGGTGAGCTACGACATCAACCCGCTGGGCTTCTTCTAAACGCCGGCGCCGCCTGCAGGACCGGTTTGAGCCGGGAATGAAGCCGTTCGCGGCTCAAGCCGATCCTGCAGCATGCCCCCCGGCCACACACTTATCGCTGCGGGGGCATTTCGCCCGGCGCCTCGCCCCGGTTACCAGGGTCTCCTATCATCAATCCCAGCTTTAGATTGCGCTTTCTAAACCGGGGCCGCAGCATCGGCCCTGTCTGTGCGCACCAGCCCATACTGAAGTTGAGGCCCAACCATGCGGATCATCAAAGCCACGCTCGACCATCTGGACCAGCTCACGCCGCTGTTCGTCAAATATCGCGAGTTCTACGGCGAACTGCCTTACCCGGACTCTTCGCGGGACTTCCTGGAAAAACGCCTGCGCCGCGACGAGTCGGTCATCTACCTGGCGGTATCGGACGACGATGAAGGCCGCCTGCTCGGTTTCTGCCAGCTGTACCCCAGCTTCTCTTCGCTGTCGCTCAAGCGCGTGTGGATCCTCAATGACATCTACGTCGCCGAAGACGCCCGCCGTCAGCTGGTCGCCGACCACCTGATGAAACACGCCAAGAAGATGGCCAAGGAGACCCAGGCCGTGCGCATGCGGGTGTCGACCAGCATCAGCAACGAGGTCGCCCAGAAAGTCTACGAGTCCATCGGCTTCAAGGAAGACAGCCAGTTCAAGAACTACGTCCTGCCCATCAGCGAAAGCTGACAGCCTACAGGCTGTGGCGGCGCCTGCCCGCTGTCGCAGCCTGCCCTGCGCTTTGCATCAATCTGTAACCTGTCGCCACACCTGCTCGCACCCGCTGGCTCAGTTCTGGCTCTATAATGCCGCGCGTCTGTCTTTGATCGCGTCTTGGGTTTTGTACGAAAAGTCGGCGAGCGAAGGCCAGGCAAGGCCAGAACAGGCGAGGAACGGTCGGAGTCGCGGGCAACTTTACTGCAGTAAATGAGCATTCCGACCGGTTTTTCAACGCAGCATGGCCGAGCGCAGACACATTTCATACAAAACCTAGAGATCGGCTGTAAAACCATGCTGACAGTTCAGGTACCTCAATGGATTTCAACCCGTTCGACCTCATTCTGCACCTCGATGCCTACCTGGAAGTACTGGTAGCCAACTACGGCGTCTGGATCTACGCGATCCTCTTCGCGGTAATCTTCTGCGAAACGGGGCTGGTGATCTTCCCCTTCCTGCCCGGCGACTCGCTGCTGTTCATCGCCGGCGCGGTGGCTGCCGGTGGCGGCATGGACCCGGTGCTGCTGGGGGGGCTGCTGATGCTCGCGGCGATCATGGGTGACAGCACCAATTACGTGATCGGCCGAACCATGGGCGAGAAGCTGTTCACCAACCCGAACTCGAAAGTCTTCCGCCGCGACTACCTGGCCAAGACCCACCTGTTCTACGAGCGGCATGGCGGCAAGACCGTGACCATGGCGCGTTTCCTGCCGATCTTCCGTACCTTCGCGCCCTTCGTCGCCGGTATCGCGCACATGCCCTATCTGCGCTTCTTCGGTTTCAGCGTGCTGGGCTCGGTGGTCTGGGTCGGCAGCCTGGTGACCCTGGGCTACTACTTCGGCAACGTGCCGTTCATCAAGAAACACCTGACCCTCGGCGTGCTGGTGATCATCCTGCTGTCGCTGCTGCCGATGATCATCGGCCTGCTGCGCACCCGCTTCACGCGCTCGGCGGACGCCCGCTGAGCGATGGGGTGGTTCGCCAACTGGCGTCGGCAACGCACCCTGCGCCGCAACCCGGTACCCGACGGCCTCTGGCAGCGGGTGCTGGAACGCCTGCCGCTGCTCGATGGGCTGGATGATGCGCAACTGGCCTGGCTGCGCGACGCCAGCGTGCTGTTCCTGCAGGCCAAGCACCTGACCACCCTGCCCGGCGTGGTGCTGGATGACGAGCAGCGCCTGCTGCTGGCCGCCCAGGCGCAGTTGCCGTTGCTGGCCCTTGGCGACCTGGACTGGTACCGCGGTTTCCATGAGCTGGTGATCTACCCCGACGACTTCCTCAGCCCGCAGCGCTACCGCGATGCCAGCGGCGTGGAGCATCAGTATGATGCCGAGCACAGCGGCGAAGCCTGGTACCAGGGCCCGGTGATCCTTGCCTGGGCCGGCGTGGAAGCCGGCGGCGGCTGGGAAGCCTACAACCTGGTGATCCACGAGCTGGCGCACAAGCTCGACATGCTCAACGGCGACGCCAACGGCCTGCCGCCGCTGCACCGCGACATGCGCGTCAGCGATTGGGCCAGCGCCATGCAGGGCGCCTTCGACGACATGAACCGCCAGCTCGATGCCGACCCCGACGCCGAAACCGCCATCGACCCCTACGCTGCGGAAAACCCGGCGGAGTTCTTCGCCGTCACCAGCGAGTATTTCTTCACCGCACCGGACCTGCTGCACCAGGCCTACCCGGCGGTCTACGCGCAGTTGCAGCTGTTCTACCGCCAGGACCCACTGGCCCGCCTGCTCCACCTGCAGGCCCACCACCCGGCCTACCAGCCAGAGGCTGCCAGCTGACATCAGCGGCAACACTGGTGAGCTGGACGCACGGCGGCTAACGCCAATACGGGTCAGTCAGGCCGGGTAGGAGCGGCTTTAGCCGCGAAGCGACCGCCTGTTCACAACAGATGCAGTGAATTTCCTGACGCTTTCGCGGCTAAAGCCGCTCCCACCGAGCCCCATAACGACTAACTGACCAGTATCGCGGCTAACGCAGGCCAAGCAGACTGAACGGCCACCGCGACGGCACATTCGCAGCTTTCCGAGGTCTATTCGCGACCAAGGGCGCTCACTGCCCCGGTAAACCATGACGCCTGCACGCACCGCCTGGCGCCTGCAGGCCCGCGCATGGCAACGCCAAGCGAATATGCCTATAATCCGGGCCACTTTTTGGCGGTGAGCGCCAAACTCTGTCTGTTCAACCACGGGGACATTGTCCAATGAGCTACAGCAAGATTCCGGCTGGCAAAGACGTGCCAAACGACATCTACGTCGCGATCGAGATCCCGGCCAACCACGCGCCGATCAAATACGAAATCGACAAGGACTCCGACACCCTGTTCGTTGACCGTTTCATGGCCACCCCGATGTTCTACCCGGCCAACTACGGTTTCATCCCCAACACCCTGGCTGACGACGGCGACCCGCTGGACGTGCTGGTGGTCACCCCTTACCCAGTCGCGCCAGGCTCGGTCATCCGTGCCCGTCCGGTCGGCATCCTGCACATGACCGACGACGGCGGTGGCGATGCCAAGGTGATCGCGGTGCCTCACGACAAGCTGAGCCAGCTGTACGTCGACGTGAAGGAATACACCGACCTGCCAGCCCTGCTGCTGGAGCAGATCAAGCACTTCTTCGAGAACTACAAGGATCTCGAGAAAGGCAAGTGGGTCAAGATCGAAGGCTGGGGCAACGCAGACGCCGCCCGCGCCGAGATCAAGAAGTCGGTCGAGGCCTTCAAGGGCTGATCGCGCTTCATCCTGCCAAGCGCCCGCCTGGGCGCTTCGGCATCCCGCCCGAGGCCGTTCGGCCTGTTTAAAAATGTGTTTATCCCCCGCCCCGGTTAAACACACCGCACGGCCAACCGCAGGCGGCGCGCAGCCCCTCCGCGCTTCATGCCCTTCCTGAAAATGCAGGAAAACGCCTACAAAAACCACCCATCACTCACCAACCTCGCTAAACACCAGCGACTGGAAATGGCGCACATTTGAACGCATCGTTCATTTAAACGCCGCGCAGCCCCTCGTACACTCGGCGCCCATGAATACATCAGGTGATCGACTACGTACCCTCCTGCGCGAGTGTCATCTCTCCGCAACCGACTTCGCCGCCAACCGCAAGGTCACGCCCCAGCACGTGAACAACTGGTTCAAACGCGGTATTCCCATGGCGCGCCTCGAAGAGGTCGCCGAACTGCTCAGCGTCACGCCGCGCTGGCTGCGCACCGGCGAAGGCCCCAAGCACCCCAACGATGCCGTGGGCGAGCGCACCTCAGGCCAGGCCTCGCAGGCCGGCACGGGTGACTACCCGGACGTGGAAATCCAAGTGTTCAAGGAAGCGCAGGACGGCCACAACGCGTTGCAGGAAGTACCGGGCCGCAAGATCCGCCTGCCGCGCCAGGTGCTGGAAGAGATGAACATCGAACCGGAAGACGCGATCTGCCTGACCATGAAGGGCAACAGCATGGCCGAGCGCCTGCAGAACGGCTCGCTGCTGGGCATCGACCGCCGCACCACCCAGGTCATCGATGGCGAGATGTACGCCCTGGAACACGGCGGCCTGCTGCGCATTCGCTACCTGTACCGCCTGCCCAACGGCGGCCTGCGCCTGCGCAGCCACAATGGTCATGAGTACCCGGATGAATCGTTCAGCGCCGAACAGATCCACCAGCAATCAATACGTGTGCTGGGCTGGGTGTTCTGGTGGTCGACCCTCAACCAGCGCAAGACCCCGCCCGTGCTGCGCTGAATCGATGGATCTCGGCCTGTTGCAAAGCATTTCAAGGCTGGGCATCGGCGCTCAATCCCGGTATCCTGTGCGCCACTTCAGGCCGCGACGCCCCGCGCCACGGCCCTCGGCAGGGTCCACACGACCCCGCCGGATTCCAGACTGGCATTCCTTGCGAATGCACCTTTTGCAGGCGGTTACGGCTTACCAAAAATAAGTCAGAATCGTCGACGAGAAGCCGGCCACAAGCCGGCTTTTTAATTGTCCGAAATTCAGGCTGCAAAGCGCGGTCGAGCCAAGCGACACCTCCAACGAATTGGACAATGACTCACTCCTCGCCTGGTTCAGACCCAATACTGTTCCCTCAAGCGGCATGTGACCCGGTGGGAGCGGCTTTAGCCGCGAAAGCGCCAGGAAATTCACTGCATCTGTTGTGAACAGGCGGCCGCCTCGCGGCTGAAGCCGCTCTTACCGGCCGCAAAGCGCTTAATCGAACTGTATAGGGTTGAGGCCACACAAGACGCAGGCGCTGAATAGTTCATATCTGGATTCAGCTATAGCGTTTCGAGCCGGACTTATCCTTCGAGCGTCAGACTAGTCAGATCAAATAATGGCGATCAGTGACGCGCTTATCGCTGGCATTACAAATGCGACTCAAAACGGTAAAGTGTTGCCGCCCGCGAATTGGATCCGGGTCTCAACTTTAAGGAGCCGTCTTTGAAATACCTCAGCAAAACCATCCTGTCTGCGACCTGTGCTCTGATCTTGGCCGGCTGCACCGGCACCCCCATGAAAACTCAGCAGTACGAAAGCAATCAATACACCGTCATTGGTCATAGCGAAGCGAAAGCTACCGGTTTGATGCTATTTGGCCTGATCCCGATTCGTCAGAACGATCGGTTTGTTCGCGCGCAAAACGCTGCGATTCAGGCGAAGGGTGGCGACGCGCTGATTAATACCCAAGTTCAAGAAAAGTGGTTCTGGGCATGGGTTCTGAACGGCTACACGACGACTGTTTCCGGTGACGTTATCAAGCTGAAAAACGCTCAATAACTTAGCGATCAGAAGCCCGATCCAAGTGGCTGGCACGTACGGTAGAGAACTACCTGCCGGCTACTCGGCAACACTGCGGCTAGGGTTGACGAGTTCGTGTAAGGCCGTCCTGAACGACGGCCTACATGCGAGTGGTAAAGACTCTAAGCCACGCTTTGTGCAGGCATTTCGATGGACGTGGTGACGCTCTGCGCCACTGGCTCAGCTTATCGGCCCAGCGATTCCTTGTAGTGCCCAGCCCGTACAATCCTCTAGATCGGGCTACTCGCCCTCCTTACCCATCCCGCCTCTCCTCCCAGCCCGCATCTCGCATATCCCCAAAACGAATAAAAAACAAAGAAAAAGATATTTTGAGAAATATCTGGCAGCGGTCATTCTCAGCGCACCAGACAACTGGAAATCCCATTTTCAAACCAGCCTTTGGCGGGTATTTCCAGGTACGTATTGGTCATGAACAGTCTTCGATCCTCCGCGCCTCAGCTAGAGGCCTGGTCGCAGCCGCGCCGATCAGGCGACGTCCTCGATATCGGCGTTTCGCAACGCCAGGCATTGGGCCTGCAGCGTCTGAGTCCAGTCACCGGCAAGCCCGCGCTGAGCCGCCGTGAGGCGATACTGCTTGGCGCCTTCGCCCTGGCCCTGCATGTTGGCGCCCTTGCCTGGCTGGCCAGCCGTCCCGAACCGGTGTTGCCCGAGGTGCCGGTGCAAATCCCACCGATGACCATCGAATTCACCAGCGCCGCGCCGCCCGCCGTGGAGCCGCCACCCCCGGTGCCTGCTCCGCCGCCAGTGGTCGAGCCGCCACCACCGGTGGTGGACGAGCTGGCCGTCAAACCGCCGCCCAAGCCACAGCCCAAACCCAAACCCAAGCCGCTACCGCCCAAGCAAGAAGCCAAGCCGCAGCCCAAGCCGGTCGAGGCGCCACCCCCTGCGGCCCCGGCGCCTGCTGCACCGGCGGCGGCCGCGCCACCCGTGCCACCGGTGGAAACCCCGCCCTCGGCCAATGCCGGCTACCTGAAGAACCCGGCCCCCGAGTACCCGAGCCTGGCCCAGCGCCGTGGCTGGGAGGGCACCGTGCTGTTGCGTGTGCATGTGCAGGCCGACGGTAAGCCGAGCGATATCCAGATCCAGCGAAGCAGCGGTCGCGACGCGCTGGACAACGCCGCGATCAGCGCGGTCAAGCGCTGGAGCTTCGTACCGGCCAAGCGGGGTAACGAGGCCATCGCCGGCTGGGTCTCGGTGCCGCTGGAATTTCGCCTGAACTGATTGCCCACAGGGGCGGTGCAGACGCCGTCCCACTGACTGACTTCGAGGAACACACCATGAACCTGCTTGCAGACTCGCCCTTCCAATCGGTCGAACACTCCGTCATCTGGCTGTTGATCGGCTTTTCCGTGGTCACCTGGGGCCTGGCCCTGATCAAGGTCATCCAGTTCACCCGCCAGCGCCATCAGGACCGCCTGTTCCAGAAACGCTTCTGGGCTGCCACCAGCCTCGACAGTGCCGCCGAACAGAACGCCGAACGAAGCGGCGCCGTGGCCCGAGTGGCCCAGGCCGGTTTCGCGGCCATCCAGGTACAAGGGGGCCAACCCGCTGACCTGGCCCATTCGATCAATCATCAGGATCGTCTGGAGCGCTCTTTGCGCCAGCAGATCCAGCGCGAGCGCCGCTCGCTGGAGTCGGGCCTGGCGGTGGTCGCCTCGATCGGCTCCACCTCGCCCTTCATCGGCCTGTTCGGCACCGTATGGGGCATCATGGAGGCGCTCAAGGGCATCAGCGCCGCCGGCAACGCCAGCCTGGAAACCGTGGCCGGGCCCATCGGTGCCGCGCTGGTGGCCACCGGCGTGGGAATCGCCGTCGCCGTACCGGCCGTGCTGGTCTACAACTACTTCCTGCGGCGTCTGAAACTCACCGCCGCCGACCTCGACGACTTCGCCCACGACTTCTACAGCCTGGCGCAGAAGAGCGCGTTCAAGGTCATCGTCAACCCGCACCCTGGCAAGAGCGCCAATGCCGCCCACCTGACCAAGGAGGCCGTCTGACATGGCCTTCTCGACCCAGGACAACGACGAAGTCCTTTCCGAAATCAACGTCACCCCCCTGGTCGACGTGATGCTGGTGCTGCTGGTGGTGTTCATCGTCACCGCGCCGCTGCTGACCAACTCGATCCCGATCAACCTGCCGAAGACCGAGGCCGTCGCCCCGGCGGACCAGAAAGACCCGCTGGTGGTGAGCATCAACGGCGAGGGCAAGCTGTACATCAACAAAGACGAGATCAAGCCAGACCTGCTGGAAACCCGGCTGAGCCAGGCCAAGGCCGAAGACGCCGGGCTGCGCGTGCAGCTGCAGGCCGACGACGGCGTCAACTATGGCGAAGTGGCGCGCGCCATGGCGGCCATCGAACGCGCCGGCATCACCAAGCTGGCGGTGATCACCGCACGCTGACGCAGAAGCGGCCGGGTACAGGCTCGGCCCTCTCCCACCCAGAACGAGAATTTAGTCATGTTGATCGTTGCACTGGCTGGCAGTCCCAGCCTGAAATCCCGCTCGGGCGCCTTGCTCGAACACTCGCGCAAATGGCTTGAACGCCACGGTATCGAGGTACGCAGCTACGGCGTACGCGACTTCGACGCCGAAGACCTGCTGCATGCACGCTTCGACAGCCCACAGATCAAACGCCTGGTCAGCGACATCGCCGCTGCCGATGGCGTGCTGATCGGCACCCCGGTGTACAAGGCTTCGATCTCCGGGGCGCTGAAGACCCTTCTCGATCTGCTGCCCGAGCGCGCCCTGGAAGGCAAGGTCGTCCTGCCCCTGGCCACCGGCGGCAGTCTCGCGCACATGCTGGCGGTGGATTACGCACTCAAACCGGTGCTGTCGTTCCTCAAGGCCGAGGAAATCGTCCACAGCGTGTTTGCCGAGGAACGCCAGATCGAGCACGGCGACCTCGGGCACCGCCTGGCCGAAGAGCTGCAACAGCGCCTGGAGCACTCGCTGGCGAAGCTGCGGCGGCGCGTAACCGCGCTGACCCCGGATGTCGCTCTGGCGGTCTGAAGCACACGGGTATTCGCCGATTGGCGCAGTTGCAGATCCAACAGGCCGGGCGGCGACTGTGAGCCTTGAGTCGCCGGGCTGGCCGTTATCGACGGCTTACAGCCCGCCCGGACTTGCCTGGCAGCATGCGTGTCAGTACCTCATCACCACGCACCCAGTGATGGAAAAGCGCCGCGCCCACATGCAGGCCGACAACGCCCCAGGCCACCCATTTGCCGATGAAGTGATGAACAACGTCAATCGGGGCCTCGAAGGCTTCCCAGCTGAGGCTGAAGCGTCGACTGATGCTGTCGAACAGCGCTGTTTCGTTGAACCCTGGCACGCTGAACAGCCCGAAGCGGGTCGGCGCCCCGGTGCCCAGGTAGCCGGTCAGCGGCATGATGAGTAAAAGCCCGTAGAGCCCCCAATGGGCGACATGGGCCAGACGCTGTTGAAACACGGGGGCCGGTACTTCGGCCGGTTGCTTTTCCAACAGGCGCCAGACCAGGCGTGGCAAAACCAGAAAGCCCACCAGCAGCCCCAGTGCCCAATGAATGTTAAGGACCGGCAATAATGTCGGCATGCTGTCATTCATGAACCAGATGACGTAATAAACAACGAGGTAGCAGCCAATGAAGGCGGCCGCGCTGGTCCAATGGAAGAATTTTGAAATCAGGCCAAAACCGGTTTTGGTATTACGCCATTGCATGCTTCACCTGTTCTGCTGTGACACAAAAGCAGCCCCGCAGATTATTGGCATTGTTCTGCGCAGGGCGCGGGTCGACCGTATTCAAACGATCCGTTTCAAACCGCCGTCAGCACGATGAATCAACTGTCGGACTTACGCTTCTCCACGGTCTTCTGCTCAGCGCTGCGAGACGCGTCTTCCGGCGTCTGCGCCAGCTTTTCCGGCTTGGCCTCGTGCTGCCCCTTAGTGTTGCTGGCCTGCCAGCCACGCTCGTGGAAACGCTGCAGTGCTGCAGCACCATCGGCAGCTTGCGCAGCATGGGAAACGGCCAGTGCCAGGATCAGGGCGAGGGATTGCGG
Source organism: Pseudomonas sp. DTU_2021_1001937_2_SI_NGA_ILE_001 (assembly GCF_032463525.1). Taxonomy (NCBI): domain Bacteria; kingdom Pseudomonadati; phylum Pseudomonadota; class Gammaproteobacteria; order Pseudomonadales; family Pseudomonadaceae; genus Pseudomonas; species Pseudomonas sp. DTU_2021_1001937_2_SI_NGA_ILE_001. The sequence goes on along the minus strand of NZ_CP135971.1, from coordinate 4,482,026 downwards.
CAGATACTTCATAAAGGACTCCTGCTTGAAATGAGAATGTGCCCGGACCCATCATCGGGTCGTGGGCGATTCATCTTTTGATGAACTCAAGTCAATGCCGAAGCCCGACTTGATTCCAGGCAAGTTTCAGCAGCTGGAATTAAGTCAGAATTAACGTTTCTCCAATTCCTCTTCGACGCCCGCAGAAAAACCGAAAACTTCATGCCCGTTGAGCGTCATGCAGGCTCATGACGCTTTTCTGATGGGAACTTCGAGCCGGGCCAGGAAGCCATTCGGCACATTGGAAAAGACCAGCCGACAAGCGCAGCGGCGGATGATCGCATCGACGATCGCCAAGCCCAGGCCGCAGCCCTTGCTTCTGGCATTTCGCCAGAAGCGTTCGGACAAATGGACCAGATCCGCGTCCTGCACCCCGTCACCGTAGTCGCGCACAGCGAATACCAGGTGCCCCTCGTGCAGCGCCACGTCCAGTTCCACCGGGCTGCCCGGTGGGCTGTAGCGCAGCGCATTGTCCAGCAGATTGCGCAGCGCCACGATGGCCAGCGCCGAAGGCATGGCTGGCCTGATGTCGCGCGTCGGCTCACTCAATGTCAATTTCACCCGTGACGCCGACGGGTTCTCGGCATCCTGAATGGCGAAGGTCGCGATCTGCTGGGTCGTGTAGTCATTGCCGTCGTCGAACGACAGGCAGCCTTCCACCTTGGCCAGCATGAGCAATTGTTCAAGGGTGTGCTGCAACCGGTCAGCACCTTGCTCGGCATGCTGCAGCGCGCGCACCTGAGCTTCACCGCTGCACAAGCCGGCCAATTGCAGATGGGTTTTGACCGCCGTCAGCGGGGTACGCAGTTCATGCGCCGCGTCGCCGGTAAAGCGCCGCTCGCGCTCGATGGCATTGGCGACCCGGAGCAACAGCTGATTTTGCGCCTTCAGCAATGGCTGCAACTCCCGGGGCACCTTGTGGATGTCCAGCGGTTCCACCGAGTCGATCTGCCGGGCCTTGAGCGCGTGGCTCATCAGCCTGAGCGGCTTGAGACCGTTCTTGATCGCCAGGCTGAGCATGACCAGGCACACGATCAGGGCGATGATGATCGGCAAACCGGCAGACTTCAGCGTGGCCCCGATCAGCGCATCACGCTCTTGCAGCCGATCCGCCGTGGTGATGCGGTATTGGCCATGCACCGTGGTGTAGGTCCGCCATCGCTCGCCCGCATAGGTCATGTCGGCAAAGCCTTCGTGGCTCAGGTTGAAGTTGGCGTCGATGGGCAGGTTGGAGCTGGCGATCACATCGCCTTGTAGCGAGCTGACTTCACAGGCGATGAGGTCGTTCAGCGCCAGGTTGCGAGCAGGCGACGCGGTGCGGCTACGTGCACCATCGGCGGTCGGCACATGGTCCATCAACCCCGCGACCAGGCGCGCGGAGGCGATCAGCCGATGATCCAGCAGGCTGCTCAACTGACCGTCGAGCTGCTTGGAGATGCACAAGGCAGTGAACCCCCACATCAGGAAAAACACCGTGCTGAGAATCAGCGCAAGGCGTGCACGAATGCTCATGACTGGCGCTCCGCCGTCGCCAGCGGCGGCCCCAGGCGATAGCCGACCCCGCGGATGGTCTCGACGATGTCGTTGCCCAGCTTGCGACGCAGGTGATGGATGTGCACGTTGAGGGCGTTGCTGCCGACATCGTCGTCGAAACCGTACATGGCATCCTTGATCTGGTCGCCGGAAAGCACGCGCCCCGGGTTGTTCAACAACGCCAGCAGAAGAGCCTGCTCGCGTCGGGCAAGCTCCACCGGCTGTCCGTCCAGTCGGGTATCACGGGAAACCGGATCGAAACGCAAGGCGCCGTGCTCGATGACGTTGGCCGCCCGCCCCGCCGCCCGCCTGACCAGGGTATGCAAGCGTGCGGCCAGCTCGCGCAGGTCGAAAGGTTTGAGCAGGTAATCATCGCCACCGACCTGAAGGCCCAGCACCCGGTCATTGACACTGTCGCGGGCGGTCAGGATCAGCACCGGCAGGTCATGCCCTTCGCGGCGCATTCGCGACAGCAGTTGCAGGCCATCCTCATCGGGCAGGCCCAGGTCGAGGATCAGCACATCGAATGCCGTGGTCGTCAGCAACCCCCAGGCCGCCGCAGCCGTTTCCACATGATCGACGATCAGGCTCTGCAGCCGCAGCCCTTCGGTGATGCCGATCGCGATCAAGGCATCGTCTTCACATAGCAGTACACGCATGCTGAATTCCTGGAGCGCTGTCACCGTAGCGAATGCGACGGTAGGTCTAGACGTCAAAAACAGGCAGGGTAGCCGGCGTGGATTAATTGAGCATTAACAACCGGTGCGCCGAGACGAGGTTGTAGCGAGCCATGCTGACGCGCGCCATACACCTTGCCCACACCGCCTTGGGCCGCAATACATCGACGCGAACGGCCCTCACCAAACAGCCGGCTGGGAAGCCGGCTGCTGGGAGGTCACAGAGGGCGCGCTGACGGTTACTGCGCGGTCTTGTGCACCAGGGGCTTCAGGCCGCTGCCTTCGATGGCTGCATCGGCCTGGCGCGAGGCCAGGTAATCCAACAGGGCCTGGGCCTGGCTCTGATGAGTGCTGTTACTGACCACGCCACCGGAGTACAGGGTCATCTTCTGCGCCTTGGCGGGAATCAGGCCGACGATGTCGATGCCGCGTACCGGCTTGAGTTCGCTCAGTTGCTGGAAGCCGATCTGTGCTTCGCCCCGCGCCACCACGGCGCCGACCGGCTCGGCAGGAATCATGTGCGCCTTGGCGTCGAAGGCCTTGCCCAGGTCCATGCTCGGGAACAGGGTCTTGGACAGGTACACGCCACTGGCGCTGTCGGAATAGGCCACAGACTTGGCGTCGAGCAGGGTCTTGCGCAGAGCCTTCATGTCGCTGATATCCGGTTTGGGCTCACCCTTGCGCACGGCCATGGCGATGTACGACTCGCCCAGGTCGACGCGGCTGGCCTTGTTGACCAGGTTTTTGTCGACCAGGTTGTCCAGGGCCGAGCCGACCATCAGCACCAGGTCGGCCTTCTCGCCACGCGCCAGGCGGTTGGGCACGGCCTGGGGCGTATCGCCCATGGACGGCGCGGCCTGGATATCCAGCTTGATGCCGTGACTTTTCTCGTAGGCCGGGGCGACGGCACGGATGGCGCCCATGATGCCGCCGGAGCTGAGAATGGTCAGGGTTTCAGGTTGCGCGGCTGGCGCCTCGGCCGCCGCAACGGTGAAGGTAGCCAGCAGCAAGGCTGTGCAAGACAGCGTTCTGAGCATGATCATCAGGTCCTTTAGGGGTAAAGAACCTGATTCTAAAGACGCGCAGCCGTCACCAGGCCTTGCGGTGCATTAAGAATTCTTCACGCAACGTCCATCAACCGGCCAGCCCTGCGGCACGCGCCCGCGCCGCATGCAATTTCTTGTAGCTGTCGATCAGCCGCTGATGCCGGTCGAGGCCTTCCAGGGCCATACTGGTTGGTGTCAGGCCGTGGAAGCGCACGCTGCCGTCCACCGAACCCAGCGCCGCGTCCAGGCGCTCGCTGCCGAACATGCGGCGGAAGTTGACCACGTAGTCGTCCAGCTCCAGGTCGCTGTCGAGCTGCACTTCCAGCACCACGTTCAAGGCCTGGTAGAACAGCCCGCGCTCGACGGTGTTGTCGTTGTACTGCAGGAACATCTCCACTTGCTCCTTGGCCTCTTCGAAGCGCTGCAGGGCCAGGTTGATCAGCAGTTTCAGCTCCAGGATGGTCAGCTGGCCCCAGGCGGCGTTGTCGTCGAATTCGATGCCGATCAGCGTGGTGATGTCGCCGTACTCGTCCAGCTCGCTTTCTTCCAGGCGCTGCAGCAGGTCGCCGAGTGCTTCGTCGTCCAGGCGGTGCAGGTTGAGGATGTCTTCGCGGAAGAACAGCGCCTTGTTGGTGTTGTCCCAGATCAGGTCGTCCACCGGGTAGATTTCCGAGTAGCCCGGCACCAGGATGCGGCAGGCCTTGGCGCCGAGATCTTCATAGACGGCCATGTAGACCTCCTTGCCCATGCCTTCGAGGATGCCGAACAGCGTCGCGGCTTCCTGCGCGTTGGCGTCTTCGCCTTCGGCGGAGAAGTCCCAGTCGACGAACTCGTAGTCCGCGCGGGCGCTGAAGAAGCGCCACGACACCACACCGCTGGAGTCGATGAAGTGCTCGACGAAGTTGTTCGGTTCCATCAGCGCCTGGCTTTCGAAGGTCGGCTGCGGCAGGTCGTTCAGGCCTTCGAAGCTGCGCCCCTGCAGCAGTTCGGTGAGGCTGCGCTCCAGCGCCACCTCGAAGCTCGGATGCGCACCGAACGAGGCGAACACGCCGCCGGTGCGCGGGTTCATCAGCGTCACGCACATCACCGGAAATTCACCGCCCAGCGAGGCATCCTTGACCAGCACCGGGAAGCCCTGCTCTTCCAGGCCCTGGATACCGGCGAGAATGCCGGGGTAGCGCGCCAGCACCTCCTGCGGAACGTCTGGCAGAGCCAGCTCGCCTTCGAGGATTTCGCGCTTGACCGCGCGCTCGAAGATTTCCGACAGGCACTGCACCTGGGCTTCGGCCAGGGTGTTGCCGGCGCTCATGCCGTTGCTGAGGAACAGGTTCTCGACCAGGTTGGAAGGGAAGTACACCGTCTCGCCGTCGGACTGGCGCACATAAGGCAGGCAGCAGATGCCGCGTTCGATGTTGCCGGAGTTGGTGTCGTACAGGTGCGAGCCGCGCAGCTCGCCGTCCGGGTTGTAGATTTCCAGGCAGTACGGGTCGAGGATGTCCTTGGGCAGGGCGTCCTGGCGCCCCGGCTTGAACCAGCGCTCGTTGGGGTAATGCACGAACGGCGCGTTGGCGATGTCTTCGCCCCAGAACTGGTCGTTGTAGAAGAAGTTGCAGTTCAGACGCTCGATGAACTCGCCCAGCGCCGAGGCCAGCGCGCTCTCCTTGGTCGAGCCCTTGCCGTTGGTGAAGCACATTGGCGAATGCGCGTCGCGCACGTGAAGCGACCAGACATTGGGTACGATGTTGCGCCACGAGGCGATCTCGATCTTCATGCCCAACCCGGCCAGCAGCCCGGACATGTTGGCGATGGTCTGCTCCAGTGGCAGGTCCTTGCCGAGGATGTAGGTGCTGGCGCCAGCGTCACCGCTGGGCAGCAGCAGGGCCTGGGCATCGGCGTCGAGGTTGTCGACTTCCTCGATGATGAATTCCGGGCCGGTCTGCACCACCTTCTTCACTGTGCAGCGATCGATGGAGCGCAGGATGCCCTGGCGGTCCTTCTCGGAGATGTCTGCGGGCAGCTCGACCTGGATCTTGAAGATCTGGTTGTAGCGGTTCTCCGGGTCGACGATGTTGTTCTGCGACAGGCGGATGTTCTCGGTGGGAATGTCGCGGGTCTGGCAGTACAGCTTGACGAAATAGGCCGCGCACAGCGCCGAAGACGCCAGGAAGTAGTCGAACGGCCCCGGTGCCGAGCCATCGCCCTTGTAGCGAATCGGCTGGTCGGCGATCACCGTGAAGTCATCGAACTTGGCTTCGAGGCGGAGGTTGTCGAGAAAGTTGACCTTGATTTCCATGCGGGACTACCAGAATAACGAGCACATTTGGCGGGCATTATCCGGGTTTTGCAGGGTATGTGCTGGGTTTTGTACAGCGCGTTGCCCATGACCCGCTATCCAGCGTCGCTTCCCGTGCCCCTGGCCTTGCGCCAGCCGGCTCGCAGCCGCCGCGCCAAGGCCGGCGACATGTTGAACAGCACCATGGAGGCCAGGGCCACCCACCAGCCGGGCCGCGTGAAGCTGAGCAGGTGCTGGTTGAACCAGATTTTCAGCAGCCTCCACCGACAGCCCTGGCCCTCGCGCCGGGCCAGCCGGGCGATGGCATGCGGGGTGTACAGGGTCCTGAGCACCGCTTCATGGGCCAGGAATCGCTCGGGAAAGTCCACACCGGCCTGGGTATGGTCGAGCACGGTGAAATTGCGCGTCAGTAGCGTATCCCACAACTTCAAAGGGGCCAGGCGCACCCGGCAGGGGTGCGTGAGCGTCAGGTGTATACCGCGCTGGCGCAAGCAGCCCAGCAGCAGCGCCTGTTCGGGAATCATGCGCAGGGCCGAGTAACCCAGGAAGTTGCCGAACGGGTTGCGTGACGGGCCGGGGTGAAGCAGCTCGTGCTCGGCGAACAGCGGCTGGTTCCACAAGGCGAGCATCGCTTCCCGGGTGCCGAACTGCACAAGGTCGGAGAGGTGGAACAGCATGGGTACCCGCTCGGGGTCACGCATGTAGAGGTTGGTCAGGGTAATGGGCGCATCGAACAGGCTCAGCCCATCGCTTGCGACCGGTATCGGCTGGCCGATCACCGCCAGGTCTGCACTGCGCAGGTTGTGGTCGGCGCGCAGCTTCATCACGTAGGGCCGGTCGGCGGCCTGGATGCCGGCCCGTGTGGAAAGGATCATCCGATTGGTGTTCACCGGGTTGCCCGAGACATCGCGCAAACCACCCGGATCGTCCAGCAGCACCAATTGCTCGACTTCCAGGTCCGTGGTGTCCTCCCCCCGCCAGGTCGAAACGACGATCCGGGCCTGGGGCAGATGCCGACGCACCGAGGCGATGCAGGCAAGGATATTGCGTTCCTGGCCCAGTTCGCGACATAGGGGGCCCTGGATCACCACGCTGATCAGGGCAGAATCGACCGCGACAGGAGAGACCGGTGCGGCCATCAGCCACCTCCAAGCAGACGTCGAAACAGGCCGGGGCAACGCGCCTTCAGCCTGCGCACACAAGCTGACAGCCAGGGCACCCTTTGCACATCGGTCACCAGAAACAACCGACGCAGCTGGCGCGCCTGGAACGCTGCGTCGCCGCGCCCCGGCCGGTTGTTGAAGGTCTCGTTGAGCAACCGGGCATTGGCACAGAGCAACAGCCCCGGCATCAGGAACACCAGGTTGCATTGGCGCAGGCCGGTGTTGAGAAAGTTGTAGCGCGCCAGCTTGTGAACGAAGTCGCTGCAGACTGCCGGAGGGTGATGCCCCAGGTCCACCAGCACCCAGTCGACGTCGACCAGGTCCATGAGCCGGGCGATCCTGTTCATCGATACGGTTTCCAGATGTCGGCGGGAAATGAACAGGTCGAGGCTGAAACGCACATGGCTGACACCAGGTCCGTCCGCCTCGAGTTTCTCCAGATCGTGACGGTCGTCGACCACGATCACCGGAGTGGTGATGTGGCGCGAGAAGCGGATACCTGACAACTGGCGGACCAGTTCCAGATCGCGGACAGCCGGGGCCGGATACGAGACAGCGAAAATGTTCACGGTTTTTCCCGCCCGTAGGACCTGAAAGGGGTGGAGTTGTAGATCGCCTTGATCGCCGAGCCGAAGCCAGGGAAATAGAACAATCGGCTGCGATCGAAGTACAGGCGCAAGGCGGATATCAGGATGCCGGGGGAGGCCCGCCACCGGGGGTGGAAGAAATCCTGCAGGTCGTCGGCGAACCAGCTCTGCCTGGCACGCTGGCAGAGCATGTTGCGGATTTCACCGCTTTCGCAGATGAGGTTCTGCTTGGCCTGTACGGGGTCTTCCAGAAAGCGCTGAGTCAGATACTCCCGGCGAATCTCCGGCAGTTGATCGAACAGCACCAGCCTCTCGAAATCGGCGATGAATTGCCGCACGGCCTGCAGGTCATTACTGAAGGCGGTACGCTGGATCACCCGATTGATCAGCTCGACCCACTCCCGGGCAGGTACACGCTTCAAACCGGTGGGGGTCACCAGCACGGCGGGATCGAAGGTGTAACGCGACTCGAACTGACGCAGCCTGGCCAGCGCCACGTCGGTAGCCACTCTGAGCAAGGGTTTCTTCTTCAACAGCGAAAGATTGTACGGACCCGCCTTCCTGAACCCACCATCGATACCCTGTGCCAGGTTTTCCCCACCCAGCAAGGCACGAGAAGTTATCGATTGGCTGATCCCATAAGGATTGATCCGGTTCGGGATGCCCATGCGTGAAGCACGAATCCCATGTTCGACATCCTCGAACTCTGTCCAGTGCAGGTCCTCATCCAGGGGGCAGGCATTCCAGACGTCCTTGCGGCAGATGTACAGGCTGCCGGTGGGGTAGCTCTGGTCCTTGCTGTAGCGCATCGGGTTGGCGTATGGAAAGCCCGTTCTCTCGACCTCACCGAACAGCGCTGGGACGATAGTGGCGGTGCTCTTGCCACGGCGTGGCAAGCCTTGCAAGCCGCCAGCCACATCCCCCATCCCCACACAAAGGTCCGAATAGCGTCGCGGATACAGGCTCCAGGGATTGTCGAAAAACAGGCTCTGCAGGGTCATGAGCGGATAGCGCGGACCGAATCGGCGAACCATGTCGCCGAAGTGCCGTGGCAGGAATACCCGGTCGTGCAGAATGACCAGGTTGCCGTAGCGCGCCTCTCGAGCGAGGAGGTTTTTCTTCTTGCAGATCTGTACAGGTGGCGCGGCGATGTCCTGCCCAACGAGACGCACCTGGTCAGGGTAGGCAAAATTGCTGCCCGGGGTGCCGCAGAGCAGGATTTCCTTGTGAGGAATGTCGAGCTCCAGGATGCGCCTGACCACCGCATTGAGGATGGTCGCGTCTTCGGGACCGACGGGAATGCCGAAGGTCCAGTGATCCAGGTCATCGTCGCCTTCGGCCAGCAGCCTGGCAACCTTGCGGTAGGTCACTGACGACGCCGAGCGCGCCACCGGCTCGAGGCCCTCGGCGAAATACGCGCGATCGAGGTAATGCCCGGTCGGGGTGTCTTCGACGAGCGTGATGTGTTCCCCAACGGCCAGGAAATGCGCGGCATCCCAAAGCAGCAAGGGCGCCAGTGGCGAGTCGCTTTGCACATTGTGAAAGCAGACACTGCCGGCGCCAGGAATCTGCACACGCATGGCCGCATGGACATTGCGGATGACCTGATCGGGCTTGCCCGCAGCAGGCCGACGAAAAGACACCAGCCGGGCACAGGGAGGCTCCAGTGACAGGGGCTGCGGCAGAGCGCGCAACTGCCCTGTCGACAGGTATCCCAGACGCCGATGATGGTGGAGATGGATGGTCTTCATCGGTCAGACCCCATACTTGTCATCGAGCACGCCCGGCACCTTGACCACCACGGTCACGGTATCGACCAACGCCTCGAACGCCGTGACATCCCCAGGTTCAAGCACGATGATGTCACCCGCCGTCCATACGCGGTCAGCCATGCGCACCGAGCCTGACACCACCGCCGTCACCTCGGTCGCCACCTTGTGGTAGTGGGCCGCCTCGCGATCACCGGCCTGGTAGTGCTTGATGGCGACCTCGCAGGCACTGGAACGCAGGGCCACGGGGTGAAAATCACCCACGAACCAGCCCTTTACCATGTCGTGCAAATGGGCAGTTTTCATCGGGCACTCCCGGCTTCGAAAGCCTGAAGCTGGCTGGCGGTCTTCAGCGGATGGTAGCGAGCGGACTCGATGCGATAGACGCCGATACGACGATGCTGCAACACCAGCTCGTTGAGTACCGGAGCGATGAAAAAGCTGTCGTTGACCCGCGCATCCTTGCGGATCATTTCCTTGGCAGCCGCCACGAAGGCCGCGCCGTGGCGGAACCAGTAGACACCGGCTATCGCATGCGGGCTGATCGGGTTCTTCTCGGCCGCTTCGACGACTCGGTCGTCGGCATCGAGGCGCACGAAAGAGTAGCGCGGGTGCAGGGAGCGGAAGATCACCACGCCAGCGTCGTTGCCATTGCCACGCAACCCGCCCAGTACGTCCTCGAGATCGATCTCCACCCGGTCGCTGGTGCTGAGAATCAGCAGCTCATCCTGGTTGTCGATCTGCTCGCTGGCCAGCAGCACGGTGCAGGCCGCGCCACGCGTAATGCCATGAACCGGCAGCACACTGGCCGCCGGGTGCATCTGCTGAACCATGTTGCGCAGATGCAACCGGGCGATATCGGTATCGGTGAAGGTGCAGATGATCCGCGCTGGCTCCAGCCCGGCGCAGTCGTCGATCAATGACTGGATCAGCGGCTTGCCGCTGCGTTCGGCCAGGTAGTCGGGATACGGACCATGCTCCTCGCAGCTCTCACCAGCGAGGGCGGATAACAGCACGATGTTCAATGCGCTCATGCGCGGCCCTCCCTGAGCGGCTGAGGATCGATGGAGGCAATCTTGCCCAGGATGTTGCTGAGGTTGACGTCGGTCGTCTCGCCAACTACCAGCACATGCGCACCGGAGGCCTTGGCAGCCTTGATGCCGTTATCGTTGTCCTCGACGATCAGGCATTGCTGTGGCGTCAGCCCCAGTGTTTCGATGGCCTTGAGGTAGATATCCGGCGCCGGCTTGGCCCTGGCGACGTCCTCGTTGGAAAGCTGCAAGTCCAGGTACTGGCCCAGGTTGGCCTTGTCCATCATCACCTGCACCGTATGGCGGATCGAGTTGGAGGCCACCGCCAGGCGATAGCCCATGCGCTTGAGCGAGGACAGCGCATACTGGTGCACGAAGGTCGGCTTGCACTGGGCATGCACGATTTCCATGGTGTACTGCTGCTTCATTTCGTTGATGAAAGGATGCAGCGCCACTGGCAGGTCGTGCTCGACGCTGAGCATGTCGAGCTTGCGCGAGGTCGGCAGCCCGTCATACGCGGTCAGGTGCTCGTGGCGGCTGATGTGGTAGCCGAACAGGTTGAGGGCCTTGTTCAGGGCATCGTAGTGCCATTCCTTGGCCTCGATCAGCACGCCGTCCATGTCGAAGATGATGGCCTTGATCATTGTCGCTCCTGCTTGATGAAACGATTGGCTTCTTCGGGCCGGTCAGTGCACAGCATCAGGCCCTCCCTGGTGTTGAGCGGTCGCAGTTGCCGCCACAGCGGCTCCGGGTCGCGACCATGAAGTTCCGCAGACACCACGCAGACCTGCTTGTCGGCGGCCAGCAGGTCGTCGATCAATTCACTGGAAAACCATGTGTCCTCGAAGGCATCCAGCCATACCCCGCACGCCTGTTCCAGCCAGGCAGGAGACGGTTCCACCTCGCTCAGGCGCGTGAAGGTGGTCAGGCGCGCCTGCAGGTAGCGGCGCATGTCGGGCACGGCCATGTCGAATGCGAACCAGTTGTCGTGACCATGCCGGGCAAAGGTCGCCTGCAGGGCCTCGGCCAGGCCGTCGGCCTTGACGTTGATGGCCAGCGGCAGGTTGCGGCCGGCCATGAGCTGCAGTAGCTCATCAAGGGTCATCTCGGCGCCGCCGGGCATGTCGTGGGCAATCACCAGCTGGCCTGCCAGGTCACGCACGTCGGTCTCGGTGCCGAAACCCAGGTCGAACGAGCGTCTGAAGGCCATCGCCTGGTTTCGCTCGGCGGGATGTCGCCAATAGCCGCGATGGCTGAGGATCTGCATGTCAGTCCGCCTCCGTGGCCGTCGCCCGGCGGCTGACGGGCAGGCTCAGGAAGTGGTCAAGGTCGGCCGGTATGCCCAGGCCGTGCATGCCCTGGCCCTCACGGCCCACGCTGTAATGACTGACTCGTCCGCCCTGAGCGATGATCTCGTTGTACACCGGGGCCACGTAGAACTCGCCGTTGACCCGCAGGTTCTTGCGCAGCATCGCTTCGATGGCATCGAGCAGCTGGGCGCCACTGCGGAAGTTGTAGATACCCACGGTGGCCTCGTCGGAAATGACCTGTTTTTCGACCACGCGGTCGATCAGCCCCTGGCCGTCGAAGCCTACGAAGGACCATTTCGGGTCATCGGCCTGCATGGTCATGATCAGGCCATCGAGACCTTTGTCGTCCATGGCCTGGAGGTAGTCGTCGATCGTCAGGTCCACATACTGGTCACTGTTGGCGATCATCACCGGTTGGGACCTGTCGATCACGTCCCGGGCGGCATGCACGGTGCACGCAGCCCCTTCGGTCAGGCCGTGCAGCTCGACGATCGCGCAATCTGGCGCCCAGACCTTGAGTCGTTCCTCAAGACCATAGGCGGCGACATGTTCGGCCTGACAGACGAAGATGAAACGATGGGGCCGTGAGGGCGTGAGGTTTTCGATCACCAGCTTGATCATCGGCACGCCGTGCACGGGAATGAGCGGTTTGGGATCCTGATACCCGGCAGCCGCGAAGCGACTTCCGGCACCTGCCATGGGAACGATGATTTGCAACATGCGGATTACTCTTTGTCGCTCATTGAGCGGCGCGGTTTTAAATGCTCAACCTGTGGAAGTTGAGTTTCAGAAAGAGCCCTGATCGACCATCCGACCGTGCTCAAGCGTGATGTAGCGCTGGCAGAAACTGCGCCCCTCCTCCATGGCATGGGTCACCAGAATCAGGGCCATGCCTTCGCTCTGCAGGGCCCGAATGCGTTCATGGCACTTGTTTCGGAAATCCTCGTCGCCCACGGCCAGGACCTCATCCGCCAGGAGTACCTGCGGTTCCACATGCACGGCGACGGAGAAGCCCAGGCGCATGTACATGCCTGACGAATAATGTTTGACCGGGGTATGGATGAAGCGGTCGAGGCCGGAAAAATCGACGATGTCGTTGAAGCGTGAACGGGTCTGGCGATTGCTCAGGCCGAACAGACTGGCGTTCAGATAGATGTTTTCCGCACCGCTCAGCTCGGGATGAAAGCCCACCCCAAGTTCGATCAGCGGCGCCACGCGGCCGCTGATCACGACAGTGCCCGAGGTCGGCAGCAGGATGCCGGACAACAGTTGCAGCAAGGTGCTCTTGCCCGAACCGTTATGGCCGATCAAGGCCAGCGACTCCCCCCTGTTCAGGGTCAGCGATACGTCATCCACGGCGTTGAATCGTTCATGACGCTCACGATGACGGCTGTCGAACAGCCCGAGGAACTTCTGCTTGAGCCCACCACCGTTATGCCGTAGCAGAAACTGCTTGGACAGGTTGCGCGCCTGGATGACCCTCTGGCTCATAGGTACTCCACCTGGCTGTCGGCTTTTCTGAACACCAGCAGCCCGGCCAGCAGACTGGTCACTCCCAGCATCACGCAGAGACCGATATCGCTGGCAGATGGCATCACCCCTTCATGCAGAATGGCCTTGAAACTCTTGAAATAAGGGGCCAGCGGATTGAACGCCATCCACTTGGCAACCGCTGTCGGCAAAGACGAGGCGACCCAGACGATAGGTGTCATCCAGAACAGCAGGGGTACGAAGACCTCGACTAGGTGCCGGGCATCGCGCACGGTGATCTGGATGACACTGAGGGCCAGCCCCAGCCCCATCAGCAAGGCCATGAATGACGCCAGAATCAGTGGATAGACCAGCAAGGCGAGGCTGGGAACACCACCCAGCAAGGGGAACAGCGCCGCGTAGATCAGCATCACCCCCAGCCAGAACACCAGGATGGTCAGCGCACCGGCCACTGGCAGCAGGATGCGCGGGAAGCGCAGCTTGCGGATCAGGTTGGCGTTGCCGGTCAGCCACTCGCCACTTTGCGACAGCATCTGCGTGAGCAGCATCCAATGCACCAGACCGGTGATCAGGTGCAGCGCGAAGCGCTCCTGAGCGCTGGGCAGGATGTAAGTGAAGACCAGGTAGTAAGTCAGGGTTACGGCCAGCGGATTGCCGAGGGACCATAAGAATCCCAGGGTCGCGCCCATGTAACGAACTCTGATTTCTTTAAAGACGAGATTGATGACCAGGTCTCGCCAAAGCGTGAAACCAGGCTTTACGCATGAAGACATAGTGTTCCAGCCAAGCAATGATCATTGACCTGCGACGCGGCCCGCAAAGACCGCCCAGGTCATTCGTACACGATGGATAAACAGACAGCGCCTAACCGTTTGCCTGGCTTGACCGGCTTACAGACGGGAACACCTGGACACAAACGGTTATAAACAGTCGGGTATCGCTATGATCGGGGATGGCTGAAAAGACGAATGTCAGGCGCCCTCACCACAACGTGTAGGAAACGCCTGCAATTAAGCTCTGCGATTGGACAAGGTAACGATTGCCGAACGGCTAACCCGGTGCGAACACCTGCGGCAGGCCGAGGAATGTACGACGATGACGTCCCCAGGAACGTCGTCGCCGCACTCGACCCTGATGCCTCAGACGTTGAAGCGGCCCAACAGGTGGCTCTGCTGCTGAACCTGTTCGACCATCATCGAGCACTGACGCACCTGCTCCTCGGTGCCGGCCGCCACTTCGTGGCTGAGGTCGCGGATGTTGGTAGTGTTGCGGTTGATCTCTTCGGTGGTCGCGCTCTGCTGCTCGGCGGCAGCGGCGATCTGCGTGTTCATGTCGTTGATGCGCAGAATCGCTTCGCGGATGCGCGCCAGCATGTCGTTGGCCGCACCAGCCTGTTCGGCGGTTCTGCTCGCGCTGTCACGGCTCTTCTGCATGCGCGTCTCGGCCTGGTGCACACCGGACTGCAACTGGTCGATCATCTGGCGGATTTCCTGGGTCGACTGTTGGGTACGCGAAGCCAGGGTACGTACTTCGTCGGCCACCACGGCGAAGCCGCGCCCTGACTCACCCGCCCGCGCGGCCTCGATGGCGGCGTTGAGGGCCAGCAGGTTGGTCTGTTCAGCAATGCTGGTGATCACCGACAGGATCGACTCGATGTTGTCGCTGAAGCGTGCCAGGTCGAGGATGGCCTGGCCGGCCTCTTCCATTTCCGCCGCCAGGTGGCGGATCGCTTCGGTGGAGCGCAGTACCACGTGCTCGCCGCTTTCGGCTTCATGGTTGGCCGCCAGCGCGGCCTGGGCGGCGGCCTGGGCGTTGCTCGCCACGTCGTCGGCGGTCGAGGACATTTCCTGCATGGCGGTGGCCAGCTGGTCCAGCTCCTGCAACTGACGCTGCAGTCGGCTGTCGGCCTGGGCGGCTTCGTGCGAGGTCGCCACGGTGCTCTCGCGAACCTGCCGGGACGAGCCCAGCACCTGGCCGATCAGGCCCTGCAGGTTTTCCAGAAAGGTGTTGAACTCGCGGGAAACGCTCGCCACTTCGTCGTTGCCTTGCGCAGGCAGGCGGCGGGTCAGGTCACCCTCGCCGCTGTTCACTTCCTTGATCGAGCGCTGCAGCAGTTCCAGAGGCTTGAGCAGCTGCTTCATGAAGGTGCTCAGCAGCACTAGGCTGATGAGTACGCCCAGCATCGTGGCGATGGCGGCCCACAGGCTCAGGCTGTTGGCTTCGGCCATCACGATGTCCTCGTCGAGCACCACGCCGATGTACCAGGTGGCGCCGCGCAGGTTGGTCAACGGGGTGAAGGACACCAGCAAAGTCTTGCCGTCGACCTTGACCGACTGCAGGCCGCCGCTCAGCGCGGGCTGCTGGCCGGCGAACAGCTCGGTGTAGGACTTGGCATTCAGCTCGGTTCGAGGGTGGGAAATGATGTTGCCGTTCTTGTCGAGCAGGAACGCGTAACCGGCGCCATTGAAATCCAGGGTGTTGATCGCGTCGCTGATGGCCTTGAGACGAATGTCGCCGCCCATTACGCCCAGGAACTGGCCTTTGTCACGCAGCGGTACCACGGCGGAAATCAGCGTCTCCTGAGTCGTCGAGTCGATATAGGGGTCGCTCAGTACAGCCTTGTCGGCGTTCTTGCCGGTCGCGTACCAGGGTCGCGTGCGGCCGTCCCAGTCGGCCTTGGGCTTCCATGACGACAGGTTGGCGATGGGCTTTCCGTCGCTTTGCAGGGCACCGAAGATCATGATGAATTCATCGATGAGGATCGGGCTGTGAATGACCCGCTGCACCTGGGCGGGACTGTAGTCGGTATCGAGGTTCTGCACCATCAGGTCCATCAGCTTGAGCTTGGCGCCCAGCCAGTTCTCGATCTGCCGGGCCAGGACATTGCTCGACTCGGCGATGCTGGCCGAGACCTGGCGGTCCAGCGAATTGCGCACTTGGGTGACCTGATAGACCGATAACAGCCCGGTGGTCAGAAACAATACAGCGGCAGCAGCCATGCTGACTTTATGAACGATTTTCAACGGCACTCTCCTTGATTAGCCGGACGACAAAACTCAGCCTCGCAACATAGTGGCGCTTTAGTGTCAGCACAATCTGTTCGAAATAAAAATCAATGTGTTAGGTCGCCCCCACCCGGCTCTTGCCTGCACGCAAAATCTGCCGGGTGGCGGCTCTGAACAGATGCAAGGCGCGCGCCAGACACCTTGAGCGAATCCTTGCCCAGGCTGGCACGCGATATTTCTTGCAACACATAAGCGCGCCACGCACCTCGACTGCGCAGCGCTGGCACCAATCCAGTGCGTATCAGTGGGTGCTTGCCTCCACCGCCTTTTTGCCGCGCGCCGAAATCACCGTGGCGAAGATGATGATCGCCGCGCCCAGCAGCATGCGCAGCGACGGCTCTTCACTGAACAGCGCCCAGGCACAGGCGATGGCATAGACCGGCTCCAGGGCGATGATCAGCCCGGCACTGCGGGCGTCGAGCACCTTGAGGCTGCGCACGAACAGGTACTGCGACAGCCCGGTGCACAACACCCCGAGGACCGCCAGGTAGATCCAGTCCAGGGTGCTCAGTACATGCTGACCCAAGCTGTTGACCACGAACGGCGCGACCAGCAGTGACACCGTGAGGTTCTGCCAGAAGGCCACCTGCATCGAGTCCAGGCCCTTGATGTAGCGGCGGTTGATGACCGCCAGTACGGCGAAGGAGAAGCCCGAGGCCAGGCCCCACAGCAGGCCCTTGGTGCCCTGGTTGGCGAAGTCGAAGGACGGCACCACCAACACCAGGCCAAAGGTGACCATGGCCACCAGCAACGCCTCGCCGAACGCGATGCGCTCGCGGAACACCAGCCGGTCGATCAGCGCGATGAATGCCGGGAAGCTGGCGAAACCGAGGGTGGCCACTGCCACGCCGCCGACCTTCACGGCAATGAAGAAGCTGATCCAGTGCGAGGTCAGGAACACGCCGGAAGCGACCAGCACAGCGAGCCGGCGCCCGTCCAGACCGCGAAACACCGGACGCCCCTGCAACTGCGCGAAGGCGCCCAGGGCCAGTACGGCGAAGGCTGCACGAGCAAAGGTGATGATGCTGGAGTCGGCCTGGATCAAGGCACCGAGAATGCCGGTGAGGCCGAACAGGATGGCCGCGACATGGGCCGAAACGAGGGCGTTGCGATGCACTGACGCGCAGGCGGGCTGCGCGACATTGGAAGAAGCGATCATGGCAGTCAACTCAGATAAAAGGCGAACGCAGCCGGTCTGTGCCAGCTTGCGCACTGGTTAATTTCAATCATTCGGAAGCTGGTCTGGCAGCCGATACAGCCTGGTGCCATGGCGCCGCAACATTGAAAGGCTCTTCCCTGAGCTTTGATGCAAGTTCGCCAGAATATTGCTGGCCGGCGTACCGAAGTACACCGGCCATTGCCGCCCTCGGGCCGCGTGGTGCCTGGGGGCGGCAGAATCGGGCCGGAAGGCCCGAAACCTTATTGAGCGTTGATCCAGATGGTCTTCAGCTCGGTGTACTGATCATGCGCCCATTGCGACTTGTCGCGACCGCCAAAACCCGACTCGCCATAGCCCCCGAACGGCGTCGAGGCATCGCCTTCGCCGAAGCAGTTCACCGTGACGATACCGGCGCGGATCTCGCGCGACAGGCGCAGCGCGTTGCGCAGGTTGCTGGTGTAGGCCGAGGCCGCCAGGCCATAGACGGTGTCGTTGGCCAGGGCGATGGCTTCGTCCAGGGTCTGGAAGGTGGTGACGCTCAGCACCGGGCCGAAGATCTCCTCGACGAACAGCCTGCTGTCGGCCTTCACGCCATCGACGATGGTCGGTTCGATGAACACGCCGTCACGGGTGCTGCCGCCTTCGACCACCGGCAGTTGCTGTTGCACGGCGTATTCCAGGTAGCTGCGCACCTTCTCGAAGTGCGCCTTGCTGACCATCGCGCCAAGGCGGTTGGCCGGGTCCAGCGGGTCGCCCAGCTGCCAGTCGCGAACATGCACCTTGATGCGTTCGAGCAGCTTGTCCTTGACGTCGGCGTGGACGATCAGCCGCGAGGAGGCCGAGCAGTTCTCGCCCATGTTCCAGAACGCGCCAGCCACCAGGTACTGGGCCACTTCGTCGAGGTCCTCGACGTCGTTCATCACCACGGCGGGGTTCTTGCCGCCCAGTTCCAGCACCACGCGCTTGATGTTGGATTCTGCCGCGTACTTGAGGAACAGCCGGCCGGTGTCGGTGGAACCGGTGAAGCTCACCGCCGCGATGTCCGGGTGGCGACCGATCGGCTCGCCGACTTCACGGCCACCGCCCGGCACGATGTTGAACACGCCTGCCGGGATACCGGCCTGGTGTGCCAGCTCGGCGACGCGCAGGGCGGTCAGGGTGGTTTCCTTGGCGGGCTTGACCACGATGGAGCAGCCGGCGGCCAGCGACGGGCCGATCTTCCAGGCCAGCATCAGCAGCGGGAAGTTCCACGGCAACACCAGGCCGACCACACCGATGGCCTCGCGCACCACCATGGTCACCGCACCGGCACCGGTAGGCGCACTGAAGTCGTAGATCTTGTCGATCAGCTCGGCGTGCCAACGCAGGGTGTGGATGGTTTCCGGCACGTCGACGTTCTGGCACTCCTGGATCGGCTTGCCGCTGTCCAGGCTTTCCAGCACCGCCAGCTCGTGGGCGTGGTCTTCCAGCAGTTGCGCGAAGTCGAGCAGGATGTGCTTGCGCGCCGACGGCGCCAGCTTGCTCCAGCGCCCGTCGTCGAAGGCACGCTTGGCTGCGGCCACCGCCAGGTCGACGTCGGCGCTGCTGCCAGCGGCGATGTTGGCCAGTACCTGGCCGGTGGCCGGATTGGTGGTGGTGAAGGTGGCGCCGGACAACGCGTCGCGGAACTCACCGTCGATGAATGCCTGGGTGGGGAACTTCAGTTCTGCGGCCAGGGCCTTGTACTGTTCCTTGCTGAGCAATTCGGCCATGTCAGGCAGCTCCGGTGATCTGCGCGATGTTGCGCTTGAGGGTGGCGATGACGCCGGCGAGGGTGTCCTGTTCTTCTGCGCTCAGGCCTTGCAGCGGTGCACGAACGCCACCGGTGGACAGGCCGTTGAGTTCGACGCCGTGCTTGATCGACTGAACGAACTTGCCACCTTCCAGGAAATCCATCAGCGGCATGAGTTCGGCCATGATGCGACGGCCCTTGTCGAAGTCTTTCTCGACCACACAGGCCTCGTAGAGCGCCACGTGTTCGCGCGGGATGAAGTTGGAGCCGGCGCACACCCAGCTCTGCGCGCCCCAGGCGAAGAACTCCAGGGCCTGGTCATCCCAGCCGCAGGACAGCGCGATCTTCGGGTACTTCACCGCGGTGCGGTGCAGGCGGTTCATGTCGCCCGAGCTTTCCTTGATGGCCACGATGTTCTGCACGTCAGCCACGGCATCGAAGAACTCGTCGTCCATCGCCACGCTCATGCGGCCCGGGTAGTTGTAGAGCATGATCGGCAGCCCGGCAGCGCGGTCCACCGCCTTGACGTGGATGGCGATCTCCTGCTGGGTGGGCAGCGCGTAGGGCGGCGTGCCGACCAGCAGGGCGTCGGCCTTGATGTCCTTGGCATGGGCGGCGAAGGCCACCGAGTCTTCGGTACGGATCGCGCCGGTGCCGACGATCAGCGGCAGGCGGCCGCCGATCACGTCCCTGGCCTTGGCCGCCAGGTCGAAACGCTCCTGGGCGGTGTGCGCGTAGTACTCACCGGTGGAGCCGCCGATGATGATGCCATGCACCTTCTGGGCAATCAGGTATTCCAGGACCTCGGCAAAGGCCGACGAGTCGATCGAACCGTCGGCCTTGAGCGGGGTGACAGCGGGCGTATAGATGCCTTCGAATTTCACGGGGTTAACCTCCACAGGTTGAGACGCCGCGCTCATAGGCGCGGCGGGTTGTTTTCAGGTAAGCGAGGACGCCTGCTGCAGGTTGAGCGAGCGGGTTTCCGGCGCCAGCGCCAGGGAGAACAGCAGGCCGACCAGGGTCACGGCGGCGGCGGCGTACATGGTGAAACCGATGCCGTAGCTGTCCAGGGTCATGGGTACCAGCCAGGTGCCGATGGCCGCACCGACGCGCGACAGCGAAGTCCCGACGCCGACGGCGCAGGCGCGAATCTCGGTGGGGAACAGTTCGTTGGGGTAGACCAGTTGCAGCACCTGGGCGCCGCCAATGAACAGCGCATAGGCGCCGAACAGGGTCAGCACCAGCATTTCGGAGGCGTCGTGGAACGCGGCCAGGCCCAGCAGCGCCAGCCCGGAGAGCAGGAAGCTGTAGATCAGCATGCTGCGCCGACCCATGCCGTTGATCAGGTTGGTGGCAACGATGCAGCCGATCACGAACAGGAACGTGATGGCGATCGAGCCAAGCGACGCCCAGTCGCCCTTGAGGTTCAGCGCGGCCAGCACCGTCGGGGCGAAGGCGTAGACGGCGAACACCGGGATCACCGAACAGGCCCAGAACATGGCGACGAACAGCATGCGCTTGCCGTAGCCCGAGTGCAGCAGGCTGAGCACCGAGAGTTTTTTCTCTTCGGGCTGCTCGGGCAGATTGCGCAACGAGAAGCCAAGGCCATACACCTGCTTGATGACAGCCTCGGCCTCGGCTGCACGGCCCTTGCCGAGCAGCCAGCGGGGCGACTCGGGCGTCCCGAGGCGGATCAGGAACAGGGCCGCGCCGATGACCGCCGAGCTGGCCAGCACCAGGCGCCAGCCGTCTTCGCCGCCATGGCGCAGGATGAAATCACCCGACAGATAGGCGCAGGCCGCACCGGCGAACCACAGGATGGTCAGGGTCGCCAGGCGTGGACCACGGTATTTCTTGGGCAGAAACTCCACCAGCAGCGAGGTGGCGACCGGGTACTCGATACCCACTGCGACGCCGATCATGAAGCGCAGGAAGAACAGCACCACGGCAGACTCCACCCACAGCTGGGTCACCGAGGCGAGCACGAACAGGGTCGGGCCGACGAAAAAGATCCGCTTGCGGCCGAAACGGTCGGTCAGCCAGCCGCCGAGGAAGCCACCGAAGAAGATGCCGATCAGTGCCGAAGCGGCGATCATGCCCTGCCAGAAGGTGCTCAGCCCCAGTGCGGCGGTCATCTGCAGCATGCACACGCCAATGATGCTCAGCACGTAGCCGTCCACGAACGAGCCACCGCCCGAGCGAATGGTCAGGCGCTTGTGGAATGCATTGAGAGGAACATCCTCGATAGAGGTGTGGAACGTTGTCATTGTTTTTCTCCAGACTCTGAAAAGCCGGGGGAACGAACCTGCATGAAGGGCTCGCCACCCGGGTCACGCGAAACTTCCCTACGCTGTGGTCCTCGACTGCCCGAGGGCCTTGCTCGGCGGCGGTAGGAGCGGCCTCAAGCGAGGCGGCCTCATGTTCGCCAGTCATTCCTGGCCTGTTCGCGGCACAAGCCGCCCTACCCCTCCTGAGCGGTATCCCCGGCTCAGCTCTCCTTGCCGGCGCGGTATTGCCCCCACATCAGGTTGGCGTTCACGCCCAGCGACAGGAACGGTTGCGGTGGGTTGCGATTCGGCGCTGGCGAACCCAGCAGGAAATCGGTCATGTCGTTGCGCTTGCCGGCCAGCCAGTCGGCCAGCAGGGTGCCGGTCACGGTGCCGCGGGTGATGCCCAGGCCGTTACAGCACAGCGCGCCGTAAATGTTCGGCGCCAGTTGCCCGAAGTGCCCCATGTGGTTGCGCGACAGCGCCAGGGCTCCGCCCCAGGTGTATTCGAAGTCGACCTGCGGCAGCATCGGAAAACGTGCGGCGAACGAGCGCCGATGGCGCTCCACGAAACGCTTCAGGTACTTGGGATTGCTACGCCCGTCGGGGTTGAAGCTGAAGCTGTTGCGGATCAGCAGGCGGTTGTCAGGTGTGCGTCGCACCGTGGTGCCGAAGGTGTCGGCCGGGATCACCCCCCAGAAGGGCTTGCCACCCAGGCGCTGCTGTTCTTCTTCGGTCAGCACGCGGCTGATGCTGGCGTAGGTGAACACCGGCAGCATGCGCCCCTTGAGGAAACCGAAGCTCATGCCGAAGGCGTTGTTGGTCAGGACCAGGCGGTCGGCGGTAATGCTGCCGTTGGCGTGGCGCAGGACAACCTTGTCGCCGTATTCCACGTCGGTGATCGGCGTGTGTTCGTAGAGGGTGACGTTGCTCGGCAGGCTGTCGGCCAGTCCCTTGACCAGCGCCGACGGCTGGATCAGCACCGTGCCCGGGGTGAACAGCGCCTTGCGGTAGAAATGCGTACCGATGTGCTCCGGCAGGTCTGCGCCGTCGATCACCTCGTAAGGCTGGCCGAGTTTGTCGAGCCCGCGTCGATAGGCGTCCAGCACCGCGATGCCCCGGTCTTCCACCGCCGCCTGGTACTTGCCGCAGGCCTTCATCTGGCAATCGATGCCATGCTGCTCCACCAGCTGGCGCAGGATGGACTGGCCGGTGAGGTTGAGCTTCATGTTGATGTTCGCGGTGTCCAGGTCGCCGATGTAGTCGTCGGCACCGATGTCGTGGGGCAGGTCGATGGCAAAGCCCGCATTGCGCCCGGAAGTCCCCAGGCCGACCTCCTGGGCCTCGACCAGCACGATCGAGTCATCCGGAAAGTTCAGCGCCAGCTGGCGTGCCGCCGCCAGGCCGGTGAAGCCGGCACCGACCACCACCCAGCGCGCGGAACTGTGCCCGTAGTGAGCGGGCTGAGGCTGCCGTGGACGGCTGAGGTGGTACCAGCCACAGATGGCGTCGTCGGCGGGCAGGTGGGTTACTTTCGTCATGTCGGGGACCTGGGTTTTATTGTTCGACGGTCTGGTTGTTCACCAGGTAAGAAAACGGGCCGGCCGGCTCAGCCGCCGCGCCCCGGCGGATCGAAGGGTGGCGTGACGTACTCGGCCATACGCCGCCGCGACAGTTCGAAGTGCTCGCGTACCACCTCGGCGGCGCGCTGTGGGTCGCGTTGCTCGATGGCCTCGATCATCTGGTCGTGCTGCTCACAGGCCAACTGAAGGTCGCGCTGCATGTCGGGCGTGCTGGGATGGCGATAGAAGGTGCGTCCCAGCCGCGCGTGGTCGATGAGCAGGCGGCGCAGGCTGGGCAACAGGTAGTCGTTGTGCGCCATGCGACCGATCTCCAGATGAAAGGCATCGTTGTGCAGCACTCGACCATCGACGTCGTGCTCGGCGATGGCGCGGCGAAAGCGTTCCTGAATGGTCCTCAGGCCGGCGATCTCGGCGGTGCTGGCATGGCTGGCGGCCAGTTGCGTCGTGGCGCTGTAAATCAGCGGCGCGGCACGAAAGAACCCGCACAGCGACTCGTGGGCCATGGGTGCAACCTGCGGCGCGCGGTTGGCGGCCAGCTCGACATAACCCTCGATGGCCAGCTGACGCAGCAGTTCACGCACCGGCGGACGGGACAGGCCGAACTCCAGGCCCAGCTGCAGTTCGTCGAGGGCCTGCCCCGGCGCCAGATCCATATTGAGGATGCGCTGGCGCAGGGCATCGACGAGTGCCGCCTTGCGATCGACGGACGCGTCTGCAGTGCTGTGAAGCGCTTCGTGACAGGCATTCATGGACGTTATTCTTCGCGCCGAAAGGCTGTGTCTACAAATTGAATAACGAAAATATAAAATCCTGTTAGACAATGTGTCTACGGGATTTTCCGCGCATGTCGCTGCCAGACAAGAGCGCTTCTTTCCTGGACGAGGCAAGTCCCTGAAACGCCAGGGAATAGGGGAGAAATACCAATCGTCGGTGTCGCTGCCAGATAACGGCAGGGGGAATGGAGTCAGCGTAGGCGCAGTTGCGCCGCGAGCACTGTGGAACCCGGCTTGACCCAGCCGGCCTGGGCCAGCGGTGGCAGGAGGGCGGCGTCTGCCTGCACCTGACCGTCCAGGCGCAGACGGTGGCTGGCAAGCTCCAGACGCGCTTCGATGCGGTGCTCGCCGGCGCGCTGGATGTGCGCCAGCAGTTGCAGGCCCGCTGCACAGCTCGGCGTGACCCGCACGTCGCCCAGGGCCAGGTTCCAGGGCGTCAGCATCGCCACCTGGCTGGCCTGCAGCTGCCCTTCGGCGTGCAGACAGCGGCCCCCCTGCCCGGCCAGGCGCAGCTCGCCCTGCCAGCGTCCATCGATCAGATAATCACCGGCAGCACCGACCGCCGCCGCGCCGGGAGACAAGCGGGCCTGCCAGTTCCACGGCCAGCCTGATGCCCTGAGCGTCCAGGCCTGCTGCTGAAAGGCGCCTTCGACCTGCAAGTGGCCACGCCAGGGGCTGACCTGCCAGGCCAGCGGCCCGAGCGGCCCCAGACGCCTGAGCCGCCCCTTCCACAGCGTGCCGCCTGGCGCCTCGGCCTGCCAGCCCGAGGGCCAGGCGATACTTCCCAGCACCCAGGCGGCAGGGAGGTTCGCCAGCAGCGTGAAGACGAACGCCAGGCCGCCAGCCAGCCACAGACTTCGGCTCATGGCTGGCGCCCGCCCTGCCCGACATCGAGCTGGAACACCAGCCCGCCGCTGCTCTGCTCCAGGCTCCAGCGCAACGGTCGCGCGCCCTGCTCCTGGATGCTGCGCATCAGTTGCGCCAGCGGCTCGGCACGCGCCACCTCGCCGCGCAGCAGCCAGACGTCGCCGCGCCGCTCGACGCCGGTCAGCGTCACGCCCCGGGCGCTGGCCAGGGCCTGCCAGCGCTCTTCGCCTGGCACACCAACGGGCATGAGTGCCTGGGCCTGTTGCGCCAGCGCCTGCCACTGATGCACCGACCTGGCGTAGTCGATCAACGGTCGGCCACTGAGCACCAGCAGTAAGGTGAGCACCACCACCCAGCCGGCCAGCAGGCCATAGCGACGGGGCGCCGGCAAGCTGACATAGGCGTGGGAAAAACGCTGTAAAAGGGCATTCATGGCTGACCTCCCAGGTCGAAACGCACGGTAAGCAAGGCGCCGTTCTCACTGCGCTCGGCACTGGCCACCGCGCCGCCGGCGTCGGCCAGGGTCTGCCAGTGCTGCTCGGCGGGCGGTGCCTGATCGCCGTTGAGCACCAGGCGCCAGGTACGCCCATCGAACTGACTGGCCGATACGCCCCAGTCCGGATGCGCCTGCAACCACTGTCCAACCTGCTGTTCCAGGCTCACCAACTGCTGCTGGCGAATGCGCCAGTCGGTCTGCTCGGCCTGCAGGCGCGCCAGGCTGCGGCGGGCCTGCTGCACGTTGCTCACCGGCCCGGTGAGCGCTTCGACCTGGCGTTTCCAGGCCGGCACCTGACCCACCCACTGCACCAGCGCCAGGCTCGCCCAGCACAGGCCCAGCACGGCGGCGCCCCTCACCAGGCGACGTTGCAGGGGGCTGATCGGCAGCTGCATCGGCCGGCGCTGGCGCTGCGCCCCCAGGCAACTGGCCGACAGTGGCGGCACGGTGCAAGGCTGCGGCCAGGCACCGCTGTACAGGTCATCGGCGCTGTGCCAGCCATCCGGCAGGGCACCGAAGGCGTCTGGCCAGACCAGCCATTGCCGACGCCCCTGCGCGTCGCAGCGGACCAGGCAACACTGCTCGCCCTGCCGCCAGCCAAGCTGCTCGCCGGGCTGCACCACGCCGAGCAACTGCGCTTCGGCCCAGGCCGCTTCAAGGTCGAGTCCCAAGGCTTGGGCTTCGGCACGCCAGCCCTGCAGGCATGCCCGGTCGACCACCAGCAGCTCCAGGTACTGGCCCTGGCGCGACAGCGCATGCACCTGCACCTGGTCGAGGGGTTGCTGCAGTTGTTCTTCCAGCAGCAGCGGCCACTCATGGCGCTTCAGGCCTGGGGGAGCGGCCAGGTGAAAGTGGCTGCATAGCGCCGCCGGAATCACCAGCGCATGGCGGTCGCCATGCAGATAGTCGGCTGGGGGTGGCCAGGCGCCCTGTTCATGGCCGGGCAGGCGTCGCCACTGCCAGGCCTGGCCGTCGTCGGCGGGGCGCACCAGCAGCCAGTGGCGGGGAGCGCGGCGCCGAAAAGTGAAAGATGCAGGCATAGGTGTCTCGCGGGGCGTGGCGGCCATGGTCAAGGGGTGGGGTCCGGCAGGTTGAAGGTGCAGACGTAAGGCGCGGCGCGCCAATCGAATTCCAGACGTACGCCCTGGGTCGGCAGGCCGGGACTGGTGGACGGGTAAGGCAACCAGCGGTTGGCCTGGTAGAAGCTGAAGCTCACACGATCCACCTCGGCCAGCCGCTCACCCGCCTGCCAGCGCGGTTCGCCAGGGGCGTACAGGTCTGCCGAGGTGTCCAGGCTCAGGCGCCGCGCGCGGGCGTCGAAGCTCAGGCGCTGACGCTCCTGGCGTGACGGCGCGCCTGCTTGCGGCCAGGCGCTCAGCGCCACCCAGCCCAGTTGCCAAGCGCTCGGTTGCCAGTCGAGTGGCGCAGGCGCCAGTGGCCGACGCTGCTCGTAGAGCTGGCGCAGTACCAGGCTGTCGAAGCGCCGCTCCAGGGCCAGGCAGAACTCCAGCACCGGCGGTGGCTCGGCGGCTTCGGCCAGGCGCTCACGCACCGTCACCCAGCCGTTGACCAGGGCCGCCAGCACCACGCCGAGCACGGCGGTCAGGGCCAGGGCCACCAGCAACTCGATCAGCGTCAGGCCGGCCTGGCGATTCATTGCGGGCGCACCAGAAACAGGGTGAAGTGGCCAAGCGGCTCGCGCTCGTCGCGGCTGGCGAACAACGCCAGCTCGCCACGCCGCAGGTTGTGCACGCCGGTCATGCCCAGATCCAGGCGCCAGTGGCACAGGCCGTTACCCTGGCGCAACTCGCCGCGGACCTGGTTGGCCGTCGGCCAGTAACGCTCCAGGGTGAATCGCGCTTCCAGCTCGCGGGCACACAGGCTGCCCAGGCGATGCTGCTGCACGGCCTGGTGCGTGGCGATGCGCTGGCGCAGCAGCTGGCTGACCATCACCGTCATCAGCGCAGCGATGCCCAGCGCCACCATCACCTCCAGCAAGGTGAAGCCCCGCTGCCGTCTCGCCGCCCGGCTCATGGCACCTCCGCACGCGCCAGGCGGCCGTCGCTCAGCCAATGCCAATGCTGCTGCCCGTCCGGCCATTGCCACTTCAGCCGCGGCGCCACCACTCCATCGGGGGTGAAGATCACCGGCGGCACCGTGCCCGCGGGCCAGTCGGCACGCAGTTCGGTCGGCCAGGCGACGGGCCGCCAGGGATCAGCCACCCAGCGCTGTTGCTCCAGGCGCACGAATTCCGGCTGCCGGCCGTTCCAGCGCAAGCCCAGCAGTTGACCACTGTGCCGCGCCTGGGCGGCATGCAGCTGCACTTGCGCAGCCAGGCCATCGAGGGCCTGCAACGCCGCACTGCGCCCGGCGTTCAACCAGGCCACACTGAGGCCGCTGAGCAGGCCGACGATCAGCAGCACCACCAGCAGTTCCAGCAGCGAAAAGCCGCGGCTGCCATTCACCCTTACAGGCTCCAGTTACCGATATCGCCGTCACTGCCCTCGCCGCCCTCCACGCCATCGGCGCCCAGCGAGTAGATGTCGATGCGCCCGTGCTGACCCGGCGCCCGGTAGCGATACGGGTTGCCCCACGGGTCGTCCGGCAGGCGGCGGATGTAGCCGTCGGCGCGCCAGGCACGGGCCAGTGGCTCGACCGTGGGCGCCTTGACCAACGCGCCGAGGCCCTGCTCGCTGCTGGGGTAGCGCAGGTTATCGAGGCGGTACATGTCCAGCGCCTGCTCCAGGGTCGCCAGGTCGGCCAGCACCTTCTGGCGCATGGCCTTGTCCTGGTTGCCCAGCACACTGGGCGCGACCACCGCGATCAGCAGGCCGATGATGAAGATCACCACCATGATTTCCATCAGGGTGAAACCACGCTGATTGCGTGAACGAGGCATAACGAAAGTCTCCATGGTTCAGAAGGACAGGCCCTGGTTGAGCTGCATGATCGGCAACAGCACTGCCAGCACGATGAACAACACCACGGCGCCCATCAGCAGAATCATCAGGGGTTCGAACAGCGCCATCAGCGTGTCCACCTGACGGGTGAAGCCACGCTCCTGGTTGTCGGCAACGCGTTCGAGCATGTCGGGCAGCGTGCCACTGGCCTCGCCGCTGGCCACCATGTTCAGCAGCAGCGGCGGGAAGTGCCCGGCGCCGCTCAGGGCGCGGTGCAGGCTGACGCCACCCTCGACCTGCTCGCGCACACCTTGCAGGGCGCGATGCACCTCGCGGTTGCCCACCGTCGCGGTGGCCACCTGCAAGGCTTCGAGCAGCGGTACGCCGCTACCGCAGAGAATCGCCAGGCTGCGCGCCAGGCGTGCACTCTCCAGCACCGCCAGCAGGTCGCCGAGCTTCGGCCAGCGCAACAGACTGCGGTCACGGCGCAGGCGCCAGTACGGTTTGCGCAGCAGCCAGGCTGCGCCAGCACCGCCCAGCAGGGCCAGGCTCAGCAGCCAGGGGCCGGCCAGTACCAGCGCATCACTGATGCCGATCAGCACCCGAGTCACCAGCGGCAGGGTCTGCCCCGTATGGCTGAACTGTTCGGTGAGCTTGGGCACCACGAAGGTCATCAGGCCGATCACCACGGCGAACGACACCAGCATCAGCACCGCCGGGTAGATCAGCGCCGTGCGCGCCTTGTGGCGCTGACGCTGGACCTGCTCAAGATGTTCGGCCAGGCGCTCCAGTACCGGGGCCAACTTGCCGGAGCGCTCGCCAGCCTCGACCAGCGCGCAATACAGTTCATCGAACAGGCCACCCTGGCGACGCAGGCTCTGCGCCAGGCTGTGGCCTTCGCCCAGGGCGCCGCGTACCGCCACCAGCAGGTTGCGCAACGCCGGCTGCGCCAGTTGCCGCTCCAGGGTCGCCAGGGCATCCACCAGCGCAATGCCGGCGCTGCACAGCGTCGCCAATTGGCGAGTCAGCTCGCACAACTGCGCATGGCTCAGGCGCTGGCCACGGGGCCGCCGTGCCCGGGGTTGCTGAAGTTGCAACTGGCGGGCGAACAGCCCCTGTTCGCGCAGCAGTTGTCGGGCATGGCGCTCGTTCTCGGCCTGCAGGCTGGCCTTGCGCACACGCCCGGCCTGGTCGAGGGCCTGGTAGGCATAGGTCGGCATGCGTCAGCCCCGCACCGCGCGCAGCACTTCGGCCAGGCTGGTGCGGCCATGGCGCAGGCAGTCGCTGGCCATCGCCGCCAGGCTCTGGCGACGATCCTTGAGGTAATCGAGCATCGCCACTTCGCTGGCGCCGTCGTAGAGCAGGCGAATCAGACCGTCGTCCAACTCGATGAACTCGTACAGACCGATCCGCCCGTCATAGCCACTGCCCTGGCACTGCTCGCAACCCTGCGGGTGATAGGTCTCGTGCAGCCCGGCCAGCTCCGGCCACAGCGCACGCTCGGCGGCCTGCAACGGCTGAGGCCGGGCGCAGGCGCACAGCCGGCGCACCAGGCGCTGGGCCAGCACGCCCTTGAGGCTGGAGGCGATGAGAAATGGCTCGACGCCCATGTCGCGCAGGCGGGTCACCGCGCCCACGGCGCTGTTGGTGTGCAGGGTAGACAGCACCAGGTGTCCGGTGAGGCTGGCCTGCACGGCGATCTGCGCGGTTTCCTGGTCGCGGATTTCACCCAGCATGATGACGTCCGGGTCCTGGCGCAGGATGGCGCGCAGGCCGCTGGCGAAGGTCAGCCCGGCACGCGGGTTGATGGCGGTCTGGCCGATGCCGGTGATGGCGTACTCCACCGGGTCTTCGACGGTAAGAATGTTGCACGCGCCGTCGTTGAGGCTGTTGAGGCTGGCATACAGCGTGGTGGTCTTGCCCGAGCCGGTCGGCCCGGTGCTCAGCACGATGCCGTTGGGCCGCGCCAGGCAGGCACGCAGGCCACGCTCGACGGCTTCGGGCATACCCAGGTTGGCCAGGTCGAGCAGGCTGGCCTGCTTGTCCAGTACGCGCATCACCACCCGTTCGCCATGGATGCCCGGCAGGGTCGAAACGCGGATGTCCACTTCGCGGCCAGCGGCACGCAGGGTGATACGCCCGTCCTGCGGCTGGCGCTTCTCGGCGATGTCCAGGCGCGCCATGACCTTGATTCGCGACACCAGCATCGCCGACAGCGCGCGGGGCGGGCGCAGCACTTCGCGCAGGTGACCGTCGACGCGCAGGCGGATCACCAGGCTGGCCTCGAAGGTTTCCACATGAATGTCCGAAGCCTGCAGCCGCAGCGCCTCGCCGAACAGGCCATTGATCAGGCGGATCACCGGCGCGTCGTTGTCGCTTTCCAGCAGGTCTTCGACCTTGGGCAGTTCACTCATCAGGCTGTCGAGGTCGACCTGCTCGCCGATCCCCTCGATCAGCGCCGCCGTGCTGGCTTCGCCGGCCTGGTACAGGCTGCCCAAGTGCTGGTCATAGTCGGCGGCGGCCAGATGCTGCACCGCCAGGGGCCGGCCATGCACACGCAAGACTTCCTGCAAGGTGTCGGTGTCGGCACCGGCGCGCAGCAGCAGTTGCCAGCCCGCTCCGTCAGGCACCCGCGCCACGCCGGCCTGGCGTGCCAGGCGATAAGGCAACAGGCCGCTCACCAGGCCAACCCTGTGCTGGCCGCGTCCAGGCGCTCGCGGCTGGCCGGGAACAGTTGCAGCAGGCGCTCAGCGTCCTGGCGTTCGGGCAGAGCCAGGCGGGTGGTGCTGCGCAGGTTCTGGTACTTCTCGCTGCTCAACTGCGCCAGGGTCTGGTCATCACGCACGATGCGCGGGCGGATGAACACCATCAGATTCTGTTTGACCCGCTGCGTGGCGTTGGAGCGGAACAGCCTGCCCAGGCCAGGAATGTCGCCGAGCAGCGGTACGCGCTGGTCGCTGTCGGTGGTCTGGTCACCGATCAGCCCACCGAGCACCACCAGGCCGTTGTCGGCGACCATGACCTTGGTCTTGATCTCGCGCTTGTTGGTGATCACGTCACTGGCCGCCGCGCTTTCGGCAATGGACGAGACTTCCTGGACGATGTCCATGCGCACGGTGTTGTCGATGTTGATCTGCGGCTTGATGCGCAGCTTCACACCCACTTCGCGACGCTCGATGGTCTGGTAGGGGTTGGCGTTGTTCTGGGTCACCGAGCCGGTGACGAAGGGCACTTCCTGGCCCACCAGAATCGACGCCTCGGCGTTGTCCAGGGTCAGCAGGGTCGGGGTGGAAAGCAGGTTGAAACCGCTCTGCCCCTTCAAGGCGTTGATCAGCGCGATGAAGTTCAGCCCCCCACCGATGTGCCCGACCCCGGCCGCTGCGCCCTGTACGCCAGAGAGCAGCTGCGCCAGCCCGGCGGTGTCACGGTCCTGGGCCAGGGCGCCGACCGCCGCCACACTCGGCGTGGTGCCGCCCGGGAAGTTCACCGTGCCGCCGCCCAGGCTGTCGTGCTGGAACAGCCACTGCACGCCCAGCTCCTGCACGCGGGTGTCGGAGACCTCGGCGATGATCGCTTCGACCACCACCTGGGCACGGCGAATGTCCAGTTGCTCGACGATGCTGCGGTAATTGGCCAGCTCGCTGTCCGGGCCGACCATCACCACCGCGTTGGTGCCCTCTTCGTATTCCATGCGCACGCCATTGCCGCTCACCAGCAGCGGCTTCTCGCCCTCGGCAGCGGTGCCGGGCGGCGCGGCGCTGTCCTCCTGGCCCAGGCCGCGCAGCACCTTGACCACTTCGGCGGCGTTGGCGTGGCGCAGGTACATCACCACGGTGTTGCTGTTGTGCTGCGCGTCGCGCGGTTTGTCCAGTTGGCGCAGCAGTGCGCGCACGCGTTGGCGGCTGTCGTTGCTGCCGCGCACCAGCAGGGCGTTGCTACGCGGGTCGGCGACCACCTGGGCGCTGTCGGCGCCCTGTTCGCGGGCCAGCAGCCGGGTGACCAATTGCGCGGTGTCATTGGCGCTGGCGTGGTTGAGCGGCACCACTTCCAGCGGCTCCTGGCTGACCTGATCGAGCTGCACCAGCAGGTTGTCGATGCGGTCGAGGTTGCTGCGCCAGTCGGTGACCACCAGCAGGTTGGCCGACGGATACGGGGTGATGACCCCCACCCGGGGGTCGATCAGCGGGCGCAGGATGTTGAGCATCTGCTCGCTGGCGGCATTGCGCACGTTGAACACCCGGGTGGCCATGCCGTCGTTGGCCTGGCCGTTGCTGCGCCGCGACTCCACCGGCACCGGCTCCAGGCGCGCCGATTCGTCGGGGACGATCTTCACGTTGCCATTGGGCAGGTCCACGGCAGCAAAGCCCTGGGCGCGCAATTGTGAGAGGAAGATGGCGTAGATCTCGTCGCTGCCGAGCATCTCCAGGCTGCGTACGGTGACCTTGCCCTTGACCCGTGGGTCGACGATGAAAGTCGTGTGGGTGATGCGCGACACGCTGTCGATGAACTCGGACAGCTCGGTGTCGACGAAATTGACCTCGTAGACCGGCTCTTCCTCGGCGCCGACCCCGCCGGTGGCGAGCAGGCCGCACAGCAGGGCGATACGCAGTGGGTGACGAATGCGAGTGGGGACCATGTTCAACCCTGTTGCTTGATGCCGAATGGAGGACGTTGCACCGGCCACGGCAGGCGCTCGCGCTGGCCATGGTTGTCGAAGATCAGCCCGCGCTCGTCGATGTCCTGCAGCACCACGCCGGGCGCCAGGCGCTGGCCGCGCGTGAGGGTGCGCTGGCGCTGTTCGAAGCGCAGCACCACCACCGTGGCGGCCAGTTCGCGAGCCTTGAAACTGCCGATGTATTCCACCGGCAGGCGGGTCAGGGGCAGCTCGCCGCTGTTCGCGGCGCGGCCATGCCAATGCCCGTCGAGCAACTGCGGCAGCGCTGCCAGAGGGGGCGACGGCAGCGCTGCGACGGCCTGGCCGTCAGCGAGCTGCAGCACGCATTGCGCCGCCAGCCAGCCGCACAGGGCGACCAGCAACAGATGGCTGGCACTGCGCAGGCGGCTCAACCGGCCACCTCACGCGGATGCCAGCCAGGGTGCCCCTGCACGTAACGCATGGGCGGCGGTGTCAGTGCAGCCAGTTGCCAACTATCGGGCCGCTCGCGCAGCCAGGCTTCCAGGTGTTGCCACAGCGGCTGGCCGGCACGGG
Source organism: Pseudomonas sp. DTU_2021_1001937_2_SI_NGA_ILE_001 (assembly GCF_032463525.1). Classification (NCBI taxonomy): domain Bacteria; kingdom Pseudomonadati; phylum Pseudomonadota; class Gammaproteobacteria; order Pseudomonadales; family Pseudomonadaceae; genus Pseudomonas; species Pseudomonas sp. DTU_2021_1001937_2_SI_NGA_ILE_001. The sequence goes on along the minus strand of NZ_CP135971.1, from coordinate 4,448,997 downwards.
CATCGAAGCCCAGGCCGAAGGTGCGGCAGGCACCGGCCGGCTGGCCAAGGCCACTGACACGCTGGCCGCTGGCGCTGTAGGTGATTTCCCAGGGGTGACCGAACCAGCGCGGCAGGTCCTGGCTGTTGTCCAGCAGCAACGGCTCGCCGAACAGCTGCTCGGCAGCATTCTCCAGCACTTGCGGCACCTGGCTGGCGGAGACCTCGACCACCGGCGCCGGATAACTACCGGTCAGGCTCAGCAGGTGCTCGCGGGTAATCATCTGCCCACGGGGCAGCGGGCTGTCGTAGCGCAGGCCCGGCAGCAGCACGGCACGCTCGGACTGGTCGGACAGGGCCTGGTGCAGCAGGCGGTCCCAATTGCCGCCACGCACATCGCGGCGCCAGAGGTGCTCCGGTGCCCGCGCCAGCGGCTGGTCGAGCCAGCCAGCATGCGCGGCGCGCTGCTGGTGGACCAGCTGGCGCAGGCGCTGGGCTTCGGCCTGTTCCGAAACGCCCAGGGCGCCCTCGAAGGCCGGCTGGAATTGCGCCGTGAATTGCCATTGCCCGCCAGCCTGCTGGCAGCGAATGCGAAACGCGCCGCTGGCTCGGCTGCCGCCGAACAGCACCGGCACGCGCTTGCCGGAGGCCTGCAGGGCCTGCACCGGTTGCGGCCAGAAGTCCTGGCCACGGGCGCAGAGCAACAGGTCGACCTGACTGACCCGCTCGGCCAGCCACAGACCCGGCCCGGTGCCGACGTCAGCCAGGGCCACCACCAGCTCCGCTTCGGCGCGCGCCTGCTCGAAGGCCGGGCGCAGGGCGTCCAGCCACTGGCGCAGTGAAGCCTTCTGGTCACGGGCATAGGGGTCGGTGATGCCGACGACGGCGATGCGCACGCCCCCGCGCTTGAAAAATGTCACGGGCCGGGTGCCGAGGCGCTGCGCCAGGCCAGGCTCCAGGCCCGCGCCCAGCACCGGCTGGGCGAACTGACGGTACAACCCGGCGCAGGCTTCGGGCCACAGCAGGCGCTCGTCACTGCTGACTCGCACCTCGCTGCCCAGCAGCGCACTGCCCTGCACACCAGACACACCCTGGGTCAGGTAGGCCAGGCCGCTGCCATTCCAGCACTGGCCGTTCTCCAGGGTCAGGCTGTTGCCCTCGCCCGCCTCACGGCGCAGACGCTGCAGCACGGCACCCAGCACCGGATAACCGCCGGTTTGCACCTGGCCGGCCAGGCTGGCATCCAGCAGCCCGGCGAGACTGGCATCCACACTGCCAGCAGCGCGGGCGTCCTGGCCGCTGATCCAGGGTGCCTGGCCAATACGCGTTGCCGGCCCCAGGCGCGTGGCGGGCACCACCGGCAGGCCGGGCTGGCGTGCGTCGAGGGTATCGGCAACGTACAGCAGGTCCAGGCTGCCGCCGCTGCCGCCAGCACTCGGCAGCGTCGAGCAGGCCGACAGCCAGGGCGCCATGGCACCGACCGTCATCCATCCCAGAACATCGCGCCGCCCCATTGAAACCATCGTTCGCGCACCTTGTGGCCGTTGCAGTACAGGGGCGGCATATTGGCGAGGGCAAATGACAGTTTGATGGCAGTTTTACAACCGGGCGGCCATATGACGAGCGCAAGTAGGAAATAATCAGACGGAACTTTCATTGAATAAATCAGCCATGACGAATAACAGCGCCCTGCGCCGGGCGCTCTGGAAAACCCTATCCAGGTCAGTGGCTTGCATATGGCCACTCGCAAGATCGTCTTTTTGTCAGACCAGTTACAACTTGAAACATATACAGGCCGAGCCGTTGCATAACTTAACCAAACTGCCAACTAATCATCACACTCGCCACCTAAAGTCCGCGTCTCCTTATCCAATCCTGACTTCAAAAAAAGGACCTGATGAATGAGTCGTGATACCGGCGATAACCTGAACCGCAACCCCAGCGTCAACGAACCCATGGCGTCGGTGATCGACACCTACCTCAGCCGCCGCAGCGTGGTTCGTGGTGGGCTGGCGGGTGCCATCGCGCTGATCGCCGGCACCGGCCTGACCGGCTGCTTCGACAGCGGTGGCGGCAGTTCCAACGATGCGCCGGCGACCCCGACCGATCCGGTCACACCAACCCCCGAGCAGCCAAAGCTGAAGCTGGGCTTCAACTCCATCCCCGGCTCGCGCACCGACGCCTGCGTGGTGGCCGCCGGTTACGTCGCGCACATCCTCGCGCCGTGGGGCACGCCGTTCAACGCCACTGCCAACCCCTGGAAGAGCGACGGCACCAACACTTCCACCGACCAGGCCAACGCAGCGGGCATGCACCATGACGGCATCCGCTACTTCCCGATCAATGGCAGTTCCACCGACGGCATCATCGCCATCAACTACGAATACATCGACCAGGCCGCCCTGCACCCCAACGGTGCCACCACGGTCAGCGGCAAACGCCCGGTGGAAGAAGTGCGCAAGGAAATCAACGCCCACGGTGCCGGCGTGATGCACGTGCGCAAGGTCGACGGTCGCTGGCAGATCGTCAACAACGACCCGCTCAACCGCCGCTTCACAACCGCTTCGGTGATGAACATTGCCGGCCCCCTGCGTGGCACCGACCACGTGAAGACCAAGTTCTCGGCAGACGGCACCCGTACCCGTGGCACCAACAACAACTGCGGTAACGGCTACACCCCATGGGGCACCTACCTGACCTGTGAAGAGAACTGGCCAGGCATCTTCATCAACAAGGGCACCTTGCCAGCCGACCAGCGCCGCATCGGCGTCGCCACCTCGCAGACCAACTACCGTTGGGAAACCGCGGCCGGTGACAGCTCTGAGGTCAACGACGAGTTCGCCCGCTTCGACATCACCCCCACCGGTGCCAGTGCCACGGCCGACTACCGCAACGAAGCCAGCACCTACGGCTACATCGTCGAGATCGATCCGTACAACCCGTCCAGCACGCCGGTCAAACGCACCGCCCTGGGCCGCTTCCGTCACGAAGGCTGCTGGCCAGGGCTGGTGACCGAAGGCAAGCCGGTGGTGTTCTACATGGGTGACGACTCGCAGAACGAGTACCTGTACAAGTTCGTCTCTACCGCCTTGTGGAGCGCGGCAGACGCCAACCCTACCGACCGCCTGGCCACCGGTGCCAAGTACATGGACAGCGGCAAGCTCTATGTGGCCAAGTTCAACGCCGACGGCACCGGCACCTGGCTGCTGCTCGACGTGACCTCGCCGACCACCGATGGCAGCACCTTGGGCGCCAAGTTCACCGACTTGCCGGGCATCATCCTCAATACCCGTGGCGCTGCCGACGCCGTGGGCGCCACGCCGATGGACCGCCCGGAGTGGACCGCCGTAAACCCGCTCAACGGCGATGCGTACCTGACCCTGACCAACAACACCAGCCGCACCACCGCCAACCCGGCCAACCCGCGCGTGCCCAACCGCCACGGCCACGTGATCCGCTGGCATGACGCCGACAACCAGACGTCCTTCACCTGGGACATCTTCGTCTACGGCGCCAACGCCTCGGGCACTGCCGACCTCAACCGTTCCGGCCTGACCGAACTGAACCAGTTCGCCAGCCCCGACGGCATGACCTTCGATAGCCGTGGCATCCTGTGGATCCAGACCGACAATGGCGAGTCGACCATCACCAGCTACACCAACGACCAGATGCTGGCGGTAATTCCCAGCAACCTGGTCGATGCCAACGGCAAGCAGGTACCGGTCAACGCCAGTAACCAGGCCGACCTGCGCCGCTTCTTCGTCGGCCCCAATGGCTGCGAAGTGACCGGCGTGACCTTCACCCCGGACAACAAGAGCGTGTTCATCAATATCCAGCACCCGGATAACTGGCCGTCCACCCAGGTGGCCACCGACGTGACCGTCGGCACGGTGCGCCCGCGCTCCTCGACCGTGGTGATCCAGCGCGCCGACGGTGGTGAGCTGGGCGTCTGATACCCCGCCTCGTTCGCGCAAACCGCCCCACCCCGGTGGGCGCGGCTTGCGCCGCTGAATACCTGCGGTTTTAGCCGCAATACTGTTCGATTAGACCGGGTAGGAGCGGCTTCAGCCGCGAAGCGACCGCCTGTTCACACCAGATGCAGTGAATTTCCTGGCGCTTTCGCGGCTAAAGCCGCTCCCACCGGATCACATGCCGCTTAAGCGAACAGTATTGCGACTAAAGCCGGTTCTTCCCGTAGCGCCTTCGTATCCCGACCGAGGCTCGCTACATCCCTACCTCTCGCCCCCACACGCGCATCTGCTGCGCGGGTACGCGGCTGTGCCATTTGACCACGCCGCGGGCCTGGACACGGTACTGGCTGCGGAACACCTGGTCGTCAAGGCGGGTTTCGATCTGCAGCAGGAAATGGTCGCCGTTGAGCAGCAGCCCCTCGCTCAAGCGCGCGAAGGTGGCGTCGTCGACGGTGCCGAACGCCTGGCGCAGGTCGCTGGCGTCCTTGTAGCCACCGGCGGGGCGTGCGGTGATCAGGCGGGTGAGCTGGGCGCGGGGCACCTCGCCCTGGTACAGCGCCTCGAGCAATGGCAGGTGCGTCAGGCTCAGGGCGTTGGCGTTCAGGCGCCAACCCTCGGCGTCCGGCAGGGCACACACTGCTGCAGCAAGCGCAGGCAACGGCAAGGGCAGCAGGCCCAGTTCGCTGATATCCGCCATCGGCTGATCGGCGGCCAGGCGTGGCGGCGACACACGAGCATATTCGTGGTTCTCGGCGCCCATCAGGCGCGTCTGGTGATCGTTGTCCAGCCAGTCGCTGAGGCTGTCGGCGTAACGCTGGGCGGCCATGTCGCCACCCAGCAGATGCAGCAGCTGCCCGCGGGCGCGCTCGGCCTCGGGGCCGATCAGGCTGTTGACGTTGAAACAGGTGTGCAGGTCGATGATGCGGATGCTCGAACGCCCGCCCTTGAAGTCGTAGCTCAGCGGCTGGCCACGCAGCGCCTGCCAGAACATCGGGCTGGCCCGCCACAGAGGGTCCTTGAGCGCCTGCTCGGTGAAGGCCAGGGCGGCCTTTTCGATGGCGCGGGCCTGGATGCGCTGTTGCACCAGCCGTACGCCCTCCACCTCCTCACGCCCCTGCTGCGCCAGCCAGGTCAAGCCGCCAGCCAGCATTGCCAGGGCGACCAGCACCATCAGCAGCGCCGCGCCTTTCTGTGTGTTGCCGTCGCTCATCCCGCCCGCTCCCGTGCTGCGAGGCATCAGTCAACACAGCAAATGTTGCAGGCTCATGTAAAGCACGCAAAAACGTCACGCAGGCGTCACAAAGCCCCGGCAAGATGCCTGCTCACGTTGTAAATCAATGACCTGGAGCGCTGCACATGGGTGGTATCGGAATCTGGCAACTGCTGATCGTTTTTCTGCTGGTGTTCATGCTGTTTGGCACCAAACGCCTGAAGACCCTGGGCTCGGACCTGGGCGAAACCATCAAGGGTTTTCGTAACTCCATGGGCAGCGATGACCCCAAGGGCGACGACAACATGGCCCGCACCGCGAGCCTGAACGACGCCAATCGCGCGCCACAGTCGCCTGTGGATAACAAGCACTGATGTTCGAGATCGGTTTCAGCGAACTGCTGCTGGTCGGCACCGTCGCCCTGCTGGTACTGGGCCCTGAACGGCTACCCAAGGCTGCTGCCACTGCCGGACGCTGGATCGGCCAGGGCAAGCGCATGCTCGGCGGCATCAAGGCTCAGGTCGAACGCGAACTGGATGCCGAGCAGCTGCGCAAGGAGCTTGACCAGCAGCCGCTGCTCAAGCTTGAACAGGAACTGCGCGAAGGCATTCGCCTGGATGCGCAAGCCCCGGCCAGCCAAGGACAGCACACACCATGAAGGCCATCGAATACCAGACGCCCTTGGCGGTGGTCGGCCACCTGCGCCAGGTCAGGACGCGCCTGCTGCGCTGCCTGCTGGCGATTCTGGTGGTGTTCGCCGCGCTGTTTCCGTTCGCACAGACGATCTACACGGCGATTTCCGCGCCGTTGCGCGCCTACCTGCCAGCGGGCGCGAGCATGATCGCTACCAGCGTCACCTCGCCGCTGATGGCGCCATTCAAGCTGAGCATGATGCTGGCGCTGTTCATCGCCATGCCGGTGATTCTCTATCAGGCCTGGGGCCTGCTGGCACCGGTGGTGTATCGCCGCGAGCGATGCATTGCGGTGCTGTTGATGATCGCCAGCGTGTCGCTGTTCTATGGCGGCATGGCCTTCGCGTTCTTTCTGGTGTTCCCGATGATGTTCGGGTTCTTCGCCAGCGTGACCCCGGAGGGCGTGGCGATGATGACCGACATCGCCCTGTATCTGGACTTCATCCTGGCGCTGTTCCTGGCCTTCGGCCTGGCGTTCCAGATTCCCGTGGCGACTTTCCTGGTGGTCTGGGCCGGCATGATCGATGTTCAGACCCTGGCGCGCAGCCGCGCCTACGTAATCGTCGGCTGCTTCGTGGTCGGCATGATCCTCACCCCGCCCGACGTGTTCTCGCAGACCCTGCTGGCGGTGCCGATGTGGATGCTCTTCGAAGTGGGCCTGTTGGCCAGCCGAAGCGTGTCCAGCCGCGCAGGCTGAAACCGGAACGGATCTGGCGACCCGGCTCAGAGCCGCCCGCCAACCAGCCAGGCGCCCCTACTGTGCCTGCTCCAGTCCGCCGAGCGGCAGTTCGAAGGATTTCTTCACGGTGCGAATCACCAGGGTCGAGGAGTAGTTCCTGATCGGGATATCCCGATAGGTCTCCAGAAAGTGATAGATGTAGTCGGTGTACTCATTGGCATCACGCAACTTGGTCATCATGACGAAATCGAACTCCCCGGTGACCAGATAACACTCCTGCACCTCGGGCCGGGTGGCCAGGATCTGCTGCATGCGCCGGTCGATGTCGGGCGTGTCCTTGTCCAGCTTGATCATGAACATCGCGGTCACTTGCAGCCCCAGCTTCTTCTCGTCCAACACCGCCACTCGGGCGCGAATCACGCCGTTGTCTTCCAAGCGCTTGATGCGCCGGTAGCAACTGGTGGCCGACAGCCCCACGTTGTCACTGAGCAGCTCAAGGCTCTGGGTGCAATCCTTCTGCAGCCGGCCCAGAATCCTGAGGTCAATCGCGTCTGCCATGGTGCTGCGCACTCCCTGAAAAGAATGCAATGAATCCTGCATTCGAATGGAACTCTTTGCAAAAAACCTTCGCAACATCAAATTAACATCATCACGCGACCCACCGTCAGCCCTATTGAAGAGGCATGACCCGGAGATGGACCGATGAGCGCGACAAGACCGACATGGACGACGGATATCCACCGGCTGTTCAGCAATCCTTGCTGGCTGCAGCCCCTGCAACAGGCTCTTCGCGAGTCTGGCTGGCAGGAACGCCTGGAACGACAGGCCGTCGACCTCCACAACCCGACAGCCATCAGGCAGTGGTCATTGCTGATCTACCAGCACCTGGCCAGTCAGCCGCCCTGTCCTGCACCGACATGCTCCTCGTTTCGTCTCGAAGACGCCTTGGAAATCTTCCGCCGCTGGGTCAATCAGGGCTGGCGCCTGGATCCAGAGGCCCCGGTGAAGATGGCTGAGCGAATTGCCCGGGGCCACGGCGTGGCGCTGCCCCCCGTACATCCCTGGCAGGGCCATGCCCGCCTGGCGTCCCACGGTCGCAAGGCATTCACGATCAGACCGCTGGAACTCACCCTGCCTGCGCGTCACGTGCCGATCCTCGAAACCCCCAGAGCGACAGAGCACCTCTGAACACCCCCCGCCACCTGGCCGTTGTTTTTCTGCGGGTGCGCAAAGGATGCGCTCCCGTTCCTGGCCGGCTCGTTTCCGACGCCGGTCGCTGCTCCCCCAAGACGTATCATTCGCCATTGGAGATAGTTGATGAGCACACCCTTCAAGCAATTCACCTCGCCCGCCGAGCAGGCCCCAAAGGACTACCAGCAACTGGGTCTGGAACAGGAATTGCCGCAATTCGAGACCGACTGGAACAACAACCTGGCCGGCTGGACAGAGTCGGCCATTATCGGCAACCCCTGGACCGGTCTCAACGATGCACCTCGCTCGGGCTACTACAACCCGCTCGTGGAGGGGTTCGGGGATGATGTCGCACCGATCGAGTGGACGCCCTTCCCCAACCGACTGATCGCCTACCTCACCCAGCCCGGTTCAGCGGCCAACCCGCAGCTCGGCGGCAGCCCTCTGAGCATGCAGCAGGTCATGGCCCTGGCCGACAACGGCGAAATCGAGGTCAACGGCACCACCCTCAGCCTCTACGATCCGCAAGCGAGCGGCACCTTGCTCAATCTGCCGACCATCCGCTGCCCGCAGATCGACTGGAACGGCCCTTACAAACTCTTCAGCCCCTACGGCCCGCGCGGCTGGCTGGACGAGTACTGCGAGTGGTCGATCACCCGCGACGCGGACGGCAAGATGCGCAGTGTGATGTTCACCTGTGAGAACCCGGCCTACTACCTGACCATGTGGCGTATCGATCCGCGGGCGGTGCTGGGTCTGTATCAGACATACATCGATCCGGCTGTGCAGCTCGAAGACCTGTACCTGCGCTACCAGTACGACCAGCCCACCGGCAAGAAAGGCGAGCCGGTCCTGGACCCCACCACCGGGCAGCCAGCCTACGACGTGACCAACAAGTGGAACTCGGGCACTGCCCGGGTACCCGGCCAGTATGGCGGCGCCCTGCACCTGACATCCGCGCCCAACACGCTGAGCGCCGAAATCTACCTCGCCGGAGCCGCGACCATCCAGCGTCCGGATGCCAGCAGCGCCAACCCGCAGGCGCTGATCTGCTGCTCCCAATACGGGCAGAACTTCCGTAACTCGGACCCGACCATCGGCTTCAACGCCAACCAGCTGGCTGGTAGCACACGCATCTCGCTGACCAACCCGGTCGGCCTGTATCTACAGCAGCCGCTGAGCTTCGCCAACTGGAAAGGTCCGCAGGGCCAGGACGTCAGCCAGTACTGGAAAATCACCCGCGGCACCGCCGGCACCGGCCCCAACGGCAAGGACCAGATTCTCCACGCCGTGCTCGAAGTACCGGTCAGCGCCGGCTTCTCGATCAACGACATCACCATCGATGGCCAGCCCATCGAATACGTTGGACAGATAGCCAATCAGATGAAGGTTGCCCTGTCCGCCACCGGGATGGGCAACCTCAGCCCGGCGATCACCCCCTGTGTAGCCGACCGCACCACGGGTATCCAGCCGTATCCGGTGCAACTCGTGCCACTGGAGCTTTTCTACGGTGCCTCGCCCAGTGACCTCCCGGCCTGGCTGGCACCGGGTACGAGCCACAGTTTCGTGCTGGTGGTCCAGGGCGCTGCGGCCAACACCACTGCCGCCAATGCGCGCATCCAGTTCTCCAACCCGGGGGTGACAGCGCAGGTGACCGAGTTCCTGGAAAACGCTACGCCAGTACCGGGCAAGACCACCGACAGCGGCACCCAGGGCTATGTACTGACCATCAGTGTGGCCAAGGATGCCGCGCCAGGCCTGGTACAACTGCGTGCCTTGAATCCTGACGAGTCCGCCAACCCCAGCGCCGCCGAGCACCCTTGGGCCAGCGCCCTCGCGGTCGTGCCGGGCGTGTGATCCACGACGTTCGAGCGTCGACAGATGGCCTGCCCTGCTTCGTCGGGGCAGGCCTCGGCTTTTCCAAGGAGTAGGACATGTCTACGAGCACCTCGTCTGCCCAGGGCCGCAGCAGCCTGTGCGCCATCATCCTGACGGCGCTGGCCGGCGTGCTGTCCATGCCGGACAGCCAGGCCGCAGCCAATCCACAGACGCCCGCCCAGTGCGTCCAGCAATTGGTCTTCGACCCTACTAGCGGCAGCTTCCTGACCAGCGACAACCCCTTTCTGTTGTCGCAGAACACACTCAACTGCTACGCCTGGCAGATGTTCATCGCCATGAACTGGCCGGTGAACCCGGGCTGGCCCGCCAACCCGTCGCTGGCCGGTGAGCCTGATAGGCACAGCCCGGCCGCTCGGTTCGGCGTGCCCGGCACAGCGGGGCAGCCGATGAGCATCGCGCCGCTATGGGCCAGCTACAAGGATGCCAACGACATCTTTCTACCGGGTGCGGCCACGCCCAGCGGCTGGGGTGTACAGGCGCCGGCACCGGTGGGCTGCCAGCCGAAGAGTGCGCTGCGCAACCTGCGCAGCGGCGCGCGCAAGTTCCTCACCGCTACCTCGGAAAGCGCGGTGAGCGCCCGGCACCGCTTCCATGTTTCCTCCAGCACACCGGTGACCACCCCCGACTCCACCCTGGAGGCCACCGGCGGCTGGCTGACCGACCAGGCCGGCAACCTAATCTACTTCGAGCGCAAGGTCGGCAAGGCCGAGTTCGACTATATCGTCGCTAACTCGCTGTACGATGCGGCCGATCAACTGCGCGTGGCCAGCAACCAGGACGGCCAGAGCCCGCAAGGCCTTTCGCTGCCGGCCGGCGCTCACTTTCGCAACCCACCGGCCACCCCGGTCGCGCAAGAGCAGTTGGGCGCTTTCGAGCTCAAGGCTGCCTGGCGCATCCTCACCGGCAAGCCACAGCTGTACTCGCGCTACCTCACCAGCGTGACCTGGCTCCAGCGCCCCGATACCGGCGAATGTTCTCAGGAAGTGGTGGGTCTGGTCGGACTGCACATCATCCACAAGACCGAAAGCCTGCCGGATTTCGTCTGGACCACGTTCGAGCACGTGGACAACGTTCCCGACGGTGGTCCGAATCCGGCGGCCGGCTATACCTTCAACAACCCCAACTGCACCGGCAATGACTGCACCCCAAACCAGGAGCGCATTACCTGCGATGCCTCGGAATGCAAGGACAACTACCCCCGCAGCGAACCGGTACAGGTGACCCGCGAGTACCCGCTGAGCAGCAACATGAACGCCCTCAACAGCGCCGTGCAGCAAGCCATCGCGCAGCAGACCAGCGGTCAGTCGGTGTTTCAGTACTACAAGCTGATCAACGTGTTGTGGGACGGCTCGCCCAACCCACCCGTCCATGAACCTGGCGCCAACGCCAAGCCTCCCCTGGTGTATGGCACCTTCAACAGCGATGCCAGCGTGCCCGTGGCCAACACGACCCTGGAGACCTATATCCAGAACAAATCGTGTGATGCCTGCCACAAGGGCGCAACCATCGCCGGTCCCAGCGGCCTGGCCTCGGATTTTTCGTTCCTGTTCGAGAACGCCGCCTCGGCCAAGAACCCGGCCTTGATCAAGGCGTTGCCCTGAGCGGCACAGATGAGCAAGCGGTAGGGGCGCAGCAGGGGCCTGCCGCGGGTATCGAAGAGGTCGTGAGGCGTTTGCCGGCGAGCAGGGTTCCAGGCAGATACTGCCGCACCCTCGTCGCTCAAACCGCCCCCACCCGGCCATGCAGGCCCGGTCGGGGCGGCTCTGTGGTGTGGATCAGGACGACAGGTAGGAGGAGCGGGTCAGGCCCAGGCGCAGGGCGTCCAGGTACTGAGTGCGTTCACGCGGAGTAATGCGTGCGCTGGCGACCTTGTCGCGGTAGTGGGTCATCAGCTCTTCAGGCGACAGGTGCACGTAGCGCAGCATGTCTTCGATGGTGTCGTGGGTCTCGATACCGGCGTGGTACACGCTGCCGTCCTGGTTCTGGTAGATGTTCACCGAGTCGGTGTCGCCGAACAGGTTGTGCATGTCGCCGAGGATTTCCTGGTAGGCGCCGACCAGGAAGATGCCCAGCAGGTAGTCTTCGCCGTCCTTGAGGGCATGCACGGGCATGCTGGTCTCGATGCTCTGTTCGTCGACGTACTGGTTGATCTTGCCGTCCGAGTCGCAGGTCAGGTCCTGCAGCACCGCGCGGCGTACCGGCTCTTCATCCAGGCGATGCAGCGGGATGATCGGCAGGACCTGGCCGATGGCCCAGGTGTCGGGCAGGCTCTGGAACACCGAGAAGTTGCAGATGTACTTGTCGGCCAGCTTGTCGTTGAGTTCGTCGAGCACCTGGCGGTGCGAGCGCTGGCGCGCCTTCAGCGAGTTGTGCAGGCGGCGGCACAGGGCGAAATAGCACTGCTCGCCCAAGGCCTTCTGGGCCAGGGTGATCTTGCCATCGGCGTACTGCGCGGCGATGTCGCTCATGTAGTGGGTGGCGCGCCAGTAGGTCTCGGTGACCATCTCGATGTCGTTATGGCCGATCAGATCGATCAGCCACTGCACGGTTTCCGGCAGGCTTTCCTTGTCGGCGATCTCCGGCACGTCGTCGTTGTGCCGTTCGACGTCAGTGACCTGCACCACCAGCATGGCGTGGTGGGCGGTCAGCGAGCGGCCGCTCTCGGAGAAGATGTGCGGGTGCGGCAGGCCCTGGGCATCGCAGAACTCCTTGAGCATGCCCACCACCACACCGGCGTAGTCGTCGATGTCGTAGTTGATCGAGCTGGCGTTGCGCGAATGCGTACCGTCGTAGTCCACGCCCAGGCCGCCGCCGACGTCGATGTGGTCCACCGGCAGGCCGAGGCTGCGCAGCTCGCCGTAGTAGCGGATGGCTTCCTTGAAGCCGTGCTGGTAGTCCGCCAGGTTGGCGATCTGCGAGCCCATGTGGAAGTGCACCAGGCGGATGCCCTGGTCCAGGCCGGCCTTGGTGAAACGCTCGACCACCGACAACAGCTGCGCCGCCGAAAGGCCGAACTTGGACTTCTCGCCGCCGGTGTCGGCCCATTTGCTCGACGCCAGCGACGACAGGCGCACGCGCAGGCCGACCTGGGGCGCGACCTTCAGGTCGGCGGCTTCCTCGATGACCAGTTCGACCTCGGACTCCTTCTCGATGACGATGAACACGTTGTGGCCGAGCTTCTGGCCCATCAGCGCCAGGCGGATGAACTCGCGGTCCTTGTAGCCGTTGCAGACGATGGTGCCGCCCTTCGGCGCCAGCGCCAGTACTGCCATCAGCTCCGGCTTGGAGCCGGCTTCCAGGCCGATGGAGACGTCCTGGGTGGCGATGATGTTCTCCACCACCGCTTCCTGCTGGTTGACCTTGATCGGGTACAGCGCGGTGTAGCGGCTCTGGTACTCCAGGCGCGCGATATTGGCGTCGAACGCGCCGGTGAGCTGGCGTACGCGGTCTTGCAGAATGTCCGGGAAGCGCACCAGCAGCGGCAGGCTCAGGCCGCTCTTGCGCAGGTTGTCGACCTGCTCGTAGAGGTCGATGGGCGTGCTGCCTTCACCGTTGGGACGAACCTCGACGCGACCTGCGTCGTTGATCGCGAAATAACCGGCGCCCCAATGGCGGATTCCGTAAACGCTGCGGCTGTCCGCAACGGTCCATTGGCTGCCATCGTCTTTACGTGTGCGTCGTACGGACATCGAAGTCCCCTATAGATAAGTCGGTGACATCGGCACGGGGCCGACTGGGCGCAGTGTAGGGTGCGCAAATTACGATTTGGCGGCCGCCAGGCCCGCGGCCCTGGCGCTTTGAGAATCCGGCTCAGCCGCCGGATTTCTTCGCCTTGAAACCTTTCTTGACCAGCTCGGCCAACAGCAGTTCGACATGATCGCCCTGGATCTCGATCACGCCGTCCTTGAGCGAGCCGCCGGTGCCGCAGCGCTGCTTGAGCGCCTTGGCCAGGTCCTTGAGGGCGTCTTCGGCCAGCGGCACGCCGCTGACGGTGGTCACGGTCTTGCCACCACGGCCCTTGGTTTCACGGCGCACACGCGCAATGCCATCGCCAGCGGGGACGACGGTCTGTTTGCAGGTGCAGGCATCGACGGGCTGGCTGCAATCAGGGCAATGGCGCCCGGCATCGGTGGAATACACCAGGCCGCCAAGGGCTGCGAAGGAAGTGGCTTTCTTGGCCATGGGAAATCCTCTGCTTGAGGACCTGATGATGAGCCGATGCGCTGGGCATCGGCGGCGAAGCCCCACTCGGGCAGGGGCAGCACTAAAGAGGGCGCTTACGGCCCCAGAGGCCGCGCAGTGTAACGGCAAACCACCTGCTTGCTAAGGGTGGGAATGCGCCAATTTACTGAGCTTTTGCGACTTGTTGCAGATAGGTGGCCAGGGCCACCAGGGAGTCCGGGCAGCAGGGCTGTTCACGGGCCAGGCGCTGTACCTCGTCCAGAGCCAGGAAGCGCGCTTCCAGCACCTCTTCGGGCTGCAAGCGCAGCGGGCTGTCCGAAACCGCCGAGAACACCGCGCACCACAGACGGTTGCCACGTTCATCGAAGAGAAAGCGGCCATGCTCGCGCAGGGATACACCGGCAACACCCAGCTCCTCTTCCAGCTCGCGGGCGGCGGACTCGGCGTAACTCTCCTGCGGCCCGACCATGCCGCCAGCGGCAACGTCCCAGTAGCCGGGATAGACGGCCTTGCTCAGGGTACGGCGGTGCACGCACAGCTCGCCGGCGGTGTTGAACAGCAGAATGAACGTACCGCGACCTATCAGCCCGCGCTCGCGCAGCTCGGCACGCGGCACACCGCCAAGCAAGCGATCCTGTTCATCGACCCAGGCCACCCGCTCGGCGTCCGAAGCCGCCCGGTGGGCGGCCTCTTGCGCAGAGATGCCGAGGGAAGAACTCACGACTCAGCCCTGGGACAGCAGCTGGCGCAGGTCGATGACGGCAGCGTTGGCGCGGGAAATGTAGTTGGCCATGACCAGCGAGTGGTTGGCCAGCACGCCGAAGCCGCTGCCGTTGAGGATCATCGGACTCCACACCGCCTCCTGGGAAGCCTCCAGCTCGCGAATGATCTGCCGCACGCTGACCGTGGCGTTCTTCTTGGCCAGCACGTCGGCGAAGTCCACCTCGATGGCACGCAGCAGGTGCGACAGCGCCCACGCCTGGCCACGGGCCTCGTAGAACACGTTGTCGATCTGCATCCATGGGGTCTCGACGATTTCCTCGTCGACCTGCGGCACCTCACCGGGCTTGAGCGCCAGGCTCTCGGTCTTCAGGTTGGCGTTGAGCTTGACCCGCCCGACGCTGGCCGACAGACGCTGGGACAGCGAGCCCAGGCGGGTGCCGACGTCACCCAGCCAGTTGTTGAGGTTGTCGGCGCGGGCATAGAAATACGCGGTCTTCTGGTTCGGATCGCTCAGGCGCGCCTGGTAGCGGCTCAGGGCGTTGATGCCTTCGCGGTACTGCGACTCGCTGGAGGGCATCAGCCAGCTACGGCTGTCGAAGTTGAACAGCGGCTCGGCGCGCGCCAGGTCGCCATCTTCGGCCGATTGCGACTGCGAGCGGGCGAAGTCCTTGCGCAGCGCACGGCTCAGGTCACGCACCTGGACCAGCACGCCGTATTCCCAGCTGGGCATGTTGTCCAGCCACACGCCGGGTGGCATGCGGTCGTTGGACAGGTAGCCGCCCGGCTTGTCGAGCAGCGTGGCGGTCACCGACTTGAGGGTTTCCACGGTGGTGTAGCCGATCACCATCTGCTTGCCTTCGCGCTCGGCGGCCGCCTGGGCATTCTGCTGCACCGGGAACAGGGCTGGCTCCTTGCTCCAGTACCAGCCGATCAGCAGGGTGATCAGCAGGTAGACCAGTACCAGCAGGCCCAGCGCACGGCTGAAGAAAATGCTGCCCAGGTAGCCGCGGCGCTTGACCGTTGCAGTGTCGGCGGGCCGTTCTTGTGCGCTGCCTGCCCGGTTCTTCCAATCCAGCATGTCAGGTGTCCTTTCGGTCTTGATAAACAGTGCTCAGGGAGTGTGACCGCAACCTTACCCCAAGGTGCATCCCACGATCACCGGTTGACGGCTTTTTCTGTGTGTCTGTCGCTGACCGGCGACTGGGCGTCGCTATCGGCGAACGGGGCTGCCTGCGTTGCAGCGTAATCATTGCGTGTGCTGCAGCGCTTCGAGAAAGCGGTCCAGCACCAGGTTCTGCCGACGCCCCTTGCGGGTGGCGACGGCCAGGCGCGTGTCGAACGACAGGCGGTGCGGGCTCATGGGTGCCATCAGGCCCTTTTCCACCCAGGCGGCGGCGTAGTGGTCGGGCAGAAAGCCGATGTAGCTACCGGTCAGGATCAGGAACGCGATGCCTTCACGGTCGCTGGCCGAAGCTACGCAGTTGAGCAACTGGTAGAGGCCGATGGCTTCCACCGGCATGCGGTAGCTGGGCACCACGGCGTCGGCGCTGAGCAGCTCTTCGTCGGTCACCTGAGCCGCCCGTGCGAACAACGGGTGTTCATGGCTGCAGTAAAGGTTGGAGCGCTCCTCGTACAACTGGGTGTAGTCCAGGCCCGACAGCGGCGAGATCAGCGGAATGGCACCGACATGCAGACGCCCGTCGAGCAGGCCACGCTCGATCTCCCCAGGGGTGCTCATGCTCAGGTTGATACGCACTCCGGCACCGGCTCCGCGTACGGCCTTCAGCGCGCGGGTGATGCGCATCTTCGGTTGCGTCACCAGGTTGTTGACGATGCCAATGTTCAGGTCACCACGCAGTTGCCGGTGCAGCAGGTTGACCTCGCTGCGAAACCCTTCGATGGCCGCCAGCAGCGTTTCACTGGCACGCAGCACCTCGCTGCCTTCGTCGGTCAAGGCGAAGCCGGCGCGCCCGCGCTGGCAAAGGCGCATACCCAGACGTTTCTCCAGGTCGCTCATGTGCAGGCTGATGGCCGAGCGACTGATGCCCAGTGCGCCCTCGGCAGCGGAAAAACTGCCGCATTCGACTACCGTTTTGAAGAGCCGTAGCAAACGCAGGTCGAAATCACTGACCTGGCTGAAAGGAGGCTGGCGCGACATGGGTGAGTTTTCCAATAACTGAACGTGAGAAAAAATGGATTTAACCCACCCATCGCCCAAGCACAAGCTCTGCCCATCCCCAACAACAGGATTCGCCCCGCCATGAACCAGATCCTGCAGCAAACCCCGCCGTTGGCCAGCCCGCTCAAGCTGGACTCGCACTGGATGCCGTTCTCCGCCAACCGCAACTTCAAGCGCGACCCGCGACTGATTGTCAGCGCTGAAGGCAGTTGGCTGACCGACGACCAGGGGCGCAGGATCTATGACAGCCTGTCGGGCCTGTGGACCTGTGGTGCCGGGCACTCGCGCAAGGAAATCCAGGAGGCGGTAGCCAAACAGCTGGGCACCCTGGACTATTCGCCGGGCTTTCAGTACGGCCATCCGCTGTCGTTCCGCCTGGCCGAGAAAATGATCGAGCACACCCCAGCTGGCCTGGACCATGTGTTTTTCACCGGCTCCGGCTCGGAAAGCGCCGACACCTCGGTGAAAATGGCCCGCGCCTACTGGCGCCTGAAAGGCCAGCCGCAAAAGACCAAGCTGATCGGCCGCGCCCGTGGCTATCACGGCGTCAACGTCGCCGGCACTTCGCTGGGCGGCATCGGCGGCAACCGCAAGATGTTCGGCCAACTGATGGACGTCGACCACCTGCCGCACACCCTGCAACCGGACCTGGCGTTCACTCCAGGCGCGGCCGCCACTGGCGGCGTGCCCCTGGCCAATGAGCTGCTCAAGCTGATCGAACTGCACGACGCCTCGAACATCGCTGCGGTGATCGTCGAGCCGATGTCCGGTTCGGCGGGTGTCATCGTGCCGCCTGTGGGCTACCTCAAGCGCCTGCGGGAAATCTGCGACCAGCACAACATCCTGCTGATCTTCGACGAGGTCATCACCGCGTTCGGCCGCATGGGCAAGTGGACTGGTGCCGAGTACTTCGGCGTGACCCCGGACATCATGAACGTCGCCAAGCAGATCACCAATGGCGCCATCCCTATGGGCGCGGTGATCGCCAGCCGCGAGATCTACGACACCTTCATGAGCCAGTCGCTGCCCGAGCACGCGGTCGAGTTCGCCCACGGCTACACCTACTCGGCCCACCCGGTGGCCTGCGCAGCCGGTCTCGCTTCGCTGGAACTGCTGGAAAAGGAAAACCTCATTCAGCAGGCCGCCGAGCTGGCGCCCTACTTCGAGAAGGCCATCCATGGCCTGAGAGGCGCGCAACACGTGGTCGACATCCGCAATTGCGGGCTGGCCGGCGCCCTGCAGCTGGCACCGCGTGACGGCGACCCGGTGGTGCGGCCGTTCGAGGCCGGCATGGCCTTGTGGAAAGCCGGCTTCTATGTGCGCTTCGGCGGCGACACTCTGCAGTTTGGCCCGACCTTCAACGCCAGGCCGCAAGACCTCGACCGCGTCTTCGACGCCGTCGGCCAGGCCCTGCAAGGCGTCAGCTGATGAGCCTGCGCCCCAAGGCGATCGCCACGGTCCAGGTCGACACCGACGAGGTGGTGGTCACCGAGTGGCGCTTCGCGCCCGGCGCGGAAACCGGCCGGCACTGCCACGACCATGACTACGTGGTGGTGCCGATGACCGACGGCACGCTGCTGCTGGAAACCCCGCAGGGCGACCGCTTCGCCCCGCTGGTCGCCGGGCAGTCCTACTTTCGCAAGGCCGGCGTCGATCACAACGTGGTCAATGCCAGTGATCACCCGGTGATCTTTGTCGAAACCGAACTCAAACGGCCGCAGCCCTGAAGGCGCGGCCCGAACAACACGCATTACGGGAACCTAACGCATGAGCACCATCGCGCACCTGATCAACGGTGAACACGTCGTCGCGCAAGGCCGCACCACCGACGTCTTCAACCCGTCCACCGGCGAGGCTATCCACAGCCTCGGCCTGGCCAGCCGTGCCACCGTGCAGCAGGCCATCGACGCGGCCAAGGCCGCTTACCCGGCCTGGCGCAATACCCCACCGGCCAAGCGCGCGCAGGTCATGTTCCGCTTCAAGCAACTGCTGGAAGCCAATGAAGCGCGCATCGCCCAGCTGATCAGCGAAGAGCACGGCAAGACCCTGGAAGACGCCGTCGGCGAACTCAAGCGCGGCATCGAGAACGTCGAGTTCGCCACTGCCGCCCCGCAGATTCTCAAGGGCGAGTACAGCCGCAACGTCGGCCCGAACATCGATGCCTGGAGCGACCTGCAGCCGATCGGCGTGGTCGCCGGCATCACCCCGTTCAACTTCCCGGCCATGGTGCCGCTGTGGATGTACCCGCTGGCCATCGTTTGTGGCAACTGCTTCATTCTCAAGCCTTCCGAGCGCGACCCCAGCTCGACCCTGTTGATCGCCGAGCTGCTGCACGAAGCGGGCCTGCCCAAAGGCGTGCTCAACGTGGTACACGGCGACAAGGAAGCCGTGGACGCGCTGATCGAAGCGCCGGAAGTCCGTGCCTTGAGCTTCGTCGGCTCGACCCCGATTGCCGAATACATCTATGCCGAAGGCACCAAGCGCGGCAAGCGCGTGCAGGCCCTGGGCGGCGCCAAGAACCATGCGGTGCTGATGCCTGATGCCGAGCTGGACAACGCGGTCAGCGCTCTGATGGGTGCGGCCTACGGCTCGTGCGGCGAGCGCTGCATGGCCATTTCGGTGGCCGTGTGCGTGGGCGACGCGATCGCCGACGCCCTGGTGCAGAAGATCGTGCCGCAGATCAAGGCCCTGAAAATCGGCGCCGGCACCTGCAGCGGCCTGGACATGGGCCCGTTGGTGACAGCCGCGGCGCGTGACAAGGTGGTCGGTTACATCGACGACGGCCTGGCCAACGGCGCCGAGCTGGTGGTCGACGGCCGTGGCTACCAGGTGGCCGGCAACGAGAACGGCTTCTTCGTCGGCGGCACCCTGTTCGACCGCGTGACCCCGGAAATGCGCATCTACAAGGAAGAGATCTTCGGCCCGGTGCTGTGCGTGGTACGCGTCAACAGCCTGGAAGAGGCCATCGCCCTGATCAATGCCCATGAATACGGCAACGGCACCTGCATCTTCACCCGTGACGGTGAGTCGGCGCGGCTGTTCTGCGACGAGATCGAAGTGGGCATGGTCGGCGTCAACGTGCCACTGCCCGTCCCGGTGAGCTATCACAGCTTCGGCGGCTGGAAGCGTTCGCTGTTCGGCGACCTGCACGCCTACGGCCCGGATGGCGTGCGTTTCTACACCCGCAAGAAAGCCATCACCCAGCGCTGGCCGCAGCGTACCAGCCATGAAGCAGCGCAGTTCGCCTTCCCCAGCAACGGCTGAAACCCCGCGTAAAGCCGTCGCCTAACCTGTTCAACCCCGATTGGCCGCCCTACTACCGGGCGGCTTTTTTTGCGCGATGAACGGCAGTAGCGGCTAAGCCATTGATTCCAATGAAAATGGTCGAAAACATTGCGAACTGCCGAAAAACGGACAGCATTTTTTTGACAATTTGTTGACTTGCAGCGCGCCACAGCCGCCAGCACGGTGATAGCATGCGGCCATCAACGTTCCTCAGCCGCCCAGCAGACGCCAGCCTATGACCGAAGCACTTGACCCCAGTCGCGAGCGTCTCAAGCACCATTTCGCCCAACGGGTCATTCACCAGGCGCGGCAGATCCTGGAGATCTGGCAACGCCTGCATCGTCGCGAATGGACCGCCGAGGACCAGGCCGAACTGCGTGAGGCCAGTCTGGGCCTGTTACGCTTCGCGGAACGTTTCGAGCAGCGCGAGCACATCCGCCTCGCTCAGCAACTCAACGAGCTTCTCGACGCCATGCAGGCCAACCGGGGGCGGCTCAACAGCGAGTTGATCAACCAGCTCAGCCACCTGATGCAAGCCTTGTCGCAGACAGGCCTGCGTCAGGGCGACCAACTGGAGCGCACGGTGCTGCCGCCGCTGCGCAAACCGGTGTACATCGCGCTGCAGGATCAGGAAGCCGGCGAGCAGCTGGCTCGTCAGCTGGAGTTCTTCGGCTGGTCGGCCCTGGCATTGGAAAGCATCGCTTGCGTAGGCGCGGCACTGCAGCAATGCCTGCCGGCGGCGATGGTCATGGACGTGGACTTCGCCGGCCGCGGCGAAGGCCTGAACCTGGCGGCACGCATTCAGCAAGGGCTGGAAAATACCCTGCCGCTGCTGTTCTTCAGCGAGACCGACGCCGACACCCCGACCCGCCTGGCCGCCGTGCGCTCGGGGGGCCAGGACTTTCTCTGCGGCACGCTCGATGCGTCGGTGCTGCTGGAAAAGATCGAACTGCTTGGCCGTGCCGATCGCTACGACCCGATCAAGGTGCTGATCGTCGACGACTCACGGGCCCAGGCCGCCTTTACCCAGCGGGTGCTCAACAATGCCGGAATCGTCACGCGCATCCTGCTCGACCCGATCCAGGCCATGACCGAGCTGTCGCACTTCCAGCCCGATCTGATCATCCTCGACATGTACATGCCCGGTTGCACCGGTCCCGAACTGGCCAAGGTGATTCGCCACAACGACCGCTATGTCAGCGTGCCCATCATCTACCTGTCTGCCGAAGACGACCTGGACAAGCAGCTCGACGCCATGAGCGAAGGCGGTGACGACTTCCTGACCAAGCCCATCCAGCCCCGGCACCTGGTCAGCACGGTGCGCAACCGTGCCGCCCGCGCCCGCCGCCTGAAGGCGCGCATGGTGCGCGACAGCCTTACCGGCCTGTACAACCACACGCACATCCTGCAGCTGCTCGACGACAGCTGCTTCCAAGCGCGGCGCGACAACCGGCCGCTGTGCTTCGCCATGCTCGACATCGATCACTTCAAGCGGGTCAACGACACCCATGGCCACCCCATGGGCGACCGGGTGATCAAGAGCCTGTCGCTGTTTCTGAAGCAACGCTTGCGCAAGAGCGATCTGATCGGCCGCTACGGCGGCGAAGAGTTCGCCATCGTCATGCCCGATACCGAGCTGGTCAATGCCCACAAGGTGCTCGAAGAGATTCGCCAGCGCTTCTCGGAAATCCGCTATCCGGCCGACCCGGTGAGCCTGGCCTGTACGTTCAGCGCCGGCCTGGTGACCCTCGGGACGCAGGACGACAGCCAGACCCTCGCCGCCCAGGCAGACGGGGCGCTGTATCGGGCCAAGAAGGCCGGGCGCAACCAGGTGCAGTCGGCGCTCAACGCCGCGCCCTATCATGTCGAACTGCCGGTGGTCGACGCCTGAGCGCGGATGACAGTTCGGCGTCGTCGCACCGGGCAGCGCAGCCAACATTTGCTCTTACACATCTGCATCCAGCAGGCATCGGCACACTTGGTTATCATGCGCCGATCTTCCGCGACCCGAGGTTGCCATGCGCCGCCTGCTTCTGATGATGCTGTTGCTCATCGCCCTGCCCGTCCATGCCTCCAGCCTGCTGGACAGCCGGCCTTCCGCCACCCTGGGCGGTTCGACGCTGGATAACAGCAAGCAATTTCTTCCTGTGCGCCAGGCCTTCCAGCTCAGCCTGGTCGAAACCACCGAGCAGAGCATCAAGCTGCGCCTGGTGGCCGCCGACGGCTACTACCTGTACCGCCATCGCTTCCAGTTCCGCACCGAGCCTGCCGACATTGGTCTGGGTGAGGCGCGCCTGCCGGACGGCGAGCAGAAGCACGATGAATACTTCGGTGATGTCGAGGTCTACCACGGCATTCTCGACATCGAACTGCCACGCAAGCCCGAAGAGCGGCGCGGCTTCACCCTCGCGGTCACCTACCAGGGCTGTGCCGACCACGGGTTGTGCTACCCGCCGGAAACCGAGCGCCTGAACATCGACGGCGACACCGCCGGCGGCGCCCTCAGCGCCGCAGCCACACACCCCGCAACGGCCTCCTGGAGCTGGAAGGAACTGGCGCTGTTCCTGCTGGCCGGTATCGGCCTGACCTTCACCCCCTGCGTACTGCCCATGCTGCCGATCCTGTCCGGCGTGGTGATGCGTGGCCAGGTCGGTGGTCTGCGTGGCCTGAGCCTGTCGCTGGCCTACGTACTGCCAATGGCCGCCTGCTTCGCGGTGCTGGGCGCACTGATGGGCGTATTCGGCGCTAGCCTGAACTTGCAGGCACGCCTGCAATCGGCCTGGGTGCTGGTGCCTTTCGCACTGTTTTTCGTGGTCTTCGCGCTGGCGATGTTCGGCGCCTTCGAACTGCGCCTGCCGCAGGCCCTGAGTTCGCGCCTCGACCGCCTGGCCGGCAAGACCCAGGGCGGTTCGTTGTGGGGCGCAGCGGTCCTCGGCGTGCTGTCCAGCCTGCTGGTTTCACCCTGCGTGTCGGCCCCGCTGGCCGGCGCGCTGCTGTACATCAGCGCCACCGGCGACGCCCTGGGTGGCGCGCTCAAGCTGTTCGCCCTGGGCCTGGGCATGGGCCTGCCGCTGATCCTGGTTGGCACCGGCGGCGCGGCCTGGCTGCCCAAGAGCGGCGCCTGGCTGGTCACCGTGAAGAACGCCATCGGCGTACTGCTGCTGGGCCTGGCCATCGGCCTGCTCAGTCGCGTCCTGCCCGGCGCGCTGACCTTGCTGCTGATCGGCCTGCTGGCCGCCGGGGTGGCGCTGTTCCTCGGCACACTGAATTTCAGCGAAAAAACCACCCGGCAAACCCTCGCGCAACTACTCGGCCTGTTTCTACTGGTCTACGCTCTGGCATGCTGGTACGGCGCCCTCAAGGGTGAAACCGATCCCCTGCGCCCGCTAGGCCGTCCCCAGGTCGTGGCGGTAGCGTCGCCAAGTGCGCAGCCGGCCAGCCAGTGGCAGACCCTGCGCACCGCTGCAGAACTGGACCAAGCGCTGGCACGGGCCCGTGACGCAGGCCGGGGGCTGGTGCTGGACTGGTACGCCGACTGGTGCATCAGCTGCAAAGTCATCGAGCACGAAGTACTCCCCGATCCTGCCGTGCAGGCCCGCCTGTCGGGTCTGGAGCGAATTCGCATGGATGTGACCGAAAGCAATGCGGAGCAACGCGCCCTGCTTGATCGCTACAAACTTTTCGGCCCTCCCGCATTGCTATTTTTCAGCAAAAGCGGCGAAGAGCTGGAAAACGTCCGGGTTGTCGGCGAAATCGACGCTCAGGGCCTGATCGAGCGCCTGAAAGGGGCAAATGACCAGATTTAACGTCCGGGTCACAAACTTTTCGCGAATATCGCTTATCGTGTTGGCTACTGTTGTTAACTGGACAGTTAAAGCCCCTTGCGGCATAGTCGCGGGCACCAAACGTTCGTGAACAACAAAAAGGAACTGACGATGGCGACCTTGCTGGTCCTGCACGGCCCGAATCTGAACCTGCTGGGCACCCGTGAACCCGGCGTGTACGGCACCACGACCCTGGCCCAGATCAACCAGGATCTCGAGCAGCGGGCCCGTGACGCCGGCCATCATCTGATGTACCTGCAGAGCAACGCCGAGTACGAGCTGATCGACCGCATCCATGCCGCGCGCGGCGAAGGCGTGGATTTCATCATCATCAATCCGGCGGCGTTCACGCACACAAGTGTGGCAATACGTGACGCGATCATGGGAGTGAGCATCCCATTCATCGAAGTGCATCTGTCGAACGTACATAAACGCGAACCTTTCCGTCATCACTCCTACTTCTCCGACGTTGCGGTAGGAGTGATCTGCGGCCTCGGCGCCAGCGGTTACCGCATGGCCCTCGAAGCCGCCCTGGAACATTTGGCCAAGAACGCCAAGCCTTGACCGGCACGAGCGTGACCACGCCGCGTCAGGCAACGCAGACCGTCACGACGGTTTGCGCGACATTGCTGGCAAGCAGCCCGCCGTCGAACAGCCTGGCATGACCTGGACGCCTGCCGAACCGCACATTGAAAACCCTTTGGGAGTTGATGATTAATGGATATCCGTAAAGTCAAGAAACTGATCGAGCTGCTGGAAGAGTCCGGTATCGACGAACTGGAAATCCGTGAAGGCGAAGAGTCCGTACGAATCAGCCGTCACAGCAAGACTCCGGCCCAGACCTACTACGCTCCAGCCCCTGCCGCCGCACCGGTTGCCGCGCCAGCGCCTGCTGCTGCCGCTCCAGCCGCCGACGCCGCACCGGCCGCCCCGAAACTCAACGGCACCGTGGTCGCTTCGCCAATGGTCGGCACCTTCTACCGCACGCCGTCGCCAACTTCCCCGGCGTTCGTCGAAGTCGGCCAGACCGTCAAGAAGGGCGACACCCTGTGCATCGTCGAAGCCATGAAGATGATGAACCACATCCAGGCCGAAACCAGCGGCACCATCGAGTCCATCCTGGTAGAGAACGGTCAGCCGGTTGAGTTCGACCAGCCGCTGTTCACCATCGTTTGAACCAGGGAGACCCTGCGATGCTGGAAAAAGTCCTGATCGCCAACCGCGGCGAAATCGCCTTGCGCATTCTGCGCGCCTGCAAGGAACTGGGCATCAAGACCGTCGCCGTGCACTCCACGGCCGACCGCGAGCTGATGCACCTGGGCCTGGCGGATGAAACCGTCTGTATCGGCCCGGCCATCGCTACCCAGTCGTACCTGAACATCCCGGCGATCATCTCGGCCGCCGAGCTGACTGGCGCCACCGCCATCCACCCTGGCTACGGCTTCCTGGCGGAAAACGCCGACTTCGCCGAGCAGGTCGAGAAATCCGGTTTCGCCTTCATCGGCCCGTCCGCCGACGTGATCCGCCTGATGGGCGACAAGGTCTCGGCCAAGGACGCGATGATCCGCGCCGGCGTTCCGACCGTACCGGGTTCCGACGGCCCGCTGCCTGAAGACGAAGAGACTGCACTGGCAATCGCCCGTGAAGTCGGCTACCCGGTCATCATCAAGGCCGCTGGCGGCGGTGGTGGTCGCGGCATGCGCGTGGTGCACAAGGAAGAAGACCTGATCTCTTCGGCCAAACTGACCCGCACCGAAGCCGGCGCGGCATTCGGCAACCCGATGGTCTACCTGGAGAAGTTCCTGACCAACCCACGCCACGTGGAAGTGCAGGTGCTCTCCGACGGCCAGGGCCACGCCATCCATCTGGGTGACCGCGACTGCTCGCTGCAGCGCCGCCACCAGAAGGTCCTGGAAGAAGCCCCGGCACCGGGCATCGACGAGAAGGCCCGCCAGGAAGTCTTCGACCGCTGCGTACGCGCTTGCATCGAGATCGGCTACCGCGGCGCCGGCACCTTCGAGTTCCTGTACGAGAACGGCCGCTTCTACTTCATCGAGATGAACACTCGCGTGCAGGTAGAGCACCCGGTTTCGGAAATGGTCACCGGTATCGACATCGTCAAGGAGATGCTCAGCATCGCCGCCGGCAACAAGCTGTCGTACACCCAGGACGACGTGAAGATCCACGGCCACGCACTGGAGTGCCGGATCAACGCCGAGGATCCCAAGTCGTTCATTCCAAGCCCTGGCCTGGTCAAGCACTTCCACGCGCCAGGCGGCAACGGTGTCCGCGTCGATTCGCACCTGTACAGCGGCTACAAGGTCCCTGCCAACTACGACTCGCTGATCGGCAAGCTGATCACCTGGGGCGCCACCCGTGACGAGGCCATGGCCCGCATGCGCAACGCGCTGGACGAGATCGTGGTAGACGGCATCAAGACCAACATCCCGCTGCACCGCGAGCTGACCCGTGATGAAGGCTTCTGCAAAGGCGGAGTCAACATTCACTACCTGGAGCACAAGCTGGCCAGCGAGAAGTAATTCTCCCTGCCTTGCATGCACCCCACACAAGCCCCGCCTCGCCGGGGCTTGTGTGTTTTCCGCTCCTGGCCGGCGAACGGCCGGGCAAGCGGTCTGTCGAACACGACCACCTGCGCACCCTTCACAAGCTTTTGCCAGCAACCTGAAGTAAACTGCGCGGCTTTCCCGACATATCCACAGGTACACCCCATGCCCTGGCTGCAAGTCCGCCTCGCCATCAGCCCTGAACAAGCCGAGACCTACGAAAACGCCCTGCTCGAAGTCGGCGCCGTATCGGTCACGTTCATGGACGCGGAGGACCAGCCGATCTTCGAGCCCGAGCTCAACACCACGCCGCTGTGGGCGCACACCCACCTGCTGGCGCTGTTCGAGGCCGATACCGATGCCGGCCTGGCCCTGGCGCACCTGCGCCTGCTGACCGACGCCGAGCTGCCCGAGCACAGCGCCGAAGTCATCGAAGACCAGGACTGGGAACGCAGCTGGATGGACGACTTCCAGCCCATGCGCTTCGGCCAGCGCCTGTGGATCGTGCCCAGCTGGCACGCCGCACCGCAGCCTGATGCCGTGAACCTGCTGCTCGATCCGGGCCTGGCCTTCGGCACCGGCACCCACCCGACCACCGCGCTGTGCCTGGAGTGGCTCGACGGTCAGGACCTGGCCGGCTGCAACGTCCTGGACTTCGGCTGTGGCTCCGGCATCCTGGCCATCGCCGCGCTGCTGCTGGGCGCACCCAAGGCCGTGGGGACCGACATCGACGTGCAGGCCCTGGAGGCTTCGCGCGACAACGCCGGACGCAACGGCATCGCCGCCGAACGCTTCCCGCTGTACCTGCCCGAAGACCTGCCGGCCGAACCGGCCGACGTGCTGGTGGCCAATATCCTGGCCGGCCCGCTGGTTTCCCTGGCGCCGCAGCTGGCCAGCCTGGTCAAGCCGGGCGGCCGCCTGGCACTGTCGGGCATCCTCGCTGAACAAGGCGCAGAAGTGGCAGCGGCCTATGCCGATGCCTTCGACCTCGACCCGATCGCCGACCGTGATGGCTGGGTACGCATCACCGGCCGCCGCCGCTGACCGCTGCCTGAACCGGAGCGCCGCATGACCGACAGTTTCGTCACCCAGTGTCCGCACTGCCAGACCAGCTTCAAAGTCAACTATGCGCAATTGAGCGTGGCACGCGGCGTGGTTCGCTGCGGGTCCTGCCTGGAGGTGTTCAACGCCGCCAAACAGCTGGTCGAGCAGAGCGCCCAGGGTCGTGAACCCCCCACCCCCTGTCGCCCCCTGTGCCGGCCGAACCGCTGACAGCGGTGCCCGCCATCACCGTACCGGTGATCGAGCCTCCCGCGGCTGCGCAATCGCCAGCCTCCGCCGAACCACCGGCCAGGCATGCCCAATCGGACACGCTCGACGCCGAGGCCGGTGAGGATTATTGGCACGTCAGCGAACTGGACCTCGACGCCCTGGACCTGGACGGCGAGCTGGCACGCCTCGAACAGCGCGAGATCCAGCAGGCCGAAGCCTTCCAGGCGGCGCCGCCGGCCTCGCTGAGCGCGCGCCGCGATGCGCCGCAGACCGACCAGGGCGACTGGATCGACAGCCTGCCCAATGACGACGTGGAACCGGCACCGCCACGTGAGACCACGCCGCTCAGCGCCCGAGACCGCGACCCGGACCTGGACCAGAACACGGCCGAGGACCTTGACGACGAACCGCCGCTGCACGAGACGCGCACCGAGCCTTCGTTGTCGCTGACCCCACTGCCGCTCGACGACACGGAACCTGATGTCACGCCGCTGGAGCCGCGCAAGCCTGCGCAGGACAACAGCGCACGCCTGTCGGCACGGGATGACGACGCCGACGACGACACGCTGGATGACGAGCCCGCCGACCCGCGCGGACGCAGCGAACCGGCGATCCGTGACAAGGCCCTGCTGGACCTGACCGACGACCCGCTGCAGCTCGACTGGCAGCGCCCCAAGCCACGCTGGGGCCGCCGCCTGCTGTGGAGCACGCTGGTCGTGCTGGCCCTGGGCGGGCTGGCCCTGCAATACGTCTGGTATCACTTCGACCATCTGGCGCGCCAGGACCAGTACCGCCCCTGGTTCCAGCAACTGTGCCCGCAGCTGGGCTGCAAGGTGCCGTCGAAGGTCGACATCAACCAGCTCAAGAGCAGTAACCTGGTGGTGCGCAGCCACCCGGACTTCCAGGGCGCCCTGGTGGTCGATGCGATCATCTATAACCGCGCGTCCTTTTCCCAACCCTTTCCATTGCTGGAGCTGCGCTTTGCCGATACCAGTGGTCAGCTGATCGCCAGCCGTCGGTTCAAGCCCGGCGAATACCTGTCCGGAGAGATGGCTGGCAAGGAAGAGATGCCGCCGCAGACACCGATCCATATTGCCCTGGACATCCTCGATCCAGGCGCCAAGGCCGTGAACTACAGCCTCAACTTCCGCTCCCCCGAATAGCCGGTACAGACCGGCAAAGAGCGCTTGCGCAGCGCTTGAAACCTGCTTTTTTCAGCACGATCGATGCTGATCACGTGCCAGACCCACGAAAAACGCGCTATTGGCAATAAGACGACAGCTGTTCAGATTTTATCCAGTTCAGCCTTTATCCAGTCACCGAGAGCGGGTATCATGCCAACCCTTTTTCAAACTCCCGGTTCGGTCTCGTCGTTGCGCAAGCGGTTGGACGGACGAACTGTTGCAGACCGTGTGCAACGGTTTTCACGCGGCCTGTGGATGATTCGGCCCCTTTATAGGTAAAGCTATGTCGGCGGTACGCATCGGTCCCCATACATTGCAGAACGGCTTGATCCTCGCCCCGATGGCGGGCGTCACCGACCAGCCTTTCCGCCAGTTGTGCCGCAGCCTCGGAGCCGGCCTGGTGGTCTCGGAAATGGTCACCAGTGACATGAGCCTGTGGAACAGCCGCAAATCGCGCCTGCGCATGATCCATGAGGGCGACCCCGAGCCACGCTCGGTGCAGATCGCCGGTGGTGACCCGCAGATGCTGGCGGACGCGGCGCGTGCCAATGTCGAACTGGGTGCCCAGATCATCGACATCAACATGGGCTGTCCGGCCAAGAAGGTATGCAACAAGGCAGCCGGTTCCGCGCTGCTGAAAGACGAACAACTGGTGAGCGAGATCCTGCAGGCCGTGGTGGCCGCAGTCGATGTACCGGTCACCTTGAAGATCCGCACCGGCTGGGACCGTGACAACCGTAACGGCCTGACGGTCGCGAGGATCGCCGAACAGTCCGGCATCCAGGCGCTGGCGGTCCACGGCAGGACCCGCGCGGATCTGTACACCGGCGAAGCCGAGTACGACACCATCGCCGCGATCAAGCAGGCGGTGTCGATCCCGGTCTTCGCCAATGGCGATATCGATTCACCGGAAAAGGCCCGGCAGGTGTTGCAGCACACCGGGGCCGACGGGTTGTTGATTGGCCGGGCCGCCCAGGGCCGCCCGTGGATTTTTCGCGAGATAGAGCACTACCTGCGCACCGGCGAGAAACTCCCCGCGCCCCCGTTGGGCGAAGTGGAACGGATCCTGCTGGAGCACCTGACGGCGCTGCATGCCTTCTACGGCGACGTGATGGGCGTGCGCATCGCACGCAAGCATGTCGGCTGGTATCTCGCAACCTTGCCGGGCGCCAGGGAGTTTCGCGCCCACTTCAATCGTTTGGACGATACACAAGCACAGTGCGCCAACATCCGGGCGTTCTTCAGCCAAGGCTGCCAGGGCCCGGATAACGAGAATGAAGAAGAGGTGGCCGCATGACGATGATGACCGAGACTTTAGTGAGTGGAACAACACCCGTGAGCGACAATGTCAATTTGAAACAGCACCTGAACACGCCGAGCGAAGAGGGCCAGACCCTGCGCGGCAGTGTCGAGAAGGCGCTGCACAATTATTTCGCCCACCTTGAAGGCGCCACGGTCACGGACGTGTACAACCTGGTGCTGTCCGAAGTCGAGGCGCCACTGCTCGAAAGCGTCATGAACTACGTCAAGGGCAACCAGACCAAGGCTTCCGAGGTGCTGGGCCTGAATCGCGGCACCCTGCGCAAGAAACTCAAGCAGTACGATCTGCTTTAAGCGATGCAGACAAACCAAGGCGACCACCCACAGGTCGCCTTTTTTGCTGATTACCTTTAGCTTTGATGGAAATCGAGATGACCGACCAGACCACCCGCCTGCCGATCCGCCGCGCCTTGATCAGCGTTTCCGACAAGACCGGTATCCTGGAGTTCGCCCGTGAACTCGAAGCCCTGGGCGTGGAAATCCTCTCCACTGGCGGCACCTTCAAGCTGCTGCGCGACAACGGCGTCGCGGCCGTAGAAGTGGCTGACTACACCGGCTTCCCGGAAATGATGGACGGCCGCGTCAAGACCCTGCATCCGAAGATCCACGGCGGGATCCTGGGCCGTCGCGGCACCGACGACGGCGTGATGGGCGAGCACGGCATCCAGCCGATCGACCTGGTCGCGGTCAACCTGTACCCCTTCGAAGCCACCGTCGCCAAGCCTGGCTGCGACCTGCCGACCGCCATCGAGAACATCGACATCGGCGGCCCGACCATGGTCCGTTCCGCGGCCAAGAACCACAAGGACGTGGCCATCGTGGTCAACGCCAGCGACTACGCCAGCGTCCTGGAAAACCTCAAGGCCGGCGGCCTGACCTACGCGCAGCGCTTCGACCTGATGCTCAAGGCCTTCGAGCACACCGCCGCCTACGACGGCATGATCGCCAACTACCTGGGCGGCATCGACCAGCGCGCCGAGACCCTGTCCACCGAAGGCCGTGGCCAGTTCCCACGCACCTTCAACACCCAGTTCGTCAAGGCCCAGGAAATGCGCTACGGCGAGAACCCGCACCAGAGCGCGGCATTCTACGTCGAGGCCAAGCCGGCCGAAGTCGGTATCGCCACCGCCACCCAGCTGCAGGGCAAGGAACTGTCGTTCAACAACGTGGCCGACACCGACGCCGCGCTGGAGTGCGTGAAGAGCTTCGTCAAGCCGGCCTGCGTTATCGTCAAGCACGCCAACCCGTGCGGCGTGGCAGTCTGCCCTGACGACGAAGGCGGCATCCGCAAGGCCTACGACCTGGCCTACGCCACCGACACCGAGTCGGCGTTCGGCGGCATCATCGCCTTCAACCGCGAACTGGACGGCGAAACCGCCAAGGCCATCGTCGAGCGTCAGTTCGTCGAAGTGATCATCGCGCCAAGCGTCAGCGCCGAGGCCCAGGCCATCGTCGCCAGCAAGGCCAACGTGCGCCTGCTGGCCTGCGGCCAGTGGGGCGAGCGCCAGCCGGGCTGGGACTACAAGCGCGTCAACGGCGGCCTGCTGGTACAGAGCCGCGACATCGGCATGATCAGCCGTGACGACCTGAAAGTGGTCACCCAGCGCGCGCCGAGCGAGCAGGAAATCCACGACCTGATCTTCGCCTGGAAAGTGGCCAAGTTCGTCAAGTCCAACGCCATCGTCTACGCCAAGAATCGCCAGACCATCGGTGTCGGCGCCGGCCAGATGAGCCGCGTCAACTCCGCGCGCATCGCCGCCATCAAGGCCGAGCACGCCGGCCTGCAGGTCGAGGGCGCGGTCATGGCCTCGGACGCCTTCTTCCCGTTCCGCGACGGCATCGACAATGCCGCCAAGGCCGGCATCACCGCCGTCATCCAGCCAGGCGGCTCGATGCGCGATGCGGAAGTCATCGCCGCCGCCGACGAAGCGGGTATTGCCATGGTATTCACCGGCATGCGCCACTTCCGTCATTAAGAACGGCCGCACTGGCGCAGGCGTCTGCTGCGTTGGAGGGGGCGGCCCCGATGCTCATTGCCATGAGGCAACTGCGCTCGGTACCGCCCCCTCCGCCTTGCATCCGCCCGAGCCAGTGCGACCTCGCGATGCGGCGCTGCCGAACCGGGCAGCACTCGTCCCTTACAGAATTTGCGTCATCGAGGTTTTGACATGAATGTTTTGATCATTGGCAGCGGTGGCCGTGAACACGCCCTGGCCTGGAAAGTCGCGCAGGATCCGCGCGTGGCGAAAGTCTTCGTGGCCCCTGGCAACGCCGGTACCGCCACCGAGGCCAAATGCGAAAACGTCGCCATCGACGTGCTGGCCCTGGAGCAACTGGCCGATTTCGCCGAGAAGAACGTCGGCCTGACCATCGTCGGCCCCGAGGCACCGCTGGTGGCTGGCGTGGTCGACCTGTTCCGCCAGCGTGGCCTGCCGTGCTTCGGCCCGACTGCCGGTGCCGCACAGCTGGAAGGCTCCAAGGCCTTCACCAAGGACTTCCTGGCCCGCCACAAGATCCCCACCGCCGACTACCAGAACTTCACCGAGATCGAGCCGGCCCTGGCCTACCTGCGCGAAAAGGGTGCGCCAATCGTCATCAAGGCCGACGGCCTGGCCGCTGGCAAGGGCGTGATCGTCGCCACGACCCTGGCCGAAGCCGAAGACGTGGTGCGCGACATGCTCGCGGGCAATGCCTTCGGTGAAGCGGGCTCGCGGGTGGTGATCGAGGAATTCCTCGACGGCGAGGAGGCCAGCTTCATCGTCATGGTCGACGGCCACAACGTGCTGCCGATGGCGACCAGCCAGGACCACAAGCGCGTCGGCGACGGCGACAGCGGCCCGAATACCGGTGGCATGGGTGCCTACTCGCCCGCCCCGGTGGTCACCGCCGAGGTCCACCAGCGGGTCATGGACCAGGTCATCTGGCCGACCGTCCGTGGCATGGCCGAGGAAGGCAACGTCTACACCGGTTTCCTCTATGCTGGTCTGATGATCGACAAGGCCGGCAACCCCAAGGTCATCGAGTTCAACTGCCGCTTCGGTGACCCGGAGACCCAGCCGGTCATGCTGCGCCTGCAGTCGAGCCTGGTGCTGCTGGTCGAGGCGGCCCTGGCGCAGGCGCTGGACAAGATCGAAGCCCAATGGGACGCGCGCCCGAGCCTGGGCATCGTCCTGGCCGCTGGCGGCTACCCCGGCGACTACGCCAAGGGCGCGGCAATCGCCGGCCTGGACGCCGCAGCCGCCCTGCCGGGCAAGGTCTTCCATGCCGGCACGGCGCTCAAGGACGGTCAGGTGGTGACCAGCGGCGGTCGCGTACTGTGCGCCACCGCCCTGGGCGAAAGCGTCGGCGAGGCGCAGCGCAACGCCTATGCGCTGGCAGCGAAGATCGACTGGGAAGGCAGTTTCTACCGTAAGGACATTGGCTATCGCGCCATTGCCCGTGAGCGTGGTGAAGGCCTGAAATAAGGCCTCCAGGTCAGCCCCGCAAGGGGCTGGCCGGTTTTACCCGCACCGCGCGTTTTTCAGGCATTCACTCACGAAGGGACTTCGCCGTGCGCTGGCTCAGGATCGCCATAACCTCCACAGCAGGAATGCTGGCCCTGTTCTTCCTGCTGTCGGCGCATGCCGCCGCCAGCACAGGCTGGTCGACCCTGCTCGACGAGCAAGGTCACTTGCAGATCGGTGACGTGCGCGCCGCCCAGCAGCAGAACCAGTTCAGCCCCCGTGAACTGGACGCGATCACCGCAGCCGGCCCCGGCGGCGCGGTGTGGCTGCACTACCGGCTGCTGCCCAGCCCCCACGAACAACTGCTGCGCATCTTCGCTCCCGACCTGGCGAGCGCGGACCTCTATGTCTTCCAGGGCGACCGCCAGATCGACCTGCAACACACCGGCACCCTGGTCCCCAAGGAAAACCAGCGCCTGCCGTCCAGGGACTTCCTCCTCGCCGTGCCGCAAAGTCAGGCACCGCTGGATCTGTACCTGCGTCTGGTATCCAGCCAGCAGATGCGCCCCAACATCAGCCTGCAACCGGCCATCGAGAGCGCCGCCGACGAGTGCGAGCCCTTCCTCTTCGGCCTAGTGTTCGGCCTGCTGGGCATGCTGATCCTGCAGAACCTCGCCCGCTACAGCCACAGTCGCTCGCGTACCAACCTGTGGCTGGCTGCCTGCGAAGCCCTGCTGGCGCTCAGCGCCCTGCTGCTGCTGAACCTGCTGAACCTGTTCGACAGCTGGCGCATGGCCCAGACACCCGCTGCCCACGTGGCGCTGCTGCTGGCCGCCATCACCGGCCTGATGTACACCTACTGTTTCTTCGCGCACCGCAAGGCGCATGCCCTGGACCGCCTGCTGCTGATCGACGGCATCCTCATGGGCGTAGCCATCGCCCTGGTGCTGCTGGTCGACGGCCTGCCGATCAACGTGGTGACCTTCCTGTTCGTGTCACTGACCACGGTGAGCATCCTGGGCATCGCCATCCGCCACTGGGTGCGTGGCTACCGCTCCGCCCGGCTGTTCATGGCCTCGATGATCATCTTCAACATCGGCTACATGGTGGTGTTGCCGGGCCTGCTGTGGTTGAGCCTGATTCCGCCGCAATGGCTGATTCTGGCCCTGCTCGGGGTGTTCTGCGTCAGCGGCCTGCTGATGAACACCGCGCTGGGCGAGCGCCAGCGCAGTATCGTCGAAAGCCGTTTCAGCATCAGCCGCGACGAGGCCGCCAGCACGGCAGAGATCAACGCCAAGGCCGAGTTCCTGGCCAAGATCAGCCACGAGATCCGCACCCCCATGAACGGCGTGCTGGGCATGACCGAGCTGCTGCTCGACACGCCGCTGTCGGTCAAGCAGCGCGACTACGTGCAGACCATCCACAGCGCCGGCAACGAGCTGCTGACCCTGATCAACGAGATTCTCGACATCACCAAGCTGGAGTCCGGGCAGATCGAGCTGGATGACGTGCAGTTCGATATCGGCGCGCTGATCGAAGACTGCCTGAACATCTTCCGGGGCAAGGCCGAACAGCAGAACGTCGAGCTGATCAGCCTGGTGCAGTCGCAGGTGCCGAGGGTCATCAGCGGTGACCCGACGCGCCTGCGCCAGACCCTGCTGAGCCTGTTGGAGAACGCGCTGAAGAAGACCGAAGGCGGCGAAATCCTGCTGGTGGCCGGGCTCGACAGCCGCAACGGCAAGCCGCGCCTGCGCATCGCCGTGCAGGACACCGGCGAACCGCTGTCGGCCGAAGAGCGCGATGCCCTGCTGCACACCGAGCTGCACAGCCGCAACTTCCTGGCCTCCAGCAAGCTGGGCGGCCATCTGGGCCTGGTCATCGCCCGGCAGCTGATCCGCCTGATGGACGGCGAGTTCGGCATCCAGAATGGCAGCGGCCAGGGCAATACCCTGTGGCTGAGCCTGCCGCTGCCGGCGCACCTGCTGGATCAGCCGACCCTCGATCTGGACGGCCCGCTGCGCGATGCGCGACTGCTGGTGGTGGACGACAACGACACCTGCCGCAAGGTGCTGGTGCAGCAGTGCTCGTCCTGGGGCCTGAACGTCAGTGCCGTGGCCTCCGGCAAGGAAGCCCTGGCGCTGCTGCGTACCAAGGCGCACCTGCGCGACTACTTCGACGTGGTGCTGCTCGACCAGAACATGCCCGGCATGACCGGCATGCAACTGGCGGCGAAGATCAAGGAAGACCCCAGCCTGAACCACGACATCCTGCTGATCATGCTCACCGGCATCAGCGATGCACCGAGCAAGGTCATTGCGCGCAATGCCGGGATCAAGCGCATTCTCGCCAAGCCGGTGGCCGGCTATACCCTCAAGACCACCTTGGCCGATGAGCTGACGCAACGAAACAAGGGGGACTCCCCGACCGTGCCAGCCCCGGCACCGATGGTCGCCAAGCCCATCGAACTGCCCAGCGACTTCAGGATTCTGGTGGCCGAAGACAACAACATCTCCACCAAGGTGATCCGCGGCATGCTGGGCAAGCTCAACCTCAAGCCCGACACCGCCAACAATGGCGAGGAAGCGCTGCGCGCAATGAAAGCCCAGCGCTACGACCTGGTGCTGATGGACTGCGAGATGCCGGTGCTCGACGGTTTTTCCGCTACCGAGCAACTGCGCGCCTGGGAAGTGGGCAACCAGCGGGTGCGTACGCCGATCGTGGCGCTGACCGCGCACATCCTCAGCGAACACAAGGACCGTGCCCGCCAGGCCGGCATGGACGGCCACATGGCCAAGCCGGTGGAGCTGTCGCAACTGCGCGAGCTGATCGAATACTGGTTGGCGCAGCGCGAACGGCTCAGGTCGACGATGCGTGACGAAAAGACCTATCAGCAGAACTGAAATCGGTAGCCAAGAGGGCGGCGTTCGAGCAAGCCGCGCTCAAAACCCCTAGACTGGCGACCTCTTCCTTGCGCGAGCGCCTGCCATGCTGCATCTGCTGTCCAGCGTCTACCTGAAGATGTTGGTGCTCTACAGCCCCTTCTTCGTGCTGTCGTGTTTCATCAGCCTGTCGCGTGGCTATTCGCGCAAGGAACAGAAGCGCCTGGCATGGAAGGTTGCGCTGGCCACCCTGCTGTCCAGCGTGCTGCTGTACCTGTTCGGGCGGGTGATCTTCGATGTGTTCGGTATCACCGTGGACGCCTTTCGCATCGGCGCCGGCAGCGTGCTGTTCATTTCCGCGCTGGGCATGGCGCAGGGCAAGTCGGCGGTGCAGACCGATAACGTGCAGCAGGACGTCAGCATCGTGCCGCTGACCATTCCCATCACCGTAGGCCCGGGCACCATCGGTGCCTTGCTGGTGATGGGCGTCAGCCAGCCCCACTGGGACGACAAGATCCTCGCCCTGCTGGGCATTGCCCTGGCCAGCTTCACCGTGGGGCTGGTGCTGTTCATGGCCAACCGTATCGAACGCCTGCTGGGCGACCAGGGTCTGCAGATCGTCAGCCGCCTCATGGGGCTGTTCGTCTGCGCCCTGGCGGCGCAGATCATCTTCACTGGTATTCGCGGTTACCTGGTTACCGGCTAGCGCCGTTCAAGGCGCCAGCAAGCCCAGCTCGCTCGGGTCGAACGCCCGAATCACCGCGTGGCTCTTGTCAGCCAGATAGCCCTGCACGCTGGCACGACGTGCAGCATAACGCTGGGGTTCGAACCGGTAGCTGCCGCCCTTGAAGTGCAGCACCAGCCGACGCATGCCGGCCGAACCATGGTCGACGCCGACCCGCAGCGCACAGAGCATCACGCTTGGCAGACCGTCGTTGGTCATCTCGCAGGGCACGATCTGCATACTGCCGCGGCTTTCGGAAAATCCGCCGCCGC
Source organism: Pseudomonas sp. DTU_2021_1001937_2_SI_NGA_ILE_001 (assembly GCF_032463525.1). Lineage (NCBI taxonomy): Bacteria > Pseudomonadati > Pseudomonadota > Gammaproteobacteria > Pseudomonadales > Pseudomonadaceae > Pseudomonas > Pseudomonas sp. DTU_2021_1001937_2_SI_NGA_ILE_001. The sequence goes on along the minus strand of NZ_CP135971.1, from coordinate 4,411,526 downwards.
GAAAGTAAGCCGTGGCCATGTCACGAATACCCAACCAGCGAACCGCCCCTCGAACCAGCGCGCTGACCTCGGCGCTGGCCACGCTGCTGGCCAGGCGGAAGCTGGCGGTCTCGAAGTCCGAGACACTGCTGAGCAGTACCGCATCCTTGATCACCAGGTTCTGCCGCACGAAGCCATGACTTTCCAGACGATCGCGGTAGTAGTGCATCCAGTTGTGCCACTGGCCCTGGAAGTCATTGAGATGGCTGGCGAACAGCTGGGCGTATAGCAACACGTCCTGAATGTCGTCCCGGTATTCGGTCGGCACCGAGGCGTAGAATGCCAACAAGCTGTCCAGCTCGCCCACTCGGGCAACGAAGTCCGGCGCACTCATGGCATTTCCGCGCGCCGCGCAAGCGGCATGACCAACCCTGGACGCCGATCGCGCAAGGCCTTGGCGAAAGCCTCGCGCAACGGCGCATAGAGCGTATGAGAGAGGATCAGCCGGTGAAAGCTCAGGCTCACGTTGCCGCGAATGCGCTCGCGACACCAAGGGCCCAGCAGTTCATCGGCGGCCAGGGCGCAACGGCTGGTGAAATGCAGCTGCAGCAGCGTAAGGCTGTCATCGGTGTCCACCAACCCCAGCTGCAGGGCCAAGGTTGTGCCCTCCGGTGCCAGCACCTGGGAGGCGAACAGTTCGAACGCCGGTTGCAGGGCCTGACAGTCGGCCAGCGCTGCTTCGCTGCGTTCGAGCAAGGCAGCGCTGACGAACCCGGGCCGCCACGCGCGCGCCCAGTCCCAGAGCGTGGCCGTGGTCAGTTCCGGTGCCGGCTGCAAGAAGCTTTCGCTGGCCTGTGACAGCCAGCCAAAGCGCAGTGCGGCCTGCAACCAGGTGGCCTTCCACTGCGGGTACTCGGCGAAGCGCGAATGCTTGCGCGAGGCGGCCAGTTGCACGTAGAGGGTGGAGTCCAGAACGTCCTGGTCGTGGGGCTGCCCATGGAAGAACAACAGGCAACCGGCATTGACGATCACGTCACTCGATGGCTGGTTCATGATCCGCTCCTGTCTGGCACCCGGTCTTCAGATATCGAACTCGGCGATGGCCTGGCGCGAGCCGGCCGCCAGCTTCTCCTGCACCAGCTCACGGTGCTGGGCATACAGGCGGCTGTTCAGCACCAGGCTGTCTTCACCGCGATAAGTCTCGACATCGGCGCTGCCCCATTCCCAGAACAGAACATCGCGCACTTCGGTGTTGGCCTTGAAGCTGACCGCCCCCATCACCACGTTGACCAGCCCATCGCCGGACTCGCTGCACGACGCCATGCGGAAATGACCACCCTGGTGAGTGCGGCTCTGGCGCTCGAACAGACGCAGTGGCTCGTCCTTGGCCCGCAGCGCCTGTACGGCATCGGTGGCGACTTTGAGCATGGCCACGGAAGCCGGGCCGGGTAACGCGGCGGCGGCCAGGGCCGAGGCGATGATTTCCAGGCCAACCTGGTCCATGGACAGGCGCTGCCCCTGCGCCTGGTAGCGGGCGTAGCGCCACTGGCTGGACAGCCAGCCGAGGCGCGACAGCACCTCGTTGAACTTGCCGTACCACAGTGGGCTCTCGGTTTCCGGGTTGAAGGCCTTGTTGGCCACCAGGGTGGCGAACAGGAAGGAGTCCATAACGTCCTGGCGATTCTGCGTCGAGGTGCCTTCGGTGAAGGCCAGCAGGCTGCTGGCGACCACGGCCCCTTGAGCGACCGGTGCGGGTTGCTCATCGTCTAGGGCCATCGGCGTCGCGGCAACATGCTCGGCCAGCGAATGGCTGCAGTCGCTCAGCTCGCAATTGGCGATGTAGTTCAGGCGTGGGTCGGCGTTCAAAGGGCTTGGGGTATTCATGATCATCGTTCCTTCTTGGGTGGGAGTCCTCATGGACGACCCGCAGGCTAGCGAGGAACGCCGAGCGGCCCTACCGCCAGCAAAGGGCGGAATACGATCTGCTGGCTGTAGGATCGGTCTGCCTCCTACCGCGAGCTGAATACAGAATTTTCTCCATTACCCCCCAGCCCAAAGGCGAGAACCACAGCCGCCGGAAGGGCAACAAAAATGCAGAGAAACGGATGACAGCAGTGATCGGCGCGCGTCCGGCAATGGCGCCTCACATCAGAGAGGAAATCGCGGGGTTCAATACAGGTTCTGAATACTTGTTACGGACCGTTTCCTACGGCGGACAACGTCAGCGGCCGACCCCGAAGGACCGGCCGCCGAGGGGTCAGGGCTTGCTGCCATACCAGCGCGGGGTATACACCCACTGCCCGCCATCGGCCCGCGGGAAGGTGCAGGTGGTCGACGAGCCGACCAGCACCATGGTGCGCATGTCGACCATTTCCGGCGTCAGCTCGCCGAGGGTCACCACCCGCAGCGCCTGTGCCGGGCGGCCTACGTCGCGGCCCAGGGTGACCGGGGTGTCCGCTGCGCGATGCCGACGCACGATGTCCAGCGCCTGCCCCAGTTGCCAGGGCCGGGCACGGGAGATCGGGTTGTAGAAGGCCAGCACCAGATCGGCCTGCGCCGCCAGGTCAAGGCGTCGCTCGATGATCGACCAGGGCTTGAGGTTGTCCGACAGCGACACCACGCAGAAGTCATGCCCCAGGGGCGCACCGGCCAGTGCCGCCGTGGCCAGGCTGGCAGACACGCCGGGCAGAATCTGCAGCTCGACGCCGCGCCAGTCCTCACGGGCCGGATCGTCGACCACTTCATGCAGCGCTTCGAGCACCGCGGCAGCCATGGCGAACACCCCCGGGTCACCCGAGGACACCATGACCACCGAACGTCCTTGAGCGGCCAGCTCGAAGGCATGCCGCGCGCGCTGCATCTCTTCGCGGTTGTCGGTGTTATGCAGCACCTGATCGTCACGGAACGGGCCGGCCATGCGCACGTAGGTCTCGTAGCCCAGGACGTCGGTGGCACGCGCCAGCTCGGCCTGCACCGCAGGGACCATCAGCTCGCGCGCGCCAGGCCCCAGGCCGATGACCGCCAGCCGCCCACGCGGGCGACCGATGCGCGTCATGTTCAACGGCCGTGCGGCCACCCCGATGGACAGCGGACCGGGCAGCACCTGGAGCGCCAGGCCGGTCTGGGTCAGGCGCGTCGCGCTATCCGACGCCGCCAGATAGCGCACCGGCACCTGCAACTGCGCGGCGGCCTGGTGCACGCGAGAATCGGCCATCTGGGCATCGGCGGCCAGCAGACCGGCCAGGGACGGCTGGGCGATACCGGCCTGACGCAGCACAGCGCGCACCTCGTCGGCCAGCCCGTCGCCCGCCTCGCCAATAGCCACCAGCACGTTGCGCGGGTGGATCAGCAGCTCATCGACCGCCGGCTCACGCAGCGCGTGGCCGACATGGATGGTGCGCCGGGCATCGGTGGCTTGCGGCAACTGCGCCGTACCCAGCCAAGGGGCGTCGCCCTCGATGCGCACGGTCTCGCCGCCCAACAGGTCGGAGACGAAGCGCTTGCCCTGCTCCAGATCAGCCAGTGCGTAACCGGCCGGCGGATTGAGCAGGCAGGTGCCGAAACGCAGCTCGCCGCTGGTGGTGATCGCCGGCGGCACCTGTAATGCACTGGCAATCTCACGGGCCAGCGCGTTGACCCCGGCCAGGCCGCCGAGCAACGGCACCACCGCGCTGCCGTCTTCGGCCACGGCCAGCACCGGCGGCTCGCTGCCTTTTTCCTGCAGCAGCGGCGCCAGGGTGCGGATCACGATGCCCGCCGCGCACAGGGCAATGATCGGTGCGCCGCTCTGGTAGAGCTGGCGCAGCGTGGCGCCGAACTCCGCATAGGCATGATCGGCGCCCTGCACGCGGCCTTCGAGGCCAAGCACCTGGGCGGCAGGCAGTACCTGCTGGATACGCCGGGCGGTGGCCAGGCCGCCGTTGCCGAGGATGACGATGGCCGGAGCGTTGTCAGCCATCAGCCTTGCCACCTTTCGCCCGGCACGATGATCAGCGAGAAGTACGGCGACGACATCGGGTCGACGTCATCCAGCGGCACGATCTTCTGGTTGGCCATGGTCGCCCGCTCAACGTACAGCGCGCGGCCCGCGAGGCCCAGATCGCCGAGCACCTCGCGCACCTTATGGAAGTTGCGCCCCAGTTTCATGATCACCGCCGCGTCGGCGTCGGCCAGCTTGCGCCTGAGTTCCTCGTGGGGCAGCACGCCAGATAGCACCGACAGGCTCTGGTTGCGGTACACCAGCGGCGCGCCAAGCACCGAGGCGCCGCCGAGCATCGAGCACACGCCGGGAATCACTTCGGCCGGGTAGCGCTCAGCCAGGCGGTCGTGCAGGTACATGTAGGAGCCGTAGAAGAACGGGTCGCCTTCGCAGATAACCGCCACGTCACGGCCGGCGTCCAGGTGCGCGGCCACTTCCAGGCTGGCCTGGTCGTAGAAGTCGCTGATCACCTGTTCGTAGGACAGCGGTGCGGGCAGCACCTCGGTGGTCACCGGATAGACCAGCGGCAGCAGGGTCTGCGCCTGCTGCAAGTGGCCCTCGATGATGCCGAAGGCGTTGCCCTTCTTGCCCTTGGCCACAAAATACGCCACCACCGGCGACTCGCGCAGCAGGCGCAGCGCCTTGACGGTGATCAGCTCCGGATCGCCAGGGCCGACGCCCAGGCCGATGAGTTTGCCGCGTGCCTGCATCACTCCACCTCCGTGGCCAGGGCGTTGACCGCCGCCACCGCCATGGCGCTGCCGCCACGCCGGCCCTGGACGATCACATAGGGCACGCCACGGCTGTCGGCGGCGAGCATGTCCTTGGACTCGGCGGCGCCGACGAAGCCCACCGGGAAGCCGATGATCAGCGCCGGCTTGGGGGCGCCGGCATCGAGCATCTCCAGCAGGTAGAACAGCGCGGTCGGCGCATTGCCGATCACCACCACGCTGCCTTCCAGGTGCTCGCGCCAGTGTTCCAGGGCGACCGCCGAGCGGGTGTTACCCAGGCTCTTGGCCAGCTCCGGCACGCCTTCGTCGTGCAGGGTGCAGATGATCGGGTTGCTGGCCGGCAGGCGAGCACGGGTGATGCCCTCGGAGACCATTCGCGCATCGCAGAGAATCGGTGCGCCCGCCGCCAGGGCCTGGCGCCCGGCGGTGCCGGCGCCCGGGGAGAAACGCAGGTCGTCGACCACATCGACCATGCCGCAGGCATGAATCACCCGCACGGCGAGTTTTTCCAGGTCGGCGGGGATGGTCTCCAGCCGCGCTTCGGCGCGGATGATCGCGAAGGAGTTGCGATAAATCTCCTGACCATCGCGGATGTAATCAATCATGCAGTGTGGCTCCGTGAGTCGACGGCCAGGTGTGCGCCGACGGCGTCAATAGTGAGGTCGCGAGCGCGCAGCACACCGAAGCCCGGGTGCTGCGCATCACGCTGGTAAAGATCGTAACGGCCGGGCGCCACCGCCAGCAGGGTGAACGGCGCCACATGGGCAGCCGCGCAGGAGCGCTTGCAGCCGGTGAGGTGGGCGCTGACACCACCGGGCAGCCGCTCGGCCAGGCGCACGGCATCGGCCTTGGTGTCGGCCAGCCCCTTGGCGCAACCCTGGGCGCCGCTGCAGGCGGTCAGACGCGCCAGCGCCTGGTCAGGTGAAACCAGCAGGCCCAGCGCCTGCAGCGCCTCCAGCAGCGCCTGGCCACGTTCGGCAGGCACGTTGGGCAACAGCAGGCTCTGCCAGGGCGTCAGGTGCAGCTGGCCGTCGCCGTACTGCACCGCCAATCGCGCCACCTGGCGCAAGGTGGTGCTGGTCAGCCGCCCGAGCGGCGCGGCGGCGCCCACCGCCACGCACCCGGCCTGCGCCTGTGGATAAAGCCCCAGGTGGCGGTAATCCTGGTTCGTCGCAGGCTTCTGCCAGCCTTCGACTGCCTCCAGCGGCACCGGAATGCGAGCCCGCAACTGCGCCAGGAAAGCCGCCGCCGGCAGGTCGCTCAACAACTGGCGCATACGCGCCTGCTCGGGGCTGGCCAGGTCGAGGAACAGCTCCAGCACCGCCAGCACCAGTGCATGGCCCTGCTCGACCGGCACCGCCGCCAGCGGCGCATCGAAGGCCGGGCAACCGGCCAGGCCGAACGCCAGCCAGGTTTGCCCGTCGCGCTGCAGGGCCGACAACCACAGGTCATGAGGGTGTTCACGCATCGCCAGGCCTTCGCCGCCATCCAGGCACACGGCGAACTTCGGCGAAAGCTGATGCAGCCGCGGGCGCTGCTCCAGCGAAGTGAGGATCTGCGCCGCCAGCGGCCGGGTGTCGAGCAGCATGTCGCGGTCCAGCCCCGCGCTGGGGCTGAGCATCAGGTTGCGCACATCGTCGCTGGCCGGATTGCCAGGGCCCAGGCCGGCGCCCAGCAGGTCGGCGACCAGCGCCTGATGATCGCCATGGATGCCGCGAATCTGCAGGTTGCTGCGGTTGGTGAGTTCGATCACTCCGCCGGCATGCGTCTCGGCCGCTGCGGCCACCGCCAGGGCCTGCTCGGCGCTCAGTACCCCACCGGCCAGCTTGACCCGGCAGATTCCGCCATCGCGCGCCGCGACGATACGCAACAACCCCGGACAGGCCGAGGGACGGGGCGTAGCGAAGGATGGGCGAGCGGACTGCGGCTCGTTCAAGGGATCACCGATGCGGACAGACTGAAGACAGCGCGGGAGCATTGTTCCCGTCGGGCGCGGTATTATGCCTGCTTTGGCGGCAGGCATGAAAAACGCTCTGTCGGATGTTCGGATCGAGGAATGTAAATGGCTGCGTGGCTGACCGTCGTGGGCATCGGAGAAGACGGCTACAAGGGCCTGGGCCGCAATGCCCGGCATGCCCTGCTCAATGCCGCCGAAGTGTTCGGCAGCACCCGCCAGCTCGCCCTGCTGCCGCCGTGCATCGCCGCGCAGCGCCATCCCTGGCCCAGTCCCTTTTCGCTCAATGCGGTCCTGGAACGCCGTGGCCAGCCGGTGTGCGTGCTGGCCAGCGGCGACCCGATGCTCTACGGCGTCGGCGTAAGCCTGTCGCGGCTGGTGGAGCACAGCGAGATGCTCGTGCTGCCAGCGCCCTCCTCCTATTCCCTGGCGGCGGCACGCATGGGCTGGGCCCTGCAGGATGTGGTCACCCTGTCGGTGGTGGCTCGCCCGCTGGCGGCGGTCAACGCGCACCTGCACCACGGCCTGCGCCTGCTGGTGCTGAGCAACGACGGCAGCAGCCCGGCTGCCCTGGCCGCGTTGCTGCGCGAGCGCGGCTTCGGGCCGAGCCGGATGACCGTGCTGGAACACCTGGGCGGCCCGGCGGAACGCCGCGTCGAAGGCCTGGCTGGCGACTGGCAGAACCCGGACATCGCCGCGCTGAATCTGGTGGCCATCGACTGCCGCATCGCCCCCGACACCCTGCGCCTGAGCCCATTGGCCGGCCTGCCGGACCAGGCCTTCGAGCATGACGGCCAGCTCACCAAGCGCGACGTACGCGCAGTGACCCTGGCCCGCCTGGCGCCGCTGCCCGGCGAACTGCTCTGGGACGTCGGCGCTGGCTGCGGTTCCATCGGCATCGAATGGATGCGCGCGCATCCCAGCTGCCGGGCCATCGCCATCGAGGCCGATGAAGGCCGCCAGGCGCTGATCGAAGGCAATCGCGACCGCCTCGGCGTACCGGGCCTGCAACTGGTACGCGGCGCGGCCCCCGAGGCCCTGGCCGGCCTGGAGCGCCCGGATGCGATTTTCATCGGTGGCGGCGTGACCCGCCCTGGCGTACTGGAAACCTGCTGGGAGCAGTTGCGTACCGGTGGGCGCCTGGTCGCCAACGCCGTGACCCTGCAAAGCGAAATGGCCCTGCTGAACTGGCGCGAGCGCCACGGCGGCGAACTGACCCGTCTGCACGTGGCGCATGCACGGCCGCTGGGGGAGTTCGACACCTGGCGCCAGGCCCTGCCCATCACCCTGCTGGAGGCGGTCAAACCCTGATGCGCGAAGAAACCGCCGAGCAACCCGCCCCGCTGCGCACCGGCCTGACCACCGGCAGCTGCGCCACGGCCACCAGCCTGGCGGCGGCACGCCTGCTGCTCGGCGGGCCGGCGTGCGATGCGGTGCAGATCACCCTGCCCAAGGGCAAGCAGGTGCAGATGCGCCTGGAGTTCTGCCGGTTGCTGGAGGGCGGCGCCGAAGCCGGCACCCTCAAGGATGGCGGTGACGACCCGGACGTGACCCACGGCGCGCTGGTGTTCGCCCAGGTGCGGCTGACCGGCGAGCCGGGCGTGCGCTTTGTCGCCGGCCCTGGCGTGGGCACGGTGACCCGCCCCGGCCTGGTGCTGGGCGTGGGCGAGCCGGCGATCAACCCGGTGCCACGCCGCATGATGACCGAACACCTGCAGCAACTGGCCGCCGAAACCGGCCACGCCGGCGGTTTCGAAGTGACCATTGGCGTGCAGGGCGGTGAGGCGCTGGCGCTGAAGACCATGAATCCGCGCCTGGGCATTCTCGGCGGCCTGTCGATTCTGGGCACCAGCGGCATCGTCCGGCCCTTTTCCTGCGCGGCCTACATCGCCTCCATTCACCAAGGCATCGATGTTGCCGCTACCAATGGCTACCTGCATATCGCGGCCTGTACCGGCAACGCCAGCGAAGACACCATGCGCAGGGTTTACGGCATTCCCGACATCGCGCTGATCGAAATGGGCGACTTCGCCGGTGCGGTACTCAAGCATCTGCGCAAGGTGCCTGTGCAGAAGCTGAGCCTGTGCGGCGGCTTTGGCAAAATCAGCAAACTGGCCGCCGGACATATGGACCTGCACAGCCGGCATTCGAGCATCGATCTGCCGCAGCTGGCGCGCTGGGCCGCCGAGGTCGGCGCCAGTGACGACCTGCAACAGCAGATCATCGCCGCCAATACCAGCCAGCAGGCTCTGGCCCTGAGCCATGCGGCGGCCGTGCCGCTTGGCGATGTGGTGTGCCGCCACGCCCTGGCCTTCGCCCGCAGCGTAGTGCCCGCCAGCGTCGAGGTGGAAGTCTTCGCCATCGACCGTCAGGGCGGCATCGTCGGCCACGCCACATGAGAATCTCCAGATGAAACGCATCCTGCTGCTCGGTGGCGTCGCCGACGCCCTGGCCATCGCCCGGACCCTGGGTCCTGAGCACCTCTACAGCCTGGCCGGCGTCGGCCGTGTGCCGACCGACCTGCCCTGCCAGGTGCGGGTCGGCGGCTACGGCGGCGCCGAAGGGCTGGCGGCGTTCATACGCGAACAGGGCATCGGCCTGCTGCTGGACGCTACCCATCCTTACGCAGCGCAAATGAGCCGCAACGCCGCCCAGGCGGCAACGCTGACCGGCATCCCCTGCTGGGCGCTGCGCCGCCCGGCTTGGCAACCTGGCGCGAATGACGACTGGCGCGAGGTGGACGGCTGGGCCGAATTGAGCGCCGCCCTGGCGCCTTTCAAGCGCCCGCTGTTCACCCTGGGCCGCGAACCCTTGCAGCACCTGGACGAAATCCCTGCTGGGCAGTTCTGGACCCTGCGCGCCCTGGACAGCGCGCCCGGTAACGCCCGCTGCGAGATCATCGCCGCGCGCGGGCCGTTCAAGCTCGAAGATGAACGCCGGCTGTTCGCCGAGCGCGACATCGACGTGCTGATCAGCAAGAACAGCGGCAGCGCGTCCACCGAGCCCAAACTGCAGGTAGCCCGCGAACGCGGCATCCCCGTGCTGATCCTCAAACGCCCGGCCCTGCCACCGGTGGATCGTGAACTGGGCAGCGTCAGTGAAGTGCTGGCGGCCTTGGCGGCATTGACCTGACCTGCGTTGGGCCTGCTGATAGGGCTTTGGCTGTGACGGCCCTTCGCGACTGGAACCACGTCCAAGGGCCGTGACGCGACACAAGGTCGCGCCCGATGCTTTTACTTCCTGCCCCCGTTCAGGCTAAATGAGTCGCTTACCCGCCCACCCACGGAACCTGCCATGTCTGCACGCCGCACGACGACAGCCTGGATCGCCTGCTTCGCGCTGCTGTTCAGCCTGCTGGCCATGCCCCTGGCGCCCAATGCGCCGCGCGGCGTGGATGTGTCGTTGTTGCTGGGTGGTTTCTGTGGCGCCAATGCGCAACTGGCCGCGCTGTCGCTGGGCGATCATGGCCAGCCGCAAAAGGACCCGCACAGTGGCATGCAGCATTGCCTGTGCTGCAGCGGCGGGCTGACGGTGATGCTCCCGGCGGGACTGCCTGCCGGGCTGTTCGCCTGGCAGCCGCCGGTACGGCTACCCGCCTACCTGCTGCCCACCCCTCAAGCGCCGCATCTGCAATGGCCGGCGGCCAATCCGAGGGCTTCTCCACACGTCTGAGGGTCTGCACGCCATATCCCACGACTCACTGGAGAACGTCCATGCTCAAGAAAGCTCTGCTGCTGGCCGCCCTGCTGTTGCCCGCGGCCTTCGCCCATGCCCACGAATACAAGGCTGGCAGCCTGATGATCGGCCACCCCTGGTCGATGCAGCTGCCACCCAACGCACCCACCGTGGCCGCCTACTTCACCCTCGATAACAAAGGCCCTGAAGCCGACCGCCTGCTGTCTGCCGACAGCCCCATCGCCGGTCAGGCGCAGCTGCACCAGCACGTGCAGGCCGGCGACCTGATGAAAATGCAACCGGTGCCGAGCGTCGAGATTCCCGCCGGTGGCCAGGTGCTGTTCGCGCCTTCCAGCTACCATGTGATGCTGCTGGACATCAAGGATCGCTCGCAGCTGAGCGAAGGCCAGCGCTTCCCCCTGACCCTGCATTTCGAGAAGGCCGGTGCCGTCGAAGTCCAGGTGCAGGTCCAGAAACAGGCCACTGAACACGTACACTGAGCCAGCCACGCATGAACGCCTTGCCGCGTCGCCATGCCAGCCGGTCTGCGCCCCCCGGGCGCGGCACCTGGCTGGCGCTGTTCGCGATGATGATGATCTTCATCGGCCCGCTGATTTCTCAGTCGATGCCGATGGAGCATCACACTGGCATGCGCCTGCCCGCCGCTCACCACGCCAGTGCCTCCATGGCCCATGCGCCTGGCGGCCATCATTCGCTGCAGGCCGAGCCAGCCACCGCGGCGCACGCGGCGCCCATGGACCACGCGCTGTGGGCCAAGTGTGGCTATTGCACGCTGCTGTTCGGCTGCCCCGCGCTGCCGCAGATGCTGACCCTGCTGGCCGCCACCCCACCCAAGCCTTCGGAGTTCTACGCGGCGCTGACCCGCGAAGGGCATGCGCGACGCACCGTCTTCCTGCACGCCCAGAGCCGCGCCCCGCCTTTCCGGCAGCTGTCCTGAAATGACCGCGCAGCCTGAAGTGCTGCGCCCATGAGACTGTCTTCTGGAACGCACCATGAACCGTTGCAATGCTACGTGTGCGCACGCCTGGGCCAAGAGGCGCCTGCGCGTGCCCGGCCTGTCGGTGGCCTCCCACTCATCCGCCGAGGTGCACAGCCATGAAAAAAGCTGAGCCCTCTTTCTACAACCTGGCCTGGCGCTGGCATTTCTACGCCGGGCTGTTCGTCGCGCCGTTCATGATCCTGCTGGCCCTCACCGGGATCATCTACCTGTTCAAGCCGCAGCTCGACAACCTGATGTACCGCGACTTCCTCCACGTGCAACCCGGCACGCAGCGCATCAGCGCCGACATGCAGCAGCATGAGGTGCTGATGGGCTGGCCCGGTGCGAAAGTGAGCAAGTACTTTCCACCGGTGGACGCCGAAGGCAGCGCGCAGTTCGTGCTCAATTACCAGGGCCGCGACCTCAACGTGTTCATCGATCCCTACCGGGGCAATATCCTCGGCGTGCAGGATGCGAAGAACAACCTGCAGGCCATCGCCCGGGGCCTGCACGCCGAACTGCTGATCGGTACGCCCGGCGACCGGCTCATCGAACTGGCCGCCGGCTGGGGTGTGGTGCTGGTGGTATCGGGGCTGTACCTGTGGTGGCCGCGCGGGCGCAACCCGGCCGGGGTGTTGTGGCCCCGGCTGTCGCGGCGCGGTCGGGTGCTATGGCGTGACCTGCATGCGGTGAGCGGCTTCTGGGGCTCGCTGCTGCTGTTGTTCATGCTGCTCAGCGGCATGACCTGGACCGGCTTCTGGGGCAAGCAATATGCCGAGGTCTGGAACAGCTTCCCGGCGGCGATGTGGACCGACGTGCCGCAGTCCAAACGCCTGGCCGGCGAGCTGAACACGGCCACGCAACAGACCGTGCCCTGGGCGGTGGAGAACACCCCGCTGCCGGTGTCCGGCGGCGAACATGCCGAGCACATGCAGCACCACGGTGCTTCCAGCGGCCCCGCCGACCCGCGGGTGAGCTTGCAGGATGTGGTGGATATCGCCACCCGTTACCAGATCGAACCCGGCTACAGCATCAGCGCGCCGAAGACCGCCGAGGGCGTGTACACGGTGTCGGTGTTCGCCGATGACCCGCGCAACGACGCCACCCTGCATATCGACCAGTACAGCGGCAAGGTGCTGGCCCAGGTGGGCTGGGAGCATTACGGCCTGGTATCGCGGGCTACCGAGCTGGGCGTGATGCTGCATGAAGGCAAGTTCTTCGGCTGGCTCAACCAGCTGCTGATGCTGCTGGTGTGCCTGATGATCCTGCTCGGTTCGGTCAGCGCCCTGGTGATCTGGTGGAAGCGCCGCCCGCAAGGTGGCCTGGGCGTGCCGCCGCTGCGCCACGACCTGCCACGCTGGAAAACCGCCATCGCCGTGATGCTGGTCCTGGGTGCGCTGTTTCCGCTGGTAGGCATTTCGATGCTGCTGATTTGGGCGCTGGACAACCTGGTGGTGCGCAGCCGGATGGCACTCGCCAACTGATCGCAAAGCGCCGGAATACCGGCCGTCCGGCGCGACCGCCATTTGTGCAAATAGTTGCTACAAGCTTTGCCAAATGCCCCGCAGAAGCTTAAATTGCCGAAGCGGGGTCCGAAGACGGCGAGCGGTTTTGTGATGAATTCCTCACTCGACATGCTTCGGACCCCGCTCTGTTTTCATGCAGAAACCGCCACCTTTGCATAACACCTTGTTTCAACAACGATATTCCCCGCCCCATAGAAAAATCCCGCAACCAAATACCCCGCTACATGCCTTGAAGCCTCGCACACCGCCTCTATAGTCCTGCGCTCGTTGGCCGCTCTGTGCTGCCGGCCATTCCATGCCCATTGACCCACAGGCAGAGATCACCATGCGCAAAATACTCGCTACCGGCCTGGTACTCCTTTCCTTGCAGGCCACCGCCAGCCCACCGCCTTTTACCGGCCCCGACTACAGCGGTCGCTACCAATGCAGTGGTCACGATAGCCACGGGGGCGACTTCCAGGGGATCATCGAGTTCAAGCTGGAGGCAGCGCAGAGCACTGGAACACATGGTGCGTATACCTTCAGCATGACCCTGGCGGACCAAAGCCGCTACACCGGCTTCGCCGCCTCTGCGCCGAAGGCCCTGGCGCTTTACTTCGCCCATGACGACCCCAAGCTGCAGGACCACGGTGTCGGCATCGCCGAAGTCGAGACTGACCAGGATGGGCGGCACCGCTTGAGCAAGTACTACTACACCCCTCACCTGGCCGGCGGCGGCCATGGCCTGGAGCAGTGCCAGGCGCTATGACCTTGGCCAGGCACGACTGCCCGCTTGCCAGCAGGCAGTCGACCACGCCAGACTGCGGCTCTCACTGGAGCCTCTTGATGACCATCCTGATTCGCGACGCCCTGCCTGCCGACCTGCCCGGCATCCTCGACATCTACAACGACGCGGTACTCAACACCACCGCCATTTGGAACGAGCAGCCCGTTGATCTGGACAACCGCCAGGCCTGGTTCTATGCCCGCCAGGCCCAGGGCTACCCGATCCTAGTGGCCCTCGATCCGCTCGGCGAGGTGGTGGGGTATTCGTCATTCGGCGACTGGCGGCCCTTCGAAGGCTTCCGGCATACCGTGGAACATTCGGTCTACGTGCGTGCCGACCAGCGTGGCAAAGGTCTTGGCCCGCAGTTGATGACCGCGCTGATCGAGCGCGCACGGGCCTGTGGCAAACACATCATGGTGGCCGCCGTGGAAAGCGGCAACGCCGCGTCCGTGGCCCTGCACCAGCGCCTCGGCTTCGCGATTACCGGGCAGATGCCGCAAGTGGGCACCAAGTTCGGCCGCTGGCTGGACCTGACCTTCCTGCAACTGGACCTCACGCCGGGCGCCAGCGCCCCGGCCTCCCAAGCACCACGGCGTTGAACGGAACAGCCCATGGCCCAAGCCCGGATGCAGCGCATCACCCTGCAAGAGCTGCCGCACTATCGAGAAGGCTTGGCCGCGCTGCTGGGCGATGCCGTAGCGCACGGAGCCTCGGTGGGTTTCATGGCCGATCTGGACGACGCCCAGGCACTGGCCTGGGTCGATGGCCTGCAGGCTGACCTGAATAACGACAGCCTGCTGATCTGGGTCATCATCGACGACGCGCAGCAGGTACTGGCCAGCGTGCAGCTGTCGCTGTGTCAGAAGCCCAATGGCCAGAACCGTGCCGAGGTGCAGAAGCTGATGGTGCTGCACCGCGCCCGTCAACAGGGCTTGGGCAGGCAGTTGATGGCGGCGGTGGAGCAGCAGGCCCGGCAACGCCAGCGCGGCCTGCTGTACCTGGACACCGAAGCGCAATCCCCCGCCGAAAGCTTCTATCGGGCGCTGGGCTACCACCGTGTCGGCGAAATCCCCGACTACTGCGCCAGCCCCGATGGCCGCTTGAGCGCCACGGCGCTGTACTACAAGCAGCTGCCCATGGACCCGATAGAGGGCCAGTAACGAGCTTGGCCGCAATACGGGTCAATTAGAACGGGTAGCGGCTTCAGCCGCGAAGCGACCGCCTGTTCACAACAGATGCGCTGAATTTTCTGGTGCTTTCGCGGCTAAAGCCGCTCCCACCGGGCCACATGCCGCTTAAGCGAACAGTATTGCGGCTAAAGCCAATACTGGTCAGTTAGACCGGGTAGGAGCGGCTTCAGCCGCGAAGCGACCGCCTGTTCACAACAGATGCGCTGAATTTTCTGGTGCTTTCGCGGCTAAAGCCGCTCCCACCGGGCCACATGTCGCTTAAGCGAACAGTATTGCGGCTGAAATACGCCTGGCCTAACGGCCCCAACCACTGCGCGGATCGAAGCCGGCCTTGTCGGCCAGTTTCTGCCACAAGGCCCGGCTGGCTTCATCGTTCTGGGTGGGCATGACCACTTTCAATTGGGCATAGAGATCGCCGCGCTGGCCCTGTTTGTCCTGCAAGCCGTTGCCCTTGACTCGCAAGCGCTGGCCGTTCTGGCTGTCCGGGCGGATGGTCAGGTTGATGCGCCCGGTCAGGGTCGGCACCGCGACCTTGGTCCCCAGCGCCAGCTCCCAGGGTGCCAGCGGCACCTGGATCACCAGGTCGTTACCCTCGACCTCGAACAACGGGTGCGGCGCCAGGCGCAGGGTCAGGTAGAGGTCGCCGTTCTCGCCACCGGCCACTCCCGGCGCGCCCTGGCCCTTGAGGCGGATGCGCTCGCCGTCGGCGACGCCAGCGGGAATCTTCACGTTGAGGGTCTTGGTGATGTCGGCCATGCGCTGACCGTTGGCGCTGTGCTGCGGCACCCGGTAGCTGACCTTCTTGGACTCACCCGACAGGCTTTCTTCAAGGAAGATCGCCAGCTCCATGTCGACGTCCTGGCCCTTGCGCCCCTGGGCCCTGGGACGGCCACCCTGGCCGCCGCGGTTGCCGAAGATAGAGCTGAAGAACTCGGAAAAATCGGTGGTATCGCCGCCGAAACCACCCGCGCTGCCGCCACTGCGGCTTTGCCAGCCGGGCGGGGCCTGGAACGGGCGACCCTGGCGACCGTACTTGCGCAACTCGTCGTATTCGGCACGCTTTTCAGGACTGCCCAGCACTTCGTAGGCCTCGTTGGCCTCCTTGAACCTGTCTTCAGCCCCGGCTTCCTTGCTTACGTCGGGATGATACTTGCGGGCCAGCTTGCGGTACGCGGCCTTGATCGCCTTGTCGTCCGCCGTCGGCGCCACGCCGAGTATCTTGTAATAGTCTTTGAAATCCATCGAACACTCACCCGTTACCGGTTAGCCGACCGCTGCGCAGGAACCTGCCTGTCAGACACTGACATCCGCAACGGCTCAAAGTCGCAGAGTGTATCGGCAAACAGCCCTGCTTGAGCACTTGGCTGGCGTGCTTTATTCATTTTCCACCCCAGTCGATTTCCACCGGAATGAACACCTGCCCGTCGATTTCGACGCTGCGCCAGCGCGGCGCCCTGATTGTGGCCTTGCCGGCGCGGATCTGCTCGGCCAGTTTCTCGGGGACGATACTGCCCTCCATGTACCCCACCTTGCGCCAGTGCCCGTCCTCGTGGTGGAACAGCTGTATTTGCGGCCAGCCGGAGGAGAAGCTCAGCACCTCATCCTGCCCATCACCGTCGAGGTCCACTGCCCACAGGTAGCACGCCTGGCGATTGCAGTCGGTGCCTTGCAGCTCGGGGTCGCTGAACTGCTCGGCGTCGCGGGCCTTGCCGGTAAGCCAGATCAGGTTGGCTGGCGCGGCTGGCTCGGGCTGCGCCCAGCTGCCGTTGTCGCGCGTCGCTTGCAGGCGAGCCCTCAGGCCCTGGCGCGTGGCGACGCTGAACTGCTCCAGGCTGTCGACCTGTTCCAGCAACTGGTCAAGGGCCCGGCGCCCCGGCGTGCCCAGGTCCCAGTACAGCACGGAGGCGTCGAAGGTCTCGGGCGGGGTGCGCCCGTCGAGCAGACGCTGCACCTGGTTGCGCGCACTGAGCTGCTCGAAATTCAGCCAGGGGGTATTGATGGCCACCAGCACCGCGCACAGCAGCAGCGCGATGATCGGGTTGCTGACCCGCAGACTGGCCAGCCATGGCCCGCCACGACGCAGCACGGCGCAGAGCAGGGCCAGGCCGTGCACAGCCATTACCAGGGCGGCCAGCAGGCCCGTGCAACGCGCCGGCGTCAGGCCGTACTGGTCGATGCGCAGCCATACCGACCAGGCCGCCAGGGCGGCGAGCACCGGCAGGCAGCACAGCGCGGCGTCGAGCAGCCACAGCAAGGGCCGGTTATAGGGCCGCAGCTGCTGGCCGTCCTGGTACACACCATTGACCAGGTACAGCATCACCACCGCCAGGCCGACCAGGATGCGCGTGGCGTAGCCGGTCTTCCACACCGGCTCCAGGCCGGTGAACGGCAAGGCCAGAGTGAACAGCACGACGATCAGCGCCGCCAGGGGGGCCAGGAAGCGGCACAGGCTGAGCAGGATGCCGCGCAGCAGGCCGATGACACGCTCGTTCTGGCACCCCATGCGCATGCCCAGGGAGCCCACCACGGGCAGGCTCAATGCCAGGAAGTAGCGGTTATCGACCAGCCAGTCGAAGGCGCGGATACCGAGCATCTGGAACAGCTTGGCGCACAGCACCAGCAGCAGCCAGAACAGCAGGGTCAGCAGCAGGGCCAGGGCGATGATGAAGGCGTTGTTCCAGCCATGCTGGAACAGCGCGGTGTAGGGCACCCGCCCACCTTGCCGCGCGGTGCCGCTGACGATGAAGGCGGTGACGATGTACCCCAGTATCACCATGCTGACGGCCCAGTTATCGCTCGACCAGCCCGGCGAGTCGATGCTCGTCACCCAGGCGGTGATGACCGCCAGCACCATGGCCAGCCAGGTCATGCCCAGCCACAGCACGCGGTCGCGTGGCCAACCGCCGAGCAACTGCAGGTTCACGCCCAGGGCCGCGCCGACCAGCGCGGGTACCGGCGTGTCCAGCAGCAGGGCGAGGAGGATCAGCCCTCCTTGCAGCAGCCCGATCAACACATAGAACGGCAGGGTCCCTCGTTCGCTAACCGGCATTGCATTTCCTCATCCATAGCGTTTGCGCCGCGCAGTGTAGAGTCGGCGCGGCATAGGACAACAGCCCCGCCGGTTGGATCGGCCACGCGTCGAAGATCGCAAAACAGCCCTACGCAATCGCGGAACACTGACATACACTGCGCGGCCGTTTTTTCCCAGGAGGCGCACGCCCATGACTGATCAATCACCGGCCCGTGCCTGCGGCATCGACTTCGGCACCTCCAACTCCACCGTGGGCTGGTTGCGCCCGGGCATGGAAACCCTGATCGCACTGGAAGACGACAAGATCACCCTGCCCTCGGTGGTGTTCTTCAACATCGAAGAACGCCGCCCGGTGTTCGGCCGCCTGGCGCTGCACGAATACCTCGAAGGCTACGAAGGGCGGCTGATGCGCTCGCTCAAGAGCCTGCTGGGCTCCAAGCTGATCAAGCACGACACCAGCGTGCTGGGTACGGCCATGCCGTTCACCGACCTGCTGGGGCTGTTCATCGGCGAACTGAAGAAACGCGCCGAGCGCACTGCCGGTCGTGAATTCGAACAGGTGGTGCTGGGCCGCCCGGTGCACTTCGTCGACGACGACGCAGCCGCCGACCAGGAGGCCGAAGACACCCTGGCCGAGGTCGCGCGCAAGATCGGCTTCAAGGACGTGTCGTTCCAGTTCGAGCCCATCGCCGCGGCCTTCGACTACGAGTCGGGCATCACCCAGGAAGAGCTGGTGCTGATCGTCGACATTGGCGGCGGTACCTCGGACTTCTCGCTGGTGCGCCTGTCGCCGGAGCGCCGCACCCGTGACGAGCGCCAGGATGACATCCTCGCCACCGGCGGCGTGCACATCGGCGGTACCGACTTCGACAAGCAACTGAGCCTGCAGGGCGTGATGCCGCTGTTCGGCCATGGCAGCCGGATGAAGAGCGGCGCCTTCATGCCTACCAGCCACCACATCAACCTGGCCACCTGGCACACCATCAACTCGGTGTATTCGCAGAAATCCAAGCTGGCCTTGGGCAGCATGCGCTACGACATCGAGGACACCCAGGGCATCGACCGGCTGTTCAAGCTCATCGAGCAGCGCGCCGGGCACTGGCTGGCCATGGAAGTGGAAGCCAGCAAGATCGAACTGAGCCATGCCGACAGCCGTCATGTGGCGATGCAGCGCATCGAGCCGGGCCTGGGCGTGGACCTGACCCGCGCACTGTTCGAGGCGGCCATCGAAGCGCAACTGGAACAGGTGCGTGGCAGCGTCAGCGCCTTGCTTGAAAAGGCCGGGGTGGGCGTCGAGCAGGTCAGCACGGTGTTCTTCACCGGCGGTTCCAGCGGCATCCCGGCGCTGCGCCATAGCGTGTCGCAGATGCTGCCCAACGCCCGACATGTAGAAGGCGACATCTTCGGCGGCATCGGCAGTGGCCTGGCCATCGAAGCGCGCAAGCGCTACGGCTGAAGGTGGTAGGCTGCAAGAACGGCTTCAGGCGCGAAGAGCTTCCCGTCTGAAGCCGGTCCTACACGTTGTCAGCCGCAGCAGGCCGGTGTGCGCTCAGACCAGCCCAGCCTGGCGCAGCTCGCTCTTGAGGTAGGCGTAATACACCGGCCCGGCCACCACGCCGGGCAGGCCGAAGGCCGCTTCGAACAGCAGCATGGCCAGCAGCAGCTCCCAGGACTTGGCACTGATCTGCCCACCGACGATGCGCGCGTTGAGGAAATACTCGACCTTGTGGATGACGATCAGGTAGCCGAGCGCCGCCACCGCCACCCACAGCGACACCGACAGGCCGACGATGAAGATCAGGGTGTTGGACATCAGGTTGCCGACCACCGGCAACAGCCCCAGCACGAAGGTCATGAAGATCAGCGTCTTGGTCAGTGGCAGGTGAATGCCGGCCAGCGGCAGCACCACGGCCAGGAAGATCGAGGTCAAGGCGGTGTTGAGCAGCGAGATCTTGATCTGCGCGAAGACGATGTTGCGAAACGCCTGGCTGAGCAGGTAGAGACGATCGAACAGCGCAGCGGCCAGCGGTTTGCGGCTGCTGACGTCGCTGATGCGCTGCAGGGCGATGATTGCGCCCAGCACCATGCCGATCAGCATGGTCACGAACATGTGCGCGGCGCCCTTGCCGATCAGCTGCAGCTCTTCGATGTGCTTTTGCAGCCACACCACCAGTGAGGCCCGGAACTCGCTGGCACTGGCCGGCAGGTAGGATTCGATGAACGGCGGCAGTTGCCCGCGGGCCCGGTCTACCAGGGTCATGAACTTGCCCAGTGATGCGCCAGGATTCTCCGCCTCGTGCAGGATGAAGCTGAAGCCACCGGCGAACAGCAGCGCCAACAGACTCACTACCAGAGTGCCGAGCAACGCCACCGCCAGCCAGCGCGCGCGCTCGCCGGAAATCAGTCCTTGCAGCCTGGGGGTGAGCATGTTCACCAGCTCGAACACCAACAACCCGCATAAAAGACTGGGCAGCAACCTGAAGGGCAGAACCAGCAACAAGCCACCGAACATGATGACCCAGCTGGCCAAGAACACCTGACGCGACGAAAACGTTGGCATGGCGCCTCTTATCGACAACACGGACAGGAGGGCAGTCTGCCAGCCTTCGCCAGCGAGAGCCAGCCACTGCCGCATGCCAGGGCCCTGGCGCGCCCGTCATGCACAGCGCGCCGGGCCGGTCAGCGGCAGGGGCTCACTTCTTCCTGAGGCAATCGCTCATGAAGCGTTGCCGGGGTTCGCCCTTGAGTGCCTGGGCACTGGCGCTGGCATTGCACAGGGTCATCCGTTCCTGTGGGGTGGCGGGTGAGGCCTTGAGGCAGGCACTCATGAAGGCCTTGCGCTGGTCGCCCTGCAAGGCACGGGTACTGGCCTGACTGTTACAACTGGCCATTTTCTCCTGCTGAGGATTGGCCGCCGGTGTCGGGGCAGACACCAGGCAGCCAAGGAGTACCAACGGAACATGCAGCCTGTTCATTGTTCGACTCTCCTGAACGCCGATAGCAGAAAATACCGCCTGTTCAGTCTAGCCAGCCGCACCGCCCGCCCTCGGCCCTACAGACCGGCGGCCTTCAGCCGCGCCGCATGTTCGAGGAACAGTTGCACCGGCCTGGCCCCCTTGCCCACCAGGCCGATCATCTGGTTGACGCTGTCGAAGTGGTCCAGCGGGAAGTCGTCGCCAATCACCTTGCCCAGCCGCGAACTGAAGCGCCCGACCATACCGTCGCACTGGCCACGCTCCTTGATGAAGGTGCGGGCGAACAGCCGGCAGACAATGTTCGAACCGTCGATCAGATTCAGCCCGCGATTGGTCCGTCCGGGGGTGAGGATGCCCGACCAGGAGTAGTAGCGCACGCCGTCGACCAGTTCTTCGCCGTCGCCACCCCAGGTGGCCGGCAGCCCCTGTGGATAACGGCGGTTGAACAGCGCCACGCCGGTGGTGGTCAGCGACTGGTGCGAAGCGGTGATATCGGTGGGCAGGCGCGGGCCACGGTAGCCGGTCTCGAAAATGCGGATCAGCCAGTCCATCAGGCCGATGATCGCGTTGACCACCCGCCCGCCCGGCGTGCCTGCCGGGAAGCGTCGTTCGAGAAAGTCCGCCAGCTCCGAACCATGGTTGGGCCCGGCCACCGAGGTCACAGAGGCCACCAGGTCGGGGCGCCGCGCGGCCACGTAGCGCACGGTCAGCGCGCCCTGGCTGTGGCCGATCAGGTTGACCTTGCTGGCCCCGGTGTCGCGCATCACCTGCTCGATGACCAGCAACAGCTGCTCGCCGCGGATCTCCGTGGAATTGACGCCCGAGACCATCACCGGAAATACCCTGGCGCCGCCGCGTTCCAAGGGTTTGACGACACCGAACCAGTAGGGGTAGATCAGCACCCTGACAAAGCCCAACAGGCCGGGAACCAGTAACAGCGGATAACGCGTGGCGTACTCTTGTGTCATGGGACTCTCCTGTCCTGAACCTTGATGGATTCAGCCTAGCGGCGTTTATCCGGACCAGCGGCGGAACGCGACCAACAAGCACTCATGCCTACTGGCCATATCCGATAGAACTCTGGCCGTAGGCCATTGCTCCAAGCCATAACGGGCCGGCATCGGCTCTGTCATATGGAGAGACAGCGATGTACAAGAAAATCTTCGCAGCGAGCGCGGTGCTGGCCACTCTGGTCGGCTGCGGCAGCACCACCGTGCAGAACCCCGTGGACTACGTCACCTATCGCGACCAGCCGCTGGTCAAGCAGGTTGAAAACGGCATGACCCGTCAGCAGGTGCTGACCATTGGAGGCGAGCCGTCCTCCACCGTGCAGCGCAAGGTCAGCCCAGGCACCTGCAACAACTATGTGCTGAACAAGGATGGCCACCAGCAGGTGTATCACGTGAGCTTCAACAGCGATGGCCGCGTGGTGAACAAGGGCTTCATGACCTGCGAACAACGCGAGCAGAACGAACGGGCCATGTAAGGCCGGCAAAGGCAGGACAAAAAGCCCGGTGCAGCGATTGCACCGGGCTTTTGCGTATTCAGAACACCAGTTTGAACAGGGCAATGACCACGATCAGACCGATCAGAAAGATGATACCGACAGTACCGCCAAGGAACTTGAGCATCGTGCTTCTCCATGCAGGGGGTTCAAGGTTGTGACCCCGCGACTCGGCAGTCGTTTCGAGAATTTTGCACCCGATCGAGTGGATCGAATCCGATAAAACTTTTTCGCCCTTGTATCACTCACACCTTGTAACGACTTCGCCGACAGCGGCTGCATCAGAGCGGAGCGTATTCCCTGATTAGCCTAGGAGATCCCCGATGAACAGCATGAACCAAGCCCCTACCCTGTCTGACGTCAGCAGCCTGCGCCAGCGGGCCCGCCAGAATGTCGAGAACGGAGCGGTCACCGAAGGCTACAGCGCCGACCGTGAAACCATCCTGCGCCTGCTTAACGAGTCGCTGGCCACCGAACTGGTCTGCGTGCTGCGCTACAAACGCCACTACTTCATGGCCACCGGCCTGAAAGCCAGCGTAGCCGCCGCCGAATTCCTCGAACACGCCCAGCAGGAAGCCGAACACGCCGACAAACTGGCCGAGCGCATCGTGCAGCTGGGCGGCGAGCCGGAGTTCAACCCCGATACCCTGTCGAAAAATGCCCATGCCCAATACGTGGCTGGCAGCACCCTGAAGGAAATGGTCTACGAAGACCTGGTGGCCGAGCGCATCGCGGTGGACAGCTATCGCGAGATCATCCAGTACATCGGTGAGTCCGACCCGACCACCCGACGCATCTTCGAAGACATCCTGGCCCAGGAAGAAGAGCACGCTGACGACATGGCCGACATTCTCGGCGACCTGTGATTCCCAGCTCGAAAAAACGGCCCTCCGTTCGCGGATGGGCCGTTTTTTTATGTCTGCCGTATACGGCGGATCAACACCTGAGCGGCTCGAGCAGCGAAAAGCCTCGCGGCTGAAGCCACTCCTACCGGGTATTCTGCCGGATCACTTCACCGTTTTTGGCAGCTTGCCGGCCTTGAGCCTTTCCAGCAGCGGCGTGCACTGATCCGGGGTGTTGTCACCGGTGGCGACCAGTGCCAGCAGCCCGGCTGCCGGGCCGGCGACCACGCCCAAGGCGACCATGCCGGCGCCACGCAGCAGCAGCGGGCCGGCCTGGACACCGGCATTGGGTTTGGCGAACGGGCCGTTGACGTACAGCGGCGAGCGCAGCGAGAAGACCCGGAAGCCCTTGGACTCGGGGTTGATCTTCAGGTCCAGTTGCTCGGTCTTGAAGTTGGCCGTGCCGTCGATGTAGATGATCGCATTCTCGGTATCGAAGACGAACGCCCGGGTACTGGCCAGGCCGTCCTTGATGCCCAGGTCCGACACCGCGCAGTTGATCTTCACTTCCTTGTCGCCGAACAGTTCGCTGACCACATAGTTACCGACGTTGAGCCCGGCGATTTCCATCAGCCCGCGGCTGACCGCGCCGTCGTTGATCAGCATGCGCAGATCACCGTCGGCCGTGCCCAGCAGGGCCGCGATCGAATTGCCTCGCCCGCGGATGTCGGCATCGCCATTGAGTTCGCCGAAGCTGGTCTTCATCGGCTCGAAGGTCGGGAACAGCTGCTTGAGCTTGAAGCCCCGTGCCGACAGTTTGGCGCGCCCTTGCAAGGGCTGGCTGCGCCCGTCGAGACGGATATCGGCGTCCAGCTGCCCTCCCGCCACACCGAAACGCAGCGGCTGCAGGCTCAACTGCCCGTCATCGAGCAGCACGTGGGTGTACAGGTCGCTGAAGGGCAGGTCCTGGGTCTGCACGATGCGCTTGCCAGTGAACTCCACATCGGCGTCCATGGCCCGCCAGCGATCGGTGGCGAAGGTTTCCACCGGCAGCACCTTGCCCGCTGGCTGCTTGCTCTCGCCGCCGCGCTTCTTCTGCGCAGCGTTGGAGTCGGCACCGATCAGCGGCGCCAGATCGGTGAACAGCAACTGGTCGGAGACCAGCTTGCCGGTGAGCTTGGGCCGCGGCTGGCCGGCGACGAAACCCAGGTCGCCGTGGATGTCGCTCTTGCCGATACGGCCATTGAAGCCCTCGTAGCGGAAACGGGCACCTTGCGGCTCCTTGAGCTGGACGATCAGGCGGCCATCGGTGGAATAGGCCCCGGAGTCCGGCAGGGTGACGCCGGTCAGCGGGTAGAGGTCGCTGAGGCTGGCGCCGGAGAGCTTCAGGCGCAGGTCCAGCGCGCCGAGGTTCTGCGGATCGGTCAAGGTCCCGGCCACCACGATGTGCGTGGCTCCGGCCTTGACGTCGGCCTGCACCGGAAACGGCTGACGTGCGTCCTTGAGCGCCAGCAACCCGCCGGCCTTGCCGTCACCCGACACGGGCAGGCCGCGATATTCACCTTTGGCGGTCAGGCCGAAGGCGTAGTCCTGGGCCGCTGCGCCCTTGTCGGCGACTTTCTTGGCTTCGGCGCCGCCAACGATATCGCTGAACGGGATGGGTTTGCCCAGTGGCGTGATGACCAGCTCCAGACGGGTTCTCAACGTCTGGTCGTCGATCCTCACCAGCCCCTTGTCGAAGCGGATCGAGCCGATGTCCAGCTGCCAGGCCGAGGGTTCGGCATTCGGGTCGCTGGCCGGCAGGTCGAAGACCCAGTTGGCGCGCCCATCGGCCAGGCGCTCCAGGCGGGCATCCGGGCCAGTCAGTTCGATGCTCGGGATCACCACGCGCTGGGCCAACAGCGGCAGTGGCGAAAGGGTGAAGTTGACCTGCTGAAGGGTGACCATCTGCGGCTGTTTCGACCATTCCGGGTTGCCCAGGGTCAGGTCCTGGGCCTGGAAGTGCGGCCAAGGCAGCCAGGCACGCCAGCCGCCTTCATCGGGCTCGCGTTGCCAGTGCACGCTGAGGTCGCCGTTGATGGCGAAGGGGCGGTGCAAGGCATCGCTGACTTTTTCATTGAGAAAGGGCTTGAGACGGTTCCAGTCGAAGGTGGCGATGACCACGACCAGAATGGCCAACAAGGCGACCAGGGTAGCGCCTGTCCAGGCGAGGATCTTGCGGCTGCGCGTCATTGCACGACTCTCCAGAATCAGCGCGCCGGCCAGGGCCGCGCTGCATACGACATATCACTTGGACTGGTAAAAGCCAGCATGGTTTGACTCGATTGCGAATCGACTTGCCACGCGAGCACTCGTGTTAGAGTGCCGCGCAGTTTATCCCTGTAATGGTCCACCGATGTCCCCCCGCGCCGAACAGAAGCAACAGACCCGCCGCGCACTCATGGAGGCCGCGCACTGCCTCATGGAGAGCGGGCGAGGCTTCGCCAGCCTTAGCCTGCGGGAAGTGTCGCGCACGGCGGGTATCGTGCCCACCGGTTTCTACCGGCATTTCGACGACATGGACCAGCTGGGCCTGGCGCTGGTCGTGGAAGTCGGCCAGACCTTCCGCGAAACCATCCGCCTGGTGCGTCACAACGAGATGGAAGGCGGCGGGCTGATCGAAGCCTCGGTCCGCATCTTCCTCGAGGGTGTGGCCGCCCACCGTCCGCAGTTCCTGTTCCTGGCCCGCGAACAGTACGGTGGTTCACGACTGGTGCGTCAGGCCTTGGGCACGCTGCGCGAAGACATCGCCGCCGACCTGGTCACCGATCTGCGGCAGATGCCCAAGTGGCAGCACCTCGATACGGCCTCCCTGGCGATCATCGCCGACCTGGTGGTCAAGAGTGTGTTCGCCATGCTGCCCGAACTCATCGACCCGCCCGCTGCCCCCCTGGCGGAGCACCTCACGCCCCAGGCGAAGATCACTCAGCAGCTGCGCTTCATCTTCATGGGCGCACGGCACTGGCGCGGGCTGACCGTCAGCGAGCCGCAATCCCCCGCGCCGTAAGCCGCCGCGCCTGTTACCATGGCGCGCATCCGATCCCGCCGTGATGCCCGCCGATGCCCCACGCCCCCAGCTCCGTCCCCTCGCCCGCACTGACCTCTCTCGTGGCGGCCCTGCAGCAGCACTTTGTC
This sequence comes from Pseudomonas sp. DTU_2021_1001937_2_SI_NGA_ILE_001, assembly GCF_032463525.1. Classification (NCBI taxonomy): domain Bacteria; kingdom Pseudomonadati; phylum Pseudomonadota; class Gammaproteobacteria; order Pseudomonadales; family Pseudomonadaceae; genus Pseudomonas; species Pseudomonas sp. DTU_2021_1001937_2_SI_NGA_ILE_001. The sequence goes on along the minus strand of NZ_CP135971.1, from coordinate 4,385,200 downwards.
CAGGTCATCGTGCCAATGTGGCAAGGCCCTGGCTGGAACGCCGCCATGGCCCTGCCCTTCGAGGCCCTGGACGGCAGCCATCAGCCCTTGCCGCCGCAACGCTATCGGGCGATGGCCTGTGCCCGTCAGCTGTTCGTGTTTTCCAGCCTGATCGGCGACCCACGCGTCCCCGGCGCCGAGCAACGCGCGCATGCGCTGTTTCGCTCCCTGCAACGGCACTTCCACGATGCCGAGCATGGCGGCTGGTTCTACAGCATCGACGCCCAGGGCGCACCGCTGGACCGGCGCAAGGACCTCTACACCCATGCCTTTATCATCTTCGCCTGCGCCCACTACTGGCACCGCACCCGCGAGCCATTGGCGGAACCGGCGCTGGATGCGGCGCTGAGCGTGGTGCGTGAACGCTTCAGCGATGGCCGCGGGCTGTATGAGGCCTGCCTGGGCGAAGACTGGTCGACGCTGGGCAGCGGCCCGCTGCAGAACCCGCTGATGCACCTGGCCGAAGCCTTTCTCGCCACCTTGCAGGTACGCCCCGACCCGCAGACCACCCAGGCCCTGGACGGTCTGCTGGAGCATATGCACAGGCGCTTCGTCGACCCGGACACCGGGCTGCTGATGGAGAAACCGCTGGGTTCTGTGGATAACTGGTATGAGCCGGGCCACCAGTTCGAATGGTTCTTCCTGCTGCATTCCACGCCGACCCTGCATGGCCGGCCGTTGCACGCAGCGCTGCAAAGGGCCTTCCCGCTGGCCCAGGCACAGGGCGTGGATGCGCCAAGCGGCGCGGTGGGCGCCACGCTGCGCGGCGATGGCAAGATGCTCGACGCCACGCGGCGAATCTGGGCCCAGGCCGAGTACCTGCGCGCCCTGGCCCTGCGTGACGAACCGGCACAACTGCTCAGCCAGGCCCAGGCCCTGCACGACCAGTTCCTGCATGCCCAGGGCTGGCATGAATGCCTGAATGCCGAGGGGGCAGTCAGCCGAAGCGACATGCCGTCCACAACGCCCTACCACCTCGCCACCTGCTACCTGGGGCTGGAGCAGTACCTGCAGAACCGCATCGTCTGAAGCGATAAGGGTAAAAGCGCTCCAAGCCGCGACAAGCTTCCTGGCTGCAGCCTATTAGAGGCGCGCCCTGGCGTTTGTTGGCGCGAGCTTGCTCGCGAAGAGCGCCGACAACGTCAGCGCATCTGCTGTGAGCTTGAGGCAGCCATCGCGAGCAAGCTCGCCAACGCTCTGATCGAACGATATCGGCTTCAGCCGCGATTGCGGTCGATGGCGAAACCGGCCCAGGTCTGGCTGACCGGCATCAGTTCCAGGCTGTTGATATTCACATGGGCCGGGGTGTTCATGATCCAGAACACCGTGTCGGCGATGTCCTGTGGCTGGATAGGTTCGGCACCGGCATAGGTGGCGTCGTACTTGGCCTGGTCGCCGCCGAAGCGCACCAGCGAAAACTCGCTTTCGCACAGGCCCGGTTCCAGGTTGGTGACCCGTACGCCGGTGCCGACCAGGTCATTACGCAGGTTCAGCGAGAACTGCCCGACGAACGCCTTGGTGCCGCCATATACGTTGCCACCCGGATACGGGTAGTTGCCGGCCACCGAGCCGAGGTTGACGATGCTCGCCCCGCGACCGTGGGCAATCAGACGCGGCAGCAACAGGCGGGTGCTGTAGACCAGGCCCTTGATGTTGGTGTCGATCATGGTGTCCCAGTCGTCCAGGTCGCACTTGGGCGCGGGCTCCAGGCCCAGGGCCAGCCCGGCGTTGTTGATCAGGCCACGAATGCTGGAGAACTCTTCGGGCAGGCCGGCGATGGCCTTTTCCATGGCCTTGCGGTCACGCACATCGAGTTCCAGGGTCAGCACCCGGGTCTGGGCCGACAGCTCGGCCTGCAGGGCGTCCAGGCGCTCCTTGCGACGGCCGGTGAGAATCAGCGACCAGCCTGCTTCGGCAAAACGGCGGGCACAGGCTTCGCCGAACCCGGAAGTGGCACCGGTGATGAATACAGTGGAAGTCATTTGGGTCTCCTGACATGGCGCATGCGCGCGGCCTGTTGATAAGTGCGCCGCGACAGTCAGCCCGGCACACAAGAGCGGCAGAATGCCCCCGCTGAGGGCGCTGGATCAAGCCTGGAAGGTCGAATGCAATGCCCAGAGCATTCTGTACAAAAAACGATCAGAACGACCAAGACCTTGATTTACCTGGCCTTCAGCCGGTTTTACGCACCTTATCCACAACCCGGCCCACAATCTCTGGGGGCAACTCCCTGGGTTGGAAAGCCCGTGTTCCGGGGCCTGCGGCCGCAAAACGAAAGTATTTTGCTTGACTTGTCTGATGTCTTGTTCAGGCGCGTCAGCCCCGAAAAGTCCCCGAGGTCGCTGCAGCCCCGTCATTTAAATGCATTGCGAGGTCTTTCCAACGTTTCCCCACAGACTTATCCACAGGATGGTTCGCCACCTGAACTGTATTAATGAACAGTATCCAGCACATTGACAAACGCCACGAAGAGGCGGCCAAAAACCCCTGAGCATTTTTTAACCACCGCCTTACAAGCCTTGAATATAAAGGCGTGCAGCTAAATGCCACCAAGTTATCAACAGCGCATTCCACAGTAATCCTGAACAAGTCAAACGCATGACAAAAGCGTCGATTACAGCGGCCAGACGTCGCACTTGACGTAACGCACAAAAAGGTTTTCCACAAATCGAAAAAGCCCCGGACGGAAACCGACCGGGGCTGGGTGACGTCCTGTAGAACAGGCCGGTCAGTGCCCGCCCAAGTAGGCGTTACGCACTTCCTCGTTGCTCAACAGGTCCTGGCCGCTGCCAGACAGGCGGATTTCTCCGTTGACCATCACATAGGCGCGGTCGGACAGTTTCAGGGCATGGTTGGCATTCTGCTCGACCAGGAAGATGGTCATGCCCGTGGAGGCCAGCTCGCGCAGGATCGAGAAGATCTGCTTGACGATGATGGGGGCCAGGCCAAGGCTCGGCTCGTCGAGCAGCAACAGCTTGGGCCGGCTCATCAACGCCCGGGCAATGGCCAGCATCTGCTGCTCGCCACCCGACATGGTCATCGCCCGCTGGTTGCGCCGCTCCTTGAGCCGCGGGAACAGCTCGAACATGCGCTGCATGTCTGCGTCGCAGTGCTTGTCGCCGATGGGAATGGTACCCATCAGCAGGTTCTCTTCCACCGACATGTCGGGAAACACCCGCCGCCCTTCCGGCGACTGGGCGATACCGTTGGACGCGATGTAGTGCGACGACTTCTGGGTAATGTCGGTGCCCTGGTAGAGGATCTGCCCGCTGGCCGCGCGTGGCTGGCCGAAGATCGACATCAGCAGCGTGGACTTGCCCGCGCCGTTGGAGCCGATCAGGCTCACCGTCTCGCCCTCGTTGATGTGCAGGGAGACTTTCTTGAGGGCCTGGATCGGCCCGTAGAACACGTCGATCTCTTTCAGTTCGAGGATCGGTTTGCTCATACCAGTTCCTCTTCGTCCGCGCCCAGGTAGGCGGCGATCACTTTCGGATCGTTGCGTATGTCTTGTGGCTTGCCGGCGGCGATCACGTTGCCATGGTCGAGCACCACGATGTCGTCGGAAATGCCCATGACCATGCCCATGTCGTGCTCGATGAGCACGATGGTCATGTCGTGCTCGTCGCGCAGTTTGCGGATCATCCCGCTCAGTGCTTCGGTTTCCTGCGGGTTGAGGCCGGCGGCCGGCTCGTCGAGGCAGATCACCTGAGGTCGGGTACACATGGCCCGGGCGATTTCCAGGCGGCGCTGCTGACCGTAGGACAGCTCGCCGGCCAGGCGGTTGGCGCAGTCGACCAGGTCGACCACTTCCAGCCAGTAGAAGGCGGTATTCAGCGCGTCTTCCTCGGCCTTGCGGTAGCCCGGGGTGTTGAGGATGCCGGCCAGCAGGTTGCGGTTGACCCACATGTGCTGGGCCACCAGCAGGTTCTCGACCACCGACATTTCCTTGAACAGGCGAATGTTCTGGAAGGTGCGCGCCAACCCGGCGCGGTTCACCAGGTGGGTACCGCCGAACATCTTGTAGTACACACGGCTGAGGAAGCTGGGCGGCGAGACGAAGTCCGTCGGCTTGAACGACTCGCCGAGCAGCTTGATGACGTTGGTGGTCTTGCCCCGGGTATGCAGCTCGATACGCCCGCCGGTGGCCTTGTAGAAGCCGGTCAGGCAGTTGAACACGGTGGTCTTGCCGGCGCCGTTGGGGCCGATCAGGGCGAAGATCGAGTTGCGCCGCACTTGCAGGCTCACGTCGCTCAGGGCCTTGATGCCACCGAAGTGCATCATCAGGTGCTCGACCGAAAGTACGATTTCCTGGCTCATCGTGCCGCTCCTTCCTGTACCAGAACACCCTTGCGAGGCTTGACGCCGGTGCGGCTGATGCGGATCAGCCCGCGTGGCCGCCAGATCATCATCAACACCATGAGGATGCCGAACAGCAGCACGCGATATTCGGCGAAGCTGCGCAGCAGTTCAGGAGCCACGGTGAGCACGAAGGCCGCGATGACCACGCCCACGGTCGAGCCCATGCCGCCAAGCACGACGATGGCGAGGATCAGTGCCGACTCGAAGAAGGTGAACGAGGTCGGGTTGACGAAGCCCTGGTAGCTGGCGAAGAACACCCCGGCAAGACCGGCGGTGGAAGCGCCGATGGTGAACGCCGAGAGCTTGACCAGTACGTGGTTCAGGCCCATGGCGCGGCAGGCGATTTCGTCTTCGCGCAGCGCTTCCCAGGCGCGGCCGATCGGCATGCGGGTCAGGCGGTGCTTGATGAACAGCACAGCCAGCACGACGATGAACAGCACCGCGTAGATGAACAGGAATTTCAGGTCCGGGTTGTATTCGAAGCCGAAGTACTCGTGGATCGGCACCCCGCCCTCTTTCGCCCGACGGCCGAACTCCAACCCCAGGAAGGTCGGCGATGGCACCGGTACGCCGTTCGGCCCGCCGGTGAACGACAGCCAGTTGTTGAGCACCAGGCGGATGATTTCACCGAAGCCCAGGGTCACGATGGCCAGGTAGTCACCGTGCATGCGCAACACCGGAAAGCCCAGGATGCACCCGGCCACTGCGGCGGCGATGGCGGCCAGCGGCAGCGCCGACCAGAAGCCCAGGCCCAGGTACTGGTAGCCCAGCGCCAGGCCGTAGGCACCGATGGCATAGAAGGCCACGTAGCCCAGGTCGAGCAGACCGGCCAGGCCCACCACGATGTTCAGGCCCAGGCCCAGCAGCACGTAGATCAGACCGAGGATCACCACGGTCAGCAGGTACTTGTTGGCGAACACCGGGAACACGATGGCGATGATGATCAGCGCCGGGATGATCCAGTACAGGCTCGATTTGTGGTCGGGCTTGAGCACGTGCACGCCGGCACCGCCGGACTCGATGCCCTGGGCGATGCGCTGGCCCCGCGGAGTCTGCAGGAACAGGCTCATCAACAGGCGCCCGGCCATGACCACGGCAACCAGCAGCGCGACCCTGGAGGGTTGCAGATTGAAGCTGTAGCCGTCGAGCACGACGCCGACGATGGGACCGAAGACGATCAGCGCCAGCAGGCCGGCCACCACGGCGTCGATCAGGCTTTTCTTGTAGTCGATAGGTTTGGTAGGAGCTGACATGCTTACACCTTAGCCACGAGTGGGCGACCCAGCAGGCCCTGTGGACGGAAGATCAGGATCAGCACCAGCAGGCCGAAGCTGAACACATCTTTGTAGTCGGAGTTGATCAGGCCGGAGAACTGCGCCTCGGCCACCCCGAGGATCAGCCCGCCCAGCATGGCGCCCGGCAACGAACCGATACCGCCGAGCACGGCGGCGGTGAACGCCTTGATACCGATGACGAAGCCGGCATAGAAGTCGAAGGTGCCGTAGTTCATGGTGATCAGCACACCGGCCAGCGCCGCCATGGCGGCACCGATGATGAACACGTAGGAAATCACCCGGTCAGTGTTGATGCCCAGGATCGAGGCCATCTTGCGGTCCTGCTGGGTGGCGCGGCACATGCGGCCCAGCTTGGTGCACTGGATGATGTAGGTGAGGATCGCCATGCCGGCGAAGGCGGCGATGAGGATGAAGATCTTGGTGTAGGTGATCTGCACGAAGCCGCTGCCGACTTCGAAGCGCCACGCGCCTTCGAGCAGCGTCGGTACGCCTTGCTGGCGCGCGCCCTGGCTGATCTGCGCGTAGTTCTGCAGGATCAGGGAAATGCCGATGGCGCTGATCAGCGGCGCCAGCCGGGTGGAGTTGCGCAGCGGCTTGTAGGCCACCCGCTCGATGACGAAGCCATAGACCCCGGTGACCACGATGGTGAACACCAGGGTGCCGAGAATCAGGAAGGGGAAAGACTCAAGACCGAAGAAAGACAACACCGCCAGGCCGATAGCCGCCAGATAGGCGGAGATCATGTACACGTCGCCGTGGGCGAAGTTGATCATGCCGATGATGCCGTAGACCATCGTGTAACCGATGGCAATCAGGCCGTAGACCGACCCGAGGGTCAGGCCGTTGACCATTTGCTGCAGGAAAATACCGTCCATCACGCACGCTCACACACTTGAAGGCCGCTCAGGGTCCTGCCCGCCACGCCCCCAAGGGCGCAGCGAACAGATACAAAGGCAACAGAAGACGCCGATATCCAGTTTGCCCCCGCCAAAGACGGGGGCATTGCAGGAGCCTGGATTATTTCTGCTTGTCGAGTTGTTTGTATTTACCGGTGGCGTCCCACTGGTAGACCACGTAGTCGGAGGTCTTCAGGTCACCCTTGGCGTCCCACTCCTTCTTGCCCATGACCGTCTGCACCGGGTTGGCCTTGAGCCACTTGGCCGCCTCTTCGCCCTTGGTCGACTTGGCGCCGTTGAAGCCGGCGGCCAGCGCCTGCACCGAGGCATAGGCGTACAGGGTGTAGCCTTCAGGCTCGTAGCCGGACTTGCGGAATTCGTCCACCACGGCCTTGCTGTCGGGCAGCAGGCGCGGGTCGGCACCGAAGGTCATGTACACGCCGTCGACGTATTGCGCGCCGCCTGCGGTGGTGACCAGCTCGTCGGTGACGATGCCGTCATCGGACATGAACTTGACGTCCTTCAGCCCCTGCTCGCGCAGCTGACGGACCAGTGGGCCGGCCTCTGGGTGCAAACCACCGAAGTAGACCACTTCGGCACCGGTGGAGCGGATCTTGGTGACCAGCGCGCTGAAGTCTTTCTCACCGCGGGTCAGGCCCTCGTAGAGCACTTCCTTCACGCCGCGCTTGGCCAGTTGCGCACGGGTCGCATCGGCCAGACCTTGCCCGTAGGTGTCCTTGTCGTGGATCACGGCAATCTTCTTGGCCTTGAGCACATCGACCATGTAGTCGGCGGCGACGACGCCCTGCTGGTCGTCACGGCCGCACATGCGGAACATTTCCTTCAGGCCGCGCTCGGTGACGGTCGGGTTGGTGGAGCCGGGGGTGATGGCGATCACGCCAGCGTCGCTGTAAACCTCGGAGGCCGGAATGGTGGAGGAAGAGCAGAAGTGCCCGACCACACCCACGACCTTGTCCTGATCGACCAGACGGTTGGCCACGGCCACGGCCTGCTTGGGTTCGCAGGCGTCGTCACCGCGAACCAGGACGATCTTCTCTCCATTGACGCCGCCAGCCTTGTTGATGGCATCGGCTGCGGCCTGTGCGCCTCTCATATATTGCTCGCCAAACGATGCGTTGGCGCCGGTCATGGGACCCGCAACGCCGATCTTCACGTCAGCCTGTGCAAAGGACGTCACGCCCAGTGCGGTAGCCACTGCGATTGCCAGAAAGCCTTTACGGTAGAACGTTTGCGACATGAGTGGTGCTCCTGAGGTTTTTTTAGTTAGCACTGCAACTACGCAGCAGCTTCGAGCAAGCGCCGTGCCATCATTTTTTATTTTTCAAAAACTCACGTTCCATCCACCTCCTGGCCGTCGTCCGCCCCAGCGCAGACAGGAGGTGCAACCCTCTGATCAAAAGGTTGCAACCATTCACCCCAAAAAGCGCAACCGCAAAGAGCGAACAGCAGCAACCCAGCCCATTGAAAAAGGGCAACCAGGCGGTAACCGGTGCTGTCACCGAAGTGCACACCAGCGGTGCGCGAACGCTACGAGACGCACCATTCTGAGCGTAGTGGATTGTCACCGTAACGCCGCAAAACCTGCCACGCGGCCCATACGGGCGCCGCGCGCGACGGCTATTGATAACCGCTCGATGCCCGGCGGGCAAACGAGGTTTCTGCCGAATGTCATTCCATGACGGCATGAATGTTCAGTCGAGATTCGATGCCCGATGACAGCACCACGCGCCGCCCTGCCGGCGTATTCAGGGCCGGTCCCAGAAAGTCACGTAGCGAAGGCTGTCGAGTCCCTCGCCATTCAGAGAGATCAACGGCTACCCCGGCATGGCGTCTGGAGGACCAGCCAGGAGCTGCCAGGGTGAAGGAGGAAGTTTCATAGGTCGGCCGGCTGCTTTGATGAGCACGCGAGGAGAAAGGGACGCTTCCTGCCTCGCCTGCCTGGATTGCCTACGCAAACTGCTGACAACGACCAACAAAGCGCCCCGATACGCGATGATCGCTGGCATCATGGGCGCCTCGACACACTCGCGCGCCACATTCGTTGCCCGGCGTTGTCACATTGTTTTTCGCCCGGACCGCGTCCGTCGACCGGTCATGCTGGAGCTACCCCCGATGAGCGAGAGCGCTTTCTCCGAACGCATCGTGCAAAACCTGATCGACACCGATTTCTACAAGCTCACCATGATGCAGGCGGTGCTGCACAACTACCCCAACGTGGATGTCGAGTGGGAGTTCCGCTGTCGCAACGGCGAGGACCTGCGCCCCTACCTGGGCGAGATTCGCCATCAGATCGAGTGCCTGTGCAACCTGTCGCTGGGCGCCGAGCAACTGGGCTTCCTGGAGCGCATCAGCTTCATGAAGCCGGACTTCCTGCGCTTTCTGGGCCTGTTCCGATTCAACACCAGCTATGTGGAAGCCAGCATCGAAGACGACGAACTGCGCATCCGCCTGCACGGCCCCTGGCTGCATGTGATCCTCTTCGAAGTACCGCTGCTGGCCATCGTCAGCGAGGTGCGCAACCGCCACAGCCACCCGCATACTCTGCTCAGCCAGGCCCGCGACCAGCTGTACGCCAAGTTCGACTGGCTGAAGGCCAATGCCTCGACCGAAGAGCTGAGCGAGTTCAAGGTGGCTGACTTCGGCACCCGGCGGCGTTTTTCCTATGCCGTGCAAGAAACCGTGGTCGACGCCCTCAAACAGGAATTCCCCGGCCAGTTCGTCGGCACCAGCAACGTGCACCTGGCGCAACAGAAGAACGTCAAGCCGCTGGGCACCATGGCCCACGAGTGGATCATGGCCCACCAGCAACTGGGCCCGCGCCTGATCGACAGCCAGATCGCCGCACTGGACTGCTGGGTGCGTGAGTACCGCGGCCTGCTGGGCATCGCCTTGACCGACTGCATCACCACCGACGCCTTCCTCAACGACTTCGACCTGTATTTCGCCAAGCTCTTCGACGGCTTGCGCCACGACTCCGGCGACCCGGTGATGTGGGCCGAAAAATGCATCGCGCATTACCAGAAGCTGGGTATCGACCCGATGAGCAAGACCCTGGTGTTCTCCGACGGCCTGACCCTGCCCAAGGCGCTGGGGATCTTCCGTGCCCTGCGCGGGCGCATCAACGTCAGCTTCGGTATCGGCACCAACCTCACCGCCGACATTCCGGGGGTCAAGCCGATGAACATGGTGCTGAAGATGACCGCCTGTGCCGGCCAGCCGGTGGCCAAGGTGTCCGACGAGCCAGGCAAGGCACAGTGCAAGGACCCGAATTTCGTCGCCTACCTGCGGCATGTATTCAAGGTGCCGGACACCCCCGGCGAATGAGCCTTTTGACTTTCAACGAGGAGAGCCCCATGCAAGCCCTGCAACGCCAGATCGCCGAAGCACTCAAGGTCCAGCCGCCCTTCGCCGACGAGGCCGCCCTGCAAGCGGAAGTGACCCGCCGGGTCGAGTTCATCAAGCAATGCCTGCGCAATGCCGGTCTCAAGAGCCTGGTGCTGGGCATCAGCGGCGGCGTCGACTCGCTGACCGCCGGCCTGCTGGCCCAACGCGCGGTGCGCGAGCTGCGTGACAGCACCGGCGACCAGGCCTATCGCTTCATTGCCGTGCGCCTGCCCTACCAGGTGCAGCACGACGAGCATGAGGCCACGGCAGCAGTGGACTTCATCAACCCCGACGAGCGTCACACCGTGAACATCGGCCCCAGCGTCAAGGCCCTGGTCGCCGAGGTCCGAGCCTTCGACGAGCAGCACGCCAGTGCCGTGGATTTCGTGGTCGGCAATACCAAGGCGCGTACCCGCATGGTCGCGCAATACAGCATCGCCGGTGCCTACCAGGGCCTGGTGATCGGCACCGACCACGCCGCCGAGGCGGTGATGGGCTTCTTTACCAAATTCGGTGACGGTGCCTGCGACCTGGCGCCGCTCAGTGGCCTGGTGAAGAACCAGGTACGCGCCATTGCACGCAGCTTCGGTGCACCGGAGTTCCTGGTGGAGAAAGTGCCGACCGCCGACCTGGAAGACCTGGCCCCCGGCAAACCGGACGAGGCCGCCCACGGGGTGACCTACGCCGAGATCGACGCCTTCCTGCATGGCCAGGCAGTACGCGAGGAAGCGTTCCGGATCATCAGCCAGACCTACGCCAAGACCCAGCACAAGCGCGAGCTGCCTTACGCGCCTTGATCGGAAAGCACGGCGAAAAAGGCCTCAGTCGAGAAAAGCGGACCGGCTGAGACCGGTCCCTATGAGTCGGGTCAGCCTCAAGCCGGGCGTTCACGCCCGTGGCGCAAGTGTCATTTGAAGACGATGTCGCCTTGCATCATCGCCACGTGGCCCGGGAACGAGCAGAAGAACTTGTACTTCTCGTTCGGATTGAGCTTGCTCGGGTCGAAGCTGACCGAGGTGCTTTCACCGCCGCCGATCAGCTTGGTGTGGGCGATGACCCGGTCGTCGCCGTCCTTGAGGTGATCCTTGTCAATGCCCGCCCCCATGCCATCGGTGGCGACGCCCTGCATGTCGGCAGCCTTGGTCAGCACCCAGTTATGCCCCATGACGTTCTTGGGCAGCGTACCGACGTGCTTGAGTTCCACGGTGAAGGTCTTGCAGCTCTTGTCGATCTCCACGGTCTTGGTGGTGAACTGCATCATGTCGTTGGACTCGACGGTGGCCTTGCACTCGGCCGCCAGCAACTGGCCGCTGGCCAGGGTCAGCAGGGAAACCGCCAACAGTTTGCGAATCATGTGAATCTCCTGGGAAAGGTGTTCGGTGTCGCACCGGCCGCCACGGCCGTTTTTTGCGCGGGCTGCGAGGAAGACTGCCTGAACGCTGTCACGGTTCCAATGACCTGCGTCAACGTGACTCCCGCCGGGCGGAACCGGCAACAGACGCTATCGAGGCGATACAGGCAATCAAAAGGCCAGTTGGCGATCAAGCGGCTAGGCTTCAAGCAACCGAGCCCAGGAGCCACCTTCATGTCGATCACCGGCCTGTTCCACAGTCTGTTCGCCGCCTACGCCTGCGCTGCCAGCGCCCACTGCCCCAGCGACGCGTTCGAACGCACGCCCCGCTGATCAGCCTTCGACGGGCATCACCGTGACCCGCACTTCCGGGTCGTGGTTGCCGCCGCCGAGGATCACCCCGCGCAGCGGCGACACATCTGAGAAGTCGCGGCCCCAGGCCAGGGTGATGTGCTCCAGCGCCGGCTGAATGTTGTTGGTCGGGTCGAAGTCCACCCAGCCCAGCACCGGGCAATACACCGAGACCCAGGCATGCGAGGCATCGGCGCCGATCAGCCGCGGCTGGCCGGGTGGCGGCCGGGTCAGCAGGTAGCCGCTCACGTAACGAGCGGCCAGGCCATGGGAGCGCAGGCAGGCCAGCATCAGGTGAGCGAAGTCCTGGCACACCCCGCGCCGACGCTCCAGCACCTCCACCAGCGGCGTCGCCACCTGGGTGGCCTCGGCGTCGAAAGTGAATTCCTTGAAGATCTTTTCCATCAGCGCCTGGGCCCCGAGCAGCAGCGGGCAGCCTGGCGGAAAACAGCTGGCCGAGAACTCGGCGAACACGCCCTTCAAGTGCACATAGGGCGACTGGAAACGATAGCGACAGGCATCCAACGTCTCGGCATCCATGGGGCGAGCGCTGTAGCTCAGGGCATCGCAGGCTTTCTCCCAGGGCGCGGAGCGGCGGAAGTCCAGGGCCGGTCGTTGCAGCACCTCGACCTGCAGGCGGGCATTGACCTGCAGCTCGTCGTGGGGGCGTTCGAAGGCCAGCCGCGTCAGCGGATTGCCGAATACGTCCAGCTCGTCGCGTCGTGCGGTGGGCTGCGGATGAATCTGCAGCCGTTGCTCGCTGCAGCGTTGCCACGGGTTGTCCCGCGGCCACAGATGCGCCAGCTGCTGGGCCAGCGACACCGGGCTGTCGTAGCGGTAATGGGTATCGTGCAGAACCTGGTAACGAGCACTCATCAGACGGACACCGTGCGCTGGCTGACATCATCGACATGGGCGAAGTGGCGCAGGGCCAGGCGGTCGGAAGCCTGGCCGCTGGCGTCACCAATGCTTTCCAGCAGCCCGGCCAGGCCATCCAGCGCGGCCTGCACGCCACTGTCGCCGAACAGTGGGTTGTCCAGATTGCCCAGGTCGACGGCGGCCAATCGCCGCGCCAGCCGGGCCAGGCTGTCGTCGCGGGGCGACTCGAAGCTTTCGTTGAGGCGATGCAACGAGCGCGACACTTGGCGCAACTGGAACAGCACGGCATGCGGGTTCTGCTCGTCGAGTAACAGCAGGTCGAGCACCGGAATCAACTGCGGCACGGCCATGTAGCGCGAACGGTAGGTGATGCTGCTGTTGGCCAGTTCCAGCAGCCAGTCCAGCGCCGCCTGATCCTTGACCGCCGCACCGCGCAGAAAGCCCGCCAGGGTGCTGCTGAGAAAACGCAGCCGCTCGATGCGCCGGCCGATCATCAGGAAGCTCCAGCCCTCATCGCGGGTCATGTCGTCGAGGGCGAAGCCCGACAACGCGGCCAGCGACATCACCAGACGGTTGAGAAAATCCAGCAGCTCGCCCAGGTCAGGCTCGCCGGCCTCCAGGCTCTGCGCCTCGCGCTGCAACTCCACCAGCGCCTGCCAGTTCTCCCGGGAAAGCTTGCCGCGCACCTGCGAAGCCGCCCAGTGCAGGCGCTGCAGAGTGGCGCGCAGGCTGAAGATCCACTCTTCACCCAGCAGGGCGGTGACCAGCCGTTGCGGCAAGGTATCGCCTTGCTCGCCCTCTTCGGCATCCGGCAGCAGGCCCACCCGCTCGGCCAGGTCGACGGCGGCCTGCAAGGCCAGCGGATCATCACCGTCCACATAGCGCGCCAGCATGATACGCAGCAGCCGCGCGCTGCCATCGCAGCGCTCGCTGTAGCGACCGAACCAGTAGAGGTTTTCCACCACCCGCGACGGCAGGTAGGGGTCACGGCGAATCAGGTCATGCACACCGATGCTGCGACGCCCCTTCCACGGCTCGATGAGCGGGGCTCGCTCACCCAGCACCCAGGTGTCCTTGCTGGCCCCGCCGCGCTGCATCGACACCACGTCGGCATTGGCCTGCGCGGCAACTCGCGCCAGGCCGCCGGGCAGCACCCGGTAGCCATCGGCGCTGGCCACGGCGTACACGCGCATGCCCACGGCCCGCGCCAGCAGCCCCTGACCGTCGGCCTGCAGCACCGGGGCCTGGGAAAGCTGCGCCAGCTCCTGGGCGACATAGGCATAGGGGCGTGCGCGAACGCGCCGGGCCAGGGCCTGGCTGCGCGCCTCATCGAGGTCACGGCCAAACGCCGGGATGAAGCGCTGCGAAGGAAACGCCGGCTTGAACAACAGGTCGGGCAGCTTTTCCAGCGCCTGCTCCATGACCGGCGGCTCGCCGCACCACCAGGTGGCGATGGACGGCAGGATCAGCTCCTCGCCGAACAGGTGTTCGCTGATCTTCGGCAGAAAGCCCAGCAGCCCCGGCGACTCCAGCACGCCGCTGCCCAGGGCATTGGCCACCAGCACCTGGCCCTGGCGCACCGCCTCCAGCAGGCCGGGAACGCCCAGCGCCGAGTCGGTACGCAGCTCCAGCGGATCGCAGAAGTCGTCGTCGAGACGCCGCATGATGGCATGCACGCGGCGCAGGCCATTGAGGGTCTTGAGATAGACCCTGGCGTCACGCACCGTCAGGTCGCCGCCTTCTACCAGCGGGTAACCCAGGTGGCGGGCCAGGTAGAGGTGTTCGAAGTAGCTTTCGTTGAAACGCCCTGGCGTCAGCACCACCACCAGCGGCGCCTCGTCGTCGGCGGGCGCCTGGCGCGCCAGGGTCTGCTGCAGGGTTTCGAAGAAGCCGGACAAGTGACGGACCTTGAGGTCGCGGTAGATGTCCGGCAGGGCGCGGGCGATGATCTGCCGGTTCTCCAGGGCATAGCCGGCCCCGGTGGGCGCCTGGGTACGGTCGGCGGTGACCCACCAGCGGCCATCGGCGGTGCGCGCCAGGTCGACGGCGTACATGTGCAGGAAGGTGCCCTCGGGCGGCTTCACGCCCTGGCAAGGCCACAGGAAGTTGTTGTGCCCGAACACCAGCTCGGCGGGCAGCAGGCCGTCGGCGATCAGCCGCTGCGGGCCGTAGAGGTCGGCCAGTACGGCATTGAGCAGGCGCGCCCGCTGGGCGATACCGGCTTCGATGCGTTGCCACTCATCGGCGGCGATGACATGCGGCAGCAGGTCAAGCTCCCAGGGCCGGTCGGCGCCCTTGGGGTCGGCATAGACGTTGTAGGTCACGCCGTTTTCCTGGATCTGCCGGGCCAGCAGGGCCTGGCGCTGCACCAGATGCGCCGGGCTGCTGCGCTGCAGATACTCGTGCAGGCGCCGCCAGTGGCTGCGCAACCTGCCCCGCTCATCGAGCATCTCGTGGTAGGTCCCCGAAGAAAACGGGTAACGGTCAAGCAGATCAGGCATGCAAGGCTCGGCAGACGGCTAGGTGGACTGGAGGTTAACGCACACTTATGTCACTTGCGGGACCACCGGCCTGACGGCAGCCTGCCGGAGCAGGCAGGCCACCGTAGCGACTCAGCCGCGACGTATGGGCCGATGACGACGCATATCCAGCGTCATCGGCAGTTCGTCGCTGATATTGAGCGGCGTCACCTCGACCTGGCCCGGCGTATGTCCGACGCGGAAGAATCGCGCCAGGCGCCGGCTCTCGGCCTCGTTGCCGTTGACCGGCAGCGTTTCGTAGTTGCGCCCGCCAGGATGGGCGACATGATACTCGCAACCACCCAGTGAACGCTGCATCCAGGTATCGACCAGATCGAAGACCAGCGGCGCATGCACACCGATGGTCGGTTGCAGGCAGTTGGCCGGTTGCCAGGCACGGTAGCGTACGCCAGCGACGAACTCGCCGGCCCGCCCGGTGGGCTGCAAGGGCACCGGCAAGCCGTTGCAGGTGAGCACGTAGCGCTGCGGCGGCAGACCGTTCAGGCGCACCTGCAGGCGTTCCAGCGACGAGTCCACGTAACGCACCGTGCCCCCGGCAGTGCCCTCCTCGCCCAGCACATGCCAGGGCTCCAAAGCCTGGCGCAGCTCCAGCTCGATACCCTTGACCGCGTAGTCGCCCACCTTCGGGAAGCGGAACTCCAGGTGCGCGGCGAACCACTCGGCGCGCAAGGGGTAACCGGCGGCGTTCAGTTCGGCGATGACGTCGGCGAAGTCCTGCTCGATGAAGTACGGCAGCATGAAGCGGTCATGCAGCTCGGTGCCCCAGCGCGCCAGGCGCGGCGGCGCGTAGGGTTCACGCCAGAACCGCGCGACCAGGGCGCGCAGCAGCAGTTGCTGGACCAGGCTCATGCGCGCATGCGGCGGCATCTCGAAGGCGCGCAGTTCCAGCAGGCCGAGGCGGCCACTGGCGCTGTCAGGCGAGTAGAGCTTGTCGATGCAGAATTCGGCGCGGTGGGTATTGCCAGTCACGTCGATCAACAGGTTGCGCAACAGGCGGTCGACCAGCCAGGGCGCCACGGCCTCGCCCGGCTCGGGGAACTGCGCGAAGGCGACTTCCAGTTCGTACAGCGAGTCGTTGCGCGCTTCGTCGATGCGCGGCGCCTGGGAAGTCGGGCCGATGAACAGGCCAGAGAACAGGTACGACAGCGATGGGTGGTTGTGCCAGTAGCTGATCAGGCTACGCAGCAGGTCGGGACGCCGCAGGAACGGCGAGTCGCCAGGCGTGGCGCCGCCCAGTACGAAATGGTTGCCGCCGCCGGTGCCGGTGTGGCGGCCGTCGATCATGAATTTCTCGGTGCTCAGGCGGGTCAGGCGCGCCTGTTCGTAGAGGAACTCGGTACGTTCGACCAGCTCGTCCCAGCTCGCCGAAGGCTGGACGTTGACCTCGATCACGCCCGGGTCGGGGGTGATGCGGAAGTTGGCCAGGCGCGGATCGGCTGGCGGCTCGTAGCCCTCCAGCAGTACCGGACAGTTCAGCTCGGCGGCGGTGTCTTCGAGCACCGCAACCAGCTCCAGGTAGTCTTCCAGGCGCTGCAGCGGCGGCATGAACAGGTACAGCCGTCCTTCCCTGGCCTGGGCACACAAGGCAGTCCGCACGACCCAGCCGGCCGACTCGCCGCGTTGCGGCGCCGCACGCTCGGTGCTGGCGGCCGCGACCGGTGTGGCTCGGGCAGGCAGCGGCGACAGAGGCTGGTTGGGGTCTTGGGGGTGAACGTAAGGGTAATCCTCGGGCGCTGCCCAGGCCTGGGCATTGAGCGGCAGACGGTAGCCCACGGGCGAGTCGCCGGGCACCAGCCGACAGTGCTCGCCGCGCAGGTGCCACGGGCCAGTCTGCCAGGCGTCTCCGGCAGCCGTGCGCGCCAGCGGCAGGACCTGGCCGATCACCGCGCCCAGCCCCTGCTCGAAGACCTTGCGCAGCCGCGCACGCTCCAGTTCGTCATCCAGGCGCGAATCGGTGGCGCGGAGGTTCACCGGCAGTTGCCCTTCGCGCCACAAGTAATACTGATTGTCCTCATAGGCCGGGAACACGCGACTGGCCGCCAGCCCCAGGCGCTCGGCGACGCTGGCCAGGAACACCCCGGCCAGTTCGCTGTTGGCGCCGTAGTCGCGCCCCTCATCGGCGATCAATGCCGGGTTGCGCCACACCGGCTGGCCGTCGCGGCGCCAGAAGCAGTTCAGCGACCAGCGCGGCAACTGTTCGCCGGGGTACCACTTGCCCTGGCCGAAGTGCACCAGGGCATTCGGCGCGTAATGGGCACGCAGGCGGTGGAACAGCTCGGCAGACAGCCGCCGCTTGCTCGGCCCCAGCGCGGCAGTGTTCCACTCGGCGCCGTCGCGGTCGTCGATGGACACGAAGGTTGGCTCGCCGCCCATGGTCAGGCGTACATCATCACGCTGCAGGTCCTGGTCGATCTGCTGACCGAGGGCGAGAATCTCGCTCCATTGGGCGTCGGAATACGGCCTGGTAACCCGTGGCGCCTCCCAGATGCGCTCGACCGACATGCTGTGGCTGAATTCGCTCTCGCACGGCTCGATCAGGCCACTGACCGGCGCGGCAGAAGACGGCTCGGGGCTGCATGCCAGGGGGATGTGCCCCTCACCGGCCAGCAGCCCGGAGGTGGCGTCCAGCCCGACCCAGCCGGCGCCCGGCAGGTACACCTCGCACCAGGCGTGCAGGTCGGTGAAGTCCACGTCGGTGCCGGACGGCCCATCCAGGGCCTGCTGGTCGGCCTTGAGCTGAATCAGATAGCCCGACACGAAGCGCGCCGCCAGGCCCAGATGCCGCAGCAACTGCACCAGCAGCCAGGCCGAATCGCGGCACGAGCCCGAGGCCTTTTCCAGGGTCTGTTCCGGCGTCTGTACGCCTGGCTCCATGCGGATCAGGTAACCGATGTCACGATTGACGCGCTGGTTGAGCGCCACCAGGAAGTCGATACTGGAGGTCGGGGTGCGCTCGATGCTGTCCAGATAGGCCGCGAACCTGGGCGTCAGCGGCAGGGTCTCCAGGAAAGCGCCCAGCTCGCGCTGCTCGTCGTCGGTATAGCGGAACGGAATCTTCTCGGCGTAGAGTTCGAGAAAGAAATCGAAAGGGTTGAACACCGCCAGCTCGGCGACCAGATCGACCTCGATGCGCAGCTCGCGGGTCTTCTCGGGAAACACCAGGCGCGCCAGGTAGTTACCCTGCGGGTCCTGCTGCCAGTTGATGAAATGTTCCTGGGGTAACACTTTCAGCGAATAGGACAGCACCCGGGTGCGGCTGTGCGCCGCCGGACGCAGGCGTACCACCTGAGGTCCCAGCGCCACGGCGCGCTCGTAACGGTAATGCGTGACATGGTGCAAGGCGATGTGAATCGACACGGCGTGCCTCCTGCGAGCCTGGACGGTCCCCCGGACGCGCAAGAGTTATGCCACCACAGGGCATGCACGGCGCCCGGAGCGTGGATGACGCAGGACAGTCAAGCAGAGCGCCAGGATTGCGCCAGTGTCTGCACTGTGGTGATCGACGCGCACGCAAAGGGGGCATCGCGCCTAATGTTGGCGTGACCGACCGGATCGACCACGAGCCCGAAGCATTTCGCGTTTTTTCTCCAGCGCCCTTTGTGCCTTGATTTGCTGTGTAACCGCGTCTCGCTCATGCCGAAAAGAAAGACAATGCTTGCGAAACTCCCTGTGCCGAGAAGAGTTGAGGATTAGCAGGCATAACAAAGGAAGTAGCAAGGCCAATGCATAAAGAATGGGATTGGGTTGAAAGGCGATAGTCGGAACAGCGCTGGCAAGGCATACGAAGGAAACCGCCACCATGATCCACATCCCTTGTGGCCGACCTCTGGCGATCAGGTAATTGCTTAATATGATCAAGAACACCTGCGTGCACACGACTGTCATCACCATCGGGCCGACCTCATCAACAGGCGCCTCACGCAGGTAGGTCGTTATGACAAGATTCATCGTGGCGCTGAGCGCGCCGCTCGCGCAAAGCAGTCCAGCCATCAGGACCGGCGTGTAACGGCGGGAAAACTGCCGTCGAGCGTTATAGGAAAGCCGTTCTTCATTCATCAGTGACTTCCGAATAAACCCCGATGGCCAGTGCACGGAGACTGCCCGCCGTCGAACTGCCAGTCAGGGCAAGCCCGGCGCCAAACAGGTCACTGATCTGGTTCAGAATATCTCTTCTGAGCTGCAGCGCGCTGACCCTTCGCGGCAACTCACCCGCCAGCCTCTTCAACTTCAGCAACTTGGTTGTCAAGCGCGGATCCTGGATACGAAGAAGCTCCTGGGTCAACTTTGCTCTCTCTTGTCTAGTGAGCCCTTTAAGCGCCTCTAGCAGGCTTTTTCCAGTCGACGACCTGATCACAACGACCAGCTTTACGGTGGCCATTGCAGTAACCGCAACACCTAACAAGGATATTGCATCCAGAATGATTGAGACTTCCTGATACCAATCGTTGCTGTCCAGCCAATCCTTCAAGTCCGGATTGAATATCTCCATGCTTACCCTTGCGATGCCATTGACGCACTGCATGGCTGTTGCAGCCGCCGCAGCGTAGCCCACATAAGCTACTACCGTACTGGCACCTGCTGTGAATGGTACGAGCCCGGCCCCTCCCGCACCTATGACCTGCCAGGCGATCACGGCCCCAGCACAGGATAGCGTCATCCCGAAGACTTCGAAGGCTATCTGGGACTCTCGTGGATTGACCTCCAGCGTCCGGGCAAACTCCTGTGGCGCCATATACCGCGGCGACTCACGCAGGACTACATGTTTCACTGCCACGCTGCAGAGGGCTTGAAAATCCCTGAGCGTTACGATGTTGAGTTCACTATCGATGTAGATGACACCCGCCCCGACGATGGCCGGATCGCTATCGATTATTCGAAACAAGCGCAGCAAGTCCAATGTACTTTCTATGCGCAGGCGCGCGTTGGTTTTGGCGACTGAAAACCCGTCCTTGAGCAACACCGAATGCATGAAGCCTCTCGAATCGTTATTAAATACCCGAGAATAAGCGCATCAGAAAACAGTGAGAGCCGGAAAAATCATCTTATTCTGTAAGGTATTTCTCGATCTATTCATCGCCCATTGCAACAAGTCCCCGATTCGGAAAAATTCCATCCATTGAAAGCAACCGATCGCAAGGAATAGATATGACAATGGATATGTTCCTGAAACTGGGGAATATCAAGGGAGAGTCCAGGGATAGCCAGCACCGTGATGAAATCGATATCCAATCCTTTCAATGGGGCATGACCCAGAACGGTTCGATGCATCAGGGCAGCGGTGGCGGTGCGAGCAAGGTGAGCATCCAGAACCTCAGCATTACCAAGGCCCTCGACAAGTCGACACCCAACCTGCTGATGGCCTGCTCGAGCGGCATGCATTTCCCCGAGGCCACCCTCACCGTTCGCAAGGCTGGGGGTAACCAGCCGCTTGAATATCTGGTCATTCGCCTGAAGGAAGTGTTGGTGGCGTCGTTCAACACCCAGGCAGTCAACCACAGCGAGGTGCAGGCCGAAACCTTTGCCTTGAACTTCGCCAGTGTCGAGGTCAGTTATCAGCCCCAGAAGGACGATGGCGGCAAAGCTGGCGGGGCGCTCAAGTACGGATGGAACATCCGCGAGAACAGGAAACTCTGACGGCCCTGTTGGGCCGTCAGGCCGGTTGAATCAGCGTGGTAGTACCGGCTGGCGCGAAGGCTTTTTCTTGCCCTTCTTGTTGGCCTGGGCGCGCTCGCGGGCCGCTTCCTTGTGGCGCGCCTCGGCGGCGGCCTTGGCCTGTTCGCGTTTGTCCCACGGCTTGCTGCCGTCGCTGCCGCGCGGTGGCAGACCGGTGTGCTGGGTAAGAATCTTGCCGCCACCGTTGCCGGTCGCACTGCCCTTGCCGACCTTGTGGCTGCCAGCCGGGGTAGAGTTCTTGCGCCGCGCGCTCTGGTAGCTGTCGGTGGCCGGCTGATGCAACGGGATCAGTTGGTCCTTGCCGGGGCCGATCAGGTCGGCGCGGCCCATGCGCTCCAGGGCTTCACGCAGCATCGGCCAGCCCTTCGGGTCGTGGTAGCGCAGGAAGGCCTTGTGCAGGCGACGCTGCGCTTCGCTCTTGACGATGCTCACCCCTTCGCTCTTGTAGGTGACCTTGCGCAGCGGATTCTTGCCCGAGTGGTACATGGCCGTGGCCGAGGCCATCGGCGAGGGGTAGAAGGCCTGCACCTGGTCGGCACGGAAACCGTTGCGCTTGAGCCACAGCGCCAGGTTCATCATGTCTTCGTCGGTGGTGCCAGGGTGGGCAGCAATGAAGTAAGGGATGAGGTACTGCTCCTTGCCCGCCTCTTTCGAGAATTTCTCGAACATGCGCTTGAAGCGGTCATAGGTGCCGATACCCGGCTTCATCATCTGGTTGAGCGGCCCTTCCTCGGTGTGCTCCGGGGCGATCTTCAGGTAGCCACCCACGTGGTGGGTCACCAGTTCCTTCACGTACTCCGGCGACTCCACCGCCAGGTCGTAGCGCAGGCCCGAGGCGATGAGAATCTTCTTCACCCCCGGCAGGGCGCGAGCGCTGCGGTACAGCTGGATCAGCGCGGAGTGGTCGGTGTTGAGGTTCGGGCATATGCCGGGGAACACACACGACGGTTTGCGGCAGTGCTGCTCGATCTCGGTGCTCTTGCAGGCGATGCGGTACATGTTGGCGGTCGGCCCGCCGAGATCGGAGATGACCCCGGTAAAACCTGGCACCTTGTCGCGGATCTCTTCGATCTCGCGAATGATCGATTCGTGCGAGCGGTTCTGGATGATCCGCCCTTCGTGCTCGGTGATCGAGCAGAAGGTACAGCCGCCGAAGCACC
Source organism: Pseudomonas sp. DTU_2021_1001937_2_SI_NGA_ILE_001 (assembly GCF_032463525.1). Classification (NCBI taxonomy): domain Bacteria; kingdom Pseudomonadati; phylum Pseudomonadota; class Gammaproteobacteria; order Pseudomonadales; family Pseudomonadaceae; genus Pseudomonas; species Pseudomonas sp. DTU_2021_1001937_2_SI_NGA_ILE_001. The sequence goes on along the minus strand of NZ_CP135971.1, from coordinate 4,363,252 downwards.
CGCGCATGATGTTCACCGAAAAGCGGATCATCTCGTAGGCCGGGATGCGCGCCTTGCCATAGACAGGGTGCGGAACACGGGCATATGGCATGCCGAACACGTAGTCCATTTCTTCGGTGGTCATCGGAATTGGCGGCGGGTTCAGCCAGATATCGATGTCGCCATGCTTCTGCACCAGCGCCCGGGCGTTGCCGGGGTTGGTTTCCAGGTGCAGCACACGGTTGGCGTGAGCATAGAGCACCGGGTCGTTGCGCACCTTCTCGAAGGACGGCAGGCGGATCACGGTCTTGTCCCGGGTCATGCGCGGGCTTTCGAGGATCTGCACCACCTTGGCTTCGTTGGGGTCCTCGACTTCGCCCTTGGCCTGCTCGATGGCGCAGGCCTGAGTGTCCTGGGTGTTCACGTAGGGGTTGATGATCTTGTCGATCTTGCCCGGCCGGTCGATGCGCGTCGAATCGACCTCGTACCAGCCCTGCGGCGTGTCACGGCGCACGAACACGGTGCCGCGTACGTCCGTGATGTCTTCGATCTTCTCGCCCCACGACAGGCGCTGGGCGACTTCCACCACGGCGCGCTCGGCGTTGCCGTAGAGCAGGATATCGGCGCAGGCATCGACCAGGATCGAATGACGAACCTTGTCCTGCCAGTAGTCGTAGTGAGCGATGCGGCGCAGCGACGCCTCGATGCCGCCCAGCACGATCGGCACGTGCTTGTAGGCTTCCTTGCAGCGCTGGCTGTACACCAGGCTGGCGCGGTCCGGGCGCTTGCCGGCCAGGCCACCAGGGGTGTAGGCGTCGTCGGAACGGATCTTCTTGTCTGCGGTGTAGCGGTTGATCATCGAGTCCATGTTGCCGGCCGCGATACCGAAGAACAGATTCGGCTCGCCGAGCTTCATGAAGTCGTCCTTGGACGTCCAGTCGGGCTGGGCAATGATGCCCACGCGGAAGCCCTGGGCTTCCAGCAGCCGGCCGATGATCGCCATGCCGAAGGACGGGTGGTCGACGTAGGCATCACCGGTGACGATGATGATGTCGCACGAGTCCCAGCCCAGTTGATCCATCTCTTCCCGGCTCATGGGCAGGAACGGCGCTGGTCCGAAACATTCGGCCCAGTACTTGGGATAGTCAAATAACGGCTTGGCTGCTTGCATGGCGGTAACCGGTGTCAGGAGTGCAGGAAAATCGCGGCCGCGGAATATAGCACAAAATTTGACCACATCCGACGGTAATGGTCGGATTTATCAAGTGCCGGAATCGGCCGCCAGAGAGGCCCGCGCACCGTGCGGCGGGCCGGCGGTGGGTCAGTCGTCGTCGAACTGATAGCTGCCCGGCGCCAGGTTCTCGAAGCGCGTGTACTTGCCGATGAACGCCAGGCGCGCGGTGCCGATGGGACCGTTACGCTGCTTCCCGATGATGATCTCGGCGATGCCCTTGTATTCGGTTTCAGGGTGATACACCTCGTCACGGTAGACGAACATGATCACGTCGGCATCCTGCTCGATCGCACCCGACTCACGGAGGTCGGAGTTGATCGGCCGCTTGTTGGGGCGCTGTTCAAGAGAGCGGTTGAGCTGCGACAGGGCGATGACCGGGCAGTTGAATTCCTTGGCCAGGGCCTTGAGCGAGCGGGAGATCTCGGAAATCTCGTTGGTACGGTTCTCACCACCGGCGCCCGGGATTTTCATCAGCTGCAGGTAGTCGATCATGATCATGCCGATCTCACCGTGCTCACGGGCCACGCGGCGGGTGCGTGCGCGCATTTCCGAGGGGCTGATGCCGGCGGTGTCGTCGATGAACAGCTTGCGGTCATTGAGCAGGTTGACCGCCGAAGTCAGGCGCGGCCAATCGTCGTCGTCCAGTTGACCGGAACGGATCTTGGTCTGGTCGATACGCCCGAGCGAGGACAGCATACGCATCATCAGCGATTCACCTGGCATTTCCAGCGAGTAGACCAGTACGGCCTTCTCGCTGCGCAATACGGCGTTCTCCACCAGGTTCATGGCGAAAGTGGTCTTACCCATCGATGGACGGCCGGCGACGATGATCAGGTCGGCCGGCTGCAGGCCGCTGGTTTTGTCGTCCAGGTCGGTGTAGCCGGTGGACAGGCCGGTGATCGCGTTCTGACTGTTGAACAGTGTGTCGATACGGTCGATGGCCTTGGTCAGCAGGTCGTTGACGCCCACCGGGCCGCCGGTCTTGGGTCGCGCCTCGGCGATCTGGAAGATCTGCCGCTCGGCCTCGTCAAGGATTTCCTCGGCTGTCCGCCCCTCGGGGTTGAAGGCGCTGTCGGCGATCTCGTTGCTGATGCCGATCAACTGACGCAGCGTGGCACGCTGGCGGACGATCTGCGCATAGGCCTTGATGTTGGCGACCGAGGGGGTGTTCTTGGCCAGCTCGCTGAGGTAGCCCAGGCCGCCCACTTGCGAGGTCTGGCCTTCCTTGTCGAGCTGCTCGGCCAGGGTCACCACGTCGATGGGCAGGTTCTGGTCGGCGAGCCGCGCGATGGCGCGGAAGATCAGGCGGTGGTCATGCCGATAGAAGTCGCCATCGGACACTTGATCGAGCACGCGCTCCCAGGCGTTGTTGTCCAGCATCAGGCCACCGAGCACAGCCTGTTCGGCCTCGATGGAATGTGGCGGCACCTTCAGGGCAGCGGTTTGCAGATCGTATTGTTCGGGGGCGGAAATATCGTTCATGGCCACTTGAATTCGAAGTTTCTCAATCAGGTGTGTGTCTGCAGCACCCTTCAGAAATACAAAGGGCACGACCTGCGAACAGGATCGTGCCCGATGTTAATCCTCTGGCGGACAGGCCGCCAGACGATCATGTGCTGCTTAGGCAGCCACCACGACAACGCGAACGGTCGCATCAACGTCGCTGTGCAGGTGCACGGCAACGTCGTACTCGCCGACGTTACGGATGGTGCCGTTCGGCAGACGAACTTCGCTCTTGGCCACTTCAACGCCGGAGGCGGTCAGGGCGTCAGCGATGTCGTGGGTGCCGATCGAACCGAACAGCTTGCCTTCGTCGCCAGCGGTGGCAGTGATGGTCACTTCCAGCTCGGCCAGTTGGGCAGCACGGCTCTGAGCCGAAGCGATACGCTCTGCAGCCAGCTTTTCCAGCTCGGCGCGACGCTCTTCGAACGCAGCCAGGTTGGCTGGGGTCGCAGGAGTGGCCTTGCCGTATGGCAGCAGGTAGTTACGGCCGTAGCCGGCCTTGACGTTTACTTTGTCGCCCAGGTTGCCCAGGTTGGCGACTTTTTCCAGAAGGATCAGTTGCATGTGGAAATCCTCTTAACTTTTAACCTTCACCGTTCGCAGGACCACTTCCGGTGTCTTTCGACCCCCGGCGGCCGCGAAAATCAATCAGGCTGTCGACAATGGCCAAGACCACGAGCAACGGATAGATCAACTGCGTCGATACCACCAGCATGATGTACATCCCCACCAGCCAGAACTTGCCCAGGCGCTTGTCAGCCACCTGCGCATGCATCAGCGAGAGGCCGGCGAAGACCAGTGGCACGCTGCACAGAGGTGTCAGCATGGCCATGTGTGCACCGAAATTCGGCCCCAACAGCATGGCGACCACCAGTACCAGCATCGGCACCGGCGACAGTCTCAAGGCCCGGAATTCGCGCCCGAAACCGCCAGGGTTGTACAACAAAGCCTGCCAGTAACGCCCCAACATCAGGCTCAGCACGCTGACGATCTGCAGCAATGTCGCTATAAGGCCGTTGAGCACCGGTGCGATCAGTGCCCCCAGGCGGCTCCGCTCTTCTACGCTCATCTGTGCGTAGAGGTCACCGAGCATGGCAGGCAGGTGTTTCTGTATCTCCTGCGCCAACTGCTCGATGGGTTCGCGGAACACCGCTCCCAGAATCACTGCGTACAACAGTCCCCACGCCACACTGGCGAGTAATACACGGGCCCAAGACTCGCTGGCACGCAAAACCATTGCCAGGCCCAGCGTTCCGACCAGCACCAGAGCGGTGCGCGGTTCGCCGAAATACCACCAGGCCAAGGCCGGCAGCAGAGCCCAGGCCAGGATGCCGGCGGCATCACTGAACCCGCGTCGCAGGAGCACCAGGCTTCCCGCGGCAGCACTCAACCAGAACAGCAGCGGCAATGCCGCACATCCGACCACCGCGAGGGTGGCCTGCATACGGCCGCGCATGATCAATTCAGCCAGGGCGCGCATGCGATCTATCCCTTGTTACGCTTGTCGACGACCCGGTCTCAGCGGCCGTGGCTGTCGGTGTAAGGCAGCAAGGCCAGGAAGCGGGCGCGCTTGATAGCGGTGGCCAGCTGACGCTGATAACGGGCTTTGGTACCGGTGATGCGGCTTGGAACGATTTTGCCGGTTTCCGATACGTAGGCCTTCAGGGTGTTGAGATCCTTGAAGTCAATCTCTTTCACGCCTTCAGCGGTGAAACGGCAGAATTTACGACGACGGAAGAAACGTGCCATGTAATAGGCTCCTCAAAAGGTCCGTGGATTACTCGTCAGCGTTATCGCTGTTGTCGCTGTTGTCGCTGTCGTCGCCATCGGCGCTGTCAGCGTGCTCAGGACGGTCGCGACGCTCACGGCGCTCGCTGCGGTTTTCTTCAGCCTTGAGCATCTCGGACTGGCCAGTGATGGCTTCGTCGCGACGGATGACCAGGTTACGGATCACGGCATCGTTGTAGCGGAAGTTGTCTTCCAGCTCGGCCAGGGCCTTGCCGGTGCACTCAACGTTCAGCATCACGTAGTGAGCCTTGTGAACGTTGTTGATGGCGTAGGCCAGTTGACGACGACCCCAGTCTTCCAGACGGTGGATCTTGCCGCCGTCTTCTTCGATCAGCTTGGTGTAACGCTCTACCATGCCGCCGACTTGCTCGCTCTGATCCGGGTGGACCAGGAAGATGATTTCGTAATGACGCATGAATGCTCCTTACGGGTTGTAGCCTGCCGCTTGCGCGGTCAGACAAGGAGTGAATGACTCGTTGTGTCTTGCCCGCCTGCAGGCACATGAAGGCCTGCCGTGACGGCAAGGGGCGCAATTGTAGAGAAGGGCCGGAGGCGGCGCAAGGACATTGGCGAATATTTGAGCAGCTTTGCAAGCTGCAAGCTGCAAGCTGCAAGCTGCAAGCTGCAAGCTGCAAGACAAAAGCAGATCATGGCGAGCAACAGATACCGAGGCCGCCCCGCCCGCTTCTCCTTGCAGCTTGTAGCTTGGCGCTTTTAACTGGCGCGCGGCGCCTTGCGCTGGCGCAGGGCCTCGAACAGGCACACGCCGGTAGCCACCGAGACATTGAGGCTGCTGACGCTGCCGGCCATGGGCAGGCGCACCAGGAAGTCACAGTGCTCGCGGGTCAGGCGACGCATGCCTTTGCCTTCGGCGCCCATGACGATGGCGATCGGGCCGGTGAGATCCTGGGCATAAAGCTCCTGCTCGGCCTCACCAGCGGTACCGACGATCCACACTCCGCGCTTCTGCAGCTTTTCCAGGCTGCGCGCCAGGTTGGTGACCGCCACCAGCGGGATGACCTCGGCTGCGCCACAGGCGACCTTGCGCACCGTGGCGTTGAGCGTCGCGGACTTGTCCTTGGGCACGATCACTGCCAGCGCCCCTGCGGCATCGGCAGTACGCAGGCAGGCACCGAGGTTGTGCGGGTCGGTCACGCCATCGAGCACCAGCAGCAGCGGCGTGCCCTCATGGCGCTCCAGCAGCTCGTCGAGCATCGCTTCGCCCCAGACCTGGCTGGGGCTGACTTCGGCGACCACGCCCTGGTGCACGCCCTCGACCCAGGCATCCATCTCGCGACGCTCGGCCTGGCCAATCTGCACACGATTCTGCCCGGCCAGCTCGACCAGCGTCTGCACGCGTGGCTCGCTGCGCCCTTCGGCCAGCCAGATCTGCTTGACCCGCTTGGGGTGGTGACGCAACAAGGCCTCTACGGCATGCACGCCGTAGACTTTTTCCAGCTCACTCATGACTTGCCCTTGGACTTGGAACGCGAAGGCCCCTTGCGATGCTTGGTGGGCTTGCCCGACGACTCGCTGCCACGCGAAGCGTCACTGCCGCCCCGCCCCGACTTGCCCGAAGATTTGCCACCGCTCTTGGCTTCGGCCAGCAGGGCTTTCTTCATTTCCCGGCTCTTGCGCACCTCGGCGTTCTTGGCCACCGCATCGCTGGGGTAGTAGGCATCGGCCACGGCCCGCTTGGACGCGCCGCGCCGACCTTCGCCCTTGGCAGGCTTGGCGGCCGGTGCCGGCGCAGGCGTTGGCGCTGGCTCGTCGAACGGCGTACCACTGCGCACTTCACGCTTGCGCGGCGCTGGCGCACTGGCGGACTTCTTGGACACCTCGAAGTCGATCTTGCGCTCATCGAGGTTGACGCGCATCACCGTGACTTCGACGGTGTCACCCAGGCGGTAGCTGCGCCCGCTGCGCTCGCCAGCCAGGCGGTGATGCACAGGGTCGAAGTGGTAGTAGTCATCTGGCAGCGCAGTGACGTGCACCATGCCTTCGACGTAGATGTCTTTCAGTTCGACGAACAGACCGAAACCGGTCACTGCGGTGATGACACCTGGGAAGGTCTCGCCCACGCGGTCTTTCATGTACTCGCACTTGAGCCAGTTGACCACGTCGCGGGTCGCCTCGTCGGCGCGGCGCTCGGTCATCGAACATTGCTCGCCGAGTTGCTCCAGGCTGTTTTCGTCGTACGGATAAATACGTGCCTTGGGAATCGTCGCGGCACCGGCGCGGCGCACATGCGGCGTCTCGCGTTTGGAGCGAATCACGCTGCGGATCGCCCGATGGGTCAGCAGATCGGGATAACGGCGGATCGGCGAGGTGAAGTGCGTGTAGGCCTCGTAATTCAGACCGAAGTGGCCGTTGTTGTCCGAGGTGTAGATCGCCTGGCTCAGCGAGCGCAGCATCACGGTCTGGATCAGGTGATGATCCGGCCGCTCGCGAATGGCCGCCAGCAAGGCCTGGTAATCCTTCGGCGACGGCCCCTCCTTGCCTTTGTGCAGCGACAGGCCCAGCTCACCGAGGAACGCGGTGAGTTTTTCCAGGCGCTCCGGAGGCGGTCCTTCGTGAACCCGGTACAACGCCGGAATCTCGTGCTTCTTGAGGAACTCGGCGGTGGCCACGTTGGCCGCCAGCATGCACTCCTCGATCAGCTTGTGAGCATCGTTGCGGGTGGTCGGACGGATCTCGGCGATCTTGCGCTCGGCACCGAAGACGATACGGGTCTCCTGGGTCTCGAAGTCGATCGCACCACGCACGTGGCGGGCGCCGAGCAGCGCCTTGTACAGCGCGTACAGGGGCTTGAGGTGCGGCACCACCTCGCTGTACTCGTCACGCAGCTTGCGCGCCTCGGCAGTGCGCGAGTGCTCCAGCATGGTGCTGACCTTGTTGTAGGTCAGCCGTGCGTGGGAGTGGATCACCGCCTCGTAGAAGACGTAGTCGATCATCTCGCCGGTCTTGGAGAAGTCCATCTCGCAGACCATGGCCAGGCGATCGACATGCGGATTGAGCGAGCACAGGCCGTTGGACAGTTCCTCGGGGAGCATCGGCACCACGCGCTCGGGGAAGTACACCGAGTTGCCGCGCTCCTGGGCCTCGGCGTCCAGCGCCGACCCCACCTTCACGTAGCTGGAGACGTCAGCGATGGCGACGTAGAGCTTCCAGCCGCCGGAGAACAGGCGCAGCTTGCCGGGGCGCGGCTCGCAGTACACGGCGTCGTCGAAGTCGCGTGCGTCTTCGCCGTCGATGGTCACGAACGGCAGGTGACGCAGGTCGATGCGGTTGACCTTGTCCTTTTCCTCGACCTCGGGCTTGAGGCGACCGGCCTCTTTCAGCACACCCTGGGGCCAGACGTGCGGGATGTCGTAGCTGCGCAGCGCGACATCGATTTCCATGCCGGGGGCCATGTAGTTGCCCACCACCTCGACCACGTCACCCTGGGGCTGGAAGCGCGGGGTCGGCCAGTGGGTGATTTTCACCGCGACGAACTGACCCACCTTGGCGCCGCCATTGCGGCCATGGGTCACCAGCACTTCCTGCTGGATCTTGGGGTTGTCCGGGATGACGAAACCGATGCCGCTTTCTTCGTAATAGCGGCCCACCACGGTTTCATGCCCACGGGAAATGACTTCGACGATCACGCCTTCACGACGGCCACGACGATCGAAGCCCGAGACACGCGCCAGGGCGCGGTCGCCGTCGAACACCAGGCGCATCTGTGCGGGGCTGAGGAACAGATCATCGGAGCCGTCGTCGGGCGACAGGAAGCCGAAGCCGTCGCGGTGGCCGATGATGCGGCCGAGGATCAGGTCCAGCTTGTCTACCGGGGCATAGGTGCCGCGCCGGGTGTAGATGAGCTGACCGTCACGTTCCATGGCGCGCAGGCGCCGACGCAGGGCTTCGATCTGGTCTTCGGTGGTCAGGCCGAATTCGTCGACCAGTTGTTCACGGGCGGCGGGCGATCCACGCTCAGCGAGGTGCTGCAGGATCAGCTCACGGCTGGGAATGGGGTTTTCGTATTTTTCCGCTTCACGAGCGGCCTCGGGATCGAGGGACTGCCAATCGGCCATTAGTATTTGTTCACCTTGTCTGTAAGGGCGCAGTTTCGCATATACGGGTTTGAAACGCTAAGCGGCCATTTCACACACCCGGTCACTTTTTTTCAAAAACCTGAAAAAAGAGCTTTACAGGCTTTCGAGCCATCCCTATGATGCGCACCACAACGGAGGCCAAGCCAACGTTGAGTTGCACGAAGCCTTGATTTCAAACGAAATTAAAGCTCAAAGCAACGAGTTGCCCAGGTGGTGAAATTGGTAGACACGCCAGCTTCAGGTGCTGGTGGCCTTACGGCCGTGGAAGTTCGAGTCTTCTCCTGGGCACCAATTCAAAACTCAAGACCTTGCCTTGAGGCGATGCAGAGTCTTAAGATTCGCATCATATGCAATACCCGCCCAGGTGGTGAAATTGGTAGACACGCCAGCTTCAGGTGCTGGTGACCTTACGGTCGTGGAAGTTCGAGTCTTCTCCTGGGCACCAATTCAGACAAAACCGAGCCAAGTGCTCGGTTTTGTGCTTTCTGCCTTACCTGCTTTCTCTCCAAATACCCCCTCAACCTCGAGATAGGCAGCAGCCCCGCACAGTGGCGGGCATTAGGCCCGATACTGGTCAGTCAGACCGGGCAGGAGCGGCTTCAGCCGCGAAGCGACCACATGCTCACAGCAGATGCACTGAATTTCCTGGCGCTTTCGCGGCTAAAGCCGCTCCCACCGAGCCACATACCGACTAACTGAACAGTATTGGCATTAAGCCACCCGCACCGGCATAACCGGTGCGGCCCATGCCATATCAAGCCTTGAACTGCCCCAGACTGGCCTTGAGCTGCGCAGCCAGACCATTGAGCACCTTGCCACTAGCGGTGGTTTCCGAAACCGCCTGCGCGGCGCGCTCGGCCTGGGCATGAATCACCTCGACCCGTCCACGCACCGCCTGAGCGCCCTCGGCCTGATGCACCGCCGCCTGGGTCGCCAGACCAATCGCCGAGTGCACCTGCTCCACCGATTCCTGCACGGTTTGCTGCAGACGGACGCTGTCACGCAGCACAGCCAACCCCTCCCTGGCCTGCTTGCCGGCCTGGTCGATGGCCGCCACTGCCTCCTTGGCACCACGCTGCAAGGCACCGATGTGCTCCTGGATATCGCCCGTGGAACTCTGCGTCTTGCTGGCCAGGGCCCGCACCTCGTCGGCGACCACCGCAAAACCGCGCCCGGTCTCACCGGCACGCGCCGCCTCGATGGCCGCGTTCAGCGCCAGCAGGTTGGTCTGCTCGGCAATGCCATGGATCACTTCGAGCACCACTTCAATCTGCTCACTCTGCTGCGCCAGCCGCTCGATCACCTGGGCACCGGTTTCCACCTGCCCGGCCAGTGCCTCGATCAACCCTCCGACCTGACCCGCCGTACGGGTGGTCTCGTCGGTTGCACGCTTGATACCCTCGACCTGCTGCAGGGCAGCCTGCATGGTCTGGCTTTCGTTCTGCGCCTCATCCGCCATGCGCTCCAGCGCCTGAAGACTGGCCGCCACTTCGTCGCGCTGACGCTCGGCTGCCGCATCCGCACCGGCATTGCGCTGACTCATCACGCCAATCTCGACACCGGTACGCTGCGCCACCTCCCCCGCCTCGCGGACGATAGGCTGCAGCTTGTCGACGAAACGGTTGACCGCCGCCGACATGTCACCGATCTCGTCATTGCTGTCGAGCCTGACCCGCTTGGTCAGGTCACCCTCACCCGCAGCCAGGTCGTTCAGCGCCACGATCAGCAGGCGCAGCTTGCTCACCACACGACGCCCGAGCACCACGGCCACCAGCAGCAATACACCCAGGCCAACCAGCGCCAGGCTCATGCCGATTCTCCAGCGCAGGGTCTCGGCGGCGCCTTGCACGGCGGCACTGGTGTTGCCCGCCATTTTCTGGGCAGTGCCTTGCGCCTCTTGCAGGCGGCTGCGCAACGCTGCGGAACTGCCGGCCGCCGCCTGCGTCAGGCTATCGGAAACCAGCTTGTCGCCGCTGGCGATGAGCGCAGAGAAGCGCTGGTCGAGGGCCTGCAGGCTTTCTTCCACGGCATTGGTGGAAACCCCCATGCGCACCTTGCCGATTTCCACACCGTTGGGGCTGATCGAAGCTTCCAGGTAATACACGCCCGGATCACTCTTGGCCGCATCGAGCACCTTGTCCATGGCGCGCTCACCCTGCCCCTTGGCCAGCAAGGCCTTGATCTTGGGGTTATCGCGATCCAGATAGCGAGTCAGATGCTCGCCAGAAGCGTCGTCGTAGATGACGAACAACACGTTGGGATTGCGCTGGGCACGCCGTGCGAATTCGGAAAGGGTCGGCGTGTCGTTATCCCACATGGCACGCGGAGCAACGGCAGCCAGCAGCTCAGCCATATCGTTGGCAGACTCACGCAGGCTCTTTTCCAGGGTACCGCGCAACTGCGCCTGCTCGTCCTTGAGTCGGGTCGACAGACCTTCGGTCAGACGCTGGCGGGTATTGGCCGACAGGGCATCCAGGCTCGCAGCGACATCGTTACTGGCTTTCTCCAGCTGGGCGGACAACTGTTGCGAATCACCACCCAGGGTGCGCGCCAGATCGGCCTCCAGTGCCGATACCGTGCTGCGCGTCAACGCCACTGCCACCAACACCTGCATCAGCAGGGCCACCCCAAGGGCAATGAACACGGGGCGCAGCAAGCGACTGCGCAGGAGAGAGAGAACAGCGGACACGGGAAACTCCTTTCACTGGTAACGCCATTAAACTGCCAGTAACTTTTCTGACGTTTCTACAGCAAAGGTCGTGCCGACAGCAAGCGACTTGACCGGTTCGCCGCCGAACGCCAGAAACGACAAAGGGCCGCACGAGGCGACCCTTTGTGGATGACGCGATGCCGATCAGGCGAACGGATGACGCAGCACGATGGTTTCGTTGCGGTCAGGACCGGTGGAAACGATGTCGATCGGTGCACCCACCAGCTCTTCAATGCGCTTGATGTAGGCGCGAGCATTGGCCGGCAGCTCTTCCAGGGTCTTGGCGCCCAAGGTGGATTCGCTCCAGCCCGGCATTTCCTCGTACACCGGACGCAGACCCACGTAGCTGTCGGCATCGGTCGGCGCTTCGATCACTGCACCCTGCTCGTTCTCGTAGCCGACGCAGATATTGATGGTCTCCAGACCATCGAGTACGTCCAGCTTGGTCAGGCACAGGCCCGAGATGCTGTTGATCTCGATGGCGCGACGCAGGATGACGGCATCGAACCAGCCGCAGCGACGAGCACGACCGGTGGTGGAACCGAATTCATGACCGCGCTTGGCCAGGAAAGCACCTGTATCGTCGAACAGTTCGGTCGGGAACGGACCCGAACCCACACGCGTGGTGTAGGCCTTGGTGATACCCAGGATGTAATCCAGGTACAGAGGACCAAAACCGGAACCGGTGGCGATGCCGCCTGCGGTGGTGTTGGAGCTGGTCACGTACGGGTAGGTGCCATGATCGATGTCCAGCAGCGAGCCTTGGGCACCTTCGAACATGATGTCCTTGCCGTTGCGACGCAGCTCGTGCAGTTCGGCGGTAACGTCGAGCATCAGCGGCTTGAGCAGCTCGGCGTACTCCATGCACTCGTCCAGGGTCTTCTGGAAGTCGATGGCCGGCTCTTTGTAGTAATTGACCAGCTGGAAGTTGTGGTAGTCCAGCAACTCGCCCAGCTTGGCGGCGAAACGCTCACGGTGGAACAGGTCACCCACGCGCAGGCCGCGGCGCGCGACCTTGTCTTCGTAGGCCGGGCCGATGCCGCGACCGGTGGTGCCGATCTTCAGCTCGCCACGGGCCTTCTCGCGCGCCTGGTCCAGCGCAACGTGATAGGACAGGATCAACGGGCAGGAAGGGCTGATACGCAGGCGCTCGCGCACCGGCACACCCTTCTCTTCGAGCTTGACGATTTCGCGCATGAGCGCATCGGGTGCCACCACCACGCCGTTACCGATCAGGCACTGCACGCCTTCGCGCAGCACGCCGGATGGAATCAGGTGCAGTACGGTCTTCTCACCGTCGATCACCAGCGTGTGGCCCGCGTTGTGACCGCCCTGGTAGCGAACTACGGCGGCGGCATGTTCGGTCAGCAGATCGACGATCTTGCCTTTGCCCTCATCACCCCATTGGGTGCCCAGGACTACGACATTCTTACCCATAACACTCGTCCTCATTCACGCAAACTTGGTGCCGGCAGCGGCCGGCTGGAATACTCAAAAGGCCAGCGGCATTACCTGCCAGCGCTCACCTTGCTGGATCAATTGCCGGTCGCAGCCAGCTTCACGCGCGGCGCTTACCTGCTGCCCAGGCAAGGCCTGGACCACACGTTGCCCGTCTTGGCGCAGCTGGCAGATCAACTTCCAGAGCGCTGAGTCCGTGCTGTCGGGCACCCAGATGCCACCGCACGGCAATTCGATTTCGGCCCGCCCCAGGGTCACCAGGGTCTTCAGGTCGGTGGAGAAGCCGGTCGCCGGACGCGCCCGACCAAAGTCAGCACCGATGTCGTCATAGCGACCGCCCTGGGCGATGGACTGGCCGACACCCGGCACGAAAGCGGCGAAGACCACGCCAGTGTGGTAGTGGTAGCCACGCAGCTCGCCCAGGTCGAAGTACAGCGGCAGCTCCGGGAAACGCGCCTCCAGGCGCTCAGCCACCACCACCAGGTCATCGAGCGCCGCCAGCACCGCCGCCGGCGCACCCGCCAGGCGGTCGCGGGCCGCGACCAGCACTTCACGACCACCGCACAGATCGACCAGCGCGCGCAGCATCGACGCCAGCTCGGCCGGCAGGCCGGCAGTCAGCTCGACGACCTCGTCGATGGCCTTGCGCTGCATGGCATCGAACAACTGCTGTTCGACTTCGCCGGACAGGCCGGCGGCGCGCGCCAGGCCACGGTAGATGCCTACATGCCCGAGGTCCATGTGCACGTCTGGCACATCAGCCATCTGCAGCATGGCCAGCATCAGGCTGATCACTTCCACGTCACTGCTGGTGCTGGCATCGCCATACAGCTCGGCACCCAGCTGGATCGGGCTGCGCGAACTGGACAGGGCGCGCGGCTTGGCATGCAGCACGCTGCCGGCGTAGCACAGCCGGCTCGGGCCTTCGCGCTTGAGGGTATGAGCGTCGATACGCGCGACCTGCGGGGTGATGTCGGCACGAAAGCCCATCTGCCGGCCGGACTGTGGATCGACCACCTTGAAGGTGCGCAGGTCCAGGTCGGAGCCCGCGCCGGTCAGCAGCGATTCCAGGTATTCGATATGCGGAGTGACGACGAACTCATAGCCCCAGCTCTGGAACAGATCCAGCACCTGACGTCGTGCGACTTCAATGCGTGCCGCATCCGGTGGCAGCACCTCTTCGATGCCATCCGGTAGCAGCCAGCGATCAACCGTTGCCATTAAGCCATTCCCCTTATTGCGGGCGGCCAGCCCTGGGGCAAGCCTTGAGTGAAGCAGAGAGCGAAACGCCGTACGACGGGCACGACAAACAACCGAAAACAGGTTTCGGGCCCCGCTCTCCTCGAAAAATTCTGCCGCCCGCCCAAGGGCAGCGGCCAATCAATCGTGCAGACGCAAAAAAGCCGGGAATTTCCCGGCTGCCGCATGATACACACGTTTTACCGCAGGTTCACCCCATCAGACGGTTTTGCCGCCCAATGGGGTGTGCGCATCAGGGCTTGGGCTTCTCGAGGTAGCGGAAGAACTCGCTCTTCGGATCCAGCACCATCACGTCGCTCTTGTTCGCGAAGCTCTCGCGGTAGGCCAGCAGGCTACGGTAGAACGCGTAGAACTCCTGGTCCTGGCCGTAAGCCTTGGCGTAGATGGCGGCCGCCTGGGCATCGCCATCACCGCGGGTCTCTTCGGACTCGCGATAGGCCTCGGCCAGCAGTACGCGGCGCTGACGGTCGGCATCGGCGCGGATACCTTCGGCCAGCTCGTTACCTTTGGCACGGTGCTCGCGGGCTTCACGCTCACGCTCGGTGCTCATGCGCTCGAATACGCTGCGGTTGACTTCCTTGGGCAGGTCGATGGCCTTGACCCGGACGTCGATCACTTCGATACCCAGCTCGCGCTCGGCCATGCGATTGAGCGAAGCGGTGATGTCAGCCATCAGCGCGTCACGCTCGCCCGACACGACCTCGTGCAGGGTGCGCTTGCCGAACTGGTCACGCAGGCCGGACTCCAGACGACGCGACAAGCGCTCGTCGGCGATCTGCTTGAGGCCCGAGGTCGCCGTGTAGAAGCGCTCGGCATCCTTGACCCGCCATTTGGCGTAGGCGTCGACCATCACCGCCTTCTTCTCCAGGGTCAGGAACCGCTGGGTCGGCGCGTCAAGGGTCAGCAGGCGAGCGTCGAATTTGCGCACCTGGTTCACGTAGGGAACCTTCACATGCAGGCCGGGCTGCACGTCGGCTTCGACGACACGACCGAACTGCAGCAGCACCGCACGCTCGGTCTGCGACACGATATAGAAGCTGTTCCAGGCGATGACCGCCAGAACCACGCCCACGATGAGCGCGAACAGTGATTTATTGCTCATCAGCGGCTCTCCCTGGTACGCGTCTCACGCTGCTGGGTCTCGACCGGACGCGCATTGGCATCCGTGCTCACCGACGATGTATTGCTGCTCGAGGTGGCCGCTGGGCTGTTGCCGCGGCTGTTCTCGATCATCTTGTCCAGCGGCAGATAGAGCAGGTTGTTCTGCCCCTTGTCGCCGGTCACCAGCACCTTGCTGGTATTGCTGAAGACTTCCTGCATGGTTTCCAGGTACAGACGCTCGCGGGTGACTTCCGGTGCCTTGCGGTACTCGGCCACCAGCTTGGTGAAACGGTCAGCCTCACCCTTGGCACGGGAGATGACTTCGTCACGGTAGCCGTTGGCGTTTTCGATGATGCGCTGGGCCTGGCCGCGCGCCTCGGGGATCACGCCATTGGCATAGCCTTCGGCCTGGTTACGGGCCCGCTGCTCGTCTTCACGGGCACGGATCACGTCATCGAAGGCCTCTTGGACTTCACGGGGTGCGGCAGCGCTCTGCACGTTCACCTGGGTGACGGTGATGCCGGTGCGGTAGGTATCGAGGAAGCGCTGCAGGCGCTCCTTGATCTCGCTGGCCATCAGTTCGCGGCCCTCGGTCAACACCTGGTCCATGGCCGTGGAACCCACAACGTGGCGCAGCGCGCTTTCGGTGGCGTGCTGCAAGCTCACCTCAGGCTGGTCGACGTTGAGCACAAAGTCCTGCAGGTTGGAGATTCGGTACTGCACGGTCAGCGGCACTTCGACGATGTTCTCGTCCTCGGTGAGCATCTGGCCCTGCTTGCTGTAGGCACGCTCGCGAGTGACGTTCTCCATGTACTTGCGGTCGAACGGCGGGAAATAGATGTTCAGGCCGGGACCTACGGTCTCGTAGTACTTGCCGAAACGCAGGACTACCGCCTGCTCCTGCTCGTCGACCACATAGATGGCGTTGTACAGCCAGAAGGCCAGGACCACGAACAGACCGATGCCCAGCAGACCAAAGCCGCCGCTCTTGCCCGAGCCGCCCTGACCATTGCCGTCATCACTGCGTTTCTTACCGCCGCCGAACAGCCCGTTCAGGCTTTCCTGCAGCTTGCGGAAGGCTTCGTCGAGATCCGGTGGCCCCTTGCGGTCGCCACCACGACGTTTGCCGTTGCCACCCCAGGGATCCTGATTGTTCGAGTTGCCACCCGGCTCATTCCAAGCCATAGCGCTCTCCATCTGATAAAGCAAAGACGCGCCCTCGGCGCGCCGCCCCATGCTACAGAATGCACGGGAAAGCCGTGCAGTCGCTTTCCCGCGCTTTTTATTGCAAAGTGTGTTGCTCAATGAACTCCAGCGGCTGCAATCCCTCGCGACTCACCATACGATTGAGTTCGACACGTGGCAAACGAACAGCCAGCAGGCTGGCACCCTCTTCATCATGCGTTTCGGTCTGTACCGCACCCACCTCGAAGAAGCGTGCCCGCAGCCGGGCCAGACGCTGCGGCAGGCGCAGGGTGGCGACGAACAGATCCTCGCCCAGCAGTTCGGCCACGGCCTGCTTGAGCAGCTCGAGGCCACGCCCGTCGCGGGCCGACACCCAGACCCGCTCCGGCTTGCCGTCGGGCGTGCGCTGAATGTGCGGCTCCACCCCTTCGAGCAGATCGAGTTTGTTATACACCTCGAGTATCGGCAAGCCCTCGGCACCGATCTCGCCCAGCACCTCCATCACCTGCTCGATCTGGGCGTCACGCTCCGGCTCGTGAGAGTCGATCACGTGCAGCAACAGATCGGAGTTGCTCGACTCCTCCAGCGTGGCGCGGAAAGCCTCGACCAGCTTGTGCGGCAGATGGCGAATGAAACCCACGGTATCGGCCAGCACGATCGGCCCCAGGTCGTCGAGCTGCAAGCGCCGCAGGGTCGGGTCGAGCGTGGCGAACAGCTGGTCCGCCGCATAGACCTCGGAATCGGTCACCGCATTGAACAGCGTGGATTTGCCAGCGTTGGTGTAGCCCACCAGCGAAACCGAAGGAATGTCGGCCCGCTTGCGCCCGCGCCGCGCCTGGTCGCGCTGGCTGCGCACCTTCTCCAGGCGCGCCTTGATCTGCCGCAGACGGATCCGCAACAGACGTCGGTCGGTTTCCAGCTGGGTTTCGCCAGGGCCGCGCAGGCCGATACCGCCCTTCTGACGCTCAAGGTGGGTCCAGCCGCGTACCAGGCGGGTGCTCATGTGCTCGAGCTGGGCCAGTTCGACCTGCAGCTTGCCTTCATGGGTTCGTGCGCGCTGGGCAAAGATGTCCAGGATCAGCCCGGTGCGATCGAGCACGCGGCACTCGAAGACACGTTCGAGGTTACGTTCCTGGCTGGGCGTGAGGGTGTGATTGAAAATGACCAGATCGACCTCTTCGGCCTTGATCTGATCACGAAGCTCTTCGACCTTGCCGCTGCCGATCAGGAACTTGGCAGAGGGCCGATGACGCGAAATGTTGACCAGCGCGACCGTGTCGGCACCTGCCGACAGGGCCAGTTCCTGAAACTCCTGCGGATCTTCGCGCGCCTCAGGGTCTTGACCTTCCAGATGAACAAGCAACGCCCGTTCACCACCACTGTGGCGCTCAAAGAACAAGGCAGGCTCCTATCAGGCGTTACCGGAGTCAGCGTCACCCGAGTCATCGGTAGCGCTTGGCAGGCGAATCGGGCGAACCGGAACGACGGTGGAAATAGCGTGTTTGTAGACCATCTGGCTGACAGTGTTCTTCAGCAGGATGACGAACTGATCGAAGGACTCGATCGTGCCTTGCAGCTTGATACCGTTGACCAGGTAGATCGAAACGCCGACCTTCTCCTTGCGCAAGGTATTCAAGTAAGGGTCTTGTAGCGAATGCCCTTTTGACATGTGCCGCACTCCTTTAAGGATCAATAAATAAAAAAATCGAATTCGATTGGCTCAGGCCGCCACCCCCCAAGGATGAACGGCAATTGCAGAGGCTCAGCTCAATATGGAGACCGATCCCAGGTATTTCAAGGCGCGTGGCAGATTGTCGCGAGCCAGGCTGTCAAGCCAATGCAGATTCTTCCAGCTGCGCAGCCAGGTGAATTGCCGTTTGGCCAGTTGGCGCGTGGCAATGATGCCCCTCTCCCGCATTTCTTCCCGTGTCAGCTTTCCATCCAGGTGATCCCAGACCTGGCGATAACCGACGGCTCTCATGGAGGGCAGATCCGCATGCAGATCCGTCCTGGAGCGCAATGCCAGTACTTCGTCCAGAAACCCCTGTTCCAGCATTTGCACAAAACGTAATGCAATGCGGTCATGCAGTACCTTGCGATCAGCCGGTGCTATCGCAAGATTGGCGACAGTATAGGGCAATTGCCCCTGTCCCGACGCTGATCCTTCGGCACTTCGCGCAATTTGTTGCTCCCGGTGTGCGGTCATGCTCATTCCACTGACTTCGAACACTTCCAGCGCACGAACCAGCCGCTGCGGGTCATTGGGATGAATGCGTGCCGCCGACACCGGGTCCACCTCGGCCAGCCGGTCATGCAATGCCTGCCAGCCGTGGGTCCGGGCCTGAGCTTCGAGACGGGCGCGGACCTGGGCATCGGCAGACGGCATGTCGGCCAGTCCATCCAATAGAGCCTTGAAATACAACATAGTGCCGCCGACCAGCAAAGGAATGTTGCCGCGCGCACTGATCTCGGCCATCGCCTGCAATGCATCGCGACGGAAATCGGCTGCCGAATAGCTCTGTGCCGGGTCGAGAATGTCGATCAGGCGGTGCGGAAACTGGGCCAGTTGCTCGTGCGAAGGCTTGGCGGTACCGATGTCCATGCCACGGTAAACCAGCGCCGAGTCGACACTGATGAGTTCGCAGGGCAGCACGCGGGTCAGTTCGATGGCCAGGTCGGTCTTGCCGGCGGCGGTCGGCCCCATCAGGAAGATGGCAGGAGGTAAGGCGTTCATTCAGCGACCGCGCAGAAAGAGTTTGTCCAGGTCATCCAGGCCCATCTGGGTCCAGGTAGGCCGGCCATGGTTGCATTGACCGCTGCGCTCGGTGTTTTCCATGTCGCGCAGCAGGGCGTTCATTTCCGGGATCGCCAGGCGGCGGTTGGCACGCACCGCGCCGTGACAGGCCATGGTGCCGAGCAGCTCGTTCATGTGCGCCTGCACCCGGTCGCTGGTGCCGAACTCCATCAGGTCACCGAGCACGTCACTGACCAGGCGATTGGCCTCGGCCTGCTTGAGCAGCGCCGGGATCTGCCGGATCGCCAGGGTCTCGGGGCCCAGGCGCTGCAGCTCGAAGCCCAGCTGGCGGAACGTCTCGAAGTGCTCCTCGGCGCAGTCCGCCTCACGCTGGCTCACCGCCAGCGACTCGGGCACCAGCAACGGCTGGCCGCTCAGCCCCTCATGGGCCATGGCCACCTTGAGCCGCTCGTACATGATCCGCTCATGGGCGGCATGCATGTCGACCAGCACCAGGCCATGGGCGTTTTCGGCGAGGATGTAGATACCCTTGAGCTGTGCCAGGGCATAGCCGAGCGGTGGAATATCGTTGCTCGACTCCGGCAGCGCCGCTGGCTGGGTCGACGCCGTGGCGCCTGGCAACGGCGCATAGAAGTCGCGGTAGACACTCTGGGTCTCGGCGGTGGGCAGGCCGGACGCTGGGCGCGGCGTGAAACCGTAGGAGTAGCCGCCTGCACCGCTGGAAGAAGCCGTGCCCGTTGGGGCGGCATAGCCAGGGCCTTGCGGGCGCTCCAGCACATGGGCGGCCAGGGTCATTTCGCCCTGCGGGCCGAACTCGCCAGCGGCGATCCCGCTGGGCCGCGGCGCCGGTGGCTGCATGTCGGCTTCCGGCAACTGGTCCTGCGGGCGTACGTCGCCCAGTGACCGATGCAGAGTGCCATAGAGGAAGTCGTGGACCATGCGGCCGTCACGGAAGCGCACTTCGTGCTTGGTCGGATGCACGTTGACATCCACCGCGGCCGGGTCGACTTCAAGGAACAGCACGAAGGTCGGGTGGCGACCGTTGAACAGCACGTCGCGATAGGCCTGGCGCACCGCGTGGGCCACCAGTTTGTCGCGTACCGCACGGCCATTGACGAAGAAGTACTGCAGGTCGGCCTGGCTGCGCGAGAACGTCGGCAAACCGACCCAGCCCCACAGCCGCAGGCCGTTGCGCTCGATATCGATGGGCAGCGCCTGCTCCAGGAAGCCCGGCCCACAGATCGCGCCGACCCGGCGCGCCTTGGCGGTGTCATCCCGGGCTTCATGCAGGCTCAGCACGCTCTTGCCGTTGTGACGCAGGTGAAAGGCCACGTCGAAACGCGCCAGGGCCATGCGCTTGATGACTTCGTGCAGGTGATCGAATTCGGTCTTCTCGGCCTTGAGGAACTTGCGCCGCGCCGGGGTATTGAAGAACAGGTCACGGACTTCGACGGTAGTGCCCACCGGATGTGCCGACGGCTGCACGCGCGAGTTCATGTCACGGCCCTCGGTCTCGACCTGCCAGGCCTGATCGGCATCACGGGTACGCGAGGTCAGGGTCAGGCGTGACACCGAGCTGATCGACGCCAGGGCCTCGCCGCGAAACCCCAGGCTCATCACGCTTTCCAGGTCTTCGAGTTCACGGATCTTGCTGGTCGCGTGGCGGGCCAGGGCCAGCGGCAGGTCGTCGGCAGCGATGCCGCGGCCATCGTCACGCACCTTGAGCAGCTTGACGCCGCCCTGCTCGACTTCCACGTCGATGCGCCGGGCTCCGGAGTCCAGGCTGTTTTCCAGCAGCTCCTTGGCCACCGAGGCCGGGCGCTCGACCACTTCGCCGGCGGCGATCTGGTTGGCCAGGCGCGGGCTCAGCAGGTGGATACGCGAAGCGGCCGGGGCGTCGCCGGCTGCCCCGGCAGTTACGTCGTCGGCTAGCAGGTCAGTCATTCTTGGGTTGCCACCTCGGCACTGGGGATACGCAGGTCCTGGCCGACACGCAGTTCATCGGACTTCAGCGCGTTCGCGCTGCGCAGCGTCGCCACGCTCATGTCGTAACGGGCCGCGAGCATCGCCAGGGTTTCGCCGGAGCGTACCGTGTGCGTGCGTGGGCCCTGGGCCAGCTTGCCGTTGTCACGCAGCCAGGCGATGTAGGTGCCCTGCGGCGGGTTCTGCTGGAAGAACTGCTTGACCCCGGCCGTGATGGAGCGCGCCAGCGCCTGTTGGTGCGAGCTGGTGGTCAGCTTGTTGGCTTCATTGGCATTGGAGATGAACCCCGTCTCGACCAGGATCGAAGGGATGTCCGGCGACTTCAGCACCATGAAGCCGGCCTGCTCGACCCGCGACTTGTGCAGCGGGGTGACGCGGCCGATGTTGCTCAGCACCTTCTGCCCGACGTTCAGGCTCGACGACAGTGACGCGGTCATCGACAGGTCGAGCAGTACGCCGGCCAGCATGCGGTCCTTGTCGTCGAGGCTCACCGCCCCGGCACCACCGATCAGGTCGGAACGGTTCTCGCTGTCGGCCAGCCAGCGTGCGGTCTCGGAGGTCGCGCCACGGTCGGAGAGCGCGAACACCGAAGCCCCGAAGGCGGCGGTAGACGGCGCGGCGTCGGCGTGGATGGACACGAACAGGTCGGCGCCCTTGGCGCGGGCGATCTCGGTGCGTTTGCGCAGCGGGATGAAGTAGTCGCCGGTACGGGTCAGCTCGGCCCGGTAGCCGCGCTCGGCGTTGATCTGCCGCTGCAGCTCCTTGGCGATGGACAGCACCACGTTCTTCTCCTGCTGCCCACGCCCGCCCGAGGCGCCAGGGTCCTCGCCGCCATGCCCGGCATCGACCACGACCACGAT
Organism: Pseudomonas sp. DTU_2021_1001937_2_SI_NGA_ILE_001; assembly: GCF_032463525.1. Classification (NCBI taxonomy): domain Bacteria; kingdom Pseudomonadati; phylum Pseudomonadota; class Gammaproteobacteria; order Pseudomonadales; family Pseudomonadaceae; genus Pseudomonas; species Pseudomonas sp. DTU_2021_1001937_2_SI_NGA_ILE_001. The sequence goes on along the minus strand of NZ_CP135971.1, from coordinate 4,341,339 downwards.
GTCACGCTTGCCGCTCGGCACGGGCGTGAGCTTCACGTCGGGCTTGGACGGGCTGATCGGCACCGACGGCGCCGTGGCCACCGAGGTTTCCGGCAGGCTGGGCGGCGGGTTGGCATCGGCCGGGTTATCGAACAGGTCGACCACCAGGCGGTTGCCGTACTGCTGGTTGGGCGCCAGGGTAAAGCTCTTGGGGGTAACGGCCTTCTTCAGGTCGACCACCACGCGCAGATCGGTGGGCGTGCGCTGCGCCGAACGAACGCTGGTGATCGGCGTGTTGGCCGTGGCGACATTCAACGGGCTGGCCAGGGTCGCGCCATTGATGTCGATGACCAGGCGATCGGGCGAAGTCAGGGTGAACACACTGTGCTGAACCGGACCGCTCAGGTCGAACACCAGGCGCGTGTTGTCAGGCGCGCGCCAGAGGCGGACGCTGCGCACCTGGGTCGTCGCCGCCCACACATCGACAGCCATGGCCATCAACAGCAAACCAAGCACCGCCAGCGGCGCGCGCATGCGCATATTCATCCCCATCTATGATTAGTATCTACTTGGATTCAAGGGCGAGAGCGGCACACCAGCTTTCGCCACGCGAGCCTTGCGGCTTCAGGGTCACGGCACGGCCGCGATCATGGTGCGTAATGGTAATGGTCAGGTCGGGCTTTGGCAAAAAGCCTGCGCCGCGATCAGGCCACTCGATCAGGCACAGCGCCTGGCCGTCGAAATAATCGCGAATGCCCATGTATTCCAGCTCTTCCGGGTCGACCAGACGATACAGGTCGAAATGGAAAGCCCGTCGTTCACCGATCTCGTAGGGCTCCACCAGCGTGAAGGTCGGGCTCTTGACCGCACCTTCATGGCCCAGGCCGCGGATCAGCCCGCGGGACAAGGTGGTCTTGCCCGCGCCCAGGTCGCCTTCGAGAAAGATCACGCCTTGCGCCGCGCAGAGCTGCGCCAGGCGTGCGCCCAAGGCGACCATCGCCTCTTCGCCGTCTACTTGCAGGGTTATTTCAGACAAGGTTGCAGCTCCTCCAACAGGCGGCGTATTTCATCGATCAAATCGCTGGCCAGCAAGCCCCGGCCCTGCTGGCCTGCCAGTTCGCCGGCACGGGCGTGCAGCCACACACCCAGGCAGGCCGCTTCGAAGGGTTCCAGGTGCTGGGCCAGCAGGGCGCCGATCACCCCGGCCAGCACGTCGCCCAGACCGGCACTGGCCATGGCCGGGTGCCCACGGTCGCACAGCGCCAGGCGCCCATCGGGCGCGGCGATCAGGCTACCGCTGCCCTTGAGCACACAGGTCACGCCGTAGCGCTCGGCCAGCTGGCGCGCGGCCGCCGGACGATCCTGCTGGACCTTCCGGGTGTCGACGCCCAGCAGGCGCGCGGCCTCGCCGGGGTGCGGGGTAATGACCGCTCCCTTGGGCACCTGCACTTCACCGGCGGCAAGAAGGTTGAGCGCATCGGCGTCCCACACCTGCCGCTTGTCGGCGCAGGCCAGCGCCGAAAGCAGGCTACGCCCCCAACTGCCCTGCCCCAGCCCGGGACCGGCAACCAGCACGCTGGCCGCCTCGACCAGCCCCATCAACTGGTTGGCAGAACTGACCCCGGCGCTCATGACCTCAGGCATGCGCACCAGCGCAGCCGCCACGTGTTCAGGGCGGGTCGCCAGGGTCAGCATGCCGGCACCGCTGCGCAGGGCACTTTGCGCACTGAGCAGGGCGGCACCGCCAAAGCCATGGTCGCCACCGACCACCAGCACCCGCCCGTACTGCCCCTTGTGGGCAGTCCGCGGACGCGGTGCGAGGGTGGGCAAATTGAAGGTGTCGAGACGCGTGGCAGCCGATGGAGCCTGGGCCACCAGCGACGGCTCGGCCTGCAGGTCGTCGAACACCAGCTGGCCGACATGATCGGGCGCTTCGGCAGTGAACAGCCCCAGCTTCAGGCCGATGAAGGTCACCGTGAGGTCGGCGCGTACCGCAGCACCCAGGACCCGGCCTGTGTCGGCACACAGCCCGGAAGGAATGTCCACGGCAACCACGGGGCGCCCGGCCGCATTGATGGTTTCGATGGCCGAACGATAGGGTTCGCGCACCTCGCCATTGAGTCCGGTACCCAGCAACGCATCGAGCACCACGCCTTCCAGGCCCTGCGGGCACCCGTCGTGAATCTCGACGCCGGCGCTCACGGCCTGCGCATGTGCGGCGGCGGCATCGTCGCGCAGGGCTGTCGGGTCGCCGACGGCATGCACACGCACACGCCAGCCGGCGCGCAGCGCAAGGGTGGCAATCAGGTAACCGTCTCCGGCGTTGTTGCCATGCCCGACCAGTACGCTCAGCACCCCGGCATCCGGCCAGCGCCGCCGCAGCGCGCGCCAGGTGGCGTGGGCGGCGCGCTGCATCAGCTCGGCGCCCGGCGTGCCGGCGGCGATCAGCCGCGCATCCAGGTCGCGGACCTGGGCGGCAGCGTACAGTACGTCGGGCAAAGGGGTCTGAGTGTCTGACATGCGTCTATGGGCTCCGATATCTGGCAGAATTATACGCATCTTGGCCCCGGTTTCTCCCTCTCGCATGTCCTCTAGCACCGCACACCTGACCGACGACCAGCTCGTCGAACTCGCCTTGTCGATCAAGACCTGGGGCCGCGAACTGGGCTTCCAGCAGGTCGGTATCAGTGGCCTGGACCTCAAGGAGCATGAAGCGCACCTGCAACGCTGGCTGGAAGCGGGCTACCACGGCGAGATGGACTATATGGCCGCGCACGGCAGCAAACGTTCCCACCCAGAGCAACTGGTGCCCGGCACCCTGCGCGTGGTATCGCTGCGCATGGACTACCTGCCCGGCGACAGCGAGATGAACCAGCGCCTGGCCGAACCGGAAAAAGCCTACGTTTCGCGCTACGCCCTGGGCCGCGATTACCACAAGCTGGTGCGCAAACGCCTGCAGCAGCTGGCCGAGCGCATCCAGCAGGTCATCGGCCCGTTCGGCTTCCGGGCCTTCGTCGACAGCGCCCCGGTACTGGAAAAGGCCATCGCCGAACAGGCCGGGCTGGGCTGGATCGGCAAGAACACCCTGGTGCTCAACCGTCAGGCCGGCAGTTTCTTCTTTCTCGGCGAACTGTTCGTCGACCTGCCGCTGCCGGTCGACCCGCCCCATGCCAGCGAACATTGCGGGCGCTGCACGGCCTGCCTGGACATCTGCCCCACTGCCGCCTTCGCCGGCCCCTACGTGCTGGATGCACGGCGCTGCATCTCTTACCTCACCATCGAGCTGAAGACCGCCATCCCCGAGGATCTGCGACCCTTGATCGGCAATCGGGTATTCGGCTGCGACGACTGCCAGATCGTCTGCCCGTGGAACCGCTTCGCCAAACCCACCGCGCAGGCGGATTTTCAGCCGCGCCACAACCTGGACAACGCCGGGCTGGCCGAGCTGTTCATGTGGGATGAAGAGCGCTTTCTCAGCAGCACCGAAGGCTCGCCCCTGCGCCGCGCCGGCTACGAGCGCTGGCTACGCAACCTGGCCGTGGGGCTGGGCAACGCCCCGTCGACCATCCCGGTGCTGCAGGCCCTGGAAGCACGTCGCGAGCATCCTTCGGAACTGGTTCGCGAACATGTCGAATGGGCCATCAGGCAGCACGCCCAGAAGGCCCAAGCCTTCTGACGGCACCTCGACTCGCAGGGGCCAGGGCTGCGGTCAGTGGTCGTCCTTGTAGACGAACTTGGGCATTTCCCACTTGAAGCGAATCGCCAGCAGGCGCATCAGCAGCCCACCGAACAGGGTGATGAGGATCGCCTGATCCTGGGCAACGCTCAGGTGCAGGCACAACAGGAAGCACCAGGCTGCCAGGAACGACACGCTGGCGTACAGCTCACGGCGGAAGATCAGCGGGATGTCGTTGCAGAAGATGTCGCGCAGGATGCCGCCGAAGACCCCGGTAATCACGCCGCACACCGAAGCGACCAGCATGCCGTGGCCGGCCTCCAGGGCGGTCATGCAGCCAATCAGGGTAAAGGCCACCAGCCCGAGGGCATCGAGCACCAGGAACAGCGAACGCAAGTGGCGCATCAGCGGCGCGATGAAGATGGTCACCAGCGCCGCAACGCTGGTCAGCACCAGGTATTCAGGGTGCTTGACCCAGGTCAGGGGGTAGTGCCCGAGCAGCACGTCGCGCACCGAGCCACCGCCCAGGGCGGTCACGCAGGCGATCAGTACCACGCCGAACCAGTCCATGCCGCGGCGGCCCGCAGACAGCGCACCGGTCATGGCTTCGGCGGTGATCGCCATCAAATACAGCATCAACAACATGGCGCGCTCCCCAGCGACAAAGGCGCGCAGTCTATCCAGCCGGCCGGCGCACTGAAAGGGTGCAGGCAAAAGTATTCAGCGCGCCGGCCCGGTGCTGTCACTTGATGAAGTGCTGGCGGTAGAAACGCAGCTCGGCGATGGATTCACGGATGTCGTCCAGCGCCAGGTGGGTGCTGCCCTTCTTGAACTTCAGTTCCGGCGCCCAGCGTGCCGCCAGCTCCTTGAGCGTGGAGACGTCCAGGTTGCGGTAGTGGAAGTAGTTCTCCAGGGTCGGCATGTGCCGGTACAGGAAACGGCGGTCCTGGCAGATGCTGTTGCCGCAGATCGGCGAGCTGCGCTCCGGCACCCACTGGCGGATGAACGCCAGGGTCATGGCCTCGGCCTGCGCCATGTCGATGGTGCTCTCGCGCACCCGCTGGGTCAGCCCGGAACCGCCATGCTGACGGGTGTTCCATTCGTCCATGCCGGCGAGGATTTCGTCGCTCTGGTGCACGGCGATCACCGGCCCCTCGGCCAGGGTGTTGAGTTCGCTGTCGGTGATGATGGTGGCCATCTCGATGATGACGTCGTTGTCTGGATCCAGGCCGGTCATTTCCAGGTCGATCCAGATCAGGTTGCTCTTGCTTTGCATATATCGGCTCCTCAGCACAGGCGCGCAGTTTAGCCCAGCCCCGGCATGCTAGTATCGCGCGTTCGAGCTTATTCACCGGGAATCCCATGGCCAAACGCCAACTCAATCGCCGCCAGAACTGGCGCATCGAAAAGATCCAGGGCGAGCGTGCCGCGCGCGCCGCCAAACGCGAATCCCAGGCCCTGGAGATTCTCGAAGGCGGCGACCTGGGCCCGGAAGAGTTCGGCCTGGTGATCGCTCACTTCGGCGTACAGGTCGAGGTCGAAGCCCAGGACGGCGAGCACCGCGGCCAGACCTACCGCTGCTACCTGCGGGCCAACCTGCCAGCGCTGGTCACCGGCGACAAGGTGGTATGGCGGGCCGGCAACCAGGGCACCGGCGTCATCGTCGCGCAACTGCCACGCAGCACCGAGCTGTGCCGCCCGGACTCACGCGGGCTGCTCAAGCCGGTGGCGGCCAACGTCGACCTGATCGTCATCGTCTTCGCGCCCATGCCCGAGCCGCATGCCAACCTCATCGACCGCTACCTGGTGGCGGCCGAGCATGCCGGCATTCACCCCCTGCTGCTGCTCAACAAGGCCGACCTGATCGACGAACGCAACGGTCCGGGCCTTGAAGATCTGCTCTCGGTGTATCGCGGCCTGGGTTACCCGGTGCTGGAGGTCTCGGCCCACCAGGGCGACGGCATGCAGCAGTTGCAACAGCGCCTGGATGGCCAGGTCAGCGTATTTGTCGGCCAGTCCGGGGTCGGCAAGTCGTCGCTGGTCAACAGCCTGCTGCCCGAGGTGGGCACCCGCGTAGGGCCGCTGTCGGAGTTTTCCGGGCAAGGCACGCACACCACCACCACGGCGCGGCTGTTCCACTTCCCCGGCGGGGGCGACCTGATCGACTCACCGGGCATCCGCGAATTCGGCCTGGTTCACGTCAGCCGCGACGACGTCGAGGCCGGTTTCATCGAGTTCAGGGACCTGCTCGGCACCTGCCGCTTCCGCGACTGCAAGCACGACCGCGAGCCGGGCTGTGCGCTGCTCAAGGCCCTTGAAGAGGGCCGCATCCACCCACAGCGCATGCACAGCTATCGCTCGATCCTGGCCAGCCTGCCGCAAGACGAATACTGAAAATGCAAAGGCCGCACCGGTGAAGGGTGCGGCCTTTGTCATGCGGCGACCGGGCGATTACTGAGCGGAACCCGGCGGCTTGAGCGGACCCTGATCGAAGATATTGACTCGCTCGCGCAACTCGCGTGGCTGCACCACGTTCGATTGCGCGGCGCCCGGCTGCGCTGCCGCCGGGGCTGCGGGAGCCGCCGCACCGGGCGCCGCAGGCGTGGCGGGAGCGGGTTTGGCAGGCTCTGCGCTGCCCTGGCCACCTTCGATGCGCTGCTGAGCCTTCTTGGTCAGCACGACGATATCGATGCGACGGTTGATCGGGTTCAGCGGGTGGTCGCGGTCGAACAGCGCCGAAGACGCGAAACCCACCACCCGAGCCACCTGCCCTTCCGGGTAAGTGCCGGCGATCAAGGCACGGCGCGCGGCGTTGGCACGGTTGGCCGACAGCTCCCAGTTACCGAACTCGCCATTACCCACGTAAGGCTTGGCATCGGTATGGCCGCTGACACTGATCTTGTTCGGCACCTGCTTGATGGTGTCGGCCAAGGTCAGCAGGATGTCCTCGAAGTACGGCTTCAAGCGTGCGCTGCCCGAGTCGAACATCGGCCGGTTGTCGGCGTCGACGATCTGGATCCGTAGGCCGTCCGGAGTGATCTCCAGCAGAATCTGGTCCTTGAACTTCTGCAGCTCAGGACTTTGCTCGATCTTGGTCTGCAGCTCCTGCAGCAGCATTTCCAGACGTTCCTGCTCCACCTGCTCGGCCTTGGCCTCGGCGGTGTCGGATTCGATCGGCACGGTGTCCGGGCTGGGGGTGCTTTTTACCTCGGGGTTGAGGGTCTGGTTCGGCGACATCTCCGGCGAGCCGCCAAGGTCGATGACATAAGGCGAGCCACTGTCGCTGAAGCCGACCGGGTCCTTGAAGTAACCGGCAATGGCCACCAGTTGCTCGGGCGTCGCGGACGACAGCAGCCAGAGCACCAGGAAGAACGCCATCATCGCCGTGGCAAAGTCGGCGAAGGCGATCTTCCAGGCGCCACCGTGGTGTCCGCCGCCGAAGCGCTTTACGCGCTTGACGATAATCGGCTGGTTATTTTCCATGGCTTAGCGACCGCGTACTGCTTGCTCCAGCTCGCTGAAGCTGGGTCGGTGAGCGGGGTACAGAACCTTGCGGCCGAACTCGACGGCCAGCGAAGGCGGCATGCCGGAAGCCGAGGCCACCAGGGCAGCCTTGATCGACTCGTAGACGTTCATCTCTTCCTTGGCGTCGTGGGCCAGGCACTGCGCCAGAGGACCGAAGAAACCGTAGGCCGCGATGATACCGAAGAAGGTACCCACCAGTGCCGCCGCCACGTGCTGACCGATCGCGGCCTTGTCGCCGTCCCCGAGCATGGCCATGGTGATCACGATACCCAGTACCGCCGCGACGATACCGAAACCGGGCATACCGTCGGCGATGCCGGTCACGGCATGGGAAGGATGCTCCAGCTCTTCCTTCATGCTCAGCAGTTCCATGTCGAACAGGCCTTCGAGCTCGTGGGGCGCCATGTTGCCGGACGACATGATGCGCAGGTAATCGCAGATGTACGCGGTCATGCGGTCGTCCTTGAGCACACCGGGGTACTTGGCGAAGATCGGGCTGGAGGCGGGCTCTTCGATATCCCCTTCGATGGCCATCATGCCTTCGCGGCGGCTCTTGTTGAGAATTTCATAGACCAGGCCCAGCACCTCGAGGTAATAGGCGTGCGTGAAGCGCGAACTGAACATCTTCAGCGACTTCTTGAACACGTGCATGGTCATATAGCCAGGGTTGGCCTGAATGAAGGCCCCCAGGGCGGCACCGCCGATGATGACGATTTCGAACGGCTGAAACAGGGCCGCCAGATGACCGTGGGATAGCACGTATCCGCCGAGAACACTCGCGAAAACGACAATGATGCCGATGATTTTAGCCATAGGTAAAAAATACTTGTTGAGTCGGGTTCAGGGACAGGTGCGGCGGATCAGGGCGCTGCTGTTCTTCTTATCGGCCTCGGTGAGCCAGACTATAGGCCTGATCGAATGAAAAACCTGTTTCGCTTTCGAAACGGGGTGTAACAATACACTACGCACTGAGCTCTTAGGTTTTATACGAAAAGTCGGCGAGCGAAGGTCAGGCAAGGCAAAAGCAGGCGAGGAAGCGGAGTTTACTGGAGTAAATGAGCATTCCGAGCTGTTTTTAACGCAGCATGGCCGAGCGCAGGCACTTTTCGTACAAAACCTGATACGTACAAACCAGGGCTGCACGCGCTCAATACAAAGGTCTTCCGTATGCCTTCTGCAAGCCACACGACGTTACCTAGACCCCGGACACTGGACGCCTGGGTCAAGCAGCTGGATGACCTGGCGCTGCCGGTGCCGCAGATCAACCACACCCATGTGCGCGCCGCACTCAACGACAGCCGCCGCTCGCTGCGCGACATCGCCGACATGATGCACGAGAGCCCGGCCCTGGTGCTGAGCGTGCTGCGCGAAGCCAACCAGCACACCCACGGCATCACCGAGCCGGCGGAAAGCCTTGAGGTCGCGCTCAACCGCCTGGGCCTGAGCAAGACCGAGATGCTGCTCAACCGCCTGCCAGCCAAGCCGCTGCAAGAGATTCCCCAGGCCTACCGGCAACTGATCCTGATCAGCCAGCACGCCACGCAACAGGCCAACGGCCTGTTCGCCAGTCGCCTGGCGCGCCTCTGGCAGGACATCCACCTGGGCAGCCTGTTGTTCCTGGCCCCTCTGTGGCCGATGGCCCTGGCCCATCCCAAGCTTCTCGAGGAGTGGGAGCTACGCGTGATCCATCAGGGCGAGTCGAGTCGCACCGTCGAACAGGAACTGTTCGGCGTCAAGCTGCTCGACCTGTGCCTGGCCCTGGCGCACGCCTGGCGCCTGCCGATGTGGGTGACCCGCGGCTACACGGTGCTGATCGAAGAACGCCGCGAATGGGTCAAGGCCCTGCGCATTGCCCGGGAGAACCACGACCCGCTGCAACAGCAGCGTGACCTTGACGCCAACCCGGACCTGCAACGCTGGTTCAACCAGCCAGCCAATACGGTGCTGATGGGCAATGGCCTTGCCCTGGCGGCGCAACAGGCCTGGAACAGCCCGCACTGCCTGCGCTGGCAACTGCTCAGCAGCCTGTACCTGCAGCAGTCACTGGACGATGTGCAGCAGCAGGCCCACCAGAATGCCGCCAGCAGCGCGCGCCAGCATGCCGCCCCCGGCCTATGGCATCCGGCCGAAGCCTTGTTGTGGCCCTGGTCGTTCCGGCGCATCCCCAGCGGGCATGAACCGGCCGCAGCACCGTCGACCGAAGACCTGCAACGCTGGCGCACACTGTGCGCCGAGCTGCTGGTCGAGCCGAGCCCCTTCAATAACGCCATGGGCCTGCTCAGCACCGCACGGGACGCGATGGTCGCCGTGGGCATGCAACGCCTGATGCTGCTGATGCCCGACAAGAACACCGGCACCCTGCGGGTGCATCAGATGGCCGGGCTGGGCAAGGAAAACGCCGCGCTGCAATTTCCGATCAGCCAGAGCAAGGTACTGGAAAGGCTGCTGGCGCAACCCACCCAGTTGCGCCTGACGCCCGCCAACCATGCGCAGTTTTCCGCCTTATTGCCGCCGATCCTCAAGACCCTGTTCAAGGGCCACCACAGCCTGATCCGCTCCCTGAGCTGCAACGGCAAGGTGTTGATCCTGGCGATCGCCGACCAGGGCGGCAACCCCATGTCGGAAGTGACCGTGCAGGCGTTCGGCAAGACCGTGCAGTGCATTGAGCGGGCGCTGACCAACTTCACCCGCCAGAAGAGCGCCGGCAAGCCCGCCGGCGAATGAGCGGCGCGCAGCGTCCTGTCGCTGCGCAGCAGTTTTCCCGACGGGGCTGGGCTACAATCTTCGCCTTTCGTTCATGAGGAAGGCTGAAATGTCCGTGTTCACCGACTTGCCGCTGGTCATCGAACCCAGCGACCTGCACGCACGTCTCGATGCCCCGGAGTTGATCCTGGTGGACCTGACCAACCCCGCACGCTTCGAGGCCGGTCATATTCCCGGCGCACACTTCATCGAACCCAAGCGCACCCAGCTGGGCCAGCCTCCGGCACCGGGCCTGGCCCCGGCGCTCACCGATCTTGAACGCCTGTTCGGCGAACTCGGCCACCGCAGCGACGCGGTATACGTGGTCTATGACGACGAAGGCGGCGGCTGGGCCGGACGCTTCATCTGGCTGCTGGATGTCATCGGCCACAGCCGCTACCACTACCTCAATGGCGGGCTGCTGGCCTGGGAGGCCGCCGGCCTGCCGCTGTCCCGGGAAACTCCCGCAGCGCACAGCGCCCCCGTGAGCCTGACCCTGCACGACGAACCCACCGCCACCCGTGAATACCTGCAAAGCCGCCTGGGCGCCGACGACCTGGCGGTGTGGGATGCCCGTGGCGCGGACGAATACCACGGGCAGAAGGTCTTGGCGGCCAAGGGCGGGCACATTCCCGGCGCCATCCATTTCGAATGGACCGACGGCATGGACAAGGCGCAGCAGCTGCGCATCCGCCAGGACCTGGGCGAATGCCTGAAGGCGCGGGGCATCACCCCGGACAAGGAAATCATCACCCACTGCCAGACCCATCGCCGCTCGGGCTTCACCTACCTGGCCGCCAAGGCCCTGGGGTATCCGCGGGTCAAGGCCTACGCCGGCTCCTGGAGCGAATGGGGCAACCACCCCGACACCCCGGTCGAATCCTGATACCGCCCCATCGACGGGACTGAAAGGCTCATCGGTGCGCGCTTTCATATAGACTGCGCGCCAGCCCACGTTTTCGCTTCAGCCGGCCCTCGGCCGGTTTTCCGTACAAAGCCTAGGAAGATCCATGAAAGAGCGTCTGTTTATCCTGAGTCAGTACCTGCTGCCCCATCACCTGCTGTCACGGCTGGCCGGCTGCGTCGCCGAGTGCCGGGTGCGCTGGTTCAAGAACGCCTTCACCGCCTGGTTCGCGCGTCGCTACCAGGTCGACATGTCGCAGGCCCAGGTCGAGGACCTGACCGCCTACGAGCACTTCAACGCCTTCTTCACCCGCGCCCTCAAGCCTGATGCCCGTCCTCTGGACGACACGCCCGGCGCGATCCTGTGCCCGGCCGACGGCGCGATCAGCCAGCTCGGCCCGATCGAGCAGGGCCGCATCTTCCAGGCCAAGGGCCACAGCTTCAGCGTGCTGGAGCTGCTGGGCGGCGACCCACAGCTGTCGGCGCCGTTCATGGGCGGTCAGTTCGCCACCGTCTACCTGTCACCCAAGGATTACCACCGCGTGCACATGCCGCTGGGCGGCACGCTGCGGGAAATGGTCTACGTGCCAGGACGAATCTTCTCGGTCAACCAGACTACGGCGGAAAACGTTCCGGAGCTGTTCGCCCGCAACGAGCGGGTGGTCTGCCTGTTCGATACCGAGCGCGGCCCGATGGCCCTGGTGCTGGTCGGCGCGATGATCGTCGCCTCGGTCGAGACGGTGTGGGCCGGCCTGGTCACGCCACCGAAGCGCCAGCTCAAGACCTTCCGCTACGATGAAGCCGCCCGTGCGCCCATCGAGCTGGAAAAAGGCGCCGAAATGGGCCGTTTCAAACTGGGTTCCACCGCCATCGTGCTGTTCGGCCCCGACCAGGTTCGCTGGGCCGAAGGTCTGACCGCCGGGTCCGCCGTGCGCATGGGCCAGGCCCTGGGGCACAAGGCGTAAGGCTGATTTGCGCAAGGGCCGGAACCATTTCCGGCCCACGGCCTCTTAAACTCCCAGAATCATGGCGTTGTGCCAGATCAGCTGCGACCCTTGGCCAATGCTGGTACAGTCGGTACATCGGTGCTGTAGGACACAGCGCGTCTGACTATCGCCTACTTGACCCCTCGCAGGTCAGGGACACAACCGGCGTCAGTCAACTGCCACCGTTCGGGCCATCAAGACGTGGAGTTTGCCTGTCACATGAGTAACTTGAGCTTTCCGCTGTTGTTGCGCGTTCCCGCGCCAACACTGTCGAGCCTGACATTCTGTGAAGCCAACGCCCGCGACCTGAAACGCTGGATCTCGACCCTGCCCAAAGCAAATCTTGGCGAAATGGCCAAGCAGCTGTACCAGGGCCTGAGTGAAATCAACCAGCTGCTGGTGCCCAGTGAAATCCGCCTGCAGATGCTCGAAGCGCTGCGCCCGGAAGTGTATTTCGTCTGCAAGCATCTGGAGCGGCACTTCCTCAACCAGGCCATCGTGCTCGATGAGCGTCCGCGCAAGGTCGCCAATCTCTGCCAGGCCCTGCAGAACCACCTGGCCACCGGCTACAAGCTGATCATCAACAGCATTGCCCCCCGCCTGACCCGCGAGCATGCGCCGCTGCTTACCACTGCCCTGCAACGTGCCGCGCACGCGCTCAACGGGCCGCTGATCCGTGCCAGCCAGCTGTATTGCCCCGTACAGGAAGGCTTGTGGCTGGAGCTGCATCAGATCTACCAGATCGGCCGCCAGTGCCAGGTGCATCAGGTGCCGATCGCAGAGCCACAGGCCATCCATGTGCGCAACCTGTCCCTGGAACAGACCTACCTCATTGCGTTGATGGTCGGCTGCGCGCGCTGCAACCAGATGCGCCAGCTCAACATCGGCAAGCTGGGCGAAGTACTGGAGTCCTGGAGCGCCATGGTGCGCCTGCAGGATGCCAATGCACAGGACAGCCTGTTCGCCGTCGACCCCGGCGTCGACAAACCACCGCTGTACCGCAACCTGTTCGGCGAGCAACTGCTGCCGCGCCTGCAAGGCATCAACAGCCTGCCGCTGGCCAACGCCATCCAGCAGTACCTGGACCTGCCCATCGAGAAACGTGCCGAGTCGCGCCTCTACGTGCCCGCCGGAGTCAGCGCCGACTTGCTGCAGCACCTGGCGGCTGCCTGGGGGGACGTCGCCGAGCGCACGTTCCAGCGCATGGCCGGCCAGGGCAGCCTGAGGGTGTGCATTGGCATGAGCGCGGTGCATTACTACCTGGCGGGCCGGCGCTCGTTCAGCGAACTGCTGCAACTGCCCGCCGTGATCAAGGCAGCCGACTTCACGCTCAAGATCGCCAGCGAAAATGCCGACGACCCCTGGTCGCAGGCGTTCGATACCCATAAAGGCGGCACATCCTCGACCCTGCTGCCGTTCGAGGAAATCGAGTATCCACAGGTCGATGGTGAAACCGACGCCAGCAATGCCCAGCAGAACTTTCCCACCTACGAGCTGAATATCGTCAACCACAGCCCGGGCGGCTATTGCCTGGCCTGGCCACGGGAAGTGCCATCGCAATTGCAGGCCGGCGAACTGCTCGGCATCCAGGATGAAAGCGGGCAAAGCTGGAGCATCGCAATCGTGCGCTGGGTGCGCCAGGTGCGCAGTGGCGGCACGCAGATGGGTATCGAGCTGATCGCGCCATTCGCCCAGCCGTGCGGCATGCAGTTGCTGCGTGAAGAACAGAACAGCCAGTACCTGCGCAGCCTGATGCTGCCCGAGGTGCGTGCGATGACCAAACCGGCGATGGTTTTGGCCCCGCGCCTGCCGTTCAAGGAAGACAGCAAGGTGCTGCTCAACGTCAACGGCGAAGAGACGCGCGCCGCGCTCAAGACCCGACATATCGCCAGTGCCAGCTACAACCAGTTCGAATATCAGGTCCTGGAGGCGCCGAAATCCGCCGAGCCGGAGAAGAAACCCGGCGAGGAATTCGAGTCGTTGTGGGAATCTCTGTAGCTTCAGCGCTTTGACGCAGGTGGTGCGGCTTGAGCCGCCGCACCTTTACCGGCTTATGCCGCCATTCACTGCCGTGCTTCGCGGTCGCGCAGGCCCAGCAGATAGAGAACGCCGTCCAGACCCAAGGTGGAAATCGCCTGCTTGGCCGACTGCTTGACCAGCGGCTTGGCACGAAAAGCCACGCCCAGGCCGGCGATGGCCAGCATCGGCAGGTCGTTGGCGCCGTCGCCTACGGCGATGGTCTGCTCCAGACTCAAGCCTTCCTTCTGGGCCAGCTCACGCAGCAGGTCGGCCTTGCGCTGGGCATCGACGATCGGCTCGACCGCCACGCCGGTCACCCGGCCATCGACCACTTCCAGCTCGTTGGCGAACACGTAGTCGATTCCCAGCCTGGCCTGCAATTGGCGGGCGAAGTAGGTGAAGCCGCCCGACAGGATGGCGGTCTTGTAGCCCAGGCGTTTGAGCTCGGCGAACAGCGTCTCGGCACCTTCGGTCAGACGCAGGGAGGCGCCGATCTCGTCGAGCACACTGACGTCCAGCCCCTTGAGCAGCGCCAGACGCTCCTTGAAGCTGGCGCGGAAATCCAGCTCGCCACGCATCGCGCGTTCTGTAATCTGCGAAACCTTCTCGCCCACACCGGCGGCCTTGGCCAGTTCGTCGATGACTTCGGCCTCGATCAGCGTAGAGTCCATGTCGAACACCGCCAGGCGACGGTTACGACGGAACAGCGAATCCTGCTGGAAGGCGATGTCGACGCTCAGCTCCTGGGCCACGCTGAGAAACTCGGCCTGCATGGCCTTGGGGTCGGCCGGTTCACCGCGCACCGAGAACTCGATGCAGCCCTTGCCCTTGTCGGCCGGGGTGTCGAGGGGCATGCGCCCGGACAGGCGATCGATACGGTCGATGTTCAGCCCATAGCGGGCGGTGATGGAACTGACGCACTGCAGCTGCTCGGCAGTGACCTTGCGGGTCAGCAGGGTCACGATATGCCGCGCCTTGCCCTGACCATCGACCCAGCGCTGGTAGTCTTCTTCGGAAACAGCGGTGAAGCGCACCTGCTGGTCGAGTTCATGAGCGGTGAACAACACGTCCTTGAGCACCGAAGAGGCGGCGCTGGTGTCCGGAATTTCGACCAGGATGCCGAACGACAGCGTGTCGTGGATCACTGCCTGACCGATGTCCAGAATGTTCACGCCACCCTGGGCAAGCACGCCCGTGATGGCGGCAGTAAGACCCGGACGATCACTCCCGGTAATGTTGATCAGGACGATTTCGCGCAAGGCGCACCCCCGCAGGTGGAAAAAAACCGCATTCTACCCACTTTCGCGGACCATCGGGCACCGCCAGCGCTTTGCCACGCCAGGGGCGCTCGCTATACTGCGCGGCAACTTCCTCACCGAAAGAGCCGTGCTCAGTGAACCGGCCCACGCCTGTAAAAACCGATAACTTCTTCCTGCTGATCTTCCGTGCCCTGCGCCATCGCCGTGTACCGATCGCCCTGCGTATCGCCAGCCACAACGTGATCCTCGTGGCCCTGGCGCTGGTGATCTATGCCGGTGTGATGGGCCTGCAGTTCAAGCAGGCCATGCACGAGCAGGCCGATGCCCTGGGCCAGGCACTGACCACCCAGACCGCCACCTCGGCGACCGAACTGCTGGTGTCCAACGACATCCTCAGCCTCAACGTGCTGCTCGGCAACCTGGTGAAGAACCCGCTGGTGGCGCACGCCGCGATCTACAGCGTCGACAACCGTATCCTCGCCGAGGCCGGCCAGCGACCGAAGAATGGCCTGCTGGGCGAGAGCCAGGGCCTGTACGAAATCAAGATCACCTTCCAGGACGTGATGGCCGGGCAGCTGCGCATCAGCCTGGACATGTCGCAGTTCCAGCAGCCGATGACCATCAGCCTGCAGAGCATGGGCATCCTCGCCGGTATCCTGCTGGCCCTGGCGCTGGTCCTGAGCCTGCGCCTCGGGCGGCACATTTCCACCCCACTGCTGCAGCTGCGCCTGTGGCTGCGCGACATCGACCCGTACACACCCGCCACCGAGCGTCAGGATGAAGTCGGTGATCTGGCCCGCCAGCTGCGCGCCTCGTTCGCACCGCCCATGCCGGAGCCGGAACCCGAGCCGGAGCCGGAACCCGAACTGGCCGACGACGACCTGATCGAAGCCGACGACGCCTTCAGCGTTTCGGACAGGCACCCGGCCGAGCCTGCCAGGCCGCGCCTGCCGCCTGCACCGGCGCCACGCCGCCTGGTGGCCGAGGAAGACCTGGACGACGAGGAAGACCCGTTCGCCGACCTGCGCGATCACTCCAGCCCGTCGATCAAACCGGTGGCTGCCGTAGCGGCTTCCAGCGAGCCACAGCACAGCGCGATCCTCGCCGTGCAGCTGGGCGGCCAGGACCAGCTGCGGCGCCTGCCCAAGGCGCGCCTGACCGACCTGCTGCAACGCTATCGCGATTGCCTGGATCAGGCGGCGTCGCTGTATGACGGCGAGCTGCACACGCTCAACGACGGCAGCACCCTGATGCTGTTCCACAGCCAGGTCAGCGGCGACGACTACCTCACCAACGCCATTTGCTGCGGCGAGCTGCTGCGTGCCCTGAGCCACGCCCTGCAGATCGAGGTGGCCGACAGCGGCATCACCCTGCAACTGCAGCTGGGCCTGACCCTGGGCGAAGGCATGGCCGGCCTCAGCCAGATCGACCTGTTGCTGACCGAGAAAGCCCAGGACGCCCTGGCTCTGTCGCAGCACAGCCGCAACCTGCTGCTGGTCGAGCGCTCGGTGAACGACGATGACCTGATCCGCCAGCGTGCCCGTATCCGTCCGATCGCCAGCCCGGAAGGCGCCTGCTGCGTCGAACGCCTCATGGAGCCCTACCCGTCCATGCTCGAACGCCAGCTGGCGCGCATGCACGACAAGGCCTGATATCGGTAGAAGCGGCTTCAGCCGCGAAGCGAGCGCATGCTCACAGCAGATGCAGTGAATTTTCTCGCGCTTTCGCAGCTGAAGCGGCTCCTACCGAGTCACATAACCGCTCCGAGCGGGGCAAGCCCAGCGACGAGGCTCAGAATCGCAGGCACAAAAAACCCGCGCATTGCGCGGGTTTTGCATTTCTACCGCCCTAGAAGCGGAACACCTCAAGGTCGGTGCGGATCGGCGAAGCCATGGGGATCTTGGGCTTTTCCGCCTGTTTGTTATTGCGCACCACCGGTGCAGCCTTCTTGGGTTCGTCGACCTGCCAGGAAATCGGCTTGATCGCGGTGCTGACCTGCTCGGCCAGGCGCTGCAGCAGAATGCCCTGGGCCTTGACCTGAGAAGCGGTGGAGCCGTTGTGAACCTCCTCCAGGTGCACCAGGCGGCTGTCACGCACGTTGCCCTTGCGGTCCAGCAGGCGCCACTGGGCGTCGAGGATGGCGGGCTGGCGGGCACCGGAGTCCAGGCGAGTGATGGACAGCAACACCTGTACATCAGGGCTGAAGTTGGCGACCGCCGGGGCCAGCACCACGCGCTGGCTGTCGAGCTTCCAGGACACCTGGCGCAGCAGCAGTTGATCGATGTCGGAGGCCAGGTTACCAGCCCAGCGACCATCCGCCGAGGCGGTCAGGGTTCCATCGGGCTGGCGTTGCAGCAGGGTTTCACGTTGCAGGTAATCGGCAATCGAAACCGGGCCCAACAGTACGGCAAGGCCGCTACTCTGCTTGGGCTGGCCGGGCTCACCGCTGTCGAGCTGGTAGAGCGCAGCCGGTTGATGCACGCTGCACCCGGCCATGCCGAGCACACCCGTCATCAACAGAATCATGGGAAGGCGTAGAAGATTCATCGTCCTGTCCGACCTGCGTCCCGCAGGTTACAAATTGAAAAATCGTCAGGGTCATACAGGCATTGGGCCACGCCCAAGCCTGAAGACCCCATATCATCCGTGAATATTCGCTATGACTCCAGCGATTATGCGGCGATCTTCATGGCAAAACGAAGATGGCCCACCATAAATGAGGATTCTCAGCCGTTTTCCACCAACAACGCGTCGACGCGCTGGAAACCGCGCGGCAGCTTGTTGCCGCGCCGGCCGCGCTCGCCCTTGTAGTGCTCGAGGTCGTCGGCCTTCAGCGACAGGGTGCGCTTGCCGGCCTGCAGCACCAGCGTAGCGCCCTCTGGCAGTACCGCCAGATCGGTGACGTACTCTTCGCGGCTGGCCACGCGTTCCCCCGGCACACCGATGATCTTGTTGCCCTTGCCCTTGCCCAGTTGCGGCAGGTCACTGACACGGAAGACCAGCAGGCGCCCTTCGGTGGTCACGGCGGCCAGCCAATGGTTTTCGCGGTCCAGCACGGGGCGCGGCGACATGACTTTGGAACCGGACGGCAGGCTCAGCAGCGCCTTGCCCGCCTTGTTCTTGGCCTGCAGATCCTCGCCCTTGACCACGAAGCCGTAGCCGGCGTCCGAGGCGATCACGTACAGCGCCTCATCATCGGGCAGCAACACGCATTCGAAACTGGCACCCGGCGGCGGCTGCAGCTTGCCGGTCAATGGCTCGCCCTGCCCCCTGGCCGATGGCAGGGTATGCGCAGCGATCGAATAGCTGCGTCCGGTGGAGTCGATGAACACCGCGAACTGGTTGGAACGGCCAGCTGCGGCGGCCTTGAAGGCGTCGCCGGCCTTGTAGGACAGCCCGGTGGCGTCGATGTCGTGGCCCTTGGCACAGCGTACCCAGCCTTTCTCGGAAAGCACCACGGTGACCGGTTCGGTGGGCATCAGCTCGTTTTCCGACAGCGCACGGGCCTCGGCGCGCTCGACGATCGGCGAACGACGGTCATCGCCGTAGGTTTCGGCATCGGCGATCAGCTCGCTGCGCACCAGCTTGCGCAGCTTGGTGTCGCTGCCCAGCAGGGCCAGGAGCTTGGCCTGTTCCTTGAGCAGATCATCCTGCTCGCCGCGCAGCTTCATCTCTTCGAGACGCGCCAGCTGACGCAGGCGGGTGTCGAGGATGTAGTCGGCCTGGATCTCGGAAAGCTGGAAGCGCGCGATCAGGTCGGCCTTGGGCTGATCCGAGGTGCGAATGATATGGATCACTTCGTCGAGGTTCAGGTAGGCGGTCAGCAAGCCTTCCAACAGGTGCAGGCGGTGCTCGACCTTGTCCAGGCGGAACTGCAGACGCTTGCGCACGGTGGCGATACGGAACACCAGCCACTCGTTGAGCAGGGTCTTGAGGTTCTTGAGCTGCGGCTTGCCGTCCAGGCCGATGATGTTGATGTTGACCCGGTAGCTGGACTCCAGATCGGTGGTCGCGAACAGATGCTGCATCAGTTCGTCGGCATCCACGCGGTTGGAACGCGGGATGATCACGATCCGGCAGGGGTTCTCGTGGTCCGATTCGTCACGCAGGTCGGCTACCATCGGCAGCTTCTTGGCCTGCATCTGCGCGGCGATCTGCTCCAGCACCTTGGCCCCGGAGACCTGATGCGGCAGGGCGGTGACCACGATATCGCCGTCCTCGACACGGTACACGGCACGCATGCGTACCGAGCCGCGACCGGTTTCGTAGAGTTTGAGCAGGTCGGCACGCGGGGTGACGATCTCCGCCTCGGTCGGGTAGTCCGGGCCGGGAATGTGTTCACAGAGCTGTTCGACGCTTGCCTTGGGCTCGTCGAGCAGGCGTACGCAGGCAGCGGCGACTTCGCGCAGGTTGTGCGGTGGTACGTCGGTGGCCATGCCCACGGCGATGCCGGTGGTGCCGTTGAGCAGGATGTTCGGCAGGCGTGCCGGCAACACGGCCGGCTCGTTGAGCGTGCCGTCGAAGTTCGGCACCCAGTCCACGGTGCCCTGGCCCAGCTCGCTGAGCAGCACCTCGGAGTAGCGCGACAGGCGGGCTTCGGTGTAGCGCATGGCGGCGAAGGATTTCGGATCGTCCGGCGCACCCCAGTTGCCCTGGCCATCGACCAGGGTATAGCGGTAGCTGAACGGCTGGGCCATCAGCACCATGGCTTCGTAACAGGCCGAGTCGCCGTGCGGGTGGAACTTGCCGAGCACGTCGCCGACGGTACGCGCCGACTTCTTGTGCTTGGCATCGGCGCCCAGGCCAAGTTCGCTCATGGCATAGACGATGCGCCGCTGCACCGGCTTGAGGCCGTCGCCAATATGCGGCAGGGCGCGGTCCATGATCACGTACATGGAGTAGTTGAGATAGGCCTGTTCGGTGAAGTCAGCCAGTGAACGGCGTTCTACGCCATCCAGGCTGAGGTCAAGGGAGTCGCTCATGCGGGCCTCGTCATTGGGTCGTCTGGCGCAGCAGCAAGGTGCCGCCACGCTGGGTGAATTCGAGTTGTTTCATGGCGCTCATGCCCAGCAGAACCTCCCGGCCTTCCAGGCTCGGGGTGACCAGGGCGCGTACATCGTTGAGCACGATGTCGCCCAGCTGCAGGCGTTCGAGCCGGGTGCGAAAGCCCTGCACCCGGCCGTTGGCGGTATTCAGGGTGACCGGCAGGCCGCGCTGCAGTCCCAGCTCGTCGGCCACTTCACCGGGCACCGCCACATCGGTGGCGCCGGTGTCGATCATGAATGGCACGTCGCGGTCGTTGATGCGCGCGGTACCGACGAAATGCCCCTGACGGTTACTGGCCAGGCGCACTTCGATGTAACCGTCGCCGTGCTGGGAAAGCATTTCGGCGTTAGGGTTGTACTGGCGTTCCTCCCACAGGCCGAACAGCCGAGTGGCCAGGAACAGCCCGGCCACCCAGGCCAGGATCATCAGCACCTTGCCGGCGCGCTGGCCGGGCAAAGGCTGGCTCATGGCGCACTCCAGCCGCCGGTCGGCGCGGCGAAGCGCCAGACCACGGGGCGTTTTTCGCCATCGGCGCGGGCGCCGAAATTGTTGTCGGTGCCGATCCAGGCGCCGGTTTCGTCGACCACCAGGGCCTCGGTCAAACCATAGGGCTGGTCATAAAGACGCTCTGGCTTGCGCGCCTCGTTGGCGAACGACCAGCAACGCTCGATCTGCCCGTCGTCCAGGCTGCGCCGGCACACCCGGTACACCGAACGCTCCAGGGTGAACAGCTTGCCGTTGAACAGCGACACGTCGGAAAAGTCCGGCAAGGGCCGGTTCTTGTCCGGGGTCACGCCGGCCTCATGGTAGAGCACGCAGCTGTCCGGGCATTGCCACTGGCCATCCTTGAAGCGCACCTGCAGCAGGCCGCGCTGCTCGCGCTCGGCCGCCAGCCACAACTGCTCGCCGTCCGGGCTGATGGCGATGCCTTCGTACAGGGCATTGAAGCGCTGCAGCATGCCCTTTTCGCGCGCCTGCTGGATGACCTGCGCGGGCAGTGGCAGCCAGGTGGGCACGCCCTGTACAGGCACCTTGAGCACCGCGCCATGGGCTTCACTGACCACGTAGCGATTGCCCTGGGCGTCGCAACTGATGCCTTCGTAATCCATACCACCGCCACGCACCACCGCTGACAGGCTGGCCAGCGAACGCAGGCTCACCGGCAGATCGCTGGGCGGCTGGGGCACCTCGATGGACACCGCTTCAGCCTGCCAGACCCGCTGGCTGCGTTCCAGGCGGTACAACACCAGGTCGTCGCGGTCCGATACCGTCCACAGCACGCCATTGCAGGCCGCCAGCCCCGACAGGTTGCCGCCGCTCATGCCGTCCACGGGGTGCTCGGAAACCAGCTTGAGCTGCTGCAACGGCACACGGGCGTAGGCCGGCACCGCCAGCAGGACCAGCAGGGCCAGCCAGACAGCCCTCAAATCATGACCTCGGCCAGGTTGCCCTTGGCTTCGAGCCACGACTTGCGGTCGCCGGCGCGCTTCTTGGCCAGCAGCATGTCCATGATTTCCGTGGTGGCGGCGTAGTCGTCCAGGGTCAACTGGACCAGCCGGCGGGTGTTGGGGTCCATGGTGGTTTCGCGCAACTGTGGCGGGTTCATCTCGCCCAGGCCCTTGAAGCGGGTGACCTGCGGCTTGCCGCGCTTCTTCTCGGCCACCAGGCGGTCGAGGATGCCATCGCGCTCGCTCTCGTCGAGGGCGTAGTAGATCTCCTTGCCCAGGTCGATCCGGTACAGCGGCGGCATGGCCACGTAGACGTGCCCGGCATCCACCAGCGGGCGGAAATGCTGGACGAACAGCGCGCACAGCAAGGTGGCGATGTGCAGCCCGTCGGAGTCGGCATCGGCGAGGATGCAGATCTTGCCGTAGCGCAGCTGGCTGAGGTCGGTGGCACCGGGATCGACGCCGATGGCCACAGCGATGTTGTGCACTTCCTGGCTGGCCAGCACTTCGCCGCCGTCGACTTCCCAGGTGTTGAGGATCTTGCCACGCAGCGGCAGGATCGCCTGGTATTCCTTGTCACGTGCCTGCTTGGCCGAACCGCCTGCCGAGTCACCTTCGACCAGGAACAGCTCGGAACGCGCCGGGTCCTGGCCGGCGCAGTCGGCCAGCTTGCCAGGCAATGCCGGCCCCTGGGTGATGCGCTTGCGCTCGACCTTCTTGCTGGCCTTGAGACGGCGGCCAGCGTTGCTGATCGCCAGTTCGGCCAGTTGCATGCCCAGCTCGGGATGGGTATTGAGCCACAGGCTGAAAGCGTCCTTGACCACGCCGGAAACGAACGCCGCCGCCTCGCGGGATGACAGGCGCTCCTTGGTCTGGCCGGAGAACTGCGGCTCCTGCATCTTGGTCGAGAGCACGAAGGCGATGCGCTCCCAGACGTCTTCAGGGGCCAGCTTCACGCCCCGTGGCAGCAGGCTGCGGAATTCGCAGAACTCGCGCATGGCGTCCAGCAGGCCCTGGCGCAGGCCGTTCACATGGGTGCCGCCCTGGGCGGTAGGAATCAGGTTGACGTAGCTTTCCTGCAGGCTGTCGCCGCCTTCGGGCAGCCACAGCAGGGCCCAGTCCACCGCCTCCTTGTTACCGGCGAAGCTGCCGCAGAACGGCTCGTCGGGCAGGCGCAGAAAGTCGTTCACCGAGTCCTGCAGGTACGAGCGCAGGCCGTCCTCGTAGTGCCATTCGACCTTCTCGCCGCTGGACTTGTCTTCGAAGCTGACCAGCAGGCCCGGGCACAGCACCGCCTTGGCCTTGAGCACGTGCTTGAGACGGCTGACCGAGAACTTGGGGCTGTCGAAGTATTTCGGGTCGGGGCTGAAGTGCACGCTGGTGCCGGTGTTGCGCTTGCCGACGGTGCCGATGACTTGCAGGTCCGAGGCCTTGAAGCCGTCGGCGAAGGTCATCTGGTACTCGTTGCCGTCGCGCTTGACCTTGACCCGCACCTGGGTCGACAGCGCGTTGACCACGGAAATGCCCACGCCGTGCAGGCCGCCGGAGAACTGATAGTTCTTGTTGGAGAACTTGCCGCCCGCGTGCAGCTTGGTGAGGATCAGTTCGACACCGGGCACGCCCTCTTCGGGGTGGATGTCCACCGGCATGCCGCGGCCGTCGTCGATCACTTCCAGGGAGTTGTCGGCGTGGAGGATCACCTGCACCGAGCGGGCGTGGCCGGCCAGGGCTTCGTCGACGCTGTTGTCGATGACTTCCTGGGCCAGGTGGTTGGGCCGCGCGGTGTCGGTGTACATGCCCGGCCGTTTGCGAACCGGGTCGAGGCCCGAGAGGACTTCGATGGCATCGGCGTTATAAGAACTAGCGCTGGGAGTGGCCATGGGTTCTCGTCATCAATGGTTCATGGAATGTCGCATGTCTGCCTTTCACAGCACGGAAAGGTCGATATCACGCAGCAGCCGCTGTTCGAAGCCGGCCAGGGCCAGCAGTTCCGGCAGACGCGCCTGGAACCCCTGGTAGCTGTGGTCGCCACCCTCCTGGATGTCCAGGCTGCACTGCGCATAGAACGCGGCGGCACGGCGGTAATCCAGGGTTTCGTCGCCGGTCTGCAACCACACGCGGATCCGCTGTGGGTCATCGGGCGCGGGTACTTCCAGCTCGACCAGGGCCTGGATGTGATCCTGGGTCAGTTCCCAGTGCTCCCCGGTGTAGAGGTTCTGCTGGGTGCCGAGGTAGCCGTCGAACAACTGGTGCGGGTTGACCGCCGGGTTGACCAGTACCGCTTCGAGCCCGTGGCGCTGCGCAAGATGGGTCGCATAGTAGCCGCCGAGCGAGCTGCCGACCAGCAGCGGACGCCCCAGGGCTTCGATCGCCTCCTCGAGCTGGGCGATGGCCTGGCGGGGATGATGATGCAACTCCGGCACGCGCAGGCGTTCCTGCAGGCCCAGCGAGCGCATCAACGCCGCCAGCCAGGTGGCCTTCTTCGACAAGGCCGAACTGTTCAGGCCATGGATATACAGCAGCGAGGGGTTGTCGCCGGTCATGCCAGTGCTCCGCAGACACGCATCAGGATAAAGCCGCACAGTTTACAGGACTCAGGAGGCAGGACCGTAACGCCGACTTGTTTCAATAACCCGCGCCTGAGAAGTCGATCTCGAAATCCACGCCGCTCAGGCGCGAAACAGCGGTTTCCAGCCGTCCGTCGTCGTGCAGGCGCAGCCAGCGATAGCCGGGTGCCGCTTTGTCGAGGGTGAAGTCCACACTGCCGGGCGCGAACTGGATGCAGGTGGATGGCGTGGCCAGCAGACGAACCCCGTTGCGCTGCTGGTCGAAGGCCTGGTGGACATGCCCCCAGAGCACCGCGCGCACCTGTGGATAACGATCCAGCACGGCGAACAGTGCCTCGGCATTGTGCAGGCCGATCGGCGCCATCCATTCACAACCAATGGAGACCGGATGGTGATGCAGGCAAACGAGGTGATGGCGGTCAGGCGCTTCGCGCAGCGAGCGCTCCAGAAGGCTCAGTTGCTCATCGGCCAGGTAGCCGAACACCGCGCCCTCGACCTCGGAGTCGAGCAGAGTCACCCGCCAGCGCCCGACATCCACCACCGGCTGCAGCACCTCGCTGCCCTCGGCGGCGGCACGCATCTGCGGCGCTTCGTCGTGGTTGCCCGGCAGCCAGCGCACCGGCGCCCCGAGGCGCTCGCTGAGCTGGCGGAAGGCCTGGTAGGACAGCAACGAGCCGTCCTGAGAGATATCCCCGGTCATCAGCACCAGATCGATGTCCGGCTGTTCGGCCTGGACCTGCTCGACGACCTTTTCCAGGCTGTCGCGGGTCGGCAGGCCCAGCAACGTGCCATCCGCCTCGGCGAACAGGTGACTGTCGGATAACTGGACCAGCAGGACGGAGGTGTCCTTGATAGATGAACTCGGCAACGGCCGTCTCCCGGGGACGATACGCTGCGATTATGGTGGCTGAGACGGGACGCGGCAAATGGGGATTGAGAGCCGGTTCACACTCGGGCTCACAGCTTAACTGCCCTCGCGACCTGCCCATCGCCAGCAATATAAACCATGCACGACCGCCTGATTGAAAGTCAGGGCGAAACTAGCACGACCTATCGTGCGGTCGCAGCGAGATACATCGCACTCAAATCAGTTTCGGAAGCAACCTACAAATCCCGATAGACGTTTCTTACGACGATAATTACCGAAGCGGGAAACAAGTCTCAGCGCACAACTTCATACTCATGCCCGCACGCCAGGCAGTGGCTCAGCCACTCGCCGAGGAACAGGTTGAGCTGGGCCTTTTCGTCAGGCTGGTGCATGTCTGCATTGGGGTACGGGTAGATACCCTGGAAGCGCCGCGCATGTTCGGCGCCGATCACCTCGGCCATGCGCGCATCGTGGTACACCTGTACCTCCAGGCGCGGCACCGGCAGCCAGGGCAGGCTGTGTTCCTGGCGCACCTGCAAGGTGGTGGTGTAGGGACAGTCGAGCAGCACTTCGAGGGTCAGCACGCCCAGCATCTGGTCGCCCTGGGTCACCGCCACGCGGCGCGAGCTTTTCTGCGTGCGCATGTCCGGCAGCAGGCGCATCAGGCGGGCATAGTTGGCCTCGCATGCTGCCTGCAGCCCGGCAAGATCCACACGATAGCGCTCGCGCAACAGATTCACGACCATAGCCCCCTGATTTCGCTGCGGTTCAAGGCCAGCCACTGGATGGCAATGATCGCCGCCGCGTTCATGATCCGGCCATCGGCCACGGCTTGCAGGGCGTCGTCGAACGACCAGACCGTGACACGAATGTCCTCCCCCTCGGATTCCAGCCCGTGGATGCCACCGGCATCCTGGCTGTCGCACTGCCCCAGGAACAGATGCACGTATTCATCGCTGCCCCCCGGCGAAGGAAAGTACCGGGTAATCGGCCACAGCGCACTGAACTTCAGCCCAGCTTCCTCTTCTGCCTCGCGATGAGCAACTTCTTCCGGTTGCTCATCCTTGTCGATCAGACCGGCGACCATTTCGATCAGCCACGGGTTGGCGGTTTTCTCTGCCGCACCGACGCGGAACTGCTCGATCAGCACCACTTCGTCGCGCTTGGCATCGTAGGGCAGCACGCACACGGCATCGTGACGCACGAACAGCTCGCGGCTCAGCTCACGCCCCATGCTGCCGTCGAACTGTTCATGACGCAGAAACAGCTTGTCCAGACGGTAGAAACCTTTGAAGCAGGTCTCGCGTCGGGTGATCTCGAAGGCGGTCGGGGTCGAACGGGGCGTCTGGGTCATGGATTTCTCACTGCGGAAGGCATTGGCATGGGGCCATCCTAACGCGCATCGCGCACCGGATGCAGCCCCCTATGAAGATGCAGGGTAGACGCGCCCACGGCAAAGCATTTCTAATCCGCCCAATGGCGAACCGAAGGCACTTTTCACAGTCCAACCGGCCTGTATGCGCTTGCGCATCGCCTTTTCCGATACCTGCCAAGGATCATCATGTCGTTACCGAAGATCGCCGCACTGGTTTGCCTGGTCGTAACCCTGGGCGCCTGCCAGAGCCTGTTCAAACCCAACATGCGTGCCCCTCTGCAGGTCGAGCGTGAAGCCTGGGAGCAGATCAAGCCTGGCTGCAGCAGTAGTGACTGCCCACTGGTGAACATCGATACCGTGCATTTCCCTGATGAGCCGCGCCTGGACGCCATCGTGCAGAAGAACCTGCTGCAGCTGGCGCCTGCCCTGCCCGGCCAGCCGGCGCCGACCTCGCTGAAAGCCTACGAGCAACAATTCCTCAGCCAGGCACAAGGGCGCAACAACAGCTACCTGCAGGCCAAGGTACGCGAACAGCATGACGGTATCGTGGTCATCGAGCTGTCCAGCTACCTGGACACCGGCGGCGCCCATGGCGACCCCGGACGGGCGTTGATCAACTATTCGCGTCAGCAGCAGAAAGTCCTGACCCTGGCCGACATGGTCGTGCCCGGCAAGGAAAACGAGTTCTGGCAGAAGGCACAGTTGGCCCACCAGGCCTGGCTGGTGTCGACCAAGGTCAATGAAGACCCCGAGTTCCTCAAGAACTGGCCGTTCAAGCGCACCCCGAATGTGGCGCTGACCTACGGCGCGGTGATCCTCAAGTATCCAGTGACGACCATCGCGCCGTACGCGATGGGCCACATCGAACTGAAGATCCCCTACCCGCAGCTCAACGGCGTGATCCGTCCGGAGCTGTTCCCTGGCCGCAGCTGAAGCCCACGCCCAGCAGCGCCTGCAGCACGCCGGCGAGCAACAGCGCCGGCAGTGTCGCGCCAACCGCCGGGTACAGGTTGGCCAGCAGGTGGTAGGTGCTCACCCCACCCAGCCAGGCCAGCAGGCTGGTCCAGCGCAGCGCCGGCACGTTGGCCGGTACCCGGCGCCGACGCAGAATGAAGTGGTCGGTCAGCACCACACCGAACAGCGGCGCGAACAACGAGCCGATCAGCAGCAGGAAGCCTTCGTACTGCGCCAACGGCGCGAAACAGGCGATCAGCGTGCAGAGCACCCCGATCCCCAGAGCCAGGTGCTCGACCCGCAAGCCTGACAGCAAGGCGCTGGACACCGCCGCCGAGTGAATATCGGCGAAGGCCTTTTCCGACTCATCGAGCAGAATCAGCAACAGCGGGATGCCCATGCCGGCTCCGGCCAGCGCCAGCAGCAAGGCATTGGCCTGCTCGGCTTCGACAAAGGCCAGGGTGTAGGCCACGCCCAGGCTCATCAGCCAGCAATTGCCGATGAAATACCCCAAGGCCGTGCCTACGAACACCGGCTTGGCCTGGCGGCCGAAGCGTGAGTAGTCGGCGATCAGCGGCAACCACGACAACGGCATGGCGATGGCCAGGTCCAGGCCGGTGGCGAACGGCATCGAGCCGTCCCCGGCCTTGACCCACAGCGCCGCCAGGTCGGCCTTGGCCAGCAGGTTCCAGGTCAGCCACAGGCAGGCGCCCAGCAGCAGCCAGATGCCCCATTGGCGCAGCACCTTGCGCACGAAGGTCAACGGCCCGCTGACCGCCAGCAACGTGGCCAGGGCGCCGAACAGCAAGGCCCAGAGCAACGGACTGGTCCACGCAGCACCTGCCCCCCAGGCACGTTCGGCCAACAGGCTGGCGGCGTCGCGCATCACCACGATTTCGAAGGCGCCCCAACCCACCAGTTGCAACAGGTTGAGCGCCGCCGGCAGCAGCGCCCCGTGCCGCCCCAGGCTGAGCCGCAGCGAGGCCATGGCCGACAGCCCGGTGTCGCTGCCAATGACCCCGGCCGCGGCGAGCAGCAGCACGCCGATCGACGAGCCCAACAGCACCGCCAGCAAAGCGCCGGCCATGCCCAGCCCCGGCGCCAGCAAGGCACCGGCCTGCAGCACCATCAAACCGATGCCCAGGGAGAACCACAGGGAAAACAAGTCGCGACCGCCAAACACCCGCTGTGCTGCGGGTACCGGCTGGTCCGGAGAAAAACTGCCAGGTGTGCTCACATTCGCGTCTCACGAGAGGAAAAGAACAGCGGCAAGCCAGGCGTACGCGCCGGCTTGCCGCGTGCAACGGTCGGCTCAGACCTTCTGATACAGCTGGCTGCCTTCCTGCCTGAAGCGCTCGGCCTGTTCACGCATGCCGTCCTCGACCGCCACGTCCACCGCCTCGATGCGCTGGTTGGCGGCGTATTCACGCACTTCCTGGGTGATCTTCATCGAACAGAACTTCGGCCCGCACATGGAGCAGAAATGCGCCACCTTGGCCGACTCCTTGGGCAGGGTTTCGTCGTGGTAGGCCCGGGCGGTGTCCGGGTCCAGGCCCAGGTTGAACTGGTCTTCCCAGCGGAACTCGAAGCGTGCCTTGCTCAGCGCGTTGTCGCGGATCTGCGCACCGGGGTGGCCCTTGGCAAGGTCGGCGGCGTGGGCAGCGATCTTGTAGGTGATGATGCCGGTCTTCACGTCATCCTTGTTCGGCAGGCCCAGGTGTTCCTTGGGCGTGACGTAGCAGAGCATGGCGCAGCCGAACCAGCCGATCATCGCCGCACCGATACCGGAGGTGATGTGGTCGTAGCCGGGCGCGATGTCGGTGGTCAGCGGGCCGAGGGTGTAGAACGGCGCCTCTTCACAGCACTCCAGCTGCTTGTCCATGTTTTCCTTGATCAGTTGCATGGGCACGTGGCCGGGGCCTTCGATCATGGTCTGCACGTCGTGCTTCCAGGCGATCTTGGTCAACTCGCCGAGGGTTTCCAGCTCACCGAACTGCGCGGCGTCGTTGGCGTCGGCAATCGAGCCGGGGCGCAGGCCATCGCCCAGCGAGAAGCTGACGTCGTAGGCCTTCATGATTTCGCAGATGTCTTCGAAATGGGTGTAGAGGAAGTTTTCCTTGTGGTGCGCCAGGCACCACTTGGCCATGATCGAGCCACCGCGGCTGACGATGCCGGTGACCCGCTTGGCGGTCAGCGGCACATAGCGCAGCAGCACGCCGGCGTGGATGGTGAAGTAGTCCACGCCCTGCTCGGCCTGTTCGATCAGGGTGTCGCGGAACAGCTCCCAGGTCAGGTCCTCGGCGATGCCGCCGACCTTCTCCAGCGCCTGGTAGATCGGTACGGTGCCGATCGGTACCGGCGAGTTGCGGATGATCCACTCGCGGGTTTCATGGATGTGCTTGCCGGTGGACAGGTCCATGACCGTGTCCGAGCCCCAGCGGATGCCCCAGGTCAGCTTGGCGACTTCTTCCTCGATGGAGGAGCCCAGGGCGCTGTTGCCGATATTGCCGTTGATCTTCACCAGGAAGTTGCGGCCGATGATCATCGGCTCCAGCTCGGTGTGGTTGATGTTGGCTGGAATGATCGCCCGACCACGAGCGATTTCCTGGCGCACGAACTCGGGGGTGATTTCCTTGGGAATGCTGGCGCCGAAGCTGTGCCCGGCGTGCTGCTGGTCGAGCAGACCAGTGGCACGCGCCTCTTGCAGTTTCATGTTCTCGCGGATGGCCACGTACTGCATCTCGGCGGTGATGATGCCCTGGCGGGCATAGTGCATCTGCGTGACATTGGCGCCGGCCTTGGCACGCCGTGGATTCTTCACATGGGCGAAGCGCAGCGCGGCCAGTTCGGCGTCGTTGAGACGCTGCTGGCCGAAGTTCGAGGTCAGGCCACCCAGGCGCTCGGTGTCGCCGCGCGACTCGATCCAGGGCGAACGCACGTCGGCCAGGCCCTTGCGCACGTCGATGATCACGTTCGGGTCGGTGTAAGGGCCGGAGGTGTCATAGACGGTGACCGGCGCGTTGATCTCGCCGCCGAAGTCGGTGGGTGTCACGTCCAGGCTGATCTCGCGCATCGGCACGCGAATGTCCGGGCGCGAGCCCTGAACGTAGATTTTCTGCGAACGAGCGAAGGGTTGAACCGAACCCGAGTCGACCTGGGCCGATTCACTCAGATGGGGGGCGTTTTTTGCTCTTGTAGTCATCACGGTCTCTCCAGAC
Organism: Pseudomonas sp. DTU_2021_1001937_2_SI_NGA_ILE_001; assembly: GCF_032463525.1. Taxonomy (NCBI): domain Bacteria; kingdom Pseudomonadati; phylum Pseudomonadota; class Gammaproteobacteria; order Pseudomonadales; family Pseudomonadaceae; genus Pseudomonas; species Pseudomonas sp. DTU_2021_1001937_2_SI_NGA_ILE_001. The sequence goes on along the minus strand of NZ_CP135971.1, from coordinate 4,310,774 downwards.
ATCCAGCGGCGGATTGGTTGTCGGAGTGACCTGAACGGACGGGGGGCGCGATCCAGCGAACGTGGATGCAGAGTGTCGAAAGAGGCGGAGTGCAAAAAAATTGAACGCACGACCCCGGACGACACTCAAGAGGACTCGCCGGGAGCGAGCAATCTTGTTCCCTACGCAGGCGCTAACCTGATCAGGTTCAACGGGATCCGGCTTAACCGATCTCAGCCTCACATCAAGGCACCCCGACAAGAACGGCGCCAGTCTATGCCGGCCAGGGGGGCGAGCGCCAGACCTTGCAGCAAAACCCGCGATAAAAGGCGGAAATGGCTGATTGTTGCCATGACCCGCAGACTCTACACTCGCGAATCTGATTGCCATCATCTTCTGGAAAAGGAACGCCCCATGCTGCGCAAACTGTCGTTGGCCATTGCCGTGTCCTGCGCCTGCAGCGCCCCCAGCCAGGCTGGCGACGCGCCGCTCACGGCGCTCAACGGGCTGCTCGACGTTTACCAGCAGGCAGTCGACAACAACGCAGACCTGGCCGCCGCACGCGCCGACTACCAGGCGCGCAGCGAAGGCGTTCCGCAAGCCCGCGCCGGGCTGCTGCCGAATCTCTCCGCCGGCGCCCAGAACAGCAGCACCCGTACGCAGATCGACCAGCCCCACGCCACCGCCACACGCAGCGGCACCCTGTACCAGGCAACCCTGAGCCAGCCGCTGTTCCGCGCCGACCGCTGGTTCCAGCTGCAAGCGGCCAAAGCGGTCAACGAGCAAGCCGCACTGGAGCTGTCGGCCAACGAACAGAACCTCATCCTGCAATCGGCACAGGGCTACTTCGGCGTCCTTCGCGCCCAGGACAACCTGGCCACCGCCAAGGCTGAAGAAGCCGCGCTGCGCCGCCAACTGGACCAGGCCAACGAACGCTTCGACGTCGGTCTCTCGGACAAGACCGACGTGCTGCAGGCGCAGGCGCGCTACGACGGCTCGCGGGCCTCCCGGCTCATCGCCCAGCGCCAGGTCGAAGATGCTTTTCAGGCCCTGGTGACCCTGACCAACCGCCAATACAACGCCATCGAGGGCATCAACCACAACCTGCCGGTGCTGCCGCCGACACCGAACGATGCCAAGGCCTGGGTCGACACCGCGGCACAACAGAACCTCGACCTGCTGGCCAGCAACCATGCCGTGGACGCGGCGCGCGAGACCCTCAGCCAGCGCAAGGCCGGGCATGCGCCCACGGTGGATGCGGTAGCCAGGTGGCAGCGCGGCGATAACGATCTGCTGGGGTTTTCCAACCCCAACTACACCGGCATGGACTATCGGGGTGACGTTGACCAGCGCAGCATCGGCGTAGAGTTGAACATTCCGCTGTACAGCGGCGGGCTGACCAGCTCCCAGGTGCGCGAGGCCTATGCGCGGCTGAATCAGAGCGAGCAGCGTCGCGAAAGCCTGCGCCGCCAGGTGGTGGAAAACACCCGCAATCTGCACCGCGCGGTAAACACCGACGTCGAGCAGGTGCAGGCTCGCAAGCAGGCGATCATCTCCAACCAGAGCGCCCTGGAAGCCACCGAGATCGGCTACCAGGTCGGCACCCGCAACATCGTCGACGTACTCGACGCGCAGCGCCAGCTCTACGCTTCGGTGCGCGACTACAACAACACCCGCTACGACTACATCATCGACAACCTGCGCCTCAAGCAGGCTGCCGGCACCCTCAGCCCCAGCGACCTGCAGGCGCTGTCAGGCTACCTCAAGGCCGACTACAACCCGGACCGGGACTTCCTGCCGCCGGACCTGGCCCAGGAAGCGCGCAAGAACTTCGAGCGCCCGGCCAAGCGCTGAGCCAACGAAACTACCCCATCAACCGCGCAATCATGCCCAGCAGGCGCTGCAAGGCGCCCTGGTTGGCCTGCATCACCTGCTGCCCCGCCCCGGCCATGCGCCGGGCGGTTTGCGGCTGTTCGAACAGTTCACCCACCGCACGGGCCAGGGCCGCCGAGTCACTGACTTCCAGCAAGGCCCCGGCAGTGCGCAGCATCGCGGCGATTTCCAGGAAGTTGAACAGGTGCGGGCCGCTGAGCACCGGTTTGCCCAGCGCAGCCGGCTCCAACAGATTATGCCCGCCGTTAGGCACCAGGCTGCCACCGACGAAGGCGCAGTCGGCCAGCGCATAGAGAAACAGCAACTCGCCCATGGTGTCGCCAAGCAGCACCGAGGTCTGCGCCGTGACTGGCTGGCCGCTGGAGCGACGCACCGTGGCGAAACCCTGTTGTTCACACAGTTGATACACGCTGTCGAAGCGTTCCGGGTGGCGCGGCACCAGAATCAACAGCGCCTGGGGGTGACTGGCCAGCAACTGGCGATGCGCGGCCAGGACGCTTTCGTCTTCACCGGCATGGGTGCTGGCGGCGATCCATACGGGCCGCCCGTCAGCCTGCCATTGCTCACGCAACTGCCTGGCCTGCTCGGGCAGGTGCGGGTCGACGCGCAGGTCGAACTTGATCGAACCGGTCACCGTCACGCACTCGGGCCGCGCGCCCAGGTCCCGAAAGCGCTGGGCCTCGGCTTCGGTCTGCACGGCTATGCCGTTCATCTCGGCGAGCATCGGCCGGGTCAAGCCGGCGAAGCGTGCATAACCGCGCGCCGAACGCTCGGACAAGCGCGCATTGGCCAGCAACACCGCAATGCCGCGCCGGGCGCACTGGTGAATGTGGTTGGGCCACAGCTCGGTTTCCATGATGATGCCCAGCCGCGGTTTGACCCGGTCGAGAAAGCGCCCGGCCGCCCAGGGCAGGTCATAGGGCAGGTAGCAATGTTGCACGCGCGGTTCGTTGGCGAACATCGCCTGAATGCGCTCAGAACCGGTGGGGGTCATGCAGGTCAGGGTGATGACCTGCTCCGGATAGGCAGCCAGCAGCGCGCGAACCATGGGCGCAGCGGCGATGCTCTCGCCCACCGACACCGCATGCACCCAGATACCGCCCTGGCGCAAGGGCGGCAGGCCGAAGGCGAAGCGCTCGCGGATCCGCTTGGCATAGGCCGGAGCCTTGCGCGCACGCAGGAACAGGCGCAGCGCAACCAGCGGCAGGCCCAGGTGAAACAGCAGGGTATAGAGGGTTCTGTTCATGGCGGCGAAGTTTACTAGGCCTCACCCCGAGGGGGCGAGCACGCTGCATAGGATCCTTGATTCCAGCATGGATATCCCACGGCTGAAGCCAATACGGGTCAGTTAGGCCGGTAGGAGCGGCTCCAGCCGCGAAGCGGCCGCATGTTCACGACAGATGCACTGAATTACCCGGCGTTTTCGCGGCTAAAGCCGTTCCTACCCGGTCTAATCGAACAGTATTCCTGGCGGTGCCTGGGGCAGCGACCTGACGGGGCGAGAAGAGTCAGACGCAGCGTCCCGTCAGCCGATCGCCCGCAAGTGCACGGCAAAGCGTTCGGCCAGCCATTGCGCAGCCGGGCCCAGAGGCTCGTCGCGGCGCCAGGCCAGCTCCACCACCAGCGCTGGCGGGCGCCATTCGCTGGGCAGCTCGACCATGTGCGCCTGGTAGGTCGGGTACTGCACCACATGGCGTGGCAACCAGGCCCAACCCAGTCCGCGCATCAGCCATTCGGCCATGGCGTAGAAGCTGTCGGCCCGCCAGACCTGGGAACTGAGCGCCTCGCCGCCGGGGTAGTCACTTTCCTGCGCGGTGATCAGCAGTTGCCGATGACGCGCCAGATGCTCGCGGCTTACCCGGCGCTCCCTGGCCAGCGGATGACCGGCAGCGCAGACCGTGACCATTTCCACCGAACCCAGCGAGCGGCGCTCCAGGCAGTCGGGCACCCGCTCATGATTGAAGAACAGGCCGATGTCGACGCGACGCTCCACCAGCTTGCGCGCTACATCGCCCTGGGCACTGTTGGCCAGCTGAACCTGCAGGTAGGGAAACTGCGCCGCCAGTTCCTCAAGGCTGTCGATCACCGGCTGGTAGGGCATCGCCTCGTCCTGGGCAATGCGCAGCAAGGCTTCCTGGCCGCGCATCAGTGCCGTGGCGCGGCCATCGAGGCGCTCGCAGTGACGCAACAGCTCGCGCACATCCTCCAGCAGCGCCTCGCCCTGGGAAGTCAGGCGTGGCTGGCGACCACTGCTGCGCTCGAACAAGGTGATACCCAGGTCGGCCTCCAGCAGCGCGATGGCATTGCTGATCGCCGACTGCGCCTTGCCCTGCTCCCGCGCCACGGCAGAAAACGAACGGCGCTCGGCCACCCGGGCGAACAGGCGCATGTGTTCCAGATTCCAGACTCCGGCCATCAACCTATCTCCAAAACAGATGGGTAATGACTTTACCCCATGCATGGCGGGCTTAGAATCGCCCCATCGCAACCGGAGTACGACCATGAATGCCTATTACCTGCTGGCCATCGCCATCTGCGCCGAAGTCATCGCCACCACCTCCATGAAAGCGGTCAAGGGCTTGAGCACGCCGCTGCCCTTGCTGCTGGTCATCGTCGGCTATGCCATCGCCTTCTGGATGCTGATCATCGTCGTGCGCAGCATCCCGGTGGGCGTGACCTACGCCATCTGGTCGGGGATGGGCATCGTCCTGGTGAGCATCGCGGCGCTGTTCATCTACGGCCAGAAACTCGACCTGCCCGCCATGCTGGGCATGGGCCTGATTGTCCTGGGTGTGGTGGTGATCCAGCTGTTCTCGAAAACCGCCGGGCACTGATGGGCGGTTCAGCCGCGCTCATTACCCCTATAATGGCCGGCATCGTTTACGCCATGAGGTGCCCATGCCATCTGTTATCTCCACCGACGTCCTGATCGTGGGCGGCGGTGTCGCCGGTCTCTGGCTCAACGCCCGCCTGCGTCGCGAGGGTTTTTCCACGGTGCTGGTGGAAAACGCCAACCTGGGCGGCGGGCAGAGCCTCAAGTCCCAGGGCATCATTCATGGCGGTGCCAAATACGCTCTGCACGGGGCGCTGACCGGCGCTTCGGAGGCCATTGCCGACATGCCGCGGCGCTGGCGCGACGCGCTGGCCGGCCAGGGCGAAATCGATCTGGCCGGCGTGCGCCTGCTGTCCGAGGCCCATTACCTGTGGTCGCCGGGCACCCTGGCCGGCAACCTCACCAGCTTCTTCGCCAGCAAGGCGGTGCGCGGCCGCGTCGACCAGGTCAAGGGCAATGACCTGCCCCCTGCCCTGCAACACCCCAAATTCAAAGGCAAGGTCTACCGCCTGGCCGAGCTGGTGGTCGACGTACCGAGCCTCATCCAGCGCCTGGCGCAACTGGCCGGTGACAGCCTGCTGGCCGGCCAGCGCATCGAGCCGCTGCTGGAGAATGGCCAGTTGGCCGGCCTGCGCGTCGATGAGCGGGAAATTCGCGCCCAGCGCGTAGTGGTCAGCGCCGGTGCCGGCACCGCCGACCTGCTGCAGGCCCTCGGTATCGCCCAACCGAAGATGCAGCGCCGCCCGCTGCACATGGTGCTGGTCAAGGGGCCGAGCCTGAAGCCGCTGTTCGCCCACTGCCTGGGCGGTGGCCCCAAGCCGCGCATCACCGTCACCACCCACCCGGCCGCCGACGGCCAGAACGTCTGGTACCTGGGTGGCGACATCGCCGAGGCCGACGGTGTGGCCCGCGAACCGGCGGCGCAGATCGCCGCCGCACGCCAGGAACTGCACAACCTGCTGCCCTGGGTCGACCTGGAGCAGGCGCAATGGGCAACCCTGCGGGTCGACCGTGCCGAGCCCGAGCAATCCGGCCTGGTGCGCCCGGACAACGCCTTCCTCGATGTGCAGGGCCCGCTGCTGGTCGGCTGGCCGACCAAGCTGGCCCTGGCGCCGGATTTCGCCGACCGGGTCATCGCCGCGCTGGCCAGGGACGGCGTACTGCCGACCCACGCTGCACTGCCCGCCGACCTGCCCAAGCCCCCCGTGGCCACACCTGTCTGGGACCAACTGCTGCCATGAGCCTGCCAACCCTGCACGAGCTGCACCGCCCGCTGGGCACAACCGGCCTGAGCGTCTCGCCGCTGGGCCTGGGGACCGTCAAGCTGGGCCGCGACCAAGGGGTCAAGTACCCCAGCGGCTTCAGCATTCCCGATGACCAGCAGGCCGCCGCCCTGCTGCGCCAGGCCCGCGAGCTGGGCATCAACCTGCTCGACACCGCCCCGGCCTACGGCATCAGCGAAGAGCGCCTCGGCCCACTATTGCGCGGCCAGCGCCATGACTGGGTGATCGTCAGCAAGGTCGGCGAAGAGTTCGACAACGGCCTGTCGCATCACGACTTCAGCGCCGCCCATACGCGGATGTCGGTGGAGCGCAGCCTGAAGCGCCTGCACACCGACTTCATCGACATGGTGCTGGTGCATTCCGACGGCAACGACCTGGCGATCCTCAACGACAGCGAGGTCTACCCGACCCTCGCCGCGCTCAAGCGCGAGGGCAAGATCCGCAGCTATGGCTTTTCCGGCAAGACCGTCGAAGGCGGTCTGCTGGCGCTGCGTGAAGGTGACTGCGCGATGGTCACCTACAACCTCAACGAGCAGGGCGAAAAACCGGTGCTGGACGAGGCGGCGGCACTGGGCAAGGCGATTCTGGTGAAAAAGGCCCTGGCCAGCGGTCATATCTGTCTGGAGCCCGGCGTAGACCCGGTGCGCGCCAGTTTTGAACTATTGTTTGGGCACCCCGGAGTCGCCAGTGCCATCGTCGGGACCATCAACCCGGTGCATCTGGCGCACAACGTGGCCAGCGCCGCAGCGGCCATTCGCCGCTGATTGCAGGCGGCCGACCCCAACGCGAGAAGGAGCCGATATGCCGCGAACCCTGATCAGGAAGAACCCCTCCAACTTCAAGACCCTGTCGCTTTATGTAGAAGCGACCCCCGAGGGCTTGAGCTATGAAAGCATCGGCATGCCGCTCAACTTCACCCAGACCCTGCAGCGGCGCCGCAAGGTCGAGGTGCCGGACACCGAACGCTTCGCCCTGGAACTGGCCAACCTGGGCGTCTCGGTGCGCCTGACCCTCAGCTGGCAGAACCGCGACTACTGGGTGCTGGTACGCCAGAAGCGCAAGGACCGCGGCGACGTGGTGCTCAAGCTGATTTCCGGCTACGTGCCGGCCCACGAGCTGAACCTGCCGCTGCATACGGCGATTCAGGAAGTCGCCGAGGAATGCCTGATCGAAACGCCGCAGGGCTGGCTCAGCGGTCGTTACCAGGACACCTGGCTGCCGGCGCCCTACGCCGCCGCGCTGCATTACCGCGAAGCCATGCCGTTCCTGCTCAGCCCGCTGTCCGGTGCGGCGCGTCCGGTGCGCTGTGGCAACCTGGCCCTGCTGGAACGCCCCCGCGCCTATGTGCACCTGCCCACGGCCTCGCTGCAGCTGATCTACGACCTGCGCCTGGAGATCCCCCGTGAAGCGCGGCCGGTGAGCCTGTTCCATGTCGATGAAAGCCTGGAAGATCAGCACCTGGTCGCGCGCCTGAACCGCAGCAAGCCCGACCTGTACCTGATGCCGCTGGAGAACGGTGAGCCACTGCCAGAGCTGTACACCCTGCGTCGCGACCAGCTGTGTGCGGTCAACACCCGCGGGTTGTACCTGGCAGAAAGCTTCGCCCGGCAGAACGGCTGGGTGGTGAGCGAGGAGCGGATTCGCTGGAAGGACTGGCTGCGCCAGCAAGGCATGACCCCGCCGCCAAAGAAGAGCGGCCTGACCCGCCTCACCGGCAAGGCCCGCGAGCTGGTGCAGCGCGCGCGTTCACGGTTGCAGAAATGACCCGGCGCCGGGCTACGGAAAGTCCGCAGCCCGGCGCCGACAGACGCTGATCACTGTTGGCGGATCTTCTCGACGATCGCCGTGGTCGAGCTGTTTTCCACCAGGCCCAGCACTTTCACCTCACCGCCGTTGGCGCGGACGATATCGGCACCCACCACCTGGTCGACACTGTAGTCGCCGCCCTTGACCAGCACGTCGGGCTTGATGTGGCTGAGCAGGTTCTCTGGCGTGCCCTCGGGGAAGCTGATCACCCAGTCCACCGCGCCCAGGCCGGCCAGCACGGCCATGCGCCGGTCGACGCTGTTGATCGGCCGACCGGGGCCTTTCAGGCGGCTCACCGAGGCGTCGTCGTTGATCGCCACGATCAGTCGATCACCTTGGGCGCGGGCCTGCTCCAGATAGGTCACGTGACCCGCATGGAGGATGTCGAAGCAGCCGTTGGTAAAGACGATCTTCTCGTTGTGCGCGCGGGCATCCTCGACCGCCAGCAGCAGTTGCTCCAGCCCCAGTACGCCACGCTCGGTGCCCTCTTCACGCTGGATGGCGCGGCGCAGCTCGGGCGCGCTGATGGCGGCGGTACCCAGCTTGCCGACCACGATGCTGGCGGCCAGGTTGGCCAGCCCGACCGCATGCGGCAGCTCTTCACCGGCGGCCAGGGCGGCGGCCAGGGTGGAAATCACCGTATCGCCGGCGCCGGTCACGTCGAACACCTCACGGGCACGGGCCGGCAGATGCAGCGCCGGGTGCTCGGCACGCAGCAGGGTCATGCCGTGTTCGCCACGGGTCACCAGCAACGCGCCCAGGTCCAGCTCGCGCATCAGTTGCCCGCCCTTGGCCACCAGCTCGTTCTCGTCGCGGCAATGGCCGACGATGGCTTCGAACTCGCTGAGGTTAGGCGTGATCACGCTGGCACCACGGTAGATGGAAAAGTCCTTGCCCTTGGGGTCGGCCAGCACGGCGATACCGCGCTCACGGGCGGCCTTGATCAGCACCTGATGGTTCTTCAGCGCGCCCTTGCCGTAGTCGGACAGCACCAGCACCTTGACACCATCGAGCAGGTTGTCGACCTCGACACTCAGGGCCAGGGCATCGGTGGCGAAGGGTTCTTCGAAATCGATGCGCAGCAGCTGCTGGTGGCGGCTCATGACCCGCAGCTTGACGATGGTCGGCTGGTGCGCAATGCGCTGGAAACGCGCCTGCACGCCAGCCGCCTTGAGGCTGTTGGCCAGGCTGTCGGCGGCTTCGTCCTCGCCGGTGACCCCGACCAGCGACGCCGGGGCGCCCAGCGCGGCGATGTTCAGTGCCACGTTGGCTGCACCGCCGGGACGGTCCTCGATCTGGTCGACCTTGACCACTGGCACAGGCGCCTCGGGAGAGATGCGCGAGGTGCCACCATGCCAGTAACGGTCGAGCATGACATCGCCCACCACCAGGACAGGCGCTTGATCGAAACGCGGCATGGATAACTTCATAGGAGCGACTCTTGGCAGAACGGAACAGGGGGCGAATCTTAGCACAGGGGGCTGACCCGCCAAGGCTGGTTAGCCGACGTATGCCGTCGGCACGGATGGATGACCCTGGCGGCCACGCGATGGCTGCGCCGAAGACCCTCAACAATTGATGACTGCGGCCGTTAAAAAGGCAAAGGACCCACCAGACTTCAAGGAGAAATCATGATCGGCATCCACTCGGTCACCCTTCAGCTGCGCTCCCAGGCTACTGCCACCTCAGCGATCAGCACTGCAGGCAACCAGACCGGCGCCGGCAATCGCGTCTCGTCAACCGCAACCAGCAGCCTCACGGCGCTGGGCAGGCAACTGGCCGAGGCCGCCCAGCGCGCCGATGCGCGGTATGCAAGCATGGACCGCCAGAGCCTCGGCGCCTGGGCCAGCAGCCGCCTGGCGCAGATCGGCGGCGCATCCTGGGAAATCAACAAGGCCAACTACGCCAACGAGAAGCCGGAATCCGACGACCCCGAGCGCCTGGCCCTGGCCCGCCAGGCCAGCGAAGCGGTCAGCGGCAATGCCGGTGCCAGCAACCCCTTTCAGTCGCTGCCCGACGATCAGCTGACCCTGATCATCTACGACGACAGCGGCGCCTTCACCGTCAACGAACGGCGCGCCGCGCTTAAAGTCGACAGTGAGCGCGAGTATGCCTGGCGACGCATCGCCGTCGCCAAGGCCATGAACGAATACAACAGCACTGGCAAGCTGACCAAGTTCTTTGGCGAGGTGCTCGACCACTACAAGGGCCTGCCAGCTGTCGAACAGGCTCAGTACCCGGCTGACTATGCGCCGCGCCTGCAGCACTGGATCGACCTGGACTTCAACTACAAGACCCACCGCGCCGAAGGCCACGCTGGCGCTTCGACGGCTCTGGTGGAGCAGCTTCTGGCGGCAGGAGCGACGAGCACGAGCGGCTCGCCGGATGAGCTCGAAGCCCTCTGGAAGAACCTGAGTGAGCAGCTTTGAGACCGCTGCTGCGCCCGCCACCGAGGGCTTTCGTGGTATGGGCCGCGAAAAGATCAACGACCCTGAGCCGGTCTTGGCGACCAGGCGGCCACGGCGTGGCTGAAGCCAGTGGCGATCAGACCGCGCCGACCGGCGCCGGCTCGTCCAGGCCCATGGCGTGCAGGCGTGCGTAGTAGCCGTTCTGCGCCAGCAACTGGGTATGGGTACCGCGCTCGACGATGCGGCCGCCGTCCATGACCAGGATCAGGTCGGCTTTCTCGATGGTCGACAGGCGGTGGGCGATCACCAGGGTGGTGCGGCCCTTCATCACTTGGTCCAGCGCCGCCTGGATGTGCCGCTCCGACTCGGTGTCCAGCGCCGAGGTGGCTTCATCGAGGATCAGCAGCGGCGCGTTCTTCAGCAGTGCCCGGGCAATCGCCAGGCGCTGGCGCTGGCCACCGGACAGCAGCACGCCGTTCTCACCCACCTCGGTATCGAAACCGGCCGGCAGGCGGTCGATGAACTCCTTGGCATAGGCGGCGGCGGCAGCGGCCTCGATGTCGGCGCGCGGGGCGCCGGCCAGGTCGCCATAGGCGATGTTGTTGGCCACGCTGTCGTTGAACAGGGTGACGTTCTGGTTCACCTGGGCGATGTGGCGGCGCAGGTTGGTCAGGCGATAGTCGTTGATGTCCACGCCATCGAGGAGAATCTGCCCGGTTTCGTGGGCATAGAAGCGCGGAATCAGGTTGGCCAGGGTCGACTTGCCGCTGCCGGAACGGCCAACCAGGGCGACCATCTGGCCGGGCTCGGCGGTAAAGCTGATGTCGTCGAGCACCAGGCGGTCGGTTTCCGGGTAGGTGAAGCTGAGGTTCTGTACCTCCAGGCGACCTTGTACACGCTCGATCGTGTAGGTCCCGGTATCGACTTCCGGAGTCACGTCGAGCTGTTCGAAGATGCTTTCCGCACCGGCCACGCCTTTCTGGATGGTCGAGCTGACTTCGGACAGCTGGCGGATCGGCTTGGGCAGCAGACCGGCGGCGGTGATGTAGGCCACCAGGTCACCGGCGGTGGCCTCGCCACGCAGGAAAAGCACCAGGAACATCAGTACCGCCATGGCGGTATAGATCACCAGTTGCAGCATGGGGGTGTAGACCGCGCCGGTCTTGGTCATGCGCAGCTGTTTCTCGGTGTTGCTGTCGCTGGCCTTGGCGAAGCGCTCCATCTCGTACTTTTCGCCGCCGAAGCTGCGCACCACCCGGTAACCCTGGATGGTTTCCGAAGCCACGTGGGTGACATCGCCCATCGCCACCTGGATCTTCTTGCTCTGCTTGCGGAATTTCTTGCTGGCACTGCCGACCATCACCGCGATCAGCGGCAGGATGGCGAGCATCACCAGGGTCAGCTTCCAGTTCATCCACAGCAGGTAGATGAACAGGAACACCACGGTCAGGCCTTCGCGGATCACCACCTTGATGGCATCGGTGGCGGCGCCGGTGACCATGGTCACGTTGAAGGTGATGCGCGAGATCAGGTGCCCGGAGTTGTGCGTATCGAAGTAGCGGTTGGGCAGCACCATCAGCTTGTTGAACAGCTCGACGCGCAGGTCGTGCACCAGCCCCAACGAGACCTTGGCCAGAAAATAGTTGCCCAGGAACGAACCCAGGCCCTGCCACGCGGCGATCAATACGATCAGCAACGGCACGGCCTGCAACAGCTGCAGGTCCTTGAGCCAGGGCACATTGGGGAACAGCACGGCTTCAGGGTTGGTCAGGCCGTCGACGAAATACTTGAGAATGCCGGCCAGCATGGGCTGGGTAGAGGCGAAGATCACGAAACCGACGATGCTGAGCAAAAAAATGCCCACATACGGACGCACGTAGGACAACAGGCGCAGGTAGATCTTCACGCTGGACGGCGCGGACGATTCATTGGCTGACATGGGAATCCGTCGAGTCAAAAAGAGGCCGGATTGTATCACAAGGCTTTTTACCGACTGATTGCGCCCGGCTGAACGACAGCTGGTGGTTGCCCACAAAAAAGGCTGGGCGAGGCCGTGCAGCGAAGCGCCCTGGCAGAGCCTGTTCGCGACGCCGTGCCGCGCAAGGCAGCCGTTTTCCGCCAGCCTGGGTTAACATACCCGGCTTTCAGCCCTTTATCGGGCGCAGAACCCGGAGTATCGATGCAAGCGCTTGACCATGCCCGCTACCTTGACCTGGTCCAGGACGCCGAAGTCCTGGAGGCCGATGGCACGGGCGACAAGGTGCTGCGCCTGGCCGACGGCTCGATGCTCAAGCTGTTCCGCCGCAAACGCCTGATCAGCTCCGCTGCCTGGTACCCCTACGCCACCCGCTTCGCTGACAACTGCCAGACCCTCGCCCAGCGCGCCATCCCCTGCCCGCAGGTGCGCAGCGTGTTCCGCGTGGCGGCGATCCAGCGTGACGCGGTGCACTACGACCCGCTGCCCGGTCGTACGCTGCGCCAGCTGCTGGACAGCGCCGCCAGTGACGACGAGCTGCGCGGCAGCCTCGGGCGTTTCATCGCCGAACTGCATGGCAAAGGCATCTATTTTCGCTCGGCGCACCTGGGCAACGTGGTGCTCACGCCCGAGGGCGAGCTGGGGCTGATCGACATCGCCGACATGAAGACCTTCCGCCAGCCGCTGCGCAAGTCGCTGCGCCTGCGCAACTTCAAGCACATGCTGCGTTATTCGCAAGACCGCCAGTGGCTGCTGGGCGACGGCAACCCGGTGTTCGTCCAGGCCTACCTGCAGGCCCAGGACCTGTGCAGCGAAGCGGAGCTGCAACAGGCCATTGCCTGATCAGTATCGCCCTCAGCCGGGCAGCGCTTCGCGGCCAGGCGCGATGCCAGCATTCTTCTGTACCTTGCGCGCCAGGATCATCGCCGCCGGCAGCAGGATCAGCAGCCACAACTCGTCGGGGTTGCCGATCAGCTTGCTGCCATCGAAGTTGAGCATCACCAGCGCGCACAGCAGGTAGCAGCCCCACGGGTCGCGCTGGCGCCAGGCCTGCCAGAGGGTCAGGCCCATCACCGCGACGAACAGCACCAGCGACACCGCCCCGAAGTACAGGCCCATGGCCACGAAGACGTTGTGCGGGTGCTGGATCGGAATGCCACCGGTCAGCGTCCGGGTGGTCTGGAAGTCCACGCCACAGCCCAGCAGCCAGCCGCAATGCCGCCACTCGTCGGTCATGATCTCGAACAGCTCGATGCGGAACGAGTCGCCGCGCACGAACAGCAGGCGCACCCACTGGTCTTCCCAGCACAGCCAGACGACGGTGACGACCACCAGCACTGAGCCTGCCAGCGCCAGACTGCCACGGCGTGGATAACGGTAGAGAATCCACAGCGCCCACAGGCCGAACACCACGGCGATCCCCACCAGCGCGGTGCGGGTTTGCACCACTACGGCGGCGGCCAGCAGGGTCAGCAGCACCGCGCAAAAGGCTTCGATCCAGCGCCGCTGGCGAACCCACAGCGGCAGGGCCAGAGCCAGGGCACAGACCAGCAGGGCACTGGCATAGATGACGTTGCTCAGCCGCCCCGGCAGGATCGCGACGCGCTGGCCGAAGACGAACTGGCCGGTCATCCAGCTGTGCAGGCTGCTGGCGTAGAGATACAGGCACACCGCCCAGAACAGGCCGCGCACGAACAGCCCGCCGTTGAACAGGCGCACCGGCACCAGCGCGGCAATGATGAACACGAACAGACTGACGTAGGCGATGTGCTTGTAGAACTGGAAGTCACCGGCGTACACCGCCGGCACCAGGAACCACAGCATGAAAACGGCCCAGACACGTCCCAGCGGCTGGCTGAACACCCCGCCGCCCTTGCTTTTGAGCAGGAAGAACAGCCCCGGCAGCGCCATGCAGGCGTAGAACAGGTTGTTGGTGAACTTGGCCGAGTCGTACAGCAGGAAGCTCAGCAGAAAAGCCGACAGCACGGAGCCGAAGTAAAGCTGGAGTTTGCTGAACGGAACGCGGGCAGCTTCAAGCGACATGAGTGAGTAACCAACCTATTAGCAGGCCCGCAACCAGCGTGGCGAGCAGCTTGACCCGTTCGCGGCGCTTGCGGCGTTGTTTATCCAGGCGCTCCTGGGGAACCACCACATGACTGCCGAAGCCGGTGTGCAATACCGCGTCGTTTTCCAGGATCAGGGCGTAGCGATTTTCGTCAGCATAGACCCGCGAAAGTTTCTTTTCGCCGCCGTGATCGGCGTAGGGCGCATGCTGCTGGTAGTCCTTGAGCCGGCGCAGGCCGGGGTTGAAGGAGAACCCCTGCCACTCTTCCTTGTGCGAACCGAGCTTGTAGAACGGGATGCCCTGCAGCACCTCGCGCTCGTGCAGGAACACATAGGGACTGTGCACCATCAGGTCGTGGTTGAAGCTGCGCAGCCACACCTGTAAAGCCTGCGGGTCGTTGACCAGCAGGGTCATGGACTCTTCGATGAAGCCGGGACGGTAGAAGTCCCAGTCGTCTTCGCAATGGAACACCCATTCGGTTTCGATCAGCGCGTAGGCGGCATCCACCGAGCGCATCTGGCCGAGCTTGGGGTTGTTGACGATGAACCGAGTGTGCGCGCGCCAGTGTTCGGGAATGCAGGCCCTGACCTGCTCGTCACCGGAATCCTCGGTGATCAGCACATGACGGATGGGCGCTGTATTGAAACGGTCGAAGGTTTCCAGGGTGCGCTTCAACAGGTCGAAACGGCCACAGCTGGTGACGACCAGCGTGATATCGCTGTTTTCGCTGAATACCATCTTGGGTTCCCAATTATTGTAGGTTCGGAGGCATTACACGCCGAGCCAGGCACGGACACGGTCCAGCAGGCCGGGCACCGGGCGTGGCCGCAGCGGCGCCTGCATGGCGTCCACGATGGCTTTGCCAAGGGCGTGGAATGTATAGCGTTGCTCGGCCAAAGTCTGCCCGTTTCGCGAGATTTCCACGGCCTTGGCCGGGTCTTCACGCAACTGCTGCAGCTTGCCGCGCAACTCGTCGATGTCGCGGTACAGCACGATGTTGTGCATGTCTTCGAAGCCCAGGGCGCGGTTCTCCTCGGCGCCCTGGTCGTAGGCGAACAGCACGCAACCGCAGGCCATGGCCTCGAAGTTCTTGATCATGTATTCGCCCATGCCCACGTCGGCACTGACGAAGAAGCGGATACGGTTGAGGGTATCGCAGTACTCTTCGCCGGATTTGGTGCGGGTGACCAGCAAGGGCTCGACCTGGGCCAGCTCATCGAGAAACGCCTTGCGGCCGCTGTAGGCCACGCTGCGGGTGCTGCCGACGAACGCCAGCTCGATGTCGCGCTCACGGCCCTGGCCGTGCAGCAGGGTCTGGTCGTAGCCTTTGGGCACGAACACCGCATCGAAGCCTTCCTGGCGCAGGCGCTCGGTGACCATGAAGCCCGAGCTGATCACCCGCGCCCACGGCAGTTGCCGGTAATGGGCGCTGAACTTGCCGGTGTACTTGCACGGGATGTAGTTCTGGTAGGCGTCGTGCTCGAGGATCACCAGATTCGGCAGGCTGCGGATGAACGCCACCTGGCGCACCTCCTGCTTGAAGCGCAGGAAGAACAGGATCCGGTCGTACTGGCTGACATCCACCTCGCGGCGGAAGTAGCCACGCAGGTCGCGCTGCTCTTCGGAACTCAGCCAGCGCAACTCGCAATCGCAATGCGCGGCGACACCGTCGTACAGGCGGTCGAGGATGGCGCGTTGTTCTTTCTGGACCAGAAATAGGACTTTCATCGGTTTCCTTGCAGTACTGCTGCCTGCTCAAGCTGAATCAGATATCGCTGCGCCAGAACAACTCGTGTCGACGTACAGCCTTGCGGAAAAACTCGTTCTCGCCCTCGGCCGGCCAACGCCGTCCGGCCAGCCTCTTTTGCAGGGCACGACGCAGGCGGCGCTTGAACGGCATGGGCGGCTGCAGGTCGTGCATCATGCCCAGCGCCATGGCCTTGTCGCGGCGCACCTCGGCAGGCAGCACCAGGCTGTAGGGCACGCGCAGCGGCTCGGCCTCGAAGACCGGCGGCAGGCTCACACCGGTATGCGCATCGCCCATCGGCCAACGGTCGTTGTCGTGCAGGTGGTTGGCATAACAAAGGATGGTGCGAGGCTGCCAGTCCAGGCCCTGCAAGGCCTCGCGCACGGCAGCCTGGGCACAGATATGGTCGGGATGCGGGTCGATGAGCGGGTCGGGCATCACCAGCACCTCCGGGCGCGCCGCGCTGATCAGGGCGCGCAGGTCGGCCAGCAGGTTGTTCCAGCTCGGTACGCCGTCATCACCCGGCAGCGCCAGGGCATTGAACTGGCGGAACAGCCGGGTATCGTCCAGCTCGGCTTCGCGCGAGGCAACCGCCCGGTCAGGCTCGGCCTGCATGGCCGGCAATTGCAAACAGAAGTAGCCCAGTTGCACGCAGCGCTGCTCGGGCACACCGGCCCAGCGCGGCACGGCAATGCTGTCCCAGGCGCGCAGGCGGCCTTTGAGGCGCGCCGCGTCAGCGCGGCTCATGCCCATGCGCTGATAGTGCTCGGCTTCGATTTCCCCGGCGGTGAGGGTGACGATCCAGGCTTCGTCGGCTTGACTGTACAGGCCGTAGGCTGCCAGTTCAGCGTCGTCGGCATGCGGGGCGATGACCATCACCCGCTGGCGTCGTGCATCACTGGCGCCGAACACCCACAGGCGCGGCTCGCCGACCAGCCGACAGAAGCGCCCGCGCAATTGCAGGCGACCTTCGCCCAGCGCACCGCCCAGCCCGGTGAGATTCAGGTAACGCAGGCCATTGACGCTGCGCTCGAACGCCTGCACATCGGTTTCATCGCCAGCCGACAGCTGCACCTGCGGATCGAAAAAGCGTCCCAACCAGCGGCTGCGCAGCGTCACGGCCAGGATCAGCGTTTCATCCCCCTGCAGCGGCTGCGGCAGCGTGACCGCCAGGCGCTCGCCGTGCAGGCGCACCCCCGGCACTTCGGCCTCGACGCTGAAGCGGTATTGGTAATCTTCGCCGGGGGCGTAGAACAGGTGGTCGGCGAACCAGGCTTCATGGGCGACCCAGGCCAGCAGCGCCAGCAGCGGCACCAGCCACCAGCCCAGCCACGCGCCACAGGCGAGCAGCATGAGCAGGCCGACCAGCAGGCCAATGCGCTTGTTGCGCCGATGGCGCCGGAGTAACTGCTGCTTGCGGCTCAAACCTGGAATACCGGTACGGGGTTGCACCAACGTTCCTTGTACTCGCGGTCGGCACGGCCGAACGAGAAGCGCAACGGTTTGTTCAGGGCCCGGGCGCTTTCCCAGGCGCTCTGGGTGTTGATGAAGCTCAATACGCTGCCAGGGCTGAAGGCCTTGGTGTCGGGGTCTACGCCACCGTTGACGTACTCGACGCTGACCCAGTCTGGCGCTTCGACCCTGTAGATCAGCTGAATGGCAATCGGACGGCCTTCGAGGAACAGCACCGAGCCGATCAGCCAGTCACGCAACAGGCCAAGCACCTCGGCCATGCGCTCGGCACCGGTGGCCGCGAAGCCCCAGCGCCGCTCGAACAGCTCGCAGTACATGCGCGCCAGGGTGGCGCTGTCGAACTCGCTGACCGCATGCACCGTGCCACCGGCCTCTTCGAGCAGACGCAGTTCACGACGCTGGTTGTAGCGGAATTTCTTGGACAGGTCTTCGGGCTCGCGGGCCATGGCCAGCGACTCGGCCTGGGGCTTGAGGGTCGCCACCCGCCCCTGGTTGAGCGTCGACAGGTAGCGTCCGGTGTGGCGCACGGCGGCCTCGGCACCTTCGGCCAGGGGCAGGATGATTTCGGCGTTGCCGAGGTCGAACAAGCCTTTGCTGCCGCGCCGCTTGAGTTCGTTCTTGTCCAGGGCCAGGCAACGGCCCCAGGTCGCAATGGCGCCCTGCAGCTGGCCGCCCTGCTCCCAGCTCAGGTAGCGCACCGGAATGCCGGCCAGTTCGGAAAGCCGCGCCACCACGTCGGGGTGAGTGGCCACGCTGCCGCCATGGCGTTCCCAGGCTTGTCGGTAGGTGTGTGCATCGCTGAGCGACCAGCCGCGTTCGCGCCAGCCCTGAAACAGGTTGAGCATCAGGACCCCGCGACCAGACGGCTGACCTGCGGCAGGTGCCAGAACACCTTGCGCACCGCATGATCGGAGAAGCGTTCGCGCAGGCGCGCCAGCATCTGTTCGGCACAGTCCTGACGCTGCGCCTCGTCGAGCCTCGACAGGTGCACCAGGGCCTGGGCCAGGTGCTCGGCATCACCGAGCGGGAACAGCACGCCGACGCCTTCCACCACCTCCTTGGCGCCACCGCAGGCGGTGGCCAGCACCGGCACCCCGGCGACCATGGCCTCCAGCAGCACCATGCCGAACGGCTCGTGATCGGAGCTGAGGGCGAACAGGTCGAACGCCTTGAAGTAGCGCCGTGCCTCGGGCACCTGGCCGAGGAACAGCACCTGCGAGGCGATACCCAGCTCCATGGCCAGGTCCTTGAGCGACTGCTCCAGGCGCCCCTTGCCGAGGATCACCAGGCGGCTGTCTGCCGGCAACTGCGGCAGGGCCAGGGCGAAGCCACGCAACAAGGTCGCCTGGTCCTTGTCCGGGTGCAGGCGCCCCACGTTACCGACCAGCCAGGCATCGGCGGGCAGTTGCAGCTCGCGGCGCGCGTCTTCGGCACTGAACTGGCTGCCCTGCAGCTGCTCGACATCGATACGGTTGTACAGCGTCTCGATACGCTCGGCCGGCCACTTGGGCAGGCTCCTGCGCATGTCGTCGCGCACCGCGTCGGACACCCCGAGCAGGCTCAGGCGCTGGCGGAACAGGTTGGCGAACAGCCGGCGGCTGCCGCGCTGGTAGTCGCCGAAGGCATGGTGCACGCCGATCACCGGCAGGCGGGTGGCCAGCAGGGCGATGTACACCGGCTTGAAACGGTGCGCGATGCAGAACTCGAACGACCGGCTGGCGGCGATCTTGCGCAAGGCAGCGATGGCGCCCAGCTTCAGGCCACGAATGGCGCTGGAGCTGTACTCCATGAACAACACTTCGTCCGAGCCGCAGTCAGCGATCACGTCCGGGTCGTGCTCGCCGGTGAGGAACACCGTGGTCACCCGGTAGCCCTGGCCGGCGAACAGGCTGGCGTACTGGCGTGCGCAGTCCAGGAACGGCCCGTCATAGCCGTGGCAGAACTGCAGGACGTGCCGCTCAGCCACGTGGCTCATACGGGTCCACACCGTCTTTGACGACCAGGATGTCTTCCATGATCAGGTATTGCAGGTCAGAGCCGTAGAACATGTTCAGCGCGTCGGTCGGCGAGCAGATCATCGGCTCGCCACGGCGGTTCAGCGAGGTGTTCAGCGACACGCCGTTGCCGGTGAGGTTTTCCAGCGCCTTCATCATGTCGTAGTAGCGCGGGTTGTACTCGCGCTTGAGCACCTGGGCACGGGACGTGCCGTCTTCGTGGACGACTTCCGGCACGCGGGTCTTCCACTCCTCGGCGACCTCGAAGGTGAAGGTCATGAACGGCGCCGGATGGTCGACCTTTATCATCTGTGGGCCGACGGTGTCGAGCATCGATGGGCAGAAGGGTCTCCAGCGCTCACGGAACTTGATCTGTTCGTTGATGCGGTCGGCCACGCCCGGCACGCTCGGGCAGCCGATGATCGAGCGACCGCCCAGGGCCCGTGGGCCGAATTCCATGCGGCCCTGGAACCAGGCCACCGGATTGCCGTCGACCATGATCCGCGCGATGCGCTCGGGCATGTCGTCGATCTTGCGCCACTGCGGCGCATGCGGATGGCGCGCGCAGGCGGCGATCACGTCTTCGTTGCTGTACGCAGGGCCGAGGTAGACGTGTTCCATCTTCTCGACCGGCACGCCACGGGCGTGCGACACGTAGGCCGCCGCACCGACGGCAGTACCGGCGTCGCCGGAGGCCGGCTGCACGAACAGTTCCTTGACCTCGGGACGGGCGATGATCTTCTGGTTGAGCTTGACGTTCAGCGCGCAGCCGCCGGCGAAGGCGATCTTGCCGGTTTCCTTGAGGATGTCGCCCAGGTAGTGGTCCATCATCTGCAAGGCCAGCTTCTCGAACAGTGCCTGCATGCTGGCAGCGTAATGGATGTATGGCTCGTCGGCCACGTCACCTTCACGCTTGGGACCCAGCCACTCGATGAGTTTGGGCGAGAAGTAGAAGCCCTTGCCCTTCTCCTTATAGCGACGCAGGCCGATGACGTTGGCCAGTTCGGTGTTGATCACCAGCTCGCCGTTCTCGAAGCTCGCCAGGCGCGAGAAGTCGTACTTGCTGGCGTCGCCGTATGGCGCCATGCCCATGACCTTGAACTCGCCGTCGAGCATTTCGAAGCCGAGGAACTCGGTGATCGCACCATACAGGCCACCCAGGGAGTCCGGGTCGTAGAACTCCTTGATCTTGTGGATCCTGCCGTTCTCGCCGTAGCCGAAGAAGGTAGTGGCGTATTCGCCCTTGCCGTCGATGCCGAGGATCGCGGTCTTTTCCTTGAAACCCGAGCAATGGTAGGCACTGGCGGCGTGGGCCAGGTGGTGCTCGACCGGCTCGATCTTCACCTTCTTGGTGTCGAAGCCCAGTTGCTCCAGGCACCAGACGATCTTGCTGCGGTAGCGCTTGTAGCGGCGGTTGCCCATCAACAGTGCGTCGAGCGCGCGGTCCGGGGCGTACCAGTAACGCTTGGCATAGTGCCAGCGAGCCTTGCCGAACAGGCTGATCGGCGCGAAGGGAATCGCCACCACGTCAACGTCGGAAGGCTTGATGCCGGCCTGCTCCAGACAGAACTTCGCCGACTCGTAAGGCATGCGGTTCTTTGCGTGCTTGTCGCGGACGAAGCGCTCTTCTTCCGCCGCGGCAATCAGCTTGCCGTCGATGTACAAGGCAGCGGAAGGGTCATGGCTAAGGGCGCCGGACAGGCCCAGGATCGTCAATGCCACTAGGGTCTAGCCTCTTTAGTCTGCATGCAGGCGCCGAGCGCCCGCAAAAATGTGTGCCCTGCACGGTCGGCGAGGGTCGGCCAAAGCGCGGGATTATAGCTTATAAGCTATCAATTTGGCGTGAAGCCTCATCGAGACAGCCTGGAGGAGACAGAATGCTCCACGCAGTAACTATGTAGCGCCCGCATGGCCGCACACCGGGATTGATTGCCTGAACGATCAATGGGCTTCGCGCCCTCCCCATGTGTGCCCATACAGGAAGACTGCACCTCATGACCCTGACTGAAACATCTCCCGCCAGGCTGGCCGCCCTGGTCGAACGCCTCGAAGGTCGCGCTGCCAGCCAGCTACGTCAGTTTGAAGAACTGCCCCGGCCGACGGCTGGCGACCAACCGGACCTCAAGGACCTGCTCAAGCACCTGCACCGCTACTGGAAAACGCCCGACGCCCAGGGCACGGTACGCCGCCAGGCACAGGCGCAGGCACTGCGCGATGACATCCACGACGAAGCGCTGCTGAGGATTGCCGACGGCAGCCTGCACCCCGGCTACCTGGACTGCCTGCTGCCTGCCGTCGGGCACGCGGACGAACATCCGGATGCCCAGCTGATCTACCTGGCCGTCGAGGACAGCGCTGGCCAGCCCCTGCACGGCGCACTGCTAGCCCGCCGCGCCGATGGGGCCTGCCTGCTGTACGTGCCGGGGCATGGTATCGAGGGCTTCGTCAGTGAAGCGCAACTGCGCGAGGAGTTGAGCGGCTGGCTGAACGACCAGGCCCTGCGCGGCCTGCTGCTGCAGTGCACAAGCCGCGAGTACCAGCAGCTGACGCAACAGATCGACGCCGACCCCGACCTGGATGCACGTCCCTTCAGCACCGAAGACCTGCTGCTGGTGCCGGTTGCCGGCGATCCTTTCCAATGCGCCATCGATCAATTGCTCGACAAGCAACGCCAGGACCTGGGCCACGTGTGCGCTCAATTCCCGACTCAGGAACAGGACCTGCCGGCCTGGCAGCTGGAACTGCAAGCCGCATTGCACATCTCCGGGCTGCTGGGTCCAGCGGCGATGCTGCGGCGACGTCAGCAGGAACAGGCGCAGCGCCGTCAGGCCCGACAGCTTCCGCACTGGTTGCGCTACGCGACGCCCGAAGAAAAGCAGCGTTACCTGAACACACTGCTGGCCTACGACCGTGCCCGCATCGCCCTGGACAACCTGATGCAGGGCTGCGGCTCAGCCGCGTCCTTTGCCCGCACACGGCTGACCGCCTGCATCCAGAGCGAGCTGGGTTACGACCTGGACCCCGATCGCGTGGTCGCGACCACTCGACGCCTGAGCCCACTGGGCAGCGAGCCCTACGAGACGCGGCGCAGCCTCACTGACCTCGCGCTGTACGGGCTTTACGAGGGCGACCTGAACAACGACTCCAGCTTCCAGACCGCCACCCGCCTGAGCCTGGATGACCAGCCGCTGCAGAGCACCTACCCGTTGCTGACGCCCGCGTGGCTGGCCGGGACTGTCGCACGCCTCGACCTGCGCGCCCGCTTCGGTGAAGCGCAGCGCCAGCGGTATGGCAATGCCCAGGTGAAAAGCGCCATGGACGAAGTGCTGCGTCAGAAATTGCTGGTGCAGGCCACCGCTGCGCTGTACCAGGGCCATATCCAGGCCAGTGACTTTCTGTTCAGTGAAGCGCTGCTGGGTCAGCCGGGTAGCCCCCGGCTCACGCTCCATCAGGTGCGCTTGAACAATACGCAGGTTCTGGCCGACCTGCTGCTGATCAGCCTGCCAGACAACCAGGGGCAAGGGCCGCGTCTGCTGCTGTGGACGCCCGAGAGTCCCGACGGGCAGCCGCTGCGGGTGTTCCGCAACGAGCGCCAGGTGCGCCAGGCGCTGGTCGCCTGGAGTGCTTCACAAGCGCATTGCGACTACCTGCTCGAACAGACCCTGCCGCAGCAACGCCAGGCCCTGCGCGAGCAGTTGCTGGCATTGCGCGAACAGCCCCAGCCCCCGCAGGACTTTCTCGGTTTCATCGAGCATCCGGGCTTCAACGATGCGCTCTACGCCATGAGCACGGCACAGGTGCGCGTACGCCTGGCCGAACAGCAGCAGCACACCCCGGACTGGTACCTGCGTGCCAGCCCGGAGCAGCGCCAGGCATTGCTGGCCCATGAAGAAGCGATCGAGGGGCTGACGCGCCAATACCGAGCCTTGCCACACACCCAGCTGCCGGAGTACGAACACTTCGTGCACCAGCAGGCCAGCCGCAAGATCAATGCACTGCTGGGGCTGCCCGAGGGCACGGTCGACCCGGACCAGATCATCGTCAGCTCACCCCGCGAAACCTTGAGCTACACCCGCCTGTTACGCGATGGCTACGACGACACCCTGGGGTTCCTGACGGCCACGGCCGACACCCAGGCGACCTTCACCGGCCCGCAAGGCGTCGACCTGTCGCCGCTGACCCCGGAAAAGGTCGCCGGCTCCGTGCGCGGGGCATGGGCGAGCGACGCCTGGGTCGCCCACCTGCAAAGCACCCTGCTCGCCCCGCACAGTGACGGCTATAACGAGCGGCGCCGGCTCAGTCTGACGATCACCCAACTGCAAATGCACCACGCGGCACTGCTCAGCCTGCTGCAACGACAGATTTCCAGCCAGCAATTCACCTGGCTGAGCGACTCCATTGCACGCATGGATGACATCGACGAACACAGCCGTCGGCACTACCCCGTCTACCCGCTGCACTTCGTCATCGAGAATCCATTCATTGCTTCGGATGTACCCGCCCTGGGAGAGCTCATCAATGTGCTGCCCATTCCACTGGCGCGCCGCGAGACCGCCCTGGGCTGCTTCGTTTTCTGTCCCGCCGACAGCCGCCAGCCCGAGCAGGCCCTGCTCTACACGCCAGGCGCGCCGGATGGTCTGGCCTGGCGCCCGCTCAGCCAGTTCCACAATACCCTGCATGCGCCGGGGATGAGCGACTACTACAAAGACCGCTGCCGCCTGGCAATGAACCGGACCCTGGCGTTCTGGTTCATCGACCTGAAGAAAACACCGCAGGCCACGCCGCCGACGCTGCCTGACGAACCGCTGACAGACCTGCGTGCGGCCTGCTTCGACCAGGTCCTGTTGCGCAAGATCCGCGATGTGCAAGACAGCACCAGCGGGCGCAGTGACATGATTTCGCGCCTGGTCTGGAACAGCATCGAGCTGGTGGCCATGGCGGTAACACTGCCCTTCCCGCCTGCCAGCTTCGCTGTCGGCGCCCTGCTGACCTTGCGCGACAGTGCCCGCGCCCTGCAGGCGCTGAGCGAGGGCGACCGCGAGGCAGCCAGCCTGCATCTGCTGGGCGCCTGGCTCAATGCCCTGGGCGCTGCCGGCGATGCCAGCGCCGGGCTCAAGGGTTTCGGTGGCTTGCTGCATGAATTGGCCGACCGCGGCGGACACAATCCGGCGATGACTTCGCTCAGGCAGGCCCAGGCCGCCACGGTGGCACGCATCGAAGCGACGCTCGGCCCGGTCCTCGACAACGCGGCGCATGACGCGCAGAAACTGCTGCTGGGTGTCCGCAAGGGCGTTGCCCAACCGCACCCAGGCCTGGCCGGGGTCTCGACGCCCCAGGCCAACCCGGCCTATGCCAGCCAGCGCTCGCTGGATGGCTTCGAAGCGATCGCCAGCGGCCACGCCCGCGGCGTCACACGGATAGACGGGCATCACTACATTCCCCTCGACGGGCGCGTCTACGAGGTGCAGTACGACGCGGGCCAGCGCCTGTGGCAGATCATCGACCCGGCCAACCCCTTCGCCTTCTATGGCAAGCAGCCGGTGCGCCTGAATGCCGACGGCCAGTGGCAGGTCGTGGATATCCGGGGCCTACGCGGCGGTGGCGGGCACCGCTTCGAACGACTCGAGAACGAGCCGACCACGCCGACAACCGCGTCAACCTCGTCTGCCGCGACGACGGCCTATGAACTGGGCGAGCAGTGGAAGCCGCAGGTCATGGGCATTGCCATTCGCAACTGGGTGCCACCCGTGGATGTTGGCCTGCCGCTGTCGGCGGAGTTCTTCGCGCCCCTGCTCAGGGAGGGTCGCGAAGTCTATGCCGGGCTGCGCGAAACCCTGCGCAAGGACGCCGAGAACTTTTTCCAGCAGGCCAGCCTGGCGGCCAAGGCCGACCTGCCGGCACTGCAAGAAGCGATGACACCCGACGACCTGATCAAGGCGGTGTTCGATCGCAGCCAGGGCATGGTGGTCAGCGAGCGCCTGCAGTCGGTGGCCAGCAAGCAGTTCCTGATCGACCACATGCCGCGCCTGGCCGAACAGAACGTCGAAATTCTCTACCTCGAACACCTGTTCACCGACCTGCATGTGGACAAGCTGCGCAAGTACCACAAGCTGGGCAGCCGCTCGCGGGGCGGTTCGGCCGAGATCAAGGAGCACCTCGACAGCCTGAACCAGGGCGCCCTGATCAATGGCCTGGACCACAAACATGATTACTACCACGTGATCAAGGCCGCGCACCGCCACGGCATCGAAGTCCGTCCCTTGAACTCTTCGGTGAGCTACGACTTCCTCGACAGCACCGCGCCGCTGCCGGCAGACGACCCAACCGCGGCGCAGAAGATGGCGGTGTTCTTCGGCTCGCGCATCATTGCCGCCGACACCGCGCAGGCTCCGGCACGCCGCTGGGTGGCGCTGCTCGAACAGCGCCACGCCAACACTCATCGCGGGGTCCCGGGCATCGCCGAACTGCACGGCGCGGTGAGCGTTCGCGTCGAAGATGTCGCCGCTCAGCAGCCCGTGCGTATCCTGCGCGACCTGCCGGAGGCCGCCGCCGAGCCGCCCGCCAGCCTGGGCGACTTCCGCCTGGAGATGCCCAACCCGAGGGTCAGGCGCGCCACCACGGCCAGCGAAACCAGCGTGCCGGCCCAGAAGCCGGAAAAACTGGATCTCGCCCTGGCGCAATTGCTGCGTCGCCAGGAGTACCGGGCCAGCACCGCACGGCCGACGCCCGCCCTGAGCCGCGCCCTGCTCGACCAACCGGGCCCGCACGGCTTCGAGCTGGACGAGGCTGGCCACTGGCGACGTGCAGCGGCGGCCGACTGGCCGACCTCTGGCGAACCGACGGCCTTGCAACGCTCCCTGGCCGACCCGCTGTACCAGATGCCGACGGAGCATCTGGACGCAGCCCACGAACTGGCGTTCTTCGAACATCGTGGC
The DNA here is from genome assembly GCF_032463525.1 of Pseudomonas sp. DTU_2021_1001937_2_SI_NGA_ILE_001. Taxonomy (NCBI): domain Bacteria; kingdom Pseudomonadati; phylum Pseudomonadota; class Gammaproteobacteria; order Pseudomonadales; family Pseudomonadaceae; genus Pseudomonas; species Pseudomonas sp. DTU_2021_1001937_2_SI_NGA_ILE_001. The sequence continues at coordinate 4,284,383 of NZ_CP135971.1, read as the reverse complement.
CTGCACCTGCTCTACAGCCTGGACAAGGACAGCCTGCGCCCGGCACGTCGGCTGTTCTTCACGCTACGCGCCCGGCTGCAGCGCGATGCCCGCACGTTGAGCGAGATGCCCCTGCCACCGCGACCGACACTGCCCGATATTTCGGGACTCGACACACACGCCGAGCTGATCGACCGCCTGTATGAACAGACCTCAGGCCTGGTGATAGGCGAATACCACAGCTCCATCGCCAGCAAGCAGTTCATCATCGACAATCTGCCGCACCTGGCACGGCGCGAGGTCAAGACCCTGTACCTGGAACACCTGCAGACCGACATGCATCAGCTCGACCTGGACCTGTTCTTCGACAAGGGCCTGATGAGTAAGCGCCTGCTGCACTATCTCAAGCAGATGGACCGAGGTTTCTTCACCGACCCGGCGGGCGTGTACACATTCGAGCAACTGGTGGTCAAGGCGCGCGAACACGGTATCGAGGTGCGGGCGCTGGACTGCATGCCCAGCTACTACTTGAGAAACCTGCAGAACGGCAGCCGCCACGACCGGCTGCGGATGATGAACTTCTTTGCTTCACGCACCCTGCGCCGGCATCAGGAACTGGCAGGCGCGCATCACTGGATCGCACTGGTCGGAGAAACCCACGCCAACCGCTTCGAAACCGGCATACCCGGCCTGGCGGATCTGGAGCAGGGCATCAGCCTGAGGGTGTATGACCTGCCGCCAGGGGAACATTTCGGACCTGCCGGCGACCCAGGGCGCCTGGCGGGCGACGAGCTGGGCGGGCACCGGGCCTTCGTGCGCAACGACTTCGCCCTTGGCCTGCCCACCGCTCATGGTCCGGTCAACCTCGGCGACGAGCTGCTGCTCGACTTCCAGGGCAGCCCGGTGGAGCGCCAGCTGTACCGGCCTGGGCTGTTCACGATCGAGAGCGCCGAAGACGGCGGTTCGGTCATCGTTCATCGCTCGCGGCGCAATCAGATCGAGCGCACCCCCGTGCTGCGCAATGCCGAGGGGCGGCTATACGTCGACCGTCAACGCTGGCGGCGCATTCACCTGCAGCCATTCGAGGACCTGCCCACGCTGGTCAGAGCCCTGGAGCGGATGAACATGACTCAGGTCAGCTAGCCTGCGCTGACCTCTGTGTGGGTGGCTTCAGCCGGGATGCTGTTCGTCCGCTGTAGCGGGAATGCGCTGCTCCAGCAGACGGTACAGCGCGCTGTCGGCCGGCCAGTTGCGCAACAGCCGCGCGCGGTCGCGGGCGTAGGCGGGTGCGAAACTGGCCGCCGAGCCGTGCTGGCACAGCGCGTCCAGATCGATCAATGCCCAACGCCCGTCATGCCAGAACAGGTTATGCCCCTTGAGGTCACCGTGGCTGATGCGCTCGCGGCGCAGCTGGGCGAGCAGTTCGTCGAGGGCCACCAGCTCGTTCTCCGGCACTTCGGCGTTGGCCACATAAGGGGCCCACTTGGCGATCAGGTCCGGCCCATCCAGGTATTCGGTGACCAGGTAGGCGCGACGCCGCAGGCCCAGCACCCGCTCCTCGCGCACCGCCAGCGGCTTGGGCGTGGCGATGTCGAGGAACGCCAGGCGGTTGCCCTCGCGCCAGGAGTGCCAGGCGCGGCTCGGGCGCCAGAAGCGCTTGAGCCAGTGGCTGAAGTTCTTGATGTTGTAGCGCTTGATGACCAGCGGACGGCCCTGTACCTCGACCCGCGCCACGCTGGCGGCACCACCGGTCTTGTACAAGTGCCCGGCATCGAGCAGTTCATCGGCGCGGTCGAGCACCGCCGGCATGCTCTGCACTTCGTCACGGCGCACCGCCTGGAAGCGCGACGCCGAGTCCTCGACGCTGAACAGGCTGCATTCCCGGCAGGTCTTGGCCAGGAAGTCCTTCAGGCGCCACTGGCGCACCTTGTCGATCTGTTTCTGCAAGGCCTCCAGTGGCAGCGCGTGCTCGGCGTTGGCCAGCAGGTACCAGACCAGCAGCTCTTCGGTGAAGGGTTCGAAGCGCTTGGGCAACTGGGCGAAGAACACGCCGAGGTTTTCCAGCACCTTTTGCCGCGACAGCGGCTGACCGGCCTGCTCCACGCCGATGCCGGCCCCGTCGATCCAGTACAGCTGGTCGTCGCGGCGCAGCAGGTTGTCCAGGTGCAGGTCCTGCTGCCACAGGCCTTTCTGGTGCAGGCCGGCGATGGCGCCCAGCGCCTCGGCGAGCACCGCCTGCTGTTGGTCCGCCAGGGCCGGCAGGTGCTCGACCGCTTTCCAGGCATCGCCCAGGCTGGCCGCGTTCTCCAGGTACTCGAACAGCAGCCAGCCGCCCTCGCCCGCTTGCAGGCCGTCAGCCAACAGCAACGGCGTGGTGACGCCTTGTGCCGCCAGGGCGCGCACGCCCTCCAGCTCACGCTGGAAGTGTCGCGACGCCTTGCTGCCCACCAGCAGCTTGGCCAGCACCGTCCGCCCGCGCCACACCCCGGCACCGACGTAACGCTGGCCTGGCAGCACACGCAGCAAGGTGAGCAATTGCAGTTCGGCAGGGCCGGCCGCGTCGGCCAGGCTCAGGGTCAAGGGCAGTGCCGGTGCGCGTCCGGCGTTCTGGAGTTCGGAAAGACGCATCAACGGTTCTCTGTCAGTGGCGTTGCTTGTGTTTGCCGCGTCGGCTCAGGCGCTGCAGCCAGGCATCGACCGCCGCGCTGCGCGGCGGCGCCTGCAGATAAGCGGCCAGGAACTCGCGCCGCTCAGCCTCGCCCCAGAGCGGCGCACGGCGAAACAGCGGTTCTAGGTCCTTGGTCAGGTCGCGCTGGCCGAACAGTGCCGGGCGGGTCTTCTCCAGGTCGATCAGTTGCGCGGCATAGCCTTCGCCCTGGGCCTGAAGAAAGATGTGCTTGGGGTAGAAGCAACCGTGAATCTGCCCTGCCCCATGCAGCGTGCGCGCCAGTTGCCCACAGGCCTGGAGAATCGCAAGGCGCGCGGCCTCGGCCAGCTCGCTCCAGCGTAGCAGCAGGGCATCCAGATCGGTCCAGCCGTCCAGCGCCCGGGTCATCAGGATCGCCCGACGCTCGCCGTTGACCTTGCGCTCGCCATAGAACACCGCCTGCAACGCCGGAATGCCCAGTGTGCGGTAGCGGCTGATGTTGCGAAACTCGCGGGAGAACGACGGTTCACCGAAGGGCCGGTGCAGGGTGTAGGTCAGGTAGTTGGCCTGCCGCTTGAGGTAGAAGCCCTGGCCTTCCAGTTCCAGGCGGTAGACGCTGCTCCAGCCACCGCGCCCGGTATTGGGTTCATCCACCGCGTCGAGATCCAGCGCCCAGAGCGCCTCGAAATCGGCCAGTCCATGGCGCTCGAGCAGGGCCTGCTCGCTGCTGGCAATGAAAAGGCTCATTCGCGCCCCTCGAAAAAACTGACCACATGACGAATGCGCTTCTTGTCCGAGGCATTGAGGTGCGAGCGCTGGCGGTATTGCAGGTAGAAGCGCAGACGCTGAGTGGCGGATAACTGGTACTTGGCGACCTTGTCCAGGCAGGCCAGGTCCTTGGTGATGCGATAGCGCAACAGGAAGCCCCACCAGAACGCGCCGTTGGGGCAGTCGATCAGGTACAGGCGGTCCTGGTCGTCGACCAGCAGGTTGCGCCACTTCAGGTCGTTATGGGTGAAGTGGTGATCGTGCAGGGTACGCGTGTACACGGCCAGCTGGCGGCTGATGCGCTCGACCCAGGCCGGGTCGTCGAGGCGTAGGTCCTTGCGCTGGGCCATGACCCACAGGTCTTCGGTGCGCGGCAGCTCGCGGGTGATCATCGCGCCACGATCGTAGGCGACGCCGTTGCGCTCCAGGCCCCAGGCCACCACGTCGGCGGTGGGAATCCCCCACTTGGCGAAACGCTTGAGGTTCTGCCATTCGGATTTGACCCGTGGTCGGCCAAGGTAGCGGCGCAGGCCCTTGCCGGCGCCGAAGTAGCGCTTGACGTAGTAGCTGACCCCGTCACGTTCGACGCGGATCACCTCGGACAGCGGGTCGCGGGTCAGTCGTTCGCCCTGCAGGGCGAATACCGCCTCCAGGGAACCGAAGTCATCGGCCAGCGCCGCATACTCCGGCGCCAGGTTCCAGCCCGCCATCAGAGTGCATCTCCGTAACGTTGCTTGCGTTCATAGAGTTTGTCGGCCTTTTTCTCCAGCCAGCGCAGCAGCGCCGCTTCACGCTGCAGCACCTGGCGCAGCGGCTGGCGGAAGTAGCCGCGCAGGAAGCGCAGCTTGTCGCGCCGCGTCAGGCCGATGTCCAGCGCCGAGAAATACAGCGCCGCCAGGTCCTTGTTGCGCCAGCGCGGGGTGATGGCGCGGCGGGTCTGGGCGCGATGCAGGTCGATCACCGAGAGCCTGAAGTCATCCGCCGTCACCGGGCGGTCGGTATGCAACAGGAAATGGCAGATGTAGCAGTCGCGGTGGTTGACCCCGGCGCGGTGCATGGTGCCGACCAGACGCGCCACCTCGGCGATCAGCGCGCGCTTGAGGCGTGGCTCGGGCGGCTCGTTGCGCCAGTTCAGGCTCAGGTCTTCCAGGCTCAGCGTCGGCGCCAGTTCCTCGGTGATGATGAACGAGTGCTGCGCCGCCGGGTTGTTGCCGCGCTCGCCGTAGGCCACGGCGGTCATGGTCGGCACACCGGCCTGATGCAGGCGCTCGATGGCCTTGAACTCCTGGCCGGCACCCAGCACCGGTAGCTTGGCGCTGAACAGGTTCTTGGCCACTTCGCCCCAACCGATGCCACGGTGGATCTTCACGAAGTAACCGCGCCCGTCGACTTCGGTGCGCAGCGTGCGCCGCCCTTCCAGCTCGCGGTACACCTGGCCCTGCAGTTGCTCGACCTCGGCGAAGGCATCGCGTGCGGCCCACAGGCTCTTGAAAGGTTCGGCTAGGAACAGCTTCATGCTTGAGGCTCCGCCAGGATCACGTCCGCCGCGTGCTGCGGCATGCTGTACAGGTCGGCGCTGTCGGCGAAGACCAGGCCGTTGCGCCCCCACTGCGCCCGTGCCGCGTCGTCTTCGAGCATCTGCGCCAGGTAGCGGTTGAACTGCGCCTGCTCGAACGGCTCATCGAGTACCAGGCCACAGTCGGCCTCGGCAATGTAGTGGGCGTAGCCGCACACCGCGCTGACCAGCACCGGCAAGCCGGCGACCAGGGCTTCGAGCAGGACCGTGCCGGTGTTCTCGTTGTAGGCCGGGTGGATCAGCAGGTCGGCGCCGAGCAGGAAACGCGGGATGTCGCTGCGGCCCTTCATGAAGGTGACCTGTTCGGTCAGCCCCAGCGCCTTGCTCTGCAGCTGGAACACCTTGGGGTCGTCCTGGCCGATGACGAACAGCCGCGTACGCTTCTTCAGTGCTGCCGGCAGGGCCGCCAGGGCCTTGAGGCTGCGGTCCACGCCCTTGGTCTTGAAGCCCGAGCCGATCTGCACCAGCAGGCGCTCGTCGGCGCCCAGGCCGAACTCCTCGCGGAACGCCTGGCGGATCTGCGGCGCATCGGCCGGCGCGCGACGGTCCTGGGAAATACCCGGCGGCAAGAGGTGAAAGCGCGACAGCGGCGTACCGTAGTGCTTGATGAACAGCGGCTGCTGGACCTCGGAGATCATCAGCACCTGGGTCCTGGCCTCGGGGGCGAACACCGCGCGCTCGTACTCGGCGAAGTGCCGGTAACGGCCCCACTTGCGGTACAGCGGATTGCGCAGGGTCTGGGCCTTGTCCTCGAAGCAGCCGTCAGCGGCGTAGTAGACATCCAGGCCGGGCATCTTGTTGAAGCCGATCAGCCGATCCACCGGGCGCTTGGCCAGGTCCGCCTGCATCCAGGCGGTGAGCTTTTCGTTGCGCCGATGGTTGAACAGCGCCTTGACCGGGGCCACCAGCACTTCGAAGCCGGGCGGCACATCGCCTTCCCAGATCAGGGTGTAGACACGGATCTGGTGGCCGCGCTGCTGGCACTCCAGGGCAATGCGCATGAAGTCGCGCTGCAGGCCACCGAACGGAAAGTATTTGTAGAGTACGAAAGCCAGTTGCATCAGCCAGGTTCCTTTGCCAGCAACAGCGCGCCCAACTGGCTCGCTACCCGCTCGGGATTCAGGCGAGTGAAGCACGGCGGCCACTCGCGTTGGAAATCGAACCGCGACTGCTCGTCGGGGCTCGGCTTGTAAGTGCATTTCTTCTGCAGGCACGGCGCGCAGGCTGGCCAGTCGCTGGCCAGGTGCACCTGCGACTGGCCATAGGCGCCGGTCAGCCCGGGGTTGGTCGGGCCGAACAATGACACGGTGGGCACGTCGAGGGCAGCGGCCAGGTGGCCAATACCGGTGTCTACCGCTACGCAGGCTTCGGCACCGGCCAGCACCCGCGCCACGCCGGCCAGGTTCAGGCGCGGCAGCACGGCGGCATTGCCCAGACCCTCGGCGATTCGCTCGGCGCGGGCCTTTTCCGCCGGGTTGCCCCACGGCAGGCGCACCTGCAGACCGCGTTCGGCCATGCGCTCGGCCAGTTGCCGCCAGTAGACCTCCGGCCAGTGCTTGGTGGCCCAGGTGGTGCCATGCAGGAACAGCACATAAGGCGCCTGCAGGCTGTCGTCCAGCGGCTCCAGGCGCTTGAGGCCGTAGTCGCCAAGGCCGGCCGGCAGCGAATAGCCCAGGGCCTGGGCGAACAGCTGGCGCAGGCGCTCGACCGCATGCTGCCCACGGGCAACCGGATAGCGTCGGTTGGCGTCGTAGAAGCGGCTGGCCAATGGCTCACGGGCCGACTGCGGGTCCAGGCCGGCCACCGGCGCATTCACGTAGCGGGTCAGCCAGGCGCTCTTGAACAGCCCCTGGGCATCGATGACCAGGTCATAGTGCGTGCGGCGCAGGCGCTGCTTGAAGGCACGCCACTCGCCGCTCTTGAAGGTCTGCCAGAGGTTCTTGCGCCAGCGCCGTATGGCCACCGGGATCACCGCATCGACCGCCGGGTGCCAGCTCGGAATTTCCGCGAAGCCTTCTTCCACCACCCAGTCGAAACGTATGCCCGGCACCGCCCGCGCCGCATCGGTGAGCGCTGGCAGGGCATGGATGACGTCGCCCAGCGAGGATGTCTTGATCAGCAGTACCCGCAAGATCAGCGCACCTCGACCGGGGTGCCGCCCAGGCGGCCGAGGGCCTCGGTCACCGCCGCAGGCTCCAGCAGGCGCAGGCAGTTGTAATGGCCGAAACGGCAGGTGCGGTCGAAGCACGGCGAGCATTCCAGCCCCAGGCGCACGATTTCCACGTCATCGGCCAGCGGTGGGGTGAAGCCCGGCGAGGTCGAACCGTATACCGCCACCAGGGGACGGTTCAGCGCGGCGGCGACGTGCATCAGGCCGGAATCGTTGGACACCACCGAGGCGGCACAGGACAGCAGGTCGATGGCCTCGGCCAGCGAGGTTTCGCCACACAGGTTGGTGACTTCTTCACGCAGGCCGGGGATCAGCTCCTGGCGGATGCTCTCGCCCACCGGGTGGTCTTTCTTCGAGCCGAACAGCCAGACCTGCCAGCCCTGGCGGATCAAGGTGTCGGCCACCTGGGCGTAGTGTTCGGCAGGCCAGCGCTTGGCTTCACCGAACTCGGCGCCCGGGCACAGCGCCAGCACCGGCTGTTCGAGGCTCAGGCCGAAGCGTGCCAGGGCCGCCTCGCGGGTTGCCGGGTCAATGCTCAGGCTCGGGCGCGGGTACGGCTTGGGCAGCTCGGCCCCCTTGTCGTAGGCCAGGGCCATGAAACGCTCGATCATCAGCGGGTAGCGCTGCTTGTCGAGCAACCGCACGTCGTTGAGCAAGCCATAGCGGAACTCGCCGCGCCAGCCGGTGCGCCGTGGAATACCGGCGAAGAACGGCACCAGCGCGGACTTCAACGAGTTGGGCAGCAGGATCGCCTGGTCGTACTGGCCGGCCAGCGACTTGCCGATGCGCCGCCGGGTGGCCAGCTCCAGGGCACCGTGGCCGAGCGGGAAGCTCAGCGCGGCGCGCACCTCGGGCATGCGTTCCAGGATCGGGCGGCTCCATTCCGGCGCCAGTACATCGATTGCGCACTCGGGATGCCGCTGCTTGAGACACTGGAACAGCGTTTGCGCCATCACCATGTCACCGACCCAGCTAGGTCCAACGATCAGAATGTTCATGCTCAATCCAAAAACGGCCAGGGAGGCTGGCCAGGCTGCGTGACACGTTCACCCAGCCTGCCGCCTCCCTGTTTCAAATGTCCAATCCCGCTGTTGCGGCCCTTCGGCCACCGCCCGGCGGCATCCTGCGCAAGCCGGGTCTAGGTTTTGTACGAAAAGTGCCTGCGCTCGGTCATGCTGCGTTAAAAACAGGCTCGGAATGCTCATTTACTCCAGTAAACTCCGCTTCCTCGCCTGTTTTTGCCTTGCCTGACCTTCGCTCGCCGACTTTTCGTACAAAGCCTAGCTGAGTCCCAGGGCGGCCCAGATGCGCATGACCTCGCGCCGCTGCTCCTGGAACTGATCGCCGGCCACCACGCCGGCCTGCTTCTGCAGGGCCTGGCGGTGCGCTGCCGAGCGGTAGGCCTTGTAGGCTTCACGCAGCAGGGCGGCATCGGCGCCAGGCAACAGCCCGGCCTCTTCGAGGCCTTCCAGAATGCGGATGTTATCGGTGTAGCGCAGCAGCTGCGGGTAATCCCGCGACCACGCCAGGGCCGCGTATTGCACCATAAATTCGATATCGACGATACCACCGGCATCCTGCTTGAGATCGAAGGGCAACGCCGCATCGAAGGCGTTGGCAGCAGTGCCGGCGGCACTGGCCTTGCTGCCCAGGTTGTCGCGCATCTTGGCACGCATCTCGCTGACCTCGATCCGCAACTGCGCCAGGTCGCGCTGACGGCCCAGCACCTGGGCGCGTACCTGCTCGAAGGCCGCTTGCACGTCGGCACTGCCGGTCAGTACCCGGGCACGCACCAGGGCCTGATGCTCCCAGGTCCAGGCCTCGCTCTCCTGATAGCGGGCGAAGGCACCCACCGAGCTGACCAGCAGCCCCGAAGCGCCCGACGGTCGCAGGCGCATGTCCACTTCATAGAGCTGGCCAGAGTTGGTCTGCGCGGTCAGCAAGTGGATGATCCGCTGCCCCAGGCGGGTGAAGAACTGCGCGCCGTCGATGGGTTTGGCGCCGTCGGTCTCGGCCTGCGGGTCACCGTCGTGGATGAACACCAGGTCGAGGTCCGAGCCATGCCCCAGCTCGATGCCCCCCACCTTGCCATAGCCAACGATGATGAATGCCGGGTCGCACGGGCTGCCGTCCGGCCGGCGTGGCGTACCATGCCGCGCCACGCTGTAGCGCCAGGCCAGGGCCAGCACCTGCTCAAGGATCGCCTCGGCCAGCCAGGTCAGGTAGTCGCTGACCTTCATCAGTGGCAGGCTGCCAGTGATCTCCGACGCCGCCACCCGCAAGCCGTGGGCCAGCTTGAAGTGGCGCAGAGCTTCCATCTGCTGTTCCAGGTCGTCCTCGGGGATGCGCACCAGACGCTCGTGCAGCTCGGCGGCCAGTTCCGGCGCCAGCGGCGGGCTGAACAGCCGGCCCTCGTTGAGCAGTTCATCGAGCAGCAGCGGGAAGCGTGCGATCTGCTCGGCGATCCACGGGCTGGCGGCGCACAGGGTCAGCAGGCGACGCAATGCGTCGGGGTTTTCGGTGAGCAACACCAGGTAAGCCGACCGGCGGGCCACCGCCTCGACCAGCGGCAGGACACGCTCCAGCACCAGGTCGGGGTCGTCATGCTCCACGGCCTGGGCCAGCAGGCGCGGAATGAATGCATCCAGGCGCTCACGTCCAATGCGCTGGATGGTGCGCATCTGCGGCCCGGAACGCAGCGTGGCCAGTGCCTTGAGGGCCCGCGCCGGCTCCTTGAAACCGCCTTCCTGCAACTGCCGGCACGAGGCTTCTTCGTCCTGGCCTTCATCCCACAACGGCAGCCACTCGCCGCCGACCATGGTTTCGCCAGTGTCCTGCTCATCTTCGCCGTCCGGGTCGGCGATCACCTGGCGGAAGTGCCAGGACACCCGTTCGCGCCAGTGCATCAGCCGCTCATGAAAACTCGCCCAGTCGGCAAAGCCGAGCATGAAGGCGATGCGCGCCTGATCCAGCGGGTCGTCCGGCAGCATCTGGGTCTGGCGGTCGGCGATGGCCTGGATGGCATGCTCGGTGTAACGCAGGAACTCGTAGCCTTCGCGCAATTCGCCGACCACCGCCGCCGGCAGGTAACCCTGGCCTTCGAGGGTGGCGAGCACCTTGAGCAGTGGCCGCTGCTGCAGGCTCAGGTCGCGTCCACCGTGAATCAACTGGAAAGCCTGGGCGATGAATTCCACCTCGCGGATGCCGCCGGCGCCCAGCTTGATGTTGTCGGCCATGCCCTTGCGGCGCACTTCCTGCTGGATCAGCTGTTTCATGGTGCGCAGCGCTTCGATGGCCGAGAAATCCAGGTAGCGGCGGTACACGAAGGGCCGCAGCATCTCCAGCAACTGCTCGCCGGCCGTCTGGTCACCGCCCACCACGCGAGCCTTGATCATCGCGTAGCGCTCCCAGTCGCGCCCCTGGTCCTGGTAGTACTGCTCCATGGCATTGAAGCTGAGCACCAGCGCACCGGAAGAGCCATAGGGTCGCAGGCGCATGTCGACCCGGAACACGAAGCCGTCGACGGTCACCGGGTCGAGTGCCTTTATAAGCCGCTGGCCCAGGCGGATGAAAAACTCCTGGTTGTCCAGCGGGCGCTTGGCGCCCACGGTCTCGCCGCCTTCGGGATAGGCGAAGATCAGGTCGATATCCGACGAAAGGTTCAGCTCGACCGCGCCCAGCTTGCCCATGCCAAGGATGACCATGTGCTGCGCCTGGCCGCTGCGCCGACCGGTGGGCACGCCGAACTGCTGGCAATGACGCTCGTAGAGCCAGTGATAGGCCAGGTCGATACTGGCGTCGGCCAGCTCCGACAGGTCGCGGCAGGTCTGCACCAGGTCGGCCTGGCGGGTCAGGTCGCGCCAGATGATGCGCACCTGCTGGCGATTGCGCTGGCGGCGCAGAACCCGGCCCAGCTCGTCTTCGCTGCTGACCGTTGCCAGCGCCGCGGCCAGTTGCGCACGCAGCTCGCCAGGCGCGAAGCGGCGCTCGAGGTCGCCGGCCTCGGCCATGTCCAGAAGCATCTGGGGGTCACGGGTGATCTGCTCGACGACGAAGTCGCTGGCCGCGCAGACCCGCGCCAGATCGGCATGACGCGGCGCCGGCCAGGCCTCGAATGCCTGCAGCGCAGCAGCGCCAAGGTGGGCCAGCGAAGCGCGCAAGGCGTGTTCGGCAGTACTTGCGCAAGGCAGCAGAATGGCCGAAATTTCGGCCAGCGAAGGTAGGCTCATGGTCTATCCTTGATCGGCGTGCTACGGGCTATGTGCCATTAATGTAAGAGGATACTGACAGCCAAGGCTGTCGAACAAAGACGATAAATTGCTAAAAAACCCTTTATGGCGATACAAACCACCAATTTTGCAGCAAAATATTCCGCCTTAATCCGATGGTAACCTTCTGTCTCACAACATGACGCGGGTATTTGGGCGGTTTCTCTGTAGTTTTACTACTGGGTTAATCACTCAAGAGGCTGAAAAGGTTGGCGACTTGTAGTAAAACTACACGCCGCCGGCACAACCGCCGGCCATCCAAGAATTTATGTCGGCTGCCCACAAGGCCAGTCGCAAACTCAGGCGTCCGATTCTGGAAGCCTTTCCGCTCTGGAGCAAGCCATGCAAGACCTTGATCCCGTCGAAACCCAGGAGTGGCTGGACGCCCTGGAATCGGTTATCGACAAAGAAGGCGAAGACCGTGCCCATTACCTGATGACCCGTATGGGCGAACTGGCCACCCGCAGTGGTTCGCAGCTGCCGTACGCCATCACCACGCCGTACCGCAACACCATCCCCGTAACCCACGAAGCACGCATGCCTGGCGACCTGTTCATGGAACGCCGCATTCGCTCGCTGGTACGCTGGAACGCCCTGGCGATGGTGGTCAAGACCAACCTGAACGACCCGGATCTGGGTGGCCACATCTCCAGCTTCGCTTCCAGTGCGACGCTGTACGACATCGGCTTCAACTACTTCTTCCAGGCCCCGACCGACGAGCACGGCGGCGACCTGATCTACTTCCAGGGCCACGCCTCGCCGGGCGTCTATGCCCGCGCGTTCCTGGAAGGCCGCATCACCGAAGAACACATGAACAACTTCCGCCAGGAAGTCGACGGCAAGGGCCTGTCGTCCTACCCGCACCCTTGGCTGATGCCTGATTTCTGGCAGTTCCCGACCGTATCCATGGGTCTGGGTCCTATCCAGGCGATCTACCAGGCACGCTTCATGAAGTACCTGGAAAGCCGCGGCTACATCCCGGCCGGCAAGCAGAAAGTCTGGTGCTTCATGGGCGACGGCGAGTGCGACGAGCCGGAATCCCTGGGCGCCATCGCCCTGGCCGGCCGCGAGAAGCTGGACAACCTGATCTTCGTCATCAACTGCAACCTGCAGCGCCTCGACGGCCCTGTGCGCGGCAACGGCAAGATCATCCAGGAACTCGAAGGCGTGTTCCGTGGTGCCCAGTGGAACGTCAACAAGGTCGTCTGGGGTCGCTTCTGGGACCCACTGTTCGCCAAGGACACCGACGGCGCCCTGCAGCGCCGCATGGACGAAGTCATCGACGGCGAGTACCAGAACTACAAGGCCAAGGACGGCGCATTCGTCCGTGAGCACTTCTTCAACACCCCGGAACTCAAGGCCATGGTCGAAGACCTGTCCGACGAAGAGATCTGGAAGCTCAACCGTGGCGGCCACGACCCGTACAAGGTCTATGCGGCCTACCACCAGGCGGTCAACCACAAAGAGCAGCCGACCGTCATCCTGGCCAAGACCATCAAGGGTTACGGTACCGGTGCCGGCGAAGCCAAGAACACCGCGCACAACACCAAGAAGGTCGATGTCGACAGCCTGCGTCACTTCCGTGACCGCTTCGACGTGCCGATCAAGGACTCCGAGCTGGAGCACCTGCCGTTCTACCGTCCGGAAGAAGGCAGCGCCGAGGCCAAGTACCTGGCCGAGCGCCGCGCTGCGCTGGGCGGCTTCGTGCCACAGCGTCGGGCCAAGAGCTTCAGCATCCCGACTCCGCCACTGGACACCCTGAAGGCGATCCTGGACGGCTCGGGCGACCGCGAGATTTCCACCACCATGGCCTTCGTGCGCATCCTGGCGCAACTGGTCAAGGACAAGGAAATCGGCCACCGCATCGTACCGATCATCCCGGACGAAGCCCGTACCTTCGGTATGGAAGGCATGTTCCGCCAGCTGGGTATCTACTCCTCCGTCGGCCAGCTGTACGAGCCTGTCGACAAGGACCAGGTGATGTTCTACCGCGAGGACAAGAAAGGTCAGATCCTCGAGGAAGGCATCAACGAAGCCGGCGCCATGTCGTCGTTCATCGCTGCCGGTACGTCGTACAGCAACCACAACCAGCCGATGCTGCCGTTCTACATCTTCTACTCGATGTTCGGCTTCCAGCGTATCGGTGACCTGGCCTGGGCCGCTGGCGACAGCCGTACCCGTGGCTTCCTGATCGGCGGTACCGCCGGCCGGACCACCCTGAACGGCGAAGGCCTGCAGCACGAAGACGGCCACAGCCACATCCTGGCGGCCACCGTGCCGAACTGCCGCACCTACGATCCGACCTACGGCTACGAGCTGGCGGTGATCATCCAGGACGGCATGAAGAAGATGACCGAAGAGCAACAGGACATCTTCTACTACATCACCGTGATGAACGAAGCCTACACCCAGCCTGCCATGCCGGCCGGCGTCGAAGACGGCATCATCAAGGGCATGTACCTGCTCGAGGAAGACACCAAGGAAGCCGCCCACCACGTCCAGCTGCTGGGCTCGGGCACCATCCTGCGTGAAGTCCGCGAAGCGGCGAAGATCCTGCGCGACGAGTACAACATCGGTGCCGACGTATGGAGCGTGACCAGCTTCAACGAACTGCGCCGCGACGGCCTGGCCGCCGAGCGCTTCAACCGCCTGCACCCAGGCCAGAAGCCTCAGCAGACCTACGTCGAGCAGTGCCTGTCGGGCCGCAAGGGTCCGGTCATCGCTTCGACCGACTACATGAAGCTGTTCGCCGAGCAGATCCGTCAGTGGGTACCGTCCAAGGAATTCAAGGTCCTGGGCACCGACGGTTTCGGCCGCAGCGACAGCCGTCGCAAACTGCGTCACTTCTTCGAAGTCGACCGTCACTTCGTCGTGCTGGCCGCTCTGGAAGCGCTGGCCGACCGTGGCGACATCGAGCCTAAGGTAGTGGCCGAGGCGATTGCCAAGTTCGGCATCGACCCGGAAAAACGCAACCCGCTGGACTGCTAAGCGTCTGTCACGGATTCGTCCGTCGCACGGGCGCAGTGCCTGAAACAGCCGACGGTGCGGAATTTGCCCCTGGCAAATGAGCACCCGAGGCTGTTTCTTCAACCGCCTGCGCCCAAACAGACTGAACGCAACAGGTTCTCCGAAGGAGAGACATAGTGAGTGAGCTAATTCGCGTACCCGACATCGGCAACGGTGAAGGTGAAGTCATTGAGTTGATGGTCAAGGTCGGCGACCGCATCGAGGCCGACCAGAGCATCCTGACCCTGGAGTCGGACAAGGCGAGCATGGAGATCCCGGCTCCCAAGGCCGGCGTCATCAAGGCCATGAAGGTCAAGCTGGGCGACCGCCTGAAAGAAGGCGACGAACTGTTCGAGCTGGAAGTCGAAGGCGAGGCCGCTGCCGCCCCCGCTGCAGAACCCGCCGCCGCTGCCCCAGCCGCCGCGCCAGCCCCGGCTGCCGAAGCGCCTGCTGCGGCCCCGGCCGCCGCACCTGCCGCTGCCAGCGTGCAGGACATCCACGTGCCGGACATCGGCTCGTCGGGCAAGGCCAAGATCATCGAAGTCCTGGTCAAGCCGGGCGACAGCATCGAAGCCGACCAGTCGCTGATCACCCTCGAGTCCGACAAGGCGAGCATGGAGATTCCATCGCCTGCCGCCGGCGTGGTCGAGAGCGTCGAAGTCAAGCTGGAACAGGAAGTCGGCACCGGCGACCTGATCCTCAAGCTGAAGGTGGCGGGCGCCGCCCCGGCTGCCGCTCCAGCGCCCGCCGCGGCACCGGCCAAGGCCGAAACCGCGCCTGCTCCGGCCGCTGCCCCTGCCGCGCCGAAAGCCGAAGCAGCACCGGCTCCAGCTCCGGCTGCCGCGCCAGCCAAGGACGGTGCCAAGGTTCACGCCGGCCCGGCGGTTCGCCAACTGGCCCGCGAATTCGGCGTCGAGCTGAGCGCCGTGGCCGCCACCGGTCCGCACGGTCGCATCCTGAAAGAAGACGTGCAGGTCTACGTCAAGGCCATGATGCAGAAGGCCAAGGAAGCACCGGCCGGTGCGACCGGTGGTGCTGGCATCCAGCCGATTCCGGAAGTGGACTTCAGCCGCTTCGGTGAAATCGAAGAAGTGCCGATGACCCGCCTGATGCAACTGGGCGCTACCGGCCTGCATCGCAGCTGGCTGAACATCCCGCACGTGACGCAGTTCGACCAGGCCGACATCACCGACCTGGAAGCCTTCCGCGTGGCGCAGAAAGCCGTGGCCGAGAAAGCCGGCGTGAAGTTGACCGTGCTGCCGCTGCTGCTCAAGTCCATCGCCCACCTGCTCAAGGAGCTGCCGGACTTCAACGCTTCGCTGGCGCCGAGCGGCAAGGCCGTGATTCGCAAGAAATACGTGCACATCGGCTTCGCCGTGGACACGCCGGACGGCCTGCTGGTACCGGTGATCCGCAACGTCGACCAGAAGAACCTGCTGCAACTGGCGGCCGAAGCAGCCGAGCTGGCCGAGAAGGCGCGCAACAAGAAGCTCACTGCCAACGACATGCAGGGTGCCTGCTTCACCATCTCCAGCCTCGGCCACATTGGCGGCACCGGCTTCACGCCGATCGTCAACGCGCCGGAAGTGGCGATCCTCGGTGTCTCCAAGGCCACCATGCAGCCCGTCTGGGATGGCAAGGCCTTCCAGCCACGCCTGATGCTGCCGCTGTCGCTGTCCTATGACCACCGCGTCATCAACGGCGCCGCCGCTGCACGCTTCACCAAGCGTCTGAGCGAACTGCTGGCCGACATCCGCACCATCCTGCTGTAACAGCGACCGGCCCCGCCCATACGGCGGGGCCGGCCTGCGTATTGCGAGCTGCCACGCTCGAACCTCAACCCCGCCATGGCGGGGCTTTTTTTTGCCCTGCATCACAGATCGAAGCGACCAAGGCCGAAATAGAGCATCTGAGGGCCGTCAGCATGAACCCTGATCGATGACACATGTCCGACAACCTAACGACGGACATATATTCCGGTTACTTTTATAGCACTAAGCCATCGCGCTCTCTTGTAAGGCAGTGCGGCATGATGCAACCTTGCCGGACTTGAAAATAACCAGCGCATTGCCCGCGCGATCAGAATCCGGGAAGCGAGTTTGTTCATGAAAAGCCAGACCGATGCTGCCGGCAGAACGGCAGCCGAGGTAGTGACGCAATTGCCCGTGCCTTCGCGCCTGGGCATGCTGCGTTTCGAGCGGCTTAATGAAGCCAATTGGGCGCTGCTCTATCTGGACCCAGGCTGTGAAAAAACCTTCGGCATGCCGGCGATAGAACTGTGCTCGCTGATCGGCTCACCCTTCGCCAGCCTGATGGAACCCGAAGCCCGTTATCAGCTGCACGACGACATCCAGCAGCAACTGATCGGCTCTTCCCATTATCTGATCCGCTATACCCTGCACACCGCCCACGGCCCACTCTCACTGGTGGAGCTTGGCGAAGCCTTCAAGCAGCACAACCGGCACCTGCTGCGCGGCTACTTCATGGTTCTCGACGCACCAGCAGGCGACGCCGATGCATCCGACCTACCCGAGCGACGGCTCGGCCCTTACAGCTACGCTGCCCAGCTGGAGCGCGCCCGCGCCCAGCAGGAGCTGATCCTGCGCCTGTCACGCCAACGCTACTCGGCCAACTCCCTGCAGGAAGCGGCGCGGCTGATCACTCGCAGTGCCTGCGAGATCTACGACATCGCCTGCGCCAGCATCTGGAATCTCGACGGCCATCTGCTGACCGCCGTGACCGAATACGCCCGGGAAAGCGGCGAACATCGCCTGCCGCCACCGATCGACATCAGCCTGTCGCCGATCTATCACGACGCCCTGCTCAACAGCCGGGCGATCGACGCCTGCGACCTGCATGACCCGCGTATCCAGGACCTGAGCACCGACATGCAGGCACGCGGTGCGACTGCATTGCTCGACGCCAGCATCCGTATCGACGGGCAACTGATCGGCGTGCTGTGCCTGGAGCACACCGGCGGCCAGCGCCAGTGGCTACCGGATGAAGTCGCCTTCGCCGGGGAACTGGCCGACCAGTTCGCCCTGGTGCTGAACAACCATAACCGCCGCGCCGCCACCAATGCCCTGTACCTCTTCCAGCGCGCCGTGGAACAGAGCGCCAACGCCTTTCTGCTGGTCAATTGCGACGGCGTGGTCGAGTACGTGAACCCCAGCTTCACGGCGATCACCCAGTACTCCGCCGAAGAAGTGCACGGCCACAAGCTGGCCGAGCTGCCGGCACTGGAGAACCTCAGCAACCTGTTCGATGCGCAGTCCAGCCTGGCCAACAGCAACAGCTGGCAGGGCGAGTTCAAGAGCCGGCGCAAGAACCTGGAGCCCTACTGGGGGCAGCTGTCGATTTCCAAGGTCTATGGCGACAATCGTGAGCTGACCCATTACATCGGCATCTACGAAGACGTCACCCAGAGCAAGCTGGCCCAGCAGCGCATCGAGCGCCTGGCCTATACCGACAACCTGACCAGCCTGGGTAACCGCCCGGCGTTCATCCGCCATCTGGACGAACGCTTCGCGCGTGACAGCGACACGCCGATGAGCCTGCTGCTGGTGGACATCGACAACTTCAAACGCATCAACGACAGCCTGGGTCACCAGACCGGCGACAAGCTGCTGATCAGCCTGGCGCGCCGCCTGCGCAACACCTTGAGCCCGTCCGACGTGCTGGCGCGCTTCGCCAGTAACGAATTCGCCGTACTGCTCGACCAGACCGGCCCCGAAGCCGGGCAGAGCATCGCCAACCAGGTGCTGATGACCCTGGACAAGCCGATGTTCGTCGACAACCAGTTGATCAGCGTCACCGGCTCCGTGGGCCTGGCCTGCGCGCCCCTGCATGGCCGTGATCCGCAGACCCTGATGCGCAACGCCGGCCTGGCGCTGCACAAGGCCAAGGCCAACGGCAAGCATCAGGTGCAGGTGTTCACCGAGGCCTTGAACGCCGAGGCCAGCTACAAGCTGTTCGTCGAGAACAACCTGCGTCGCGCGCTGAGCCAGAGTGAACTGGAAGTCTTCTACCAGCCCAAGCTGTGCCTGCTCTCCGGGCGCCTCACCGGCCTGGAAGCCCTGTTGCGCTGGAAGCACCCGGAAAAGGGCATGATCCGCCCGGACCAGTTCATCAGCGTCGCCGAAGAAACCGGCCTGATCATCCCGATCGGCAAGTGGGTGGTGCGTCAGTCCTGTCGGATGAGCAAGGCCCTGACCGCTGCCGGCTTCGGCCCTTTGCAGGTGGCCATCAACGTCTCGCCCAAGCAGTTCTCCGACCCGGAGCTGGTGTCGTCGATTGCCGCCATTCTCAAGGAAGAGGCGCTGGACCCGTCACTGCTGGAGCTGGAACTGACCGAAGGCCTGCTGCTCGAAGCCACCGACGAAACCCGCCTGCAACTGGACATGCTCAAGCGCCTCGGCCTGTCGCTGGCCATGGACGATTTCGGCACCGGTTACTCCTCGCTGAGCTACCTGAAGAAATTCCCCATCGACGTGCTGAAAATCGACCGCAGCTTCATTCGTGACATTCCGGATGACGAAGGCGACATGGAAATCACCTCGGCGGTGATCGCCATGGCCCACAACCTGAAACTCAAGGTGGTCGCCGAAGGCATCGAGACCGCCGCCCAGCTGACTTTCCTGCGCCGTCATCGCTGTGACGTAGGCCAGGGCTACCTGTTCGACAAGCCCATCCCCAGCGAAGAGCTGATCGAGCGGCTGCACCGTTACCCGCACAAGCCGCTGGCCTGACAGATCTCTCCTGACCGGGTCTTTCCCGACCGGGTCTTTCCTGCCGCTCCGTTCCGGGGCACACTGTGTGTCCGTTTTTTTCAGCGTGCGCCGCCAGCCGGTCTGGCGGCCTGTGCTCTTGAGAGGATCTGCCCATGACCCTGCGCTCGGAAATCCTGGTGAACAAGAACGTATTGCCAACTGCCGAACAAGCCTTGCCGGGCCGCGAGACACCGATGCAGGTGCCGGAACAGCACTTCGTCAACGGCAACCCCCTGCTCGGCCCCTTCCCCGGCAGCGTGGAATTCGCCCTCTTCGGCCTGGGCTGCTTCTGGGGTGCCGAGCGCCGCTTCTGGCAGAAGGAAGGCGTGCACAGCACTGCAGTCGGCTACGCGGGTGGCTTCACCCCCAACCCTACCTACGAAGAAGTCTGCTCGGGCCTGACCGGCCACACCGAGGTGGTGCTGGTGGTCTACGAACCCGAGGTGGTCAGCTACGAAGAGCTGCTGAAGATGTTCTGGGAACTGCACAACCCGACCTCGGGCATGCGCCAGGGCAACGACATCGGCACCCAGTACCGCTCGGCGATCTACTGCACCAAGCCGGAGCAACTGGAAGCCGCACTGGCCAGCAAGGCCCGCTACCAGGCTGAGCTGGACAAGGCCGGACTGGGCGAGATCACCACCGAAATCGCCGAGGCGCCCACCTTCTATTACGCCGAGGCGTATCACCAGCAGTACCTGGCGAAGAACCCGCAGGGCTATTGCGGCATCGGCGGAACCGGCGTGTGCATGCCGGCCTGACCGGCACAGGTCCAGCCGTCATGTGGCTCGGTAATTGGAGCGGCTTTAGCCGCGAAAGCGCCAGGAAATTCAGCGCATCTGTTGTGAACATGCGCTCGCTTCGCGGCTGAAGCCGCTTGTGTCTTTCGACAGGGTAAAGTCAGAGGTGAGAGGGGTGGATGGCAACTGTTAAGCCGCGGTGCCCTGGAGCACGTGTAGGAGCCCAACTGCCATCCACTCTTTTCACTCTGACTCCAAGCTCGAACAGTTGACTGAGTCCGACCTCGAACAACAAGCGTGAGCCCGTTCAGAGTGACCTCTCGCCCTTAAGCCTAGAGGTTTTTCTTATGACCGCCTACGCCGGAATCGATGTCGCCAAAGATACCCTGCAGATTGCGCTGTATCCCCAGAGCAATAGCTTCTGCACCACCAACACCTCTGAAGGAATCCACCAGCTTATCCAATGGTTGAGTGATAACCGGGTCGAGCAGGTACTGGTTGAGGCCACAGGCGGCTATGAAAGGTTATCGGTCAAACTCCTGGCCAAGGCCAGATTCAAGGTCATGCGTATCAATCCGCTGCGTGCTCGCCAGTTCGCTCTGGCCATGGGCAAGCAAGCCAAAACCGACTCGATCGATGCGCAGATGCTGGCCATGTTCGCCCATGCCTTGCGAAAGAAAGAGTTTGTGGTGGCCGATGAAGCGCGCGATAAGTTGACCGAACTGGTGAACCAGCGTGACGCCTTCGTTCAGCAGCGTGATGACAACCGTCGCCGTATTCAACAAGCGCAAGAACCTGAAGTGCAGCAGGCCTATCGGGAGCTCAATGCCAAAATCCAAGAGATGATCAAGGCAGCAGACCGACGCATTGCTGCACAGACTCGACAGGTCGATGGGGCCTTGGTGGACCGCCTGCAAGCGATCAAAGGCATCGGCGCGGTGTCGATCTCCAGCCTGTTTTGCTATCTGCCCGAGCTGGGGGATCTGAGTCGTGGACAGGTGGCGGCCTTGGCAGGAGTGGCGCCTTACAACAACGACAGTGGGACTAAGCGCGGTAACCGGCACATTTACGGCGGACGCGCGAAGCTACGCCGTGCGATGTACATGAGTACCTTGGTGATGGTCCGTTACAACGAGGACTTCAAGAACCGATACGCTCAACTTCGCGCCCGAGGTAAGTGCGCGAAGGTGGCGCTGACGGCGTGCATGCGAGTCCTGCTGGTGAGGTTAAACGCCATGGTGCGAGATGGTGCACCATGGCGAGAGGGTGCAATTTGACCGTTGGTCGATCTTCGGTGAAAGACAGTTGGCTCCTACCCGGTCTGATCGAACTGTATTGGCTTTAGCCGCAATACAGTTCAGTTAGACCGTGGGAGCGAGCTTGCTCGCGAAGGCGGCGTCACGTTCACAGCAAACTCAGCGACTTTGCCAGCCTTTCGCGAGCAAGCTCGCTGCCACAAGCGCAAAGCGCTTAGTCGAACTGTATTGGCTTTGGCCGGGATGTTACCGGCCCGGGCGGGTGTTACTCGGCGATCAGCCAGTCCATTTTCCAGCCGCCCTGGGTCTGGCCCAGCTTCTCGGCAAGATACGGCAACAACTCACGCAGCTCTTCTTCCAGACCCCACGGCGGGCTGGCGATGGCCAGGCCGGAGCCGTTGAGGCTGGCCGGGGTCTCCAACGGGTGGACATACAGTTCCACACGCAGCAGCTTCGGCGCGCCGCTCTCGGCCAGGTCCTGGTAGAAACGCTTGAGCTGGCGCGGGTCCTTGATCGGATACCAGATGGCCGCCATGGTCTGGCGCATGCGGCCGATGGCCTCCTTGAGCGCCACGCTGCAACGCTTGAGTTCATCGAGCTGCTCGAAAGGCGGGTCGATCAACATGATCGCGCGTTTCTCGGCCACCGGCAGCAAGGCCCGAGGCACGTGCCAGCCTTCACCCAGATGCACGGCAACGCGGCGGTCATATTTCATGTTGTCCTTGAGCAGCGCGCCGTCTTCGGGGTGCTTCTCGTTGAGCAGCACACGGTCCTGCTCACGGCTCAGGCGCCTGGCCAGCTCCGGGGAACCGGGGTAGTAGCGCAGCTCGCCGGTCTTGCGGTTCATGTGGCGCAGCACCTCCATGTAACCGGCCGCCGCCGCTGGCAGGTCGGGCGCGTCCCACAGGCGGCCGATACCCTCGACCCATTCTCCGGTACGCGTCGCTTCGTCACCCTGCAGGTCATAAAGGCCAATGCCGGCATGCGTATCGATGTAGGCGAACGGCTGTTCCTTGCGCGACATCAACGCAATCAGGCGGGTCAGCACGATATGTTTCAAGACGTCGGCATGGTTGCCGGCATGGAAGGCGTGGCGGTAATTCATGGCAGCTCCTGGAAGGCTGCATAGTCTAGCAAACCGCAGGCGCGAAAAGACCCGGTAAAGCCGTCACAAAACCGGGGCCCGAATTCCGCGGACCGAGGGCGACCAACCATTGGCACCGCATCGGGCAAGCCCAGTGTGCGGTCACGGCCGCAGCAGTGGTTAGCCGAAAACGACGTGTTCTTAGGTAATCTTGCCATCGCCGACACCCAGACTTGCCGGGTCTGCAAAGGCCTTACAGAATCCAGTCATCCCTCTAGATCGGCGAAGGAACAACGTCATGATGCACGCAGACCTGATTGACCAGGACGACCTGATCGGCAAGCTCCGCGCACTGGGCTTCGAAACCCCTTCGGGCGCAACGCCTGAACAGGCCTGCGAGCAGGCCGTGCGCGGCCTGACCGCCGAACGCGCCATCGCCCTGCGCCGCATGGTGGAAGGCATGCTGGGCGGCAGCGCGACCATCCTGCCTGCCGTGCGCCAGGCCATCGACCAGCAGCTGCTGCCGGCCCTGGTGGCCTACAAGCAGAACCACGCCTGAGCACACGCCCCGCTCGCCGCCCGGCGGCGGGGCACTCCGCGGCAGGTCAGACCCGCACGCTGGCGAAGGTCGACTCGTTGCGCGCCTGATTGAGGGCAGACATCGGCCCCGACAGCGGCGACAGCACCATGGCCTGGGGAATCGGCATCATGGCCACCTGCTGGGCGGTATTGGAACCCACGCGCTCGTCGCGCGGCGGAATGCCGAAGTACTCGCGGTAACACTTGGAGAAGTGCGGCGTGGATACGAAGCCGCATACCGAAGCCACCTCGATGATCGACATGGGGGTCTGCTTGAGCAGTTGCCGCGCGCGGATAAGGCGCAGCTTGAGGTAATAGCGCGACGGTGAGCAGTGCAGGTACTTCTGGAACAGGCGCTCGAGCTGACGACGCGACACCGAGACGTACACGGCCAGTTCGTCGAGGTCGATCGGCTCCTCCAGGTTGGCCTCCATCAGCGCGACGATTTCCTGCAGCTTGGGCTGGTTGGTGCCGAGCATGTGCTTGAGCGGTACGCGCTGGTGGTCCTGCTCGTTGCGGATGCGCTCGTAGACGAACATCTCCGAGATGGCCGCCGACAGCTCGCGGCCATGATCACGGCTAATCAGGTGCAGCATCATGTCCAGCGGCGCGGTGCCACCCGAGCTGGTGAAGCGGTTGCGGTCGAGGGTGAACAGACGGGTACTCATGGTCACCCGCGGGAAAGCTTCCTGCATGGCCGCCAGACATTCCCAGTGCACGCTGCAGTCGAAACCATCGAGCAGGCCGGCACAGGCCAGAGCCCAGCTGCCGGTGCACACGGCGCCCAGGCGACGCGACTGGCGAGCCTGCGACTGCAGCCAGGCGACGTGCTCACGGGTCACGGTGCGCTGGATACCCACGCCACCACAGACGATCACGGTGTCGAGCGCCGGGGCGTCGTTCATCGCGGCATCCGGGGTGATCTGCAGGCCATCGCTGGCCCACACCTGACCACCATCCAGGCTCATGGTGGTCCAGCGGTACAGCTCACGACCGGACAGCTGGTTGGCCATGCGCAGCGGTTCCACCGCCGAGGCCAGGGAGATCAACGTGAAATTATCGAGCAGCAGGAAGCCGATGGACTGGGGTGCGCGGTTCTGGGCAGCTGCCCCGGCATTGAACGAAGTCATCACGGAATCTCCTCACACATGAGCGGTGGGTGGCCTGAAGTCCAGGCTCTCATTCTTATTGCCCTACACAACGGAGGGCTGTACGAAATACAGGGCAATTCCCATGCCTGAAGTTTCCCGAGAGCGACAAAAAACCCGAAAACGACGTCGCTGAGCGTAACTACGACAGCGACCCCTACGTTCAAAATGCGACAAATCGGACTTTTTATTGAACGGTTGAGCAATTTGGTAGCACTAAGGAGGGGGAAGAAACAGCCTGGCCAGGGTCGGTGTCACTGCCGGCACGCTGCGCCAAAAGGATGCGTTACCGCATTCTGCTGACCCACAGTCGGGCAAGGGCTGCCTGCCATCGGCGGCGCCGATTCAACCAGGCTGGAACTGTTCCCAGGAGTGATGGCAGACGCACGGACACATCACGAGCGTTCAGGATCGCTCGACCGCGCGGTTTATCTTCAGATGTTCCCGCCGCACGACAGCGTCCCGCGCCGACGTGCCATTGCCCAACAGCGTCATGCGCGCCATCCCTCGATAATTCGGGGCCTTGCAGCCGTTTTCAGGTACTTCGCGGCGGGCCGGCAGAGGCGACGAGACTGGAAACGACGTCGCACACGCTGGATACGACCCCGCCTGCACTGGTTACGACGCACCCAGTAGGCGTTTTTTTTTCGCTGGTAGATGATCGGACCCGACTCGATCGCAAGGCACCGTGATGGGCTTCTTCCGAAGCCTGGCCCAAGAAAGTCGCGTCATGCTCCCCTGGAAAATGACGACGAGAAGAAGATCACAGGAGCTCACCCCATGAAAGGTTCAAAGTCGTTGCTGTTGGCCGCCATCCTCGGTGCCCCGATGCTGGCTCATGCTGCAGAACCCGAAGCGTGCCACACCGTCAACTTCTCCGATGTCGGCTGGACCGACATTACCGTCACCACCGCCGTGACCAGCGCCGTGCTCGAATCGCTGGGCTACAAGACCAAGACCACCATGATCTCGGTACCGGTGACCTACAAGTCGCTGGCCGAAGGCAAGAACATGGACGTGTTCCTGGGCAACTGGATGCCGACCATGGAAAACGACATCAAGCCTTATCGTGAGGCCGGTACCGTCGACACCGTGCGCGCCAACCTGGAAAACGCCAAGTACACCCTCGCCGTCCCCCAGGCGCTGTATGACAAGGGCCTCAAGGATTTCTCCGACATCGCCAAGTTCAAGAAGGAACTGGACGGCAAGATCTACGGCATCGAGCCAGGCAACGACGGCAACCGCCTGATCCAGAGCATGATCGACAAGGACGCCTTCGGCCTGAAGACCGCCGGCTTCAAGGTCGTCGAGTCCAGCGAGGCCGGCATGCTGTCGCAGGTCGACCGGGCCAATCGTCGCGGCACCGACGTGGTATTCCTCGGCTGGGAACCGCACCCGATGAACACCCGCTTCAAGATCAAGTACCTGACCGGCGGCGACGAGTTCTTCGGCCCCAACTTCGGCCAGGCGACCATCTACACCAACACCCGCAAGGGCTACACCGAGCAGTGCAGCAACGTAGGGCAGCTGCTCAAGAATCTGTCGTTCACCCTGGAAATGGAAAGCACCCTGATGGGCAAGGTCCTGGACGACAAGATGAAGCCAGACGCCGCCGCGCGGCAATGGCTCAAGAGCAACCCGCAGGTGCTCGACACCTGGCTGGCCGGCGTCACCACCGTCGACGGCAAGCCAGGGCTGGACGCCGCCAAGGCCAAGCTCACCCAGTAATACCCTGGAAACCAGGCTCTCCGGGCCTGCCGCCTTCAATCTTCACGCAAGCGGACACCCGATATCATGTTGACTGACCACAAGCTACCCCTGGGCGAGTACATTGCCGCCTTCGTCGACTGGCTGATTCGCCATGGGGCCAGCTATTTCGACGCCATCGCCTCCTTTCTGGAAATGATGATCCACGGCCTCACGTTTTCCCTGGCCTGGTTCAACCCGTACGTGCTGATCGGCCTGATCGCCGCATTGACACACTTCATCCAGCGCAAGTGGGGGCTGACCGTCTTCGTCATCCTGTCGTTCCTGCTGATCCTCAATCTGCATTACTGGCAGGAAACCCTGGAAACCCTCGCACAGGTACTGTTCGCGACCCTTGTGTGCGTGGTCATCGGCGTGCCCTTGGGCATCGTCGCGGCCCACAAGCCCTGGTTCTACACGATGATGCGTCCGCTGCTCGACCTGATGCAGACCGTGCCGACCTTCGTGTACCTGATCCCCACCCTGACCCTGTTCGGCCTCGGTGTGGTACCTGGCCTGATTTCCACGGTGGTGTTCGCCATCGCCGCGCCTATCCGTCTCACCTACCTGGGCATTCGTGACGTGCCCACCGAACTGCTCGATGCCGGCAAGGCCTTCGGTTCGTCGCAGCGGCAACTGCTGACCCGCATCGAACTGCCCTACGCGATGCCAAGCATCGCCGCCGGTATCACCCAATGCATCATGCTTTCGCTGTCGATGGTGGTGATCGCCGCCCTGGTGGGCGCCGACGGCCTGGGCAAGCCCGTGGTCAACGCACTGAATACCGCCGATATCGCTGTCGGTTTCGAAGCCGGTCTGGCAATCGTCCTGCTGGCAATCATGCTCGACCGTATCTGCAAACAACCAGAACCCAAGGCAGGACCCGACGCATGAGCATCATCAAATTCGAAAACGTCGACGTCATCTTCCACAAGGACCCGCGTGACGCGCTCAGACTCCTGGACCAGGGCAAGACACGCGGTGAAATCCTCAAGGAACTGGGCCAGATCGTGGGGGTTGAAAAAGCCAACCTGGAAATCAACAAGGGCGAGATCTGCGTACTGATGGGCCTGTCCGGCTCGGGCAAGTCCAGCCTGTTGCGCTGTATCAACGGCCTGAACACCGTGAGCCGCGGTTCGCTGTTCGTCGAACACGAAGGCTCCAAGATCGACATCGCCAACTGCACCGCGGCCGAGCTGAAAATGATGCGCACCAAGCGTATCGCCATGGTGTTCCAGAAGTTCGCCCTGATGCCCTGGCTGACGGTGCGCGAGAACATCAGCTTCGGCCTGGAAATGCAGGGCCGCCCCGAGAAGGAACGGCGCAAGCTGGTGGACGAGAAACTCGAGCTGGTGGGCCTGACCCAGTGGCGCAACAAGAAGCCCGACGAGCTGTCCGGTGGCATGCAGCAGCGCGTCGGCCTGGCCCGTGCGCTGGCCATGGACGCCGACATCCTGCTGATGGACGAGCCGTTCTCGGCCCTAGACCCGCTGATCCGCCAGGGCCTGCAGGACGAACTGCTGGGCCTGCAGAAGAAGCTGAGCAAGACCATCGTGTTCGTCAGCCACGACCTGGACGAAGCGCTCAAGCTGGGCAGCCGCATCGCCATCATGAAGGATGGCCGCATCGTCCAGTACAGCGTGCCGGAAGACATCGTGCTCAACCCGGCCGACGAGTACGTGCGCAACTTCGTGGCCCACACCAATCCGCTCAACGTGCTGTGCGGCCGCAGCCTGATGCGCAGCCTGGACAACTGCAAGCGCATCAACGGCTCGGTGTGCCTGGACCCCGGTGGCGACTCCTGGATCGACCTGGGCGAAGGCAACGTGATCAAGGGCGTACGCCAGGGCGAGGCGCCGCTCGCGGTGCAGAACTGGCAGCCTGGACAGGATGTCGCGCAGCTGGAGCGTCGCCCGACCGTGGTTGACTCCAACATCGGCATGCGTGACGCCCTGCAGATCCGCTACCACACCGGCAACAAGCTGGTGCTGCAGGACGGCAGCAAAGTGGTCGGCATTCTCGGTGACACCGAGCTGTACCACGCCCTGCTTGGCAAGAACCACGGCTGATTCCGTGGCCACTGGCCGCCGCGCTCGCCGGACGCAAGGTCCGCTGCGGGCCGGCGGCCCCTCCCTCCGGCCTACGCCACTTGTGACTTTTTCCAGTCCCCACCGCCTTTATTGATTTATCGATCAGTCAAAAAAAACTAGACTGCGAGCCCGTGTCCCTCCAGCGAGTCAGGAGACAGCGCTTCATGCCCAAGGTCGGAATGCAACCCATTCGTCGCCAACAACTGATCCAGGCCACCCTGTCGGCCATCGATCAGGTGGGCATGGGTGACGCCAGCATTGCCCTGATCGCGCGCCTGGCCGGGGTGTCCAACGGCATCATCAGCCATTACTTCAAGGACAAGAATGGGTTGATCGAGGCGACCATGCGTCACCTCATGAACGCCCTGAGCGCGAATACCGCCGCACGCCGCCGGGCACTGAGCGACGACAGCCCGCGCGCTCACCTGCGGGTCATCATCGAAGGCAACTTCGACGTCAGCCAGGTCAACGGCCCGGCCATGAAAACCTGGCTGGCCTTCTGGGCGACCAGCATGCACCACGCCTCGCTGCACCGCCTGCAACGCATCAACGACCACCGCCTGTATTCCAACCTGTGCTGCCAGTTCCGCCGCGCCATGCCGGTCGACCAGGCACGCAGCGCCGCCCGTGGCCTGGCCGCATTGATCGACGGCTTGTGGCTGCGTGGTGCGCTGTCTGGCGACGCTTTCGACACCGACCAGGCGCAACGCATCGCCTGTGAGTACATGAACCTGCAGCTGACCAAGACCGGCGCCTGAGCCCAACCCCGGTAGATCGGCCAAGCCGGTAGGACCGGCCTCAGCGGGGAAGCCTTTGGCGGTTCAGGCCCCTCCCACAGGCATGGGCTGGCGCGCTATGCTCGGCAACAGCCCACAAGGAGCTTCAGGCCGCATGTTCGACTTCCATGCCACGCTCAAGCAGCGTTTCGCTGCCCTGCGCAGTGATGCGCCGTTCTTCTCGATCCGCCATGTGCGGCGTACCCAGCAGCAGTTGTCGGTACGCCGCAATGTCGCCCAGCCGCTGTCGCTGAGCGAAGACCAGGGCGCCATGCTCACGGTGCGCCTGAACGGCGTGGAAACCTATGCGGCCACCCACGACCTGTCGCAGCGTGGCCTGCAGGCCGCCCTGGAGCGCGCCGAAACCCTGGCCCGCCATCTTGCCCGCCATACCCTGCTGGACCTGCGCGACTACCCGGTGGTCAGCGCCCAGGCCGACTACCTGTCGCCGCACCTCGACGAGCCCTTCCCGACACCTGGCGAAGCCTTGCAACTGCTGCTGGAAGAGTCTGCCGCCGTACCCCGCGACGAACGCCTGGTCGACTGGCAGGCCAGCCTGGGCCTGGAAAGCGTCGAGCAGATCTACCTCAACAACGCCGGTGCACAACTGCGCCAGGCCCAGCGCTTCGTCTATCCGGGCCTGAGCGTCACCGCCTGGGACGGCCACGACAGCCAGACCCGCAGCCTGGGCGGCAGCAACTTCGGCCAGCAGGGCGGCGCGGAAATCATCCGCCGCAGCGGCCTGCTCGGCGCCGCGACAAGGGTGGCCGACGAGGCCCTGCAACTGGTCATGGCGCCCAACACGCCCAGCGGCCCACGCGACCTGCTGCTGATGCCCGACCAGATGATCCTGCAGATCCACGAATCCATCGGCCACCCGCTGGAGCTGGACCGCATTCTCGGTGACGAGCGCAACTACGCCGGCACCAGCTTCGTGAAAGCCGAAGACTTCGGCACCCTGCAGTACGGCTCGGCACTGCTCAACGTGACCTTCGATCCCGAGATTCCCGAGCAACTGGCCAGCTACAGCCACGACGACGACGGCAGCCCGGCCAGCAAGCAGTACCTGATTCGCAACGGCGTGCTGCAACGGCCGCTGGGCGGGGCCTTGTCGCAATACCGTAGCGGCCTGCCCGGGGTGGCCAACAGCCGGGCCTGCAACTGGAACCGCGCGCCCATCGACCGCATGGCCAACCTCAACATCGAGCCGGGCGAGCGCTCCTTCGCGCAGCTGGTGGCCGGTATCGAACGCGGCATCCTGATGGCCACCAATCGCTCCTGGTCCATCGACGATGCACGCAACAAATTCCAGTTCGGCTGCGAGTGGGGCCAGTTGATCGAAGACGGCCAGCTCAAGGGCGTGGTCAAGAACCCCAACTACCGCGCCGTCTCCGCGCAATTCTGGCGCAGCCTGAGCGCAGTGGGCGATGCCAGTACCTTTGAGGTGCTCGGCACGCCCAATTGCGGCAAGGGCGAACCCAACCAGGTGGTGCGGGTCGGCCACGCCTCGCCGGCCTGCGTGTTCGACGCTGTGGACGTATTCGGAGGAGACGCCTGATGGACCGTCAGCAACAATTCGAAGCCCTGGTGGCGGTGCTGCGGGCGGGTGTCGCAGACGGTGAGCAGTTCACCCTGGCCTACGACGCCGAAGCCTCGGACTTCATTCGCTTCAACCACGGCCAGGTGCGCCAGGCCGGGCACGTGCAGCAGGCCAGTGTCAGCCTCAAGTTGATCGACGGTGCCCGACACGCCGATCTGAACCTGACCCTGGCGGACGACCCGGACGAAGACCGCCTGCGCCTGCAAGGCGGGCTGCGCCAGTTACGCGCCACCCTGCCTCTGTTACCCGATGACCCTTACTTGCTACCCAATACCGAGGCCTGGAGCAGCGAGAGCTGGCAGACCGCCGCGCTGCCCGACAGCGCCACCGTGGTGTCGCGCATCGGCGAACTGGCCCGTGGCCTGGACCTGGTGGGCATCTATGCGGCCGGGCCGATCTATCGTGGCTTCGCCAGCTCGTGGGGCGCCATGGGCTGGCACCAGGCCAATAGCTTCAATTTCGACTGGAGCCTGTTCCACGCCAACGGCCAGGCGGTGAAGGCCAACTATGCCGGTCTGCATTGGGACGACGCGGTGTTCAGCCGCCAGTTCGAACAGGCCCGTGAGCAACTGCACTACCTCGGCCTGCCCGCGATCACCCTGCCCCCCGGCCAGTACCGGGCCTACCTGGCTCCTGCGGCCATGGACGAGATTCTCGGCATGCTGGCCTGGGGTGGCTTCTCTGCCCAGGCCATCGCCAGCAAGCGCAGCCCGTTGCAGCGCCTGTATGACGGCGAGGCAAGCTTCAACCCGGCGTTCAGCCTCAGCGAGGCGGTCAGCGGGTCGCTGTCACCGGCGTTCTCCCGCGAGGGCTACCCACGCCGCGACCTGCAACTGATCCGCGCCGGGCAGGCCGGCGAGCGGCTGGTGGACTCCAGCAGCGCCGCCGAGTACCAGCTGGCGGCCAACGGCGCCAATGCCGGCGAGTGGCCCAGCGCCTTGAGCCTGGCGGCGGGCGACCTGGAGCAAGGCGAGATTCTTCAACGCCTGGGCACCGGCCTGTACATCGGCAACCTCTGGTACCTGAACTTCTCCGACCTGCCGGCGGCGCGCCTGACCGGCATGACCCGTTTCGCAACCTTCTGGGTCGAGGACGGTCGGATCAAGGCACCGGTCAACACCATGCGTTTCGACGACAGCGCCTACAGCCTGCTGGGCGAGCAGCTCGAAGCCCTGACCCGCGAACGCGAGCTGATGCTCTCCACCAGCACCTACGAGCAGCGCCAGACCTCGTCGAGCCACCTGCCCGGTGCCCTGATCAATCGACTGACCCTCACGCTGTAATAAAGGCCGCGGATGACCACTTCGACGCCCCTGCTGGACGACAAGACCCTGCGCTGGATGCCCTGGGTGATTGCCATTGCCTTCTTCATGCAAAGCCTGGACGGCACCATCCTCAACACGGCCCTGCCGTCCATGGCCCACTCGCTGCAAGAAGACCCGCTGCGCATGCAGTCGGTGATCATCGCCTACATGCTGACCATCGCCCTGCTGATCCCGGCCTCCGGATGGATCGCCGACCGCTTCGGCATCAAGCGCATCTTTTTCAGCGCCATCCTGCTGTTCAGCCTCGGTTCGCTGCTGTGCGCCATCTCCTGGAACCTCAACATGCTGGTCGGTTCGCGCATCATCCAGGGCCTGGGCGGTGCACTGATGCTGCCCATCGGACGGCTGATCGTGCTGCGCGCCTACCCGCGTTCGGAGCTGGTGCGGATCATGAGCTTCATCACCGTACCCGGCCTGCTCGGCCCGCTGCTGGGTCCGACCCTGGGCGGCTGGCTGGTCGAGATCGCCAGCTGGCACTGGATCTTCCTGCTCAACATTCCGGTAGGCATCCTCGGCTGCTACGCCGTCAAGCACTACATTCCCGACCTGCCCGGCGGCGGGCGGACGCGCTTCGATACCGTGGGTTTCATGCTGTTCGGCGCGGCCATGCTGCTGATCACCATCGCGCTGGAGGGCCTGGGCGAGCTGAACCTGCCGCACCTGCGCGTGGTCCTGCTGCTGTTCGCCGGCATGGGTTGCCTGGCCGCCTACTGGCTGCGCGCCGGGCACGTGGAAGCACCGCTGTTCGCCCCCGACCTGTTCCGTACCCGCACCTTCGCCGTGGGCATTCTCGGCAACCTGTTCTCGCGCCTGGGCAGCGGAGCGCTACCCTTCCTGATGCCGCTGTTGTTACAGGTCGCTCTGGGCTACTCGCCGTCGCAGGCCGGCATGAGCATGCTGCCCCTGGCCGCTGCGGGCATGTTCGCCAAGACCATCGCCCGCTGGCTGATCGACGCCCTGGGCTACCGCATCATTCTCACCGGCAATACCTTGCTGCTCGGCCTGCTGCTGGCCAGCCTGGCGCTGGTCGACGCACAGACACCGTACTGGGTGTTGCTGGTTCTGCTGGCCCTGCTGGGCGCGGTGAACTCGCTGCAATTCACCGCGATGAACACCGTGACCCTGATCGACCTGGACGACGCCAGCGCCGCCAGCGGCAACAGCCTGCTGTCGGTGGTCGCACAGTTGGCCCTGAGCCTGGGCGTGGCCTGCGCGGCGGCGCTGCTGGGCGGTTTCAGCAGCGATATCGGCAGCGGCGCCACCGACGTGCTGGGCGCGTTCCAGTTGACCTTCCTCAGCGTCGGCGTGCTCTCGGTGTTCGCGGCAGGAATTTTCCTGCAGTTGCCGGCCCGGGCCGCCAAGAGCATCCCGCATGCCTGAGCACTGAGGCGCAACAGAGGCTGATCGAATCAGGCCGCAGGCAAGCGGCGGGGTACTTGCCTGTCGGGCCGGGGCATTAAGCGCCCCGGCGATTTGCTACACTACGCGGCATTTTGCTTCTCAGGCCCGCCGTCGTGACCCAAACCGCTTTCAACACCCTGCCCCTTTCCGCCGCCATGCTGGCCAACTTGGAGTCGCTGGGCTACGCCAGCATGACGCCGATCCAGGCACAGAGCCTGCCGGTGATTCTCAAGGGCAAGGACCTGATCGCCCAGGCCAAGACCGGCAGTGGCAAGACCGCCGCTTTCGGCATCGGCCTGCTGAATCCGATCAACCCGCGCTTCTTCGGTTGCCAGGCCCTGGTGATGTGCCCGACTCGCGAACTGGCCGACCAGGTGGCCAAGGAAATCCGTCGCCTGGCGCGTGCCGAGGACAACATCAAGGTCCTGACCCTGTGCGGCGGCGTGCCGTTCGGCCCGCAGATCGGCTCTCTGGAGCACGGAGCGCACATCATCGTCGGCACACCGGGGCGCATTCAGCAGCACCTGAGCAAGGGCACGCTGAAGCTCGACGGCCTCAACACCCTGGTGCTCGATGAAGCCGACCGCATGCTCGACATGGGCTTCTACGACTCCATCGCCGACATCATCGGCCAGACCCCCAAGCGCCGGCAGACCCTGCTGTTCTCGGCCACCTACCCCGAGGGCATCCAGCAGTTGGCGTCGACCTTCCTGCGCGACCCGGCCACGGTCAAGGTCGAAGCGCTGCACGACGACACGCAGATCGAGCAGATCTTCTATGAAATCGCGCCCAACCAGCGCCTGGACGCCGTGGTGCGGGTCCTCAACCATTTCCAACCGGTGTCCTGCGTGGCGTTCTGCTTCACCAAGCAGCAGGTCCAGGACGTAGTCGACCACTTGGGCGCCAAGGGCATCTCGGCGGTCGCCCTGCACGGTGATCTGGAACAGCGCGACCGCGACCAGGTGCTGACGCTGTTCGCCAACCGCAGCACCTCGGTGCTGGTGGCCACCGACGTGGCGGCACGCGGCCTGGACATCGACGCGCTGGACATGGTGCTCAACGTCGAGCTGGCGCGTGATGCGGAAAACCACATCCACCGCATTGGCCGTACCGGTCGCGCCGGCGAGAAGGGCTTGGCGGTCAGCCTGGTGTCGCCGGCGGAAAGCCACCGCGCCCGAGCCATCGAAGAACTGCAGGACGGCGCGTTGAACTGGCAGCAGTACGACGAGCTGAGCAGCAAGGGCGGCGCCAAGCTGCTCGCGCCGATGACCACCCTGTGCATCGCCTCGGGGCGCAAGGACAAGCTGCGCCCCGGCGACATTCTCGGCGCGTTGACCGGCGAGGCAGGATTGCCAGGCAAGCAGGTGGGCAAAATCGCGATCTTCGACTTCCAGGCCTACGTGGCCGTGGAGCGTGACGTGGCCAAACAGGCGCTGGAGCGTCTGAACAAGGGCAAGATCAAGGGCAAGTCGCTGCGCGTGCGGATTGTCTGATAACCGCCATAGAGGT
Source organism: Pseudomonas sp. DTU_2021_1001937_2_SI_NGA_ILE_001 (assembly GCF_032463525.1). Classification (NCBI taxonomy): domain Bacteria; kingdom Pseudomonadati; phylum Pseudomonadota; class Gammaproteobacteria; order Pseudomonadales; family Pseudomonadaceae; genus Pseudomonas; species Pseudomonas sp. DTU_2021_1001937_2_SI_NGA_ILE_001. The sequence goes on along the minus strand of NZ_CP135971.1, from coordinate 4,249,946 downwards.
TGAACCTGTGGGAGCGAGCTGGCTCGCGAAAGCCTCACCGAGACGCCCTGTTCTCAATGGCCTCTTCGCGACCAGGGCCGCTCCCACAGCCAGTTTTTGAAACTTCTGCATCGCTCCCCATGAGAGGAATTCGTTGTGCCCGCAACTGACGTTGTCATCATCGGCGCCGGCGCCGCCGGCCTGATGTGTGCCCTGACTGCCGCTGCCCGCGGCCGCCGGGTGATGGTCATCGACCACGCCAATAAACCGGGCAAGAAGATCCTCATGTCCGGTGGCGGGCGCTGCAACTTCACCAATATGTACACCGAGCCGGCCAATTTCCTGTCGCAGAACCCACACTTCTGCAAATCGGCGCTGGCCCGCTACACCCAGTGGGACTTCATCGACCTGGTGCTGCGCAATGGCGTGCCGTATCACGAGAAGAAACTCGGCCAACTGTTCTGCGACAACAAGTCCAGCGACATCCTGCAGATGCTGCTGGATGAGTGCGACAAGGCCGGTGCCAGCCTGCACATGGACACCTCGGTGCAGCAGATCGACAAGACCGACAGCGGCTACCGCCTGCAGACCACCCTGGGCACGCTGACGTGTACCTCGCTGGTGATCGCCACCGGCGGGCTGTCGATCCCGACCCTGGGCGCCACCGGTTTCGGCTACCAGGTCGGCCAGCAGTTCGGCCACCGCTTGCTGCCGACCCGCGCCGGGCTGGTGCCCTTCACCATCACCGACCAGCTCAAGACGCTGTGTGGCGAGCTGTCCGGTACGTCGGTGGACTGCCTGGTGAGCTGCAACGACACCAGCTTTCGCGAGAACATCCTGTTCACCCACCGTGGGCTGAGCGGCCCGGCGATATTGCAGATCTCCTCGTTCTGGCAGGCGGGCGACACGGTGCACATCAACCTGCTGCCCGACCGCGATGCCCACGAATGGCTCAAGCAGCAACAGGCCGAACGCCCCAACAGCGAGCTGAAGACCCTGCTGGGTGAAATCTTCACCAAGAAAATGGCCACCCTGCTGGCCGAGCAGTGGTTCACCTCGAAGCCCATGAAGCAGTACACCCACGCCGAGCTGGCGAGCATCGCCGAAAAACTGGCGGACTGGCAGGTGGTGCCAGCCGGCACCGAAGGCTATCGGACCGCCGAGGTGACCCTGGGCGGCATCGACACCCGCGAGGTGTCGTCCAAGACCATGGAATCGCTGAAGTCGCCTGGGTTGTACTTTATCGGCGAGGTGCTGGACGTCACGGGCCACCTGGGTGGCTTCAACTTCCAGTGGGCCTGGGCCTCCGGCTACGCAGCCGCGCAGTACGTCTAACCCTGATACTGGTCAGTTAGGCGGGGTAGGAGCGGCTTCAGCCGCGAAGCGAGCGCATGTTCACAACATATGCAGTGAATTTTCTGGCGTTTTCGCGGCTAAAGCCGCTCCTACCGCGCCACATGCCGCTTAAGCGAACAGTATTGCGTATAACCCCAATACTGGCCAGTTAGACCGTGGGAGCGAGCTTGCTCGCGAAGGCGGCGTCAACTTCACAGCAGATAGCGACGTTGCCAGTTTTTCGCGAGCAAGCTCGCTCCCACAAAGCCACAAAGCGCTTGATAGAACAATATTGCGGCCAAAGCCGCTACCTGCCTAGCCTTAGTGAGCGACACTGCGCTCGGCCCCGCTGACTGTTCACCCGGGAACTTGTACGCGCGGAACAAATCTTGCTATGCCGATGTACAGCGTTACCGGGGCGCTGTACATCCTCTGTTTCTGCCCGTTCACCTGCGAAAAAGGCCGTCAGCGCATTCATGGCATCGAAATCCCTGAGTCATACCTTCCGCCGCCTGTGGGCACAGGACAAGTTCGCCTACAGCATTCGGGTGTTCATCGCCCTGACCGGCAGCATGGCGCTGTGCTGGTACCAGAACGAAATGGGCCTGCTGATTCCGCTGTTCCTCGGCATTATCGCCAGCGCCCTGGCCGAGACCGACGACAACTGGCAAGGCCGCCTCAATGCCCTGGCGGTGACCCTGGTGTGCTTCAGCATTGCCGCACTGGCCGTGGAGCTGCTGTTTCCCTACCCCTGGCTGTTCGTCGTGGCCCTGGCGCTGGCCAGCTTCTGCCTGACCATGCTCGGCGCCTTGGGCGAGCGCTACGGGGCGATTGCCTACGGCACGCTGATTCTCTCGGTGTACACCATGATCGGCGTCGACCAGCGCGGCGGCGAAGTGCTGGATTTCTGGCACGAGCCCATGCTGCTGGTCGCCGGCGCAGCCTGGTACGGGCTGCTGTCGGTGGTCTGGCAGCTGCTGTTCTCCAACCAGCCGGTGCAACAGGCGCTGGCGCGGCTGTTCCGTGAGCTGGGCCTGTACCTGAAGCTCAAGTCCAGCCTGTTCGAGCCGATCCGCACCCTGGACGTCGAGGCCCGACGCATCGAGCTGGCGCAGCAGAACGGCAAGGTGGTCGCAGCGCTCAACGCCACCAAGGAGATCATCCTGCACCGGGTCGGCAGCAGTCGGCCTGGCTCCAAGGTCAGCCGCTACCTGAAGCTGTACTTCATTGCCCAGGACATCCACGAGCGCGCCAGCTCGTCGCACTACCCCTACAACTCGCTGGCCGAGGCCTTCTTCCACAGCGACGTGCTGTTCCGCTGCCAGCGCCTGCTGCGCCAGCAGGGCTCGGCCTGTCAGGCGCTGTCCGAATCCATCCAGATGCGTCAGCCATTCATCTACGACGCCAACTTCGCCGAAGCCATGGAAGACCTGCGCGCCTCCCTGGAGCACCTGCGCCTGCAGAGCAACCCGGCCTGGCGCAGCCTGCTGCGTTCGCTGCGTGCCCTGGCCGCCAACCTGGAGACCCTTGACCGGTTGATCAGCGACGCCAGCAACCCCGACGCCGTGGCCGACGCCCGCGACAGCAGCCTGCTGGACCGCTCGCCGCGCAATCTCAAGGATGTGTGGAACCGCCTGCGTACGCAGATGACCCCCACCTCGCTGCTGTTCCGCCACGCCTTGCGCCTGCCCCTGGCGCTCTCGGTGGGCTATGCCATGGTGCACCTGATCCACCCGGCCAACGGCTACTGGATCATCCTCACCACGGTATTCGTCTGTCAGCCCAGCTATGGCGCCACACGCATCAAGCTGGGCCAGCGGATCGTCGGCACCGCCATCGGCCTGGTGGCCGGCTGGGCGCTGTTCGGCCTGGTCACCAGCCCGATCCTGCAGTCGATGTGTGCGGTATTGGCGGGGGTGGTGTTCTTCGTCAACCGCACCACCCGCTATACCCTGTCCACGGCGGCGATCACCGTGATGGTGCTGTTCTGCTTCAACCAGGTCGGCGATGGCTACGGCCTGCTGCTGCCGCGCCTGTTCGACACCCTGCTCGGCAGCCTGATCGCCGGCCTGGCGGTGGCGCTGTTCCTGCCCGACTGGCAGGGTCGGCGGCTGAACAAGGTGCTGGCCAACACCCTGGCGTGCAACAGCCTGTACCTGCGGCAGATCATGCAGCAATACGCCCAGGGCAAGAGCGACGACCTGGCCTACCGCCTGGCGCGGCGCAACGCCCACAACGCCGACGCCGCGCTGTCCACCACGCTGGCCAACATGCTCAAGGAACCCGGGCATTTCAGGAAAGAGGCCGACGTGGGCTTTCGCTTCCTGGTGCTGTCCCACACTTTGCTCAGCTACTTGTCCGGCCTGGGCGCGCACCGCGACACGCAGCTTCCACCCACGGTGCACGAACACCTGATCGACGGCGCCGGCGCGACCGTGGCGGCCAGCCTGGAAGAAATCGCCCAGGCCCTGGCCGAGCGCCAGCCCGTGGCGGTGCAGAGCGACGACGAGGAAGCCCTGGCCACCGAGCTGGAGCAGATTCCCGATGACATGGAAGAAAGCCAGCGCCTGGTGCAGACCCAGCTGGCGCTGATCTGTCGGCAACTGGCGCCGCTGCGCACCCTGGCGGCGCACCTGGTCAAGCAGGGCGAGCCGGCTGTAGAGGCCTGATCCCTTGAAGGCCATGCCGGTCGGCATGGCTGGCGGGGTGGCGGCTTCAGCCGCGCCTGCCCGGTCCAACCGATCAATACGGCGGCTAAAGCCGCCATCAGGACTGCGTCAAAAACCATGGCGGCGCAACAAGGCCTGGTAGCTGCCATCGGCCTTCATCGCCGCAATCGCCGCGTCGAAACGTTGGACGATCCGTGCATGATCGGGGTGCTTGAGGCTGACGAGGATGTGCAGGCTGTTCTCGGCCAGGGGCATCGGCATGAACTCCAGCGCGTCACGCACCGAGGCATCTTCCACGGCCAGCTGGTGACGGGCGACGAATTCGTCTTCCAGGGTCAGGTCGATGCGCCCCGCCGCCAGCATGCGCACCGCCATGGAGAAGTCCACGACCGGAACCTTGTGCAGGCTGGTGTCCTCATCGAATGACGGGGAATAGGCGTAGCCCCTGACCACCCCAATGGTGTGGCGGTGCAGCATGGATGGGGTCCACTCGCTGAACAGCGCGTCCCGGCGCTTGACGAAGAGGATGCGGTTGACCAGGTACTCGGCGGAAAACTGGCCGATTCGGGTGCGCTCTTCGGTGTACCAGGCGTTCACCAGCACATCGTAGCGCCCCTCGGCCACGCCGCGCAGCGCCCTGGCCCAGGGCACCTGTTCGTAGGAAGAGGCATAGCCGGCCCTGGCCAGTGCCGTACTGACGATATCGGTGGCCAGGCCACCATTGAGCAAACCGGCGTCGGTGAAAGGCGCCCAGGAATCACCCACCAGGCGCAGGCGCTCTGCCGCTTCGCCCGGCCCTGCCAACAGCAGTCCTACCATCCCTATGGCCCGAATCCATCGAGGCATGCTCAATTCCCTAATTGGTCGGTGGCTTCCAAACCACTCACCGGCAGACTGCAGGAACGTCTGCCGAGTTCACGGATGCTACCAATCCACCCAGCCACCTGCCTATGTCCACAACGACTTTAAACAGCCGAGCCGCGCAGGGAGGGATTGATTGGGAATGCAGCGCGATGGGTTTAGAATCCGCGAAGGTTTATCTCCGAGTCAGCGACATGTCTATCAAATGGATCTGCAAACACCATACCGACCTGACCCTCGAACAGCTGTATGCGGTTCTGCGCCTGCGTGCCGAGGTGTTCGTGGTCGAACAGCAGTGCGTCTATCAGGATGTCGATGGCCTGGACCTGATCGGAGACACCTGTCATGTGCTGGGTATGCAGGAGGGCCAGCTGGTCGCCTACCTGCGCCTGCTGGACCCGATCCAGCAGAATGGCGACGTGACCATCGGCCGCGTGGTCACCGCCCCGGCGATCCGCAAGAAAGGCCTGGGCCATGAATTGATGGAGCAGGCCCTGGAACAGGCCGAGCGCAAGTGGCCGGATCAACCCATCTACCTTTCCGCCCAGGCCCATCTGCAGGGCTACTACAGCCGCTATGGCTTCAACCCGGTGGGCGAGGTGTATCTGGAAGATGGCATCCCGCACATCGGCATGCGCCGCGACCTGGAGTAAGCGCGGCACACCCCGCTCGCGCCGGGAGCGGCTTTAGCCGCAATACTGATCTTTTAGACCAAAGCAATCCGATCTGGCGTCGCTTTTGCTTTTCGAGCACCGCTCTCACAGACGCCGCAAAACGCGACTTCGGTGCAGGCCGAGTGGAGGTGTCATGGAAGGGGGTAAGCCGGCAGGGAAGCCGGCTTAGGCGCACTGGGCCAGGGACGGCCCATTGCGCCGGCCCCCTGGAATGGCGCCGGAAGGAGGGAAGTCTGCCCGCAGGGCAGACCCAAGCCAGGAGCAATGGCTTTTGGTTACTTTTGGCCGAAACCAAAAGTAACCCGCCGTAAAGGCGGAAAGGTGACTCAAGGGCGCAGATGCAGCGACGGGTGTACCCGCTCCAGATAGCCTGCTATTCGCGAGCAAGCTCCAACGGTCTAACTGACCAGTATTTCTCCTAAAGGGGGTAGCCCAGCACCTGTCTGATAGTCGGCAGGTTGCGCTCGATCCAGCGCGGGTCGATCGCTCCCCAGTCGCGAATGCGGTAATCACCGGCATGGTTGCGCGCGCCGTCGCGCTGCTCGAACTCACAGACGATATCCAGGTCGGCCAATGCGGCAATCGTGTCCTGGGCGGTGCGCCGCGGCATGCCGGTCAGTTCGGTCAGCGCCGGCACGCTGCTGGCCTGCCCGCTGTCGATCAGCCAGGCCACGTAGAGACGGCGATAGAAACTGCTCTTGGTCTTGCTCACTTCCATGAAAGGGTCTCGCTTCAGGCCGCCTGCAGGTCGCGCCAGGTCAGGTAGACACGCAGGTCGAATTCCAGTTGGTGATAACCGGGCAACATGTGCTCACAGAGCTTGTAGAACGCCTTGTTGTGCTCGGTTTCCTTGAAGTGCGCCAGCTCGTGGACAACGATCATGTTGAGGAACTCCGGGGCCGCTTCCTTGAACAGCGAGGCCACGCGGATCTCCTTGCTGGCCTTGAGCCTGGCCCCCTGCACCCGCGACACCGTCGTGTGCAGGCCGAGCGCACGATGGGTCAGGTCGAGGCGATTGTCGAACAGCACCTTGTCGATGGCCGGGGCGTTGCGCAGGTACTGGTTCTTCAGCTCCAGCGCATAGGCGTACAGGGCCTTGTCGCTCTGTACCGCATGCCGAGCGGGGTAACGCTGCTGCAGGTAATCGCCCAGGCGCTGCTGGGCGATCAGCTGGCGAACCTGCTCCTGCAAGGCCGCCGGATAGGCCTGCAGGTATTTCAACGGTGCTGGACTGGAAGCGCTCATCGGGGCCGTCGCGAGTCGGAATGAGCCCGGCAGTCTACACCATCGGCGTCAGCGCGGCCGGGAGGGTTCGCTCAGGTTCCAGGCGTGCAGGTCCATGCGCCGCGGCTGGTCTTGGGCCTGCGCGGCACTCAGCGGCGCGGCCAGCAAGGCGCCTTGCAGCAGGTGGCAACCCTGCTCGACCAACCAGCGCAGCTGCTCGACGCGCGTCACGCCATCGGCAACCACCAGAATGTTCAGGCGATGCGCCAGCTCGATGACACTGCTTGCCATGGCCATGTCCCGCGGGCAATCGAGCAGGGTTTCGATGAAGTGCCGATCGAACTTGAGGGAATCCAGTTCCAGATTGCGCAGGTGCGCCAGCGAGCAATCACCGGCACCAAAATCGTCCAGCGATACCCGCACCCCGATGTCATGCAACTGCTGCAGTTGTCGGCGACTGTGGTTGAGGTTGTGCACCAGTGCCGTTTCGCTGATTTCCACTTCCAGCTGGCCCGGCGCGATACCGTGGCGCTGCATCGCGGCTTGCAGTTCGGTCGCCAGGCTGGGCAGGCAGAACTGCGAGGCACTGATTCCCACGCTCATGACCAGGTCGGCGTCGAAGACGCCGTTCCAGCGGTGCCGCTGTTCGGTGCTCTGGTCGAACATCCAGTCGCCAAGGCGATTGATCAGCCGGGTTTCCTCCAGCAGCGGCATGAACAGGTCACGCGGCACATCGCCCACCAGCGGATGCTGCCAATGCAGGATCGCCTCGAAACCGCGCAGGCGGCCATCGACGGCATACACCTGGGGCTGGTAGATGACCGAGAACTGCTGGTCTTCGATGGCGCTGCGTATGCCCTCCTCCAGCATCAACCGTGAGCGTGCACGGCCATTCATGCTCTGGTCATAGAAGCGATACTGCTGACGCCCGGCACGCTTGGCTTCATACATGGCGGTGTCGGCCACCCGCAGCAGGTCGTCGAGCTGGGCACCGCAGGCCGGGTGGGTGGAAATGCCGATGCTCACCCCCAGGGTCACGTCCACACCGTCCACATGGCGGCGCACCGAGACGCGCTCGATGAGTTTCTCGGCCACCTTGGCCGCCTGCTCGGCGTGCTCCAGGCCTTCGATGACCACCACGAACTCGTCACCGCCGATGCGCGCCAGCACATCGTAGGGGCGCATGCATTCACGCAATTGCCCGGCCACCCAGAGCAGCACCTGGTCACCGGATTCGTGCCCCAGCGAATCGTTGATGCGCTTGAAGCCGTCCAGGTCCAGATACATCACCGCCAGGCATTTGCCGGCCCGCTCGTTGCGCGGCAGCATGCTGTCCACGGCCTTGAACAAACCACGACGATTGAGCAGGCCGGTCAGTGCATCGGTGACCGCCTGTTGTTCCAGCTGGCGGTAGAGATCGCGCTCGACGGACATGTCGAGAATGCTCAGCACCATGCCTTTCTGCTCGGTCGGCAGGGGAGCACAGGAAAACGCCACCGGCAGCTGACCGCCGGTGCGGGTCAGCAGGGTCGCGTCATGCACACGCCAGGTTTCGCCGCGTCGGTAATGGGTATGAAAGCCTGACTCCAGCCAGTGCCCGGCCTTGGGGTAGCTGAAATGATCGAGCAGCGCAGAGCCATCCAGGGCGTTCTCGGCCAGGTCGAGCAAACGGCAGATGGCCGGATTGGCGAAGCGGATGCTGCCCTGCTCGTCGACCACCAGGATGCCTTCGGCGACGTTGGACAGCACCGAGGCGTTGAACGCGCGCGCGGCGTCCAGCTCCTGGGTCAGTTTCTGCAGGGCGCGGCGATTACGCTGCTGCTCCAGCAGGGCCTGCACCTTGGGCCTGAGCACGTGGGGGTCGAAGGGCTTGAACAGGTAATCGGTGGCGCCGTTGGCATAGCCGCGATGCACCGCTTCCTGGCTCTGCTCGTTGGCGGTCAGAAAGATGATGGGCGTCAGGCGCGTGCGCTGGCTGCCCCGCATCAGGCGAGCGACTTCGAAGCCATCCATGCCGGGCATCTGTACGTCCAGCAACACCAGGTCGACTTCGCGCTCCAGCAGCACGTTGAGCGCCTCGAAACCCGAGCTGGCGGTCACGATGCACCAATCGGCGCGCTGCAGGACCGCCTGCATCGTCACGAGGTTTTCAGGGTAATCATCGACGACCAGTAATACCGCATTGCCGTCATTAGCATTGGTATTCGCGCATTCCATGCTGCTTCTCTTGTTAAGCGACTGCCTGACGCCAACACCGTGTCATCACAGTGACACCACTGTAGCCCTGCGTATTCGAAAGCGTAAGGCGGGAAGCTGATTGCCATCACGAAACCGAGATTTTGCCGACTAACGGTAGCGTTCGTTCAGCCCTTCAATCTCCGGCGCTTAGGACAAATTGAAATCATTTTGATTCCAAACTTTGCTTAATTCGGCGCTAACAAGTTTGCTTATTATTCGTATATAACTCCGCTTCATCTCTCCGGAATCGATTCTGCACCGGAGATATCAGTCACTTGCGGAACAAAGCGGATGATCGACCTCGGTTCATGGAATCTCAGCATTCCTGTGGGCTCACCCCCCAAAACCATCGAAACCCAGCAACTGAAACAGGGCTACGACGGCAAGTACTTCGAGTCACACAGCGACCGGATCTTTTTCTGGGCCCCCGTGACCGGCACCAAGACCGACAATGCCAAATTCCCGCGTAGCGAACTGCGCGAAACCTGGTCCGACGGCACGCCTCACAACTGGCTGTTCCCCGAAGCGGACAACTTCCTCTACGCCACCCTGGCGGTCAACCAGGTCCCCTCCAGTGGCAGGATCGTCATTGGCCAGATCCATACCAAAGACAGCGACCGCCCCATGCTCAAGGTCGAATACCAGTACAAGGACGCCACCAAGACCGGCAACATCGTCGCCAAGGTGCGCCAGCGCTTCGAAGACAAGGAAGCGCGGATCATCACCCTCCTGGAAGGCGTGGCGCTCGAAGAACGCTTCAGGTACATCATCCACCTCAGCCCCGGCGGCGAATTGAGCGTCAGCGTCAAGGACAGCAACTGGCGGACTTCGGTGGGTGCCAGTTGGCGCGACAAGCCCCTGTACTTCAAGGCGGGCGTCTACACCCAGGACAATACCGGCTACACCAGCGAAGGCGGCAAGGCGACCTTCTATCGCCTGGATATCGACCACAACAAATGAAAACGGCCCGCATGCCAGGCAGGCATGCGGGCCGCTTCAGGTCAGCCAGGTACTCAGCGCACCGCGTCTTTGTAAGCCTTGTCGGCAGTGTCGAAACGCGCTTGCATCGCCGCCGAGGGCTTCTGGCCCAGCAGGCTGAACACCACGATGGCGATACTGGCGAAGATAAAGCCCGGCACGATCTCGTACAGGCCGAAGCTGGTGAACTGCTTCCACAGCACGACGGTAACCGCACCGACCACCACGCCGGCCAACGCACCATTGCGGGTCATGCCCTTCCACAGCAGCGAGATCAACACCACCGGGCCAAAGGCCGCACCGAAGCCGGCCCAGGCGTAGCTGACCAGACCGAGCACACGGTTGTTCGGGTTAGCAGCCAGGAAAATGGCCACCACCGCCACCAGCAGCACCATGGCCCGACCGACCCAGACCAGCTCCTTCTGCGTGGCGCCCTTGCGCAGGTAGGCCTTGTAGAAGTCTTCGGTCAGCGCGCTGGAGCACACCAGCAGCTGGCAGCTCAGGGTACTCATCACTGCCGCGAGAATCGCCGACAGCAGCACGCCCGCCACCCAAGGGTTGAACAGCAGCTTGGACAGCTCAATGAACACCCGCTCCGGGTTTTCCGTCACCGGGCCGGCGACATCAGGGTTGGCCGAGAAATAGGCGATACCGAAGAAGCCCACGGCCACCGCGCCGCCCAGGCACAGGATCATCCAGGTCATGGAGATGCGTCGGGCGTTGGCGATCGACTTGGCCGAATCGGCGGCCATGAAGCGCGCCAGGATATGCGGCTGGCCGAAATAGCCCAGGCCCCAGGCCAGCAGGGAGATCACACCGATGAAGGTGGTGCCCTTGAACATATCGAAGCTGCCCGGTACCTGCGCCTCGATGGCCAGGAACGTCGGGTCGACGCCGCCAGTGGCCAGCAACACGAAGATCGGTGTGAGGATCAGCGCGAAGATCATCAGCGAGGCCTGCACGGTGTCCGTCCAGCTCACTGCCAGGAAGCCACCGACGAAGGTGTAGGCGATGGTCGCCGCAGCGCCGGCCCACAGCGCCGTTTCATAGGACATGCCGAAGGTGCTTTCGAACAGGCGCGCACCGGCGACGATGCCCGAGGCGCAATAAATGGTGAAGAACACCAGAATCACCACTGCCGAGATGATACGCAGTACCCCACTGCGATCTTCGAAACGGCTGGAGAAGTAGTCCGGCAGGGTCAGGGCGTCACCGTTGTACTCGGTGTGCACGCGCAGGCGCCCGGCGACGAACAGCCAGTTCAGATAGGCACCAGCGATCAGGCCGATGGCGATCCAGCTTTCCGACAGGCCGGAAACAAAAATCGCCCCTGGCAGGCCCATCAGCAGCCAGCCGCTCATGTCCGAGGCACCTGCCGACAGCGCCGTGACCAGGCTGCCGAGGCTGCGCCCGCCGAGGATGTAGTCAGAGAAATTGTTGGTCGAGCGATAGGCCATGAAACCGATCAGGACCATGGCCGCGATGTAGACCACGAAGGTGATCAGGGTGGGATTGAAGAAACTCATATGTCTGCCTTGGTGTTGTTGTTATTCAGCGCCCGGGGAAGCCGCCAAGGACTCACCAAAACAGCCCGTCCCCGGACACCTCGCTGGCCTCGGCCCCCGAAAGGGGCTGTCGGTTGCACCGCTGGGCAGGCATCCTAGACAACAACGCCAAACAGGTGCAACCGCTTTCAGATGGCAGTTGTACCTCTGCGTGACACCGTTCTCGAAACGAAAGCGCACCGCAGCAGTGCAAACCCCCGTAAAAGCCGGCTTCGAGCGCCCGCAATCAGGCATTTTTCCGTGAACCCGGCGACCGACCGACAGCAGGTGGGCCTGGCACGAAAATTTAGGTTGCACCTGGTTGCACCCCGAACGACTCGCAGCTAATCTGCTGCCCACGACCGGATGCCACATCCACGATGGCGATAATGAGGACAAGACATGGCCACCACCACTTTGGGCGTCAAGCTCGACGAGCAGACCCGCGAACGCCTGAAAAGCGCTGCACAGGGCATTGATCGCACCCCGCACTGGGTGATCAAGCAGGCGATCTTCAATTACCTCGAACGGCTCGAAAGTGGTGCCCCCCTGCTGGAACTCAACGGCCACGACGCCCGCGAGGGCGATGAACGCGTCGATGCACCGGCCGACACCGGTTACCAGCCGTTCCTCGACTTCGCCGAGAGCATTCTGCCGCAATCGGTGCTGCGCGCCGCCATCACCTCGGCCTACCGCCGCCCTGAACAGGAAGTGGTGCCCATGCTGCTGGAGCAGGCGCGCCTGCCCGCCCCGCAAGCCGAAGCCACCCACAAACTGGCCGCCAGCATCGCCGACAAGCTGCGCCACCAGAAAAGCGCCGGTGGCCGCGCCGGCATCGTCCAGGGCCTGCTGCAGGAATTCTCGCTGTCGTCGCAGGAAGGCGTGGCGCTGATGTGCCTGGCCGAAGCCCTGCTGCGCATCCCGGACAAAGGCACCCGCGACGCGCTGATCCGCGACAAGATCAGCACCGGCAACTGGCAGCCGCACCTGGGCAACAGCCCGTCGCTGTTCGTCAACGCCGCGACCTGGGGCCTGCTGCTGACCGGCAAGCTGGTCTCGACCCACAACGAAACCGGTCTGACCTCCTCGCTGAGCCGCATCATCGGCAAGAGCGGCGAACCGATGATCCGCAAGGGCGTGGACATGGCCATGCGCCTGATGGGCGAGCAGTTCGTCACCGGCGAAACCATCGGCGAGGCCCTGGCCAACGCCGCCAAGTTCGAGAGCAAGGGCTTCCGCTACTCCTACGACATGCTCGGCGAAGCCGCGCTGACCGAACACGACGCGCAGAAGTACCTGGCCTCCTACGAGCAGGCCATCCACTCCATCGGCAAGGCCTCCCACGGCCGGGGCATCTATGAAGGGCCGGGCATCTCCATCAAGCTCTCGGCCCTGCATCCGCGCTACAGCCGCGCCCAGTACGAGCGGGTCATGGACGAGCTGTACCCGCGCCTGCTGTCGCTGACCCTGCTGGCCAAGCAATACGACATCGGCCTGAACATCGACGCCGAAGAGGCCGACCGTCTGGAGCTGTCGCTGGACCTGCTCGAACGCCTGTGCTTCGAGCCGCAACTGGCCGGCTGGAACGGCATCGGTTTCGTCATCCAGGCCTACCAGAAGCGCTGCCCGTACGTGATCGACTACGTCATCGACCTGGCCCGCCGCAGCCGCCATCGCCTGATGATCCGCCTGGTGAAAGGCGCCTACTGGGACAGCGAGATCAAGCGCGCCCAGCTCGACGGCCTGGAAGGCTACCCGGTATACACCCGCAAGGTGTACACCGACGTGTCCTATATCGCGTGTGCGCGCAAGCTGCTCGCCGCGCCGGAGGTCATCTACCCGCAGTTCGCGACCCACAACGCGCACACCCTGGCGGCCATCTACCACATCGCTGGGCAGAACTATTACCCCGGCCAGTACGAATTCCAGTGCCTGCACGGCATGGGCGAGCCGCTCTACGAGCAAGTGGTGGGCAAGGTCGCCGACGGCAAGCTGAACCGCCCGTGCCGGGTGTACGCGCCAGTGGGCACCCATGAAACCCTGCTGGCCTACCTGGTACGCCGCCTGCTGGAGAACGGCGCCAACACCTCGTTCGTCAACCGTATCGCCGACCAGTCGATTTCCATCCAGGAACTGGTCGCCGACCCGGTCACCAGCATCGAACGCATGGCCACCCAGGAAGGCCAGTGCGGCCTGCCACATCCGCGCATTCCGCTGCCACGCGAGCTGTATGGTCGCGAACGCGCCAACTCCAGCGGCATCGACATGGCCAACGAACATCGTCTGGCGTCGCTGTCCTCCGCGCTGCTGAGCAGCGCCAACCACGAATGGCAAGCCGGACCGCTGCTCGGCTGCCCGGCCAGCGAGCAAACCCCGCAAGCCGTGCTCAACCCGTCCGACCATCGCGACGTGGTGGGGCATGTGCAGGAAGCCACCCTGGCCGACGTCAACGGCGCCATCCAGTGCGCCATGAGCGCCGGGCCGATCTGGCAGGCCACGCCGCCTGGCGAGCGCGCGGCGATCCTGGAGCGCGCCGCCGACCTGATGGAAGGCGAGATCCAGCCGCTGATGGGCCTGCTGGTGCGCGAAGCTGGCAAGACCTACCTCAACGCCATCGCCGAAGTGCGCGAAGCCGTGGACTTCCTGCGCTATTACGCGGTGCAGGCGCGCAGCGAATTCAGCAATGACAGCCATCGCCCGCTGGGCCCGGTGGTGTGCATCAGCCCGTGGAACTTCCCCCTGGCGATCTTCACCGGCCAGGTGGCTGCGGCCCTGGCCGCCGGCAACCCGGTGCTGGCCAAGCCGGCCGAACAGACCCCGCTGGTCGCAGCCCAGGCGGTGCGCATCCTGCTCGAAGCGGGCATTCCGGAAGGCGCCCTGCAACTGCTGCCCGGCCGCGGTGAAACCGTCGGCGCCGGACTGGTCGGCGACGAGCGCGTGAAGGGCGTGATGTTCACCGGCTCCACCGAAGTGGCGCGCCTGCTGCAACGCAATGTCGCCGGTCGCCTGGACGCCCAGGGTCGGCCGATCCCGCTGATCGCCGAGACTGGCGGCCAGAACGCCATGATCGTCGACTCCTCGGCGCTCACTGAACAAGTCGTCATCGATGTGGTGTCCTCGGCCTTCGACAGCGCCGGCCAGCGCTGCTCGGCACTGCGCGTGCTGTGCCTGCAGGAAGACTCCGCCGACCGCGTGATCGAAATGCTCAAGGGCGCCATGGCCGAGAGCCGCCTGGGTAACCCCGAGCGCCTGGCCGTGGACATCGGCCCGGTGATCGACGCCGAGGCCAAGGCCGGTATCGAGAAACACATCCAGACCATGCGCGACAAGGGCCGCGCCGTATACCAGATGGCCCTGGCCGACACCGACGAGATCAAGCGTGGCACCTTCGTGATGCCGACCCTGATCGAACTGGAAAGCTTCGATGAGCTGCAACGCGAGATCTTCGGTCCGGTGCTGCACGTGGTGCGCTATGCCCGCAAGGACCTCGACGCGCTGATCGGCCAGATCAACGCCTCGGGCTATGGCCTGACCCTCGGTGTACACACGCGCATCGACGAGACCATCGCCAAGGTCATCGACAAGGCGCATGCCGGCAACCTCTACGTGAACCGCAACATCGTCGGCGCCGTGGTCGGCGTACAGCCGTTCGGCGGCGAAGGTCTGTCCGGCACCGGCCCGAAAGCCGGTGGCCCGCTGTACCTGTACCGCCTGCTCAGCACCCGCCCGCAAGAGGCCATCGCCCGCTCGTTCGCCGCTGCCGATGCCGGCAGCGCGCCAGACACCCGCCTGCATGAAGCGCTGCTCAAGCCCCTGGAAGCCTTCAAGGCCTGGGCGGCCAGCCAGCAGCGCGAGGAGCTGGTGCAACTGAGCGACAGCTTCGCCGCGCAATCGCAGAGCGGCATCAGCCGCGCCCTGTCCGGGCCGACCGGCGAGCGCAACAGCTACACCATCCTGCCGCGTGAACAGGTGCTGTGCCTGGCCGACGACGAAGGCGACCTGCTCGCGCAGCTGACTGCGGTGCTGGCGGTGGGCAGTCGTGCGCTGTGGCTGGACGGCGAACCCGGCCGCTCGCTGTACAAGCGCCTGCCTCGCGAAGTCCAGGCCCGCGTGCAACTGGTCAATGACTGGCAGCGTGACGAGGTGAGCTTCGATGCCGTGCTGCACCACGGCGACAGCGACCAACTGCGGGCGATCTGCGAGCAGGTTGCGCAACGCAGCGGTGCCATCGTCGGCGTGCATGGCCTGCCGTACGGCGAAACCGGTATCGCCCTGGAGCGCCTGGTCATCGAACGCGCACTGAGCGTCAACACCGCGGCGGCCGGCGGCAACGCCAGCCTGATGACCATCGGCTGACCCCGCACCACCCGACCGGGGCTGGCGACAGCGGCCGGTTCTCATTCCTGTCCAGAGCGGGTCGACGGCCTTTGCGCCCGAGGAAAGAAACGCTCGACCAACCGCTTGCCCTGCTCACCGAGCCGAGCCGCGTATTGCTCGCGGCTGAATGGTTCGCCGGTACGCAGTTCAAACAGCCGCGCCTCACTGGAGGGTGCTGCAATCTCCTGCATCCGCACGCGGATGAAGCGGTAGGCGGTGCCACGCACTTCATGGATATCGCGCACCTGGAAGTAATGCCCCGGAGCGAACAGCAGTTCGGCCTCCTCCTCTTCCTCCGAGAACGGCGCGACAGGCGTGGCATTAAGGTATTGCTCGGCCAGGATCTCGAAGACGATGGATGAGTCATCGAAAGTAATGGCACCGTCAAAGCCATAAGACGGTGCTCCGGCCTGGCTGCTGGCGAAGGACCGCGTGACATAGGGGTTCTCCGAAAAGGAGGTGAAGTCGGTATTGACCAGCACGTCACCCGCCTTGATGTGCCCCTGGCGGAAATTCAGCCCCGAGGTGCCCCGCGCGCCGCTGCCGCCGCGATACAGCGTGGCATGGTTGTCGTAGCCGATGGCCCGCAGGTCGTCGGCCAGTTCCTCGATCATTTCCACCTGGTTGGTGATTCTTGGCTTGCCGGTGCGCAGGTACTGGTTGAACTCCTCTTCACGCTGCGAGTAACGATTCACCCGGCCACCGTAATAACGGCCCGCCGGGGTCTTGAACACGCGAAATTCGTTACCCCAGGCGTCGATAACCACCTGGTCGCCCGCGCTGTCGACGCTGAGTTGGTCTTCAGGCGCCATCTCGTGCACATTGATCACTGCCTTCTGACGCGCCAGCGCCAGGTCCGACAAACGCTCCTCCTCTTCGAGGTCGAAGCGCATGTGCACATCCCAGAACTCCGAACTTACCGTCGGGTAGCCCGTCGCCTGCGACGGACCGGCCAGCGGGCTGCCGCTTGCGCCCTCCATGCCACCGCCGAGCTTCAGGGACGGCAGCGCCTGCCACTGCCCCTGGGCATCGAGCCGCACGGGCGTGGCCCCTTCGAAGGCGAAGGGGTTGAGCGGGTCGACGGCCAGCCAAGTGTTGAGCGACGAACTGAAACGCACGCGGCGGGGCGTTTCCCCCAGCATGATCCAAGTCTCGCCGCTGGCAGTGCGTTCGATGCCCTGCATGGGCACATCGCCGCTGCCGGAGGCGCCCAGCGACTGCAGGGCGACCCACTCGCCATCAGAGCTCGCCGGCGCGCTCGCGGGCCCCGGCACCAGGGCCGCGCGCGCCACCGGCAGGGCATCGGCCAGCAGCGGCAGGCTGAACAGCACGTAGATGGCATTGAATACCGCGCCGATCACTCCGGCTTTGCGCTGCCGTGCGTCGACGCCATTGACCGCCTGATCGATGTTCAAACCGACATTGGCCAGGCCTGCACCGATCAGGCTCAAGGCCAGCGGCCAGGACAGCACGGCCAGGGGACCGAACACCCGGACTACCGCGTTCAGGGAGCCGATCCACATCTGCTTGCGCAAGCTGGCGTTGGAGGTCAGGGCGTGTACCACGCCATGCATTTCGCGCCGGGCCAGGTCACGCCAGTGCTCGAAAACGTCGCCCAGAATGACCCGGTCGGTCTGGTTGAGCAGCACCCGTGCCTCAGGGTCGGCGATCTGGTTGGTGTCAGGACCTGAAGCAGCGTCGCGTATGCGCTCCAGCATGCCCGCCAGTGCCTGGGCACGCTCGGGCGTGGCATCCGCTGCGCTGAGAAACAACGCACTGAACGCCTTGCGCGCCGCCTCGTCATGCAGGCAGCCCTGTACCCAGCCGAACAGTTCGCCCTCGGTGGCGAACACATGGAAGGCGGCCTCGCTGCCGGCGACATACAGAATCTGCCGCCCACCGCCGTCGACGACCCGAATGACATGACTCGACTCCAGCCCACCGATATCGAAGCTGCGCACGCTGACCGCCGAGCTGGACGTCAGCGCAACACCCGCCGTAGCGTTCGCCGACACCGTCGGCGCCGCGCTGATCGCCTGGTCGAACAGGGCCAGGTCAGCCGCGGTCAGCTGGCCATTGCGTACGGCCAGGGCGGCAGCTGCCTTGCAGCCGGTGCGCGCCAAGGTCAGGAAGGTCTGCGCGTGGGCACTCCAGAATGCCTCGACGCGCTGGCCGAAAGCCTGAGCGAAATCCAGCTGCCACAGGCGCGCCATTACCTGTTGCGGCAACAGCCGCACCTCGTTGCGCTCATCGAAATGGCCATGCCCAGGCCCTTCGATGTAGAAGCCGCCATACATCTGCAACTCATCGCTGGCATCCTGATCCCGGGCGTTGAAGCGGTGCATCACCAGTTCGACCAGGGTCATCGACTCCACCGGCGTGCCGGTGTGCGCCCAACCGTTGTAGGTGCGCGAGCTGCTGACCGCCGTGGCGAAGCGATGCCACCAGACCTTGTCCGGATCGGCCTGGCTGCCGGCCAGCTCCTGCAACAGTTTGCGGGCCAGCGCCCAGGCCAGGCCATGGACGTCGGGATAGTCCTGGATGAATTGCCGGGCCTTTTGCCTGAGCAAGCGCTGCTCGGACTGATAAACGCGCTGCTGCGCCCCTGCGATGAACTCTGCCGAATGCGGCATGACGGACTCCTTGATCGAGAAAGCCATGCAGCTGATCAGGGACACCGATACCCCGTGCGGTAGTTAGTTATGGCATGAATGTTTCAGACGAATGAAAGTTGTTTCAGCCTTCCTGCCCGACAAGGCTTTGACAGCCAGGCAATTCAACGGGTTAAATCCCTTGGCACGCTCGCTGCATAAGTAACATTTCTTACGCAAAGCGAAACCCGCTTCTTACAGTCATGGAGTACTGCCCTTGGATGCATCGACCATCAACAGCCTGTTCCTGATCGGCGCGGTGTTGGTCGGGGCCAGCATCCTGGTCAGTTCGCTGTCTTCGCGGCTGGGCATTCCGATCCTGGTCATCATCCTCGCCGTCGGCATGGTCGCTGGCGTCGACGGTGGCGGCATCATTTTCGACAACTACGCCGCCGCCTACCTGGTCGGCAACCTGGCGCTGGCGGTGATTCTCCTCGACGGCGGTCTGCGCACCCGGGTCGCCAGCTTCCGCGTGGCGCTGTGGCCGGCCCTGTCGCTGGCCACCGTCGGCGTGCTGATCACCACGGCCTTGACCGGCATGGTGGCCGCCTGGCTGTTCAACCTGAACCTCATGCAGGGCCTGTTGATCGGCGCCATCGTCGGCTCCACCGACGCCGCGGCGGTGTTCTCGCTGCTGGGCGGCAAGGGCCTCAACGAGCGGGTCACCGCCAGCCTGGAGATCGAGTCGGGCAGCAACGACCCCATGGCCGTGTTCCTCACCGTCACCCTGATCGGCATGCTCGCCAGCGGCCAGACCGGCCTGCACTGGAGCCTGCTCGGGCACCTGATCCAGGAGTTCGGCATCGGCACCCTGATGGGCCTGGGCAGTGGCTGGCTGATGCTGCAACTGGTCAACCGCATCAACCTGACCGCGGGCCTGTACCCGATTCTGGTAATCGCCGGGGGCACGGCGGTATTCGCCCTGACCAACGCCATCCACGGCAGCGGTTTCCTGGCCATCTACCTGTTCGGCCTGGTACTGGGCAACCGGCCGATCCGCAGCCGCCACGGCATCCTGCACATGCTCGACGGCATGGCCTGGCTGGCGCAGATCGGCATGTTCCTGGTTCTCGGTTTGCTGGTCACCCCGCACGACCTGCTGCCCATCGCCATTCCGGCCCTGGGCCTGGCGCTGTGGATGATCCTGGTGGCACGCCCCCTGTCGGTCATGGTCGGCCTGCTGCCGTTCAAGGCCTTCCATGGCCGGGAAAAGGCCTTTATCGCCTGGGTCGGCCTGCGTGGCGCAGTACCGATCATCCTGGCGGTGTTCCCGCTGATGGGCGGGCTGCCCAATGCCCAGCTGTACTTCAACCTGGCGTTCTTCATCGTGCTCATCTCGCTGCTGCTGCAAGGCACCAGCCTGCCGTGGATGGCCAAGCTGCTGAAGGTCACGGTGCCGCCAGACCCGGCGCCGATTTCCCGCTCGGCGCTGGAAGTCCACGTCACCAGTGAATGGGAGCTGTTCGTCTACCGCCTGGGCGCGGAAAAGTGGTGCATCGGCGCCGCCCTGCGCGAACTGAAGATGCCCGAGGGCACGCGTATCGCCGCGCTGTTCCGTGGCAAACAACTGCTGCACCCGTCCGGCAGCACCACCCTGGAGGTCGGTGACCTGCTCTGCGTGATCGGTCACGAGCATGACCTGCCGGCCCTCGGCAAGCTGTTCAGCCAGGCCCCGCAACGCGGCCAGGACCTGCGTTTCTTCGGCGATTTCGTGCTGGAAGGCGATGCCCAGCTCGGCGCGGTGGCCGCCCTGTACGGCCTGAACCTCGACGGTCTGGACCCGAACATGCCGTTGGCCCAGTTCATCGTGCAGAAGAACCGCGGCGCAGTGATCGTCGGCGACCAGATCGAGTGGAACGGCACGTTGTGGACCGTCGCTTCGACAGAAGGGAACAGGATCCTCAAGGTCGGGGTCAAATTCCCCGAAGGCGCACGCCCGGGTCCGGGCCTGTTCCTCTAGGTTTTGTACGAAAAGTGCCTGCGCTCGGCCATGCTGCGTTAAAAACAGGCTCGGAATGCTCATTTACTCCAGTAAACTGCGCTTCCTCGCCTGTTTTTGCCTTGCCTGACCTTCGCTCGCCAACTTTTCGTACGAAACCTAAGACGAGCTGAAAACGGCGACACCCGCACGCTTTGCAGACCTCGTCGATTAAATCGCCTGTTTGCCAGTGCCCCCTGCCGGGGGCATTGTTTTAAACTGCGCGCCTGTCCGTTTCTGCAAGCGATCGGTGTCTATGTCTTCCTTGCGCACCTTCCTGGCCGCCGCCCTGCTCGGCCTTTGCCTGACCACTTCCTGCGCGGCGCTGGCCGCCGATCCGCCCAACCGCGACAGCGTCCAGCAGAGCCTGGACAAGATCGCCGACCGCAAGCTGTCCGACGCCGACCAGAAGGCGCTGCAACAGGTGCTGGAGCAGACCCTGGGCTTTCTCGACAGCAAGGACGACAGCGAGCAGAAGCTTGCCGCGCTCAAGCAGCAGCTGGACCGCGCGCCGCGGCAGATCATCGACAACCAGCGCGAACTCGATCGCCTGAAGAACAGCAAGGTGATTCCGGTCGCCCAGCGCTACGCCAACCTCGACGTGCCGCAGCTCGAACAGTTGCTCAGCGACCGCAGTACCCAGCAGAGCGACCAGCAGAAAGCGCTCAACGACGCCAGCAACCTGATCCTCACCGCCCAGACCCGCCCTGAACGCGCCCAGGCGGAAATCTCCAGCAACCAGACACGCATCCAGCAGCTCAACACCCTGCTCAAGAACGGCAAGGACGGCGGCAAGCCGCTCAGCGGCGACCAGCGCAACCTGTACAACGCCGAGATCGCCGCACTCAGCGCCCTCAACCAGCTGCGCCGCCAGGAGCTGGCCGGCAACAGTCAGTTGCAGGACCTGGGCAACAGCCAGCACGACTTGCTGAACGAGAAGGTGCAGCGCCAGGACCAGGAAATCCAGGACCTGCAGACCCTGATCAACGACAAGCGTCGCGCGCAGTCGCAGAAGACCGTCGAAGACCTGGCCAGGGAAGCGCAGAAGACCGGTGGCAGCAGCGTGCTGGCCAGCGAAAGCGCTGCCAACCTGAAACTCTCCGACTACCTGCTGCGCGGCACCGAACGCCTCAACGAACTGACCCAGAGCAACCTGCAGACCAAGCAGCAGCTGGACAACCTGACCCAGACCGACCAGGCCCTGGACGAGCAGATCAACGTGCTCAGCGGCAGCCTGCTGCTGTCGAAGATCCTCTACAAACAAAAGCAGTCGCTGCCGCATCTGCAGGTGGACAAGAACCTCGCTGACGAAATCGCCGACATCCGCCTGTACCAGTTCGAGGTCAACCAGCAGCGCGAACAGATGAGCACGCCGCTCGACTACGTGGAAAAGCTGCTGGCCAGCCAACCCAGCGAACAAGTCACCCCGGCCCTGCGGCGCACCCTGATGGACCTGGCGGTGACCCGCAGCGACCTGCTCGAACGCCTCAACCGACTGCTGGCCGCGCTGCTCAACGAATCGATCAACCTGCAGCTCAACCAGAAGCAACTGATCAGCACCGCTATCAGCCTGCGCGCCACCCTCGACGAACAGATGTTCTGGATCCCCAGCAACAAGCCGCTGGACGCCGAATGGTTCCAGGGCATCTGGCCGCGCCTGAAGAAGCAGGTCTCCACCCTGCCCTGGGCGTCGAGCTTCAGCGAACTGCTCGACGGCCTGGTGCAGCGCCCCCTGGTGTTCCTGCCGCTGCTGCTGACCATCGGCCTGCTCACCTGGCGGCGCAAGGCCCTGTACGAAAAGCTCAACCACCTGCATGCCGACATCGGCCACTTCCGCCGCGACAACCAGTGGAAGACCCCGGCGGCGCTGCTGATCAACGTGCTGCTGGCCATGCCGGTGGCGCTGACCCTGGCATCGTGCGGCTATGCGTTGCAGATCGACGCCCGTGGGCAGAACGCCAACCTCGGCGTGGCACTGCAGGAAATCGGCCTCACTTGGCTGATGTTCTACACCGCCTACCGGATCCTGGCCCCGGATGGCGTCGCCCAGCTGCATTTCCGCTGGGAACCTTCGCAGGTGGAGTTCCTGCGCGGTTGGGTGCGGCGCCTGGGGCTGGTGGTGCTGGCACTGGTCGCCGTGGTGGCGGTGGCCGAGCACCAGCCGGCGGCACTGGCCGACGACGTGCTGGGCATCGGCGTGGTGCTCAGCTGCTACGCGCTGATGACCCTGCTGCTGGGCCGGCTGCTGCTCTCCAGCCCTACCCATCACAACGCTTCGCTGTTTCGCAAGGCGCTGGGCATGGCCTACACCGCCATGCCGGTGGCGCTGTTCATCGCCGTGTGCTTCGGCTACTACTACACCGCCCTGAAGCTCACCGACCGGCTGATCGACACCCTTTACCTGCTGCTGTTGTGGTTGGTGGTCGAGGCAGCGTTCATCCGTGGCCTGAACGTCGCGGCCCGGCGCCTGGCCTACCAGCGCGCCCTGGCCAAGCGCCAGGCGGCGCGGGAAAACGGCGACGGCGACATACCGGTCGAAGAACCCAAGCTGGACATCGAACAGGTCAACCAGCAGTCGCTGCGCCTGATCCGCCTGGCCCTGATGGCGTTGTTCATCGGTGCCATGTACTGGGTCTGGGCCGACCTGATCACGGTGTTCTCCTACCTGGACAACGTGACCCTGTACGAATACACCAGCGGCACCGGAGCCAATATCAGCATGGTGCCGATCAGCCTGGGCGACATGCTCGGCGCGCTGGTGATCGTGGCCATCACCTTCATACTGGCGCGCAACCTGCCGGGCCTGCTGGAAGTCTTCGTGCTGTCGCGCATGAACCTCGCCCAGGGCAGCGCCTACGCCACCACCACGCTGCTGTCGTACACCATCGCCGGGGTCGGTTTCGTCAGTACCCTGTCGACCCTCGGGGTCAGCTGGGACAAGCTGCAGTGGCTGGTCGCCGCACTGTCGGTGGGCCTGGGCTTCGGTATGCAGGAGATCTTCGCCAACTTCATTTCCGGCATCATGATTCTCTTCGAACGCCCGGTGCGCATCGGCGACACCATCACCATCGGCAACCTGTCCGGCACGGTGAGCAAGATCCGCATTCGTGCCACGACCATCACCGACTTCGACCGCAAGGACATCATCGTCCCCAACAAGACCTTCATCACCGGCCAACTGATCAACTGGTCGCTGACCGACACCATCACCCGGGTCACGCTGAAACTGGGCGTGGACTACGGCTCGGACCTGGAGCTGGTGCGCAGCCTGCTGCTGCAGGCCGCCCGTGACAACCCGCGGGTGCTCAAGGAGCCGGAGCCGATCGTGTACTTCCTGAATTTCGGCGAGAGCACCCTGGACCACGAACTGCGTATGCACGTGCGCGACCTGGGCGACCGCAACCCGGTGCTCGACGAGATCAACCGTTTCATCAGCCGCGAGTTCAAGAAGCAGAAGATCAACATCTCGTTCCGGCAGATGGAGGTCTACCTGAAGAACATCCACGGCGGCGAGCTGAAACTGGTGCCGGTCGAGCCACCCACGCCCCAGGCCAAGGACCCGGACCCGACGCCAGCCCCCAGCCTGGACAAAACCCCCAAGGACGCCCCGGAGCCGCCGGAAACGCGACTGGACTGAATGCCAGCCTTGCCCGCTGCCCAACGATGGGAGCGGCCTGGACTGCAATTCGGTTAGACCGTGGGAGCGAGCTTGCTCGCGAAGGCGGCATCATGCTCACAACAAATGGGGGATGACTTTGCCGACCTCTTCGCGAGCAAGCTCGCTCCCACAAGCCGCATAGCGCTTGATCAAACCGTATTGGCTGTAGCCGCAATACTGGTCAGTTAGGCCGGGTAGGAGCGGCTTCAGCCGCGAAGCGACCGCCTGTTCACAACAGATGCACTGAATTTCCTGGCGCTTTCGCGGCTAAAGCCGCTCCCACCGGGCCACATGCCGTTACGCAGTGGCTGCGATACGCCCGATCACCGTACGGGCGTCGAAGTAACCGCCGGGCTGTTGTTCGATGACCAGTTTCCCGGCGCAGGGCGCCACGATCGAAGTCTCCATTTTCATCGCTTCCATCACCGCGACGACTTGCCCGGCCTCGACCTGCGTGCCCTCCTCCACCACCCAGGCGTGCAGATTGCCCGCCACCGGTGCCAGCACCGCATGCGGGTCAACCGCTTCGGCGCTGGCGGTCGCCGCCACCGGCGCGCTGCCCTCCAGGCTCACACCACGCAGCAACGCGGCGGGCAGGCCCAGCTCATGACGTTTGCCGTCGATTTCGACGAAGGTGCGCAGCACCCCAGTCTCCGCCACGGCAGCACTGCGCGGCGCAATGCTGATGTCGCGGGCGAAGTCGGTCTCGATCCAGCGGGTGTGCACGGCAAAGGTGTCTGGCGCGGTGAAGTCCGCGTGGTCCATCACCGCCCGATGGAACGGCAGCACAGTGGCCACGCCGTCGACGCGAAACTCTGCCAGGGCGCGCCGGGCGCGGCGGATGGCCTGCTCGCGAGTGGCCCCGGTGACGATCAGCTTGGCGATCATCGAGTCGAAGTTCGGCGACACCCGCGAGCCTTCCGCTACCCCCGTGTCCAGACGCACGCCCGGCCCCGAGGGCGCCTGGAAGCGCTCGATCTGGCCGGGGGTGGGCAGGAAGCCGTTGCCAGCGTCTTCGGCATTGATGCGGAACTCGAAGCTGTGGCCGCGTGGCACCGGCGTGCCTTCGAAGGACAGCGGCAGGCCGTCGGCGACCCGCAGTTGCTCGATGACCAGGTCGATACCGCTGGTTTCTTCGGTGACCGGGTGTTCGACCTGCAGGCGCGTGTTGACCTCGAGGAACGACAGGGTGCCGTCGGCACTGAGCAGGAATTCCACGGTGCCGGCGCCGACATAACCGGCGGCGGCGCAGATATCGCGGGCCGAGTCATGGATGCGCTGGCGCAGCGCGGCGTCCAGGTAGGGCGCCGGAGCCTCTTCGATGAGTTTCTGGTTGCGGCGTTGCAGCGAGCAGTCGCGGGTGCCGGCCACCACCACCTGGCCATGGCGGTCGGCGATGATCTGCGCCTCGATATGCCGTGGGCGGTCGAGGAAGCGCTCGACGAAGCACTCGCCACGGCCGAAGGCGGCAGTGGCCTCCCGTACGGCAGACTCATACAGCTCGCGCACTTCCTCCAGCTGCCAGGCGACCTTCAGGCCACGGCCACCGCCGCCGAAGGCGGCCTTGATGGCGATCGGCAGGCCATGCTGTTCGGCGAATGCCATGACCTCGCTGGCATCGGCCACCGGGTCTTCGGTGCCGGCCACCAGCGGAGCGCCTACCTTCAGCGCGATGCGCCGGGCCTGGACCTTGTCGCCCAGGGCGTCGATGGTCGCCGGGTCCGGGCCGATCCAGGTCAGCCCGGCATCGATCACCGCCCGGGCGAAGTCGGCGCGCTCAGAGAGAAAGCCATAGCCGGGGTGTACGGCATCGGCACCGGCACGCGCCGCCACGGCCAGCAGTTTGTCGATGTTCAGGTAGGTGTCGGTGGAGCGCTCGCCCTGCAGCGCATAGGCTTCGTCGGCGGCACCGACATGCAGGGCGTCGATGTCGCCGTCGGCGTACACCGCTACCGAGGCGACGCCATAATCACGGCAGGCTCGGGCGATACGCACGGCGATTTCGCCACGGTTGGCGATCAGGACCTTTTTCATTTGTTCTGGGTCTCGTCTGGAGAAACGGGAAGCACGGGTTCGAAAGCCGCCAGCGGGTTGAAGCGGATGCGCGCGTTGACCGGGATCTGTCCGGCCAGGTCAAGGTGGTGGCTGGCCACAGCACCGATCACCGGGTAGCCGCCGGTCAGCGGGTGGTCGGCAAGAAACAGCACCGGCTGGCCGCTGGGTGGCACCTGAATGGCGCCGACCACCGTGCCTTCGCTGGGCAGCTCGCCACCCACGGCGCGTTCCAGGCTCTGCTCGCCCGCCAGGCGGATGCCGATGCGGTTCGACTGCGGGGTGACCTGCCAGGTCTGCTCGGCGAGCAGCGCCAGGGCCGCCGGGGTGAACCAGTCGCTGCGCGGGCCCATGACCACATCCAGGGTAATCAGCTGGTCACGGCGCGGCATGGCGAAGGCCGGCTGCTCGCTGAGCGACACCGCCCGGCCACCAGGCTGGCGCTCGAAGCCCAGGCGGTCGCCGCTTGCCAGCGGTGCCGGACCGACCTGCGCCAGGGTGTCGGTGGACAAGCTGCCGAGGATCGGCGCCACGCTGAAGCCGCCGCGCACCGCCAGGTAGTTGCGCAGGCCGGCGCTGGGCGAGCCGATGCTGACCCGGTCGCCGTCGTGCAGGGCGAAAGGCTGGTACAGCGGCGGATGCAACACCTGGCCCTCGGCGCTGCGCACTTCGATGGCCGCCTCGGCCCCCGTGAGCGCGACCAGCGCCTGACCATGGCAGGTGAAACTCAGGCCGCCCATGAGGATTTCCAGGCAAGCCGTGCCAGGGTCATTGCCCACGGCGCGGTTGGCCGAACGCAGCGCGCCACGGTCCATGGCTCCGGAGGCGGAGATACCCTCCCCGGCGCGGCCCGGCCGGCCGAGGTCCTGCAGCAGGGTCTGCAGGCCCGGCGAGAGAATTTCCAGGCAGTCGCCCGTGACCGGCGCAGCGGGTTGGCGCTCGGCGACCGGCACTGTCACGCTCTGCGTCGGCAACCGACCGGCATCCTGGAAACGCACCCGGTAGCCGGGCTTGAGCAGCGCCGCTTCGTCACGCTGCAGGTCCCACATTTTCAGCGGCGTGACGCCGATGATCTGCCAGCCGCCGGGGCTTGCCTGTGGATAGATGCCGCTGAAGCCACCGGCCAGGGCCACCGCCCCGGCGGGGATGCGCGTGCGCGGCGTACTGCGCCGCGGCACCACGAAGCCGGCGCCGCCGCTCAGGTAGGCGAAGCCCGGCGCAAAGCCGCAGAAGGCCACGTTATAGTCGCTGCCGGTGTGGCGACGAATGACCTCTTCGACGCTGATGTCCAGCTCACGGGCGACGTCCTGGAGGTCTTCGCCGTTGTAATGCACGGGAATCTCCACCAGGCGCCCAGCCTGGCGCGCCGGGCCATGGATATCCCGCGCGGCGATCTGCGCCGCCAGGGCCTCAGGGCCGATTGCGCCCGGGCGGAACTGCACCAGCAGGGTCCGCGCCGCCGGGACGATCTCCTGCACGCCGGCGATGGGCTGCTGCTGCAGCGAATCGAACAGCGCGAGGGTCTCGTCCAGATTGGCCAATTCAACCAGGAGGGCGTCCAGGTTGACCGGATAGAAACGCATGGGGCTCTCCTATACGTGGTAGTGGCTGTCGGGCACGTCGGTGATGAACATGTGCCCGGGCGCATGCGTGATCGCAAACGGCACGCGAGACGCCATGACCACGGCCTGAGGCGTGACCCCACAGGCCCAGAACACCGGAATCTCGCCTTCGTGCACCGCTACCGCGTCACCGAAGTCCGGCCTGGCGATGTCCTCGATGCCCAGCAGCCGCGGCTCGCCGATATGCACCGGGGCGCCATGCACCGCCGGATAGCGCGCGGTGATCTTCACCGCCTCGGACACCCGGCTGGCCGGGATCGGGCGCATCGACACCACCATCTCGCCCTGCAGCCGGCCGGCGGGCCGGCACTGGCGGTTGGAACGATACATCGGCACGTTGCAGCCTTGACTGATGTGCCGCACGTCGATGCCGGCCTCCAGCAGGTCGGCTTCGAAGGTGAAGCTGCAGCCGATCAGAAAGCTCACCAGGTCGCCCTGCTGCGCCCACAGGGGCGAGGCATCCTGCACTTCATCGACCAGCTGGCCGTCGCGCCACACCCGGTACAGCGGAATATCGGTGCGCAAGTCGGCCTGCTCGGCCAGCACGGTCTGGTGGCTGCCCGGCTCGGTGACGTCGAGGATCGGGCAGGCCTGCGGGTTGCGCTGGGCGAACAGCAGGAAGTCATAGGCCCATTCGCGCGGCAGCGAAATCAGGTTGGCCTGGGTCAGGCCGGGGGCCTGGCCGGCGGTGGGCGCCACTTCACCGGCGCGGTAACGGGCGCGGGCGGCGGCAGCGGACTCACGGGCGCGTTGCAGTGCGTTCATGATGCTTGGCCCTGGCTGAATGCACGGATGTTCACACCAGCGGCGAGCAGCCCGGCCTTGAGGGTACGGGCGATGGTCACCGCGTCGTGGCTGTCGCCATGCACGCAGATCGAGTCGGCCTGCAGAGGGATCTGGCGACCGTCTTCGGCTTCGATGACGCCTTCGGCGACCAGACGCAGCATGCGTCGGGCGATCAGTTCGGCATCGTGCAACACGGCGCCGGGCCGCGAGCGCGACACCAGGGTGCCTTCAGCGGTGTAGGCGCGGTCGGCGAACGCCTCGGCCACGCACTGCAAGCCGGCCTCACGGGCCCAGCCGAGCAGCGGTGAATTGGCCAGGCATACCAGTTTCAGCGTCGGGTCGAGGCGCAGCAGCGCGTCGATCACCGCATCGGCCTGGCGGCGGTTCTGGGCGATGGTGTTGTACAGCGCGCCATGCGGCTTCACGTAGCTGACCTGGGTGCCGACGCTGCGCGCCAGGCCCTGCAGGGCGCCGATCTGGTAGATCACATCGGCGCTCAGCTCGGCCGAGCCGATGTCCATGTTGCGCCGCCCGAAGCCGACCAGGTCGGGATAGGCGACATGCGCGCCGACCGCCACGCCCCTGGCCGCCGCCGCCTCCAGGGTGCGCAGGATGCCGGCCGGGTCGCCGGCGTGAAAGCCACAGGCAACGTTGGCGCTGCTGACGATTTCGAGAATCGCCGCGTCTTCGCCCATGCTCCAGGCGCCAAAGCTCTCGCCCAGGTCACTGTTGATGTCGATGGTTCGCATGTTCGGTTCTCCGTAGGAATCAGGCAGCGCCAATGAAGGCGAAAATGGATTTGGCAGACTTGAACGCCATGTACCACGACAGCAGGCAGGTCAGCGCGCCCAGCACCAGCAGCCAGCGCGGATAGTGGTAGCCGTCCATCAGGTCAGCGCGGCGCCAGCCCACGTACATGAAGATGCTCAGGCCCAGGGGCAGGATCAGGCCGTTGAAGCCCCCGGCGAACACCAGCAGCGCCGCAGGCGGCTTGCCCAGCAGCAGGAAGCAGACCAGCGCCAGGACGATGAAGCCCACGGTCGCGAGGTTACGCGCACGCTCGCTGATTTTCTTCGAAAACACGGTGATGAACGACATCGAAGTGTAGGACGCACCGATCATGCTGCTGATACCCGCGGCCCACAGCACCAGGCCGAACATCAGCATGCCGAACTGCCCGGCGGCGGCGCCGAAGGCCTGGCCGGCCGGGTTGGCACCCTGGCCGGAAACGTCGATGACCACGCCACTGGCGACCACGCCGAGAATCGCCAGGAACAGCACGTAGCGGGCAATGCCGGTGACCAGGATGCCGCTCAGGGCCGCCTTGGTCACCGCATCGATGTTCTCTATACCCACGGTGCCGCGGTCGAGCAGACGGTGTGCGCCAGCATAGGTGATGTAGCCGCCGACGGTGCCGCCGACGATGGTGGTGATGGAGGCGAAGTCGATGAAGTCCGGCCATACCGACTGACGTAGTGCCTCACCGAGTGGCGGGTGCGACGCAAAGCAGGCGAAGACGATCAGCGAGATCTTCAGCACGCCCAGCACGATCATGATGCGGTCCATGGCGATGCCAGCGCGCTGCGACGAGAAGATGGCAATCGCCAGCAAGGCGCTCAGTGCCCCACCCCAGACCGGATCCAGGCCGGTCAGCGCATTGAGGCCCAGGCCGGCGCCGGCCAGGTTGCCGAGGCTGAACACCAGGCCGCCGGAAATCACCAAGGCTGCCAGCAAGTAGCCACTGCCCGGAATCGCCGTATTGGCCAGGTCCGAGGCGCGCATGCGGGTCAGGGTGACAATGCGCCAGATATTCAGCTGAACGACGAAGTCGATGAGGATCGAGGCCAGGATACCGAAGGCGAAAGCGGCGCCAAGGGTCGCGGTGAAGGTGGCGGTCTGGGTCAGGAAACCCGGACCGATGGCGGAAGTCGTCATCATGAACATGGCGGCGATAAGGGAAGATCGGCGTGCTTTCGTAAACTCTGTGGCGGTCTGTGTCACGGCATCGCTCCTGGGTGGGGGGAGAGCAGGCAGCAGAGCATTGAGCAATGAGCATGCCAATGACCACTCTTAGACCTTCTAACGTAGGAGAAACAAGAGAATATTGTTCAACAATGATGATCGAATAGTCAGGCTATACGCACCAAATTGTTACCCTTCGACCCAGCCGTGCTACCTGATGGAGCACAGCGCCCCTCCTTGCTGCTTGCCAGCCCTCCAGCACTCAGGGAACATCAGCAGGCTTTTTCTCATCCTGGACCTTCTATGAACGACGCTTGCTCTCCACAGCCACGCACGCTGGGAGAATCCATCACCCAAGAAATGCGCAGAATGCTGGTCGAGGGCGAGCTGGTCCCCGGCCAGCGGCTCTCTGAAGCAGCGCTGGCGGAAAGCCTGCAGATCTCGCGCAATACCTTGCGGGAAGCGTTCAGGGTCCTGACCCAGGAAGGCCTGCTCAAGCACGCGCCCAATCGCGGTGTGACCGTGGCGGTGCCCGACATGGCGTCGATCATCGATATCTACCGGGTGCGCCGCTTCATCGAGTGCAAGGCCCTGGCACAGGGTTATCCACAGCACCCGGGCGCACGACACATGCGCGAAGCCGTCGAGAGCGGCATGTGCGCCCGTGAGGCCAAGGACTGGGTGGCGGTGGGTACGGCCAACATGATGTTTCACCGGGCCATCGTGGAAATGGCCGACAGCCCGCGCCTGTCAGCCTTCTATGGGCAGATTTCCGCCGAGCTGCGCCTGGCCTTCGGCCTGTTGAAAAACCCCGAATTCCTCCACTCGCCCTATGTCGATATGAATGCCGCGATTCTCGAACGCCTGGAACAAGGCCGTGCCGAAGAAGCGACGCACCTGCTCGAAGGCTACCTGGTGCAGTCCGAGCGCACCGTGCTGGCTGCCTACGAGCGCAGCCTCAGCCGCTAAGCAGCCGCTTCACCTATACAGCCGGAGGCAACAGCCTGTGAAAGCCCTCGACGAACTCGATTTCGACAACCGCTTCGCCCGCCTGGGCGATGCATTCTCCACCCAGGTATTGCCCGAACCCATCGACGAGCCGCGCCTGGTGGTGGCCAGCGAGGCAGCCTTGGCGCTGCTCGACCTGACCTGCGCCGACGCCGAAGCGCCGCTGTTCACCGAAGTGTTCAGCGGCCACAAGCTGTGGGCCGACGCCGACCCGCGGGCGATGGTCTATTCCGGACACCAGTTCGGCGGCTATACGCCGCGGCTGGGCGACGGCCGCGGCCTGCTGCTTGGTGAAGTGGTCAACGATGCCGGCCAGCACTGGGACTTGCACCTCAAGGGCGCCGGGCAGACGCCTTACTCGCGCATGGGCGATGGCCGCGCAGTACTGCGCTCGTCGATCCGCGAATTCCTCGCCAGCGAAGCGCTGCATGCCCTGGGCATTCCCACCAGCCGCGCAGCCTGCGTGATCGGCTCCAGCACCCCGGTGTGGCGCGAGCGCAAGGAAAGCGCGGCCATGGTGCTGCGCCTGGCGCAAAGCCACGTGCGCTTCGGCAGCTTCGAGTACTTCTACTACACCAAACAGCCCGAGCGCTTGAAAGAACTGGGCGAGTACGTGCTGGCCAACCATTACCCGCACTGCCTGGAGCAGGACGAACCCTGGCTGGCGATGTTCCGCGACATCGTCGAGCGCAACGCCGAGCTGCTTGGCCTGTGGCAGGCCTATGGCTTCTGCCACGGCGTGATGAACACCGACAACATGTCGATTCTGGGCATCACCTTCGACTTCGGCCCCTACGCCTTCCTCGACGACTTCGACCAGCATTTCATCTGCAACCATTCCGACCACGAAGGCCGCTACGCTTTCAGCAACCAGGTGCCCATCGCCCAATGGAACCTCAGCGCCCTGGCCCAGGCGTTGACGCCGTTCATCAGCGTCGAGGCGCTGCGCGAGGCCATCGGTCTGTTCCTGCCGTTGTACCAGGCCCACTACCTGGACCTGATGCGCCGCCGCCTGGGGCTGACCCATGCCGAGGAACAGGACGCCGAACTCATCGCCCGGCTGTTGCAGCTGATGCAGATGGGCGGCGTGGATTACAACCTGTTCTTCCGCCGCCTGGGCGACCAGCCGGCTGCCGACGCGTTGCGCACGCTGCGTGACGACTTCATCGACATCCGGGGTTTCGATGCCTGGGGCGAAAGCCTGCTGGAGCGCCTGGGCCGCCAGGCGGAAGGCACCGAGCAACAGCGCCGCGAGCGGATGCATGCGGTCAACCCGCTGTATGTGCTGCGCAACTACCTGGCGCAGAAGGCCATCGAAGCGGCGGAACAGGGCGACTACAGCGAAGTGCGGCAGCTGCACCGAGTATTGAGCACGCCATTCACCGAACAGCCCGGCATGGCCGAATACGCCAAACGGCCGCCGGATTGGGGCAAGCACCTGGAAATCAGCTGCTCGTCCTGACCCACCGCCGGTATTTCTGACCTGTTGGACTGGCTTCAGATGCACTAAGCGTCAGTTCAGCCGTGGGAGCGAGCTTGCTCGCGAAGGCTGCCTCATGTTCAGCGCAGATGCAGTGACTTTCCCGGCCTCTTCGCGAGCAAGCTCGCTCCAACAAAAGCCAGAGTGCGCCTGACTGACCAATATTGGCTGGAGCCGGGACTTTTTTTCGCGGCAACACCGCTCCTACCGATGTCTGTACCCCGCAGCGCAAGCCGCCGCTGATTCTGCTGTAGGAACGGTCTTTAACCACCTGCCCCCACTCTACGAAACCCGGCCCAGGCCCTAGCATCGGTCTCCCACTCTTACAGAAGGAAACCACGCCATGCCATTCGTAGTCAGGGAAGGCGACCCCACCACAAGCGGCGGTTTCGTGCTGGCAGGGTCCGCCAGCGAGGCCATCGACCTGTTTCGCATTGCCCGCATGGGCGACCCGGTCTGGTGCCCGGCGTGCCGTGAAGTCGGCTACATCGCCCAGGGCAACCCCACCTGGGTCGACGGGCAGGTCGCCGTAGCCACCCACGGTCACCGTATATCCTGCGGCTGCAAGGCTGGCAGCAATAGCGTCAAGGCTTCGCAACAGCAGTTCAAGGCCGACATGGAAGCCACCATCGACATTCCCGCCGACATGGCCGAGAACGCCCGTGCCCAGGCCGAGCGCCTGACCCGGGAAATCAAGGAAGGCTGCTACCCTCAGCGCGTCATGCGTACCATGACGACATCCTGAACAATCCCCTCGCGACGCGATTCAATACCGGGACTGGCTTTCCAGGTGGTGATGCAATTCAACGAACTGCTGTGTCAGCTTATGGCGCGGGTCCATATGGATCAGGGGCTGAGCCACCTGATGGGATTCGCGCATCTTCACCGAGGCATTGAGATACACCGGCAACACCGGCAGGCCTTCGCCCAGCAACTCGTCGAGTATCTGCTGGGGCAGGCTGGCGCGAGGCTGGAACTGGTTGACGATGATGCCTTCGAGTTCCAGCGCCTCGTTGTGGTCCTCCTTCAACTCTTCGAGTTCCTTGATCAGCCCATACAGCGCCTGGCGCGAAAAACTGTCGCAGTCGAAAGGAATCAGCACCTTGTCGGCGGCGATCAGCGCCGAAACCGCATAGAAGTTCAGGGCTGGCGGGGTATCGATATAGATGCGCTCGTAGTCTTCATCCAGTGTTTCGAGCAATTTGCGCAGCTTGTTGATCTTGTGCTTGGCCTCCAGCTTGGGCTGCAGCTCGGCCAGCTCTGCCGTGGCAGTGATCACATGCAGGTTGTCGTAGGGCGTTTCGTAGATATCCACCTGGTTCTTGCGCGTGAACGGGCCGGACGCCAGGGTCTGCCTGAAGAACTCGGCAATGCCCATGGGAATGTCATCGCCGGTCAGGCCGGTGAGGTAGTGGGTCGAGTTGGCCTGGGCATCGAGATCGATCAGCAGCGTCCGATAGCCTTCGCTGGCGCTGACAGCCGCCAGGTTGCAGGCGATGCTGGACTTGCCGACACCCCCTTTCTGATTGAACACCACACGGCGCATCGTTCGCCCTCCCGAATTGGCAAAAATTGGAAACGGGTCAGTGTGGACCTGAGCATCATGCGAGTCCAGGCAATCTAGATGACAACCGGGTACGGGCGTACCAGCTCAGGGCATTTGCTTCATCAAAACCCGCATGCAGGCACCCGTCAGGCTTGCCTTCAGTCGGAAATAGCGATGCGGCACACAGATAATGTGTAACAAATTTGCTACTCCGGACCCCCATCTGGATAATGCGCGCACTCGGTCAATAGTCACGCCAAGGTCGGTGTCGTCCCGTGTCACCGGGACGAAAAGAAGCAGTCCGCAGGGGCGGGAATAAACTTTGATCACGTTCAACATCGCACAATGGCGTGCCTGGGCGCCTGGCCTGGCCAGCGTCGAAGACTGGCAGCAGTGGAGCCTGGCGCCCCGCCCGCTGCCCGATCACGACGAATCCCCGGACGTATCCTTCCTGCCGGCCATGCAGCGCCGTCGCCTTGGGCGCATGGCACGCATGGCGTTCGCCGTCGGCTGGCCATTGGCGCAAGACCATGAGCAGCTGCCCCTGGTGTTCGTCTCGCGCCATGGCGAAACCCCACGCACCTTCGAGATCCTGCGCGACCTGGCCGCCGGCGAGCCGCTGTCGCCGACCCAGTTCAGCCTGTCGGTGCATAACGCGGTGATCGGCCTGTGGTCGATCATGCGCGGCTCCACCTGCGAGATGACGGCCTTGGCCGCCGCTGGCGATGGCCTGGAGCACGGGGTTTTCGAGGCCGCCACGCTGCTCGCCGAGGGCGCTGCCGCGGTGCTGCTGATCATCACCGAAGAGCGACCGCCCGAAGCCTACGCCCAGTGGATCGACGACGTGCCCTTTCCTTATGCCGTGGGGCTGCTGCTGACCCCCGGCGACACCTGGAGCCTGTCCCTGGACAGCGCCGGGGCCGATGCGCAGCCTTCGCGCTGGCCACACGCCCTGAGTCTGCTCCAGACCCTGCATGCCGATCAGCCTGCCTGCCAACATCCGTGGAAGAAGCGTTTATGGACCTGGCAACGCAATCACTGAGCAAGCACCGCGATGCCTATTACTGGCGCCTGCTGGCCACCGCTGCCAGCTTCGCCCTGTTCGGTCTGGGCGGCCTGTGCCTGCGCGTGCTGGTGTTTCCGGTGCTGGCCTGTCTGCCCGGTGACGCCGCCAGCCATCAGCGCCGCGCGCGTTACACCATCAGCCTGCTGTTCTGGCGCTTCATCCGCATCATGGCGCGCCTGCGCGTACTCACCTACGAGGTGCAGGGTGCCGAAAAGCTCGGCCGGCCAGGGCAGATGATCATCGCCAACCACCCATCGCTGATCGACGTGGTGTTCCTCATCGGCCTGGTGCGCGACGCCAACTGCGTGGTCAAGCGCAGCCTCTGGGACAACCCCTGCACCCGCGGGCCGGTGCGCCGCGCCGGTTACGTCAGCAACGACGGCAGCATCGACATGCTCGACCTGGCGGTCGGCAGCCTGCAGGCCGGACAGACCCTGGTGATCTTCCCCGAGGGCACGCGCACCACGCCGGGTCAGCCGCCAGCCTTCCACCGCGGCGCCGCCGCCATCGCCCTGCGCGGGGCGCAGGTCATCACCCCGGTGACCATCGTGGTCCACCCCACCACCCTGACCAAAGCCGAACCCTGGTACCGCATACCGCAACGCCGCGTGCACTTCAGCCTGCGTGTCGGTACCGATATCGATCCGCAGCGTTTCAACGAGATGGGCCCGCCACCGCTGGCCTCACGCAAGCTCAACGATTACCTGCACGACTATTTCATCAAGGAGCTCGCCCCAGATGAGCGATCTGCACCGTGACATCAAGCAACTGATCATCGATGCCCTGGGCCTCGAAGACATCACCACCCAGGACATCGGCGACGACCAGATCCTGTTCGGCGAAGGCCTCGGCCTGGACTCGGTGGACGCCCTGGAACTGGGCCTGGCCATCCAGAAGCGCTACGGCATCAAGATCGACGCCGAAGCCAAGGACACCCGCTCGCACTTCACCAGCGTCGACAGCCTCGCGGCCTTCGTCAGCGCCCGGCAATCGGCCTGAGGATTGATCATGCAAACCCGTGACGACATCTTCGAAACCCTGCGCACCGCGCTGGTAGAGCTGTTCGAGATCGAGCCCGAGCGTGTGACCCTGGAGGCCAACCTCTACCAGGACCTGGAAATCGACAGCATCGATGCCGTGGACCTGATCGACCACATCAAGCGCAAGACCGGAAAAAAGATCGCCGCCGAGGAATTCAAGTCGGTGCGTACGGTCAACGACGTGGTCGAAGCGGTCTACCGCATGGTCAGCCCCGCCGCATGAAGCGGCTGGCGGGCCTGCTGCTGGTGCTGGCCGGTGTGCTCTACCCCATCGTGGTCTACCTGGGTATCGAGCACTTCGCCCCCTGGCAGTTCGCCCTGCTGCTGGGCGGCCTGTGGCTGGCGCGGCTGCTCAGCGGCGAGCGCCGCCCCGGCACCCTGGCCATGGCGGCGGTCGCCCTGGGCTTCTGCCTGCTGCTGGCGCTGCTCGACAGCCCCGTGCTGCTGCGCTGGTACCCGGTGCTGATCAGCGTCTTCATGCTCGGCCTGTTCGGCAGCAGCCTCATTCAGGGGCCGCCGCTGGTCGAACGCCTGGCGCGGCTGCGCGAGCCGGACATGCCCGAGTCGGGGGTGCGCTACACGCGGCAGGTGACCTGGGTGTGGTGCGGGTTCTTTCTGTTCAACGGCCTGACCACGGCCGCGCTGACCCTGTGGGCGCCGCTGCACTGGTGGGCGCTGTGGACCGGATTGCTGTCCTACGTCTTGATGGGCCTGCTGTTCGCAGGCGAATGGATGGTCCGCCGCCGGGTCCGAGGCGGTGCTTGAAGTGAATGCGATGAACTGGTCGAACCTTGAACACCTGCTGCTCGACGAGCAGCCCGAGCGCCTGCTGTGCCAGGCGCCGGACATGACCCTTGCGCAGTTCCGCCACCAGGCACTGTGCGCCGCGGCCGCCCTGCAACAACGCGGGGTGCGGCGCCTGGCCGTGCACCTGGAAGACGCCGGGGAGCTGGTGGTCGCGCTGTTCGCCGCCTGGCGTGCCGGGGCCAGCGTCTTGCTGCCTGCCGACCTGCAGGCGCAGACCCGCGAGCGCTGGACGCCACAGGTCGACCTTTGGCTCAGCCCCCACGCCGGCGACGCCAGCCTGGCCGAACTGTGCACCAGCGCGCCGTTGGCGCCAGCCGCCCTGGACCTCGACGCCTGCCAGCTGAGCCTGTGCACCTCAGGTTCCAGCGGCGAGCCCAAGCGCATCGACAAACGCCTGCGCCAGCTGGACAACGAAGTGCGCGGCCTGGAACGCCTGTGGGGCGCTCAGTTGGGCGATGCCTGCATGATCGGCAGCGTCGCCGCCCAGCACATCTATGGCCTGCTGTTCCGCGTGATGTGGCCACTGTGCGCCGGGCGTCAGTGGGTGCGCCTGCCAGTGCCGTTTCCCGAAGACCTGCAGCGCGTCAGCCGCCAGTACCCGCGCTTCGCCTGGGTGGCCAGCCCGGCGCTGCTCAAGCGCATGGGCGACAACCTCGACTGGCCGGCCCTGAGCGCGGTGCGCCGGGTGTTTTCTTCCGGCGGTGCACTGCCCGGCGACGCCGCGCAAAGCCTGCAGCAGCGCCTGGGCCAATGGCCCTGCGAGATTCTCGGCAGTTCGGAAACTGGCGGCATCGCCTGGCGCCAGGGCCAGCCGCTGTGGCAGGCCTTCGACGGCGTGCAGCTGAGCGGCGATGATCAGGGCGCCCTGCAGGTGCGCTCGCCGTACCTGCCCGTCGGGCACGTCGAGCAGACGGCCGACGCGGTTCGCTTCGAGGCCGATGGGCGCTTCGAACTGCTCGGCCGCCTCGACCGTATCGTCAAACTGGAAGAGAAACGCATCGCCCTGCCGGCACTGGAGCAGGCATTGGCCAGCCATGCCTGGGTCAGCGAGGCGCGTCTGGGCGTGGTGCGCGAACGCCGTGCCTACCTCGGCGTGCTGGCGGTACTCAGCGCGGCGGGCCTGCAGGCCTTGCGCGAGGGCGGTCGCCGAGCCCTGACCGAAACGCTGCGCGAGCACCTGCGTGGCCACTGCGAAGCCCTGGCGCTGCCGCGCCGCTGGCGGCTGCTGGGCCAGTTGCCGCTCAATGCCCAAGGCAAGCTGCCCCAGGCACGTATCGATGAGCTGCTGGCCGCGCCACGGGGCAAAGAGCCGGAACTGCTGGCACAACACCGCAGCGACGACGGCCTGCACCTCGACCTGCGGGTCCCCCCCGACCTGGCCTTCTTCACCGGGCACTTTCCGCGCTCCCCGGTGCTGCCCGGCGTGGTGCAGCTGGACTGGGCCGTGCAACTGGGCCAGCGCCTGCTGAACCTGCCCCCGCGCTTCGCCGGCATGGAAGTGATCAAGTTCCAGCAACTGGTACGCCCCGGCGACCAATTGAGCCTGACCCTGCGCTTCGACAGCACCCGCAACAAGCTGCACTTCGCCTATCACAACCTGGACCAGCAGCCCTGCTCCAGTGGCCGCATCCTGCTGGACGGGCCGATCGCCACGGAGCCCGAGCATGCATAACCCCTGCGCCGTGATCCCGGTGTTCGACCATGAACACGCGGTCACCCACGTGGTCGATGCACTGCGCCTGGCCGGCCTGCCCTGCGTACTGGTCGACGACGGCAGCGGCCCGGCCTGCGCCCAGGTGCTGCAGGCGCTGGCGCAGCGCGACGGCGTGCACCTGATCCGCCTGCCGGTCAATCAGGGCAAGGGCGGTGCGGTAATGGCCGGTTTCCAGGAAGCGGCGCAGCGCGGCTACAGCCATGCCTTGCAGGTGGACGCCGACGGCCAGCACGACCTGAGCGACCTCGCGCGCTTCCTGCAGCTGTCGCACCAGCACCCCGAGGCGCTGGTATGCGGCTACCCGCAGTACGACGCCAGCGTGCCCAAGGGGCGCCTGTATGCGCGCTACCTGACCCACGTGTGGGTGTGGATCAACACCCTGTCGCTGCAGATCCGCGACTCGATGTGCGGCTTCCGGATCTACCCGCTCAAGCCGGTGCTGCGCCTGATCGATGCGGTGCACCTGGGCCGCCGCATGGACTTCGACACCGAGATCCTGGTGCGCCTGTTCTGGCGCGGCCAGCCGATGCTCTGGCTGCCGATCCGCGTCCATTACCCCGCCGACGGCCGCTCGCACTTTCGCCTGTTCCACGACAATGCGCTGATTTCCAAGATGCACGCCAAGCTGTTCTTCGGCATGTTGCTGCGCCTGCCAGTGCTGCTGTGGCGCAAGGTGCGTCCATGAGCCACGACCCTCGGCACTGGGCCGACCGCGAAGAGCGCGGCAGTTTTGCACTGATGAAGCTCACCGCCTGGGCGGTGCGCCTGCTCGGTCGGCGCCTGCTCACGCCGATGCTGTACGGCATCGTGCTGTATTTCTTCGTGTTCGGCCGCACCGCACGGCGCAGCATCGCCGAATTTCACCGCAACCTGGCGCGCTGGAGCGGCCAGCCAGGCCTGCGCCCCAGCACCGGGCGGGTGTTTCGCCAGTTCATGGCCTTCGCCGACTCGTTGCTCGACAAGCTCGACGTGTGGAACGGCAAGCTGGACGTCGAGCAGATCCGCCTGGACGACCCGGCCGGGCTGCGCCGGCAGATGCGCGGCCAGCGTGGGCAGATGCTGGTCGGCGCACACCTGGGCAACCTGGAGGTGTGCCGGGCGCTGGCCGAGCTGGGCGAGAAAGTGACCATGAACGTCCTGGTGCACACCAAGCACGCCGAGCGTTTCAACCGCCTGCTCGGTGAGGCGGGAGCCACCCACCTGCGCCTGGTGCAGGTCAGCGAGCTGGACCCGGCGATCATGCTGCAACTGAGCCAGCGCCTGGACAACGGCGAGTGGCTGGCCATCGCCGGCGACCGCGTGCCGCTGCATGGCGGGCGCATCGTGCAGGTCGACTTCCTCGGCCAGCCAGCGGCCTTCCCGCAAGGCCCCTGGCTGCTGGCCGGGCTGCTCAAGTGCCCGGTCAACCTGTTCTTCTGCCTCAAGGATGCCCAGGGCTACCGGATGATCCTCGAACCGTTCACCGACGCCGTGCAATGGAAACGCAGCGACCGCGCCGAGGTGATCGCCCACTGGGCCGCCCGCTACGCCGAACGCCTGGCCCATTACTGCCTGCAGGCACCGCAGCAGTGGTTCAACTTCTACCCTTTCTGGAAGCCCGATGAATCCTCAAGTTCATGACCCCGTGAGTTTCGGCGCCCACCCGCTAAGCATCGAGCAGGTGCTGGCCGTCGCCGACCGCCAGGCCCCCGTGGCGCTGCAGGACGACGCCGAGTATCGCGAGCGCATCGCCCGTGGCGCGCGCTTCCTCGACTCGCTGCTGGACAAGGAAGGCGTGATCTACGGCGTGACCACCGGTTATGGCGACTCCTGCGTGGTCGCGGTGCCGCTGGAGCATGTCGAAGCCCTGCCGCGCCACCTGTACACCTTTCATGGCTGCGGACTGGGCAG
This sequence comes from Pseudomonas sp. DTU_2021_1001937_2_SI_NGA_ILE_001, assembly GCF_032463525.1. Classification (NCBI taxonomy): domain Bacteria; kingdom Pseudomonadati; phylum Pseudomonadota; class Gammaproteobacteria; order Pseudomonadales; family Pseudomonadaceae; genus Pseudomonas; species Pseudomonas sp. DTU_2021_1001937_2_SI_NGA_ILE_001. The sequence continues at coordinate 4,208,807 of NZ_CP135971.1, read as the reverse complement.
CCTGCTCGACGCGCGCGCCACCCGCGCCGTGCTGGCGGCGCGCTTGCAGTCGCTGTGTCACGGCGTATCCGGGGTACGCATCGAGTTGCTGGAGCGCCTGCAGGCGTTTCTCAGCCATGACGTGCTGCCGCTGATTCCCGAGGAAGGCTCGGTGGGCGCCAGTGGCGACCTGACGCCGCTGTCATACGTGGCCGCGACACTGTCCGGCGAGCGCGAGGTGCTGTTCCGTGGCCAGCGCCGCAACGCTTCGGACGTACACCGCGAGCTGGGCTGGCAACCGCTGGTGCTGCGCCCCAAGGAAGCCCTGGCGCTGATGAACGGCACCGCCGTGATGACCGGCCTGGCCTGCCTGGCCTTCGCCCGCGCCGACTACCTGCTGCAACTGGCCACGCGCATCACCGCGATGAACGTGGTGGCGCTGCAAGGCAACCCCGAGCACTTCGACGAGCGCCTGTTCGCCGCCAAGCCGCATCCGGGGCAGAGCCAGGTCGCCGCCTGGCTGCGCCAGGACCTAGCCATCGAGGCACCGACCGCGCCGCTGCACCGCCTGCAGGACCGCTATTCGTTGCGCTGCGCGCCCCACGTACTGGGCGTGCTGGCCGACAGCCTGGGCTGGCTGCGTTCGTTCATCGAAACCGAACTGAACAGCGCCAACGACAACCCGATCATCGACGGCGACGCCGAGCGGGTGCTGCACGGCGGGCACTTCTACGGCGGGCACATCGCTTTTGCCATGGACAGCCTCAAGACCCTGGTGGCCAACGTCGCCGACCTGCTCGACCGCCAGCTGGCGCTGCTGGTCGACGTGCGCTACAACCACGGCCTGCCCAGCAACCTCTCCGGGGCCAGCGCCGAGCGGGCGATGCTCAACCACGGCTTCAAGGCCGTGCAGATCGGCGCCAGCGCCTGGACCGCCGAAGCCCTCAAGCAGACCATGCCAGCCAGCGTGTTCTCACGCTCCACCGAATGCCACAACCAGGACAAGGTAAGCATGGGCACCATCGCCGCGCGTGATGCCCTGCGCGTGCTGGAACTCACCGAACAGGTCGCTGCCGCCACCCTGCTGGCCGCCAACCAGGGCCTGTGGCTGCGCAGCCGCGCGCCCGAGGCCCGGCCACTGCCGGCACCGCTGGCGGCCATGCGCGAACAACTGGCGGCGGAGTTCGCGCCGGTCATCGACGACCGTGGCCTGGAGGGCGAGCTGCGCCTGTGCCTGCAACGGATCGGCGAACGCCACTGGAGGCTGTATGCGCGGTAAGGGCCTGATCGACATCGAAACCGAAGTGCTGGTGCCGTTCTTCGACGTGGACATGATGGACATCGTCTGGCACGGCCATTACGTGAAATACCTGGAAGTGGCGCGCTGCGCGCTGCTCGACCACATCGGCCACAACTACATGCAGATGCGCGCGTCCGGCTACGGCTGGCCAGTGATCGACCTGCAACTGCGCTACGTGCGCCCGGCGGTGTTCGGCCAGAAGCTGATCGTGCGCGCCAGCCTGGTCGAGTGGGAGAACCGCCTGAAGATCAACTACCTGATCAGCGACGCCGCCACCGGTGAACGCCTGACCCGCGCCAGCACCGTGCAGGTCGCGGTGGAAAGTGCCAGCCGCGAGATGCAGCTGGCCTCGCCGAAAGTCTTCGTCGACGCCGTGCAGAGGGCTCTGTCATGAAGCGCCTGTTCACCGCCCTGGTCCTGCTGTGCCTGTCGGCGCAGGCCCTGGCCTTCGACCTGCAACAACTGAGCGAACAATTGTCGCGACCGTCGGCCATCGAGGGTCGCTTCATCCAGGAAAAGCACCTGCGCGCCCTGCCGCAGCCGCTGACCAGCACCGGGCACTTCGTGCTGGCACGGCAGTTCGGCCTGCTGTGGCTGCTCGAAGCGCCGCTGAAGCAGGACTATCGCATTACCGCCGACGGTATCGCCCGCCGCGACGCCCAGGGCTGGCAGAAACTGCCCGGCAAGGCGGCCGGCACCGAGCAGAACCGCCTGTTCCTGGCCGTGCTGCAAGGCGACAGCAGCGGCCTGCAGCGCGACTTCGAACTGCAACTGAGCGGCGACGCGCAGGCCTGGAAACTGGTGCTGGTGCCGCGCTCGATGCTGCTGCAGCAGGTTTTCAAGCAGATCGACATCGAAGGCGGTGAGCTGGTGCGGCAGATCGAACTGCACGAAACCCAGGGCGACCGCACCGTGCTGAAGATGCTCGACAGCCACGCCCTTCCAGCCCTGAGCGACGCGCAGCGTGAAGATTTCCAATCCTGAGCGGCGCCTGCCGCGCCTGTTCCTGCTGATTTTGCTGGCGGTGCTGGCCGTGGCCGGCTGGCAGTGGCGGCAGGGCGCGCCGCTGTCGGCCAACCTCATGGATCTGGTGCCGGGCAGCCGTCCCGATCCGCTGGAGCTGCGCGCCGAGCAGCGCATGCAGGAACCGCTGAACCGGGAAATGCTGGTGCTGGTCGGGCATGCCGAACGCCAGCGTGCCATCGACCTGACCCGTGAGCTGGCTGCGCAATGGCAGGCCAGCGGCTTGTTCGAGAAGGTCCAGTGGAACCTCGCCGCCGACCTGCCGGCGATCCGCACGCAACTGCTGCAGGGCCGCCTGGCGATGCTCCCGGCAGCAGACCGCCAGTTGCTGATCGAACAACCGCAGCGCTTCATCGAACAGCGCGTGCAGAGCCTGTTCGACCCCTTCGCCAGCTTCAGCCTGGTGCCCGGCCAGGACGACTGGCTGGGGCTGACCGGGCGCATCCAGAACGGCCTGCCGCGCACCGGCGCGGTACAGCCGGACCTCGCCAGTGGTGCGCTGGTCGCCGAGGCCGACGGCCAGCAATGGGTGCTGCTGCGCGTGCGCACTGCTGGCGATGCCTTCGACCTGCAGCTGCCGACGCGGGTCGCCGCGCAGGTGGCCGAAGCGCGCAACCAGGTCACCCAGGCCCACGGCCAACTGCTGGCGGCCAGCGGCCTGCTGTACGCCGCCGCCGGCCAGCAGCAGGCACGCCAGGAAATCACCTGGGTCGGTGGTGGCGCCACCCTCGGCATTCTCCTGCTGCTGCTGTTGGCGTTCCGCCGCTGGCGCGTGCTGCTGGCCTTCGTGCCGGTGCTGGTGGGCATGCTGTTCGGCGCGGTGGCCTGCGTGGCGCTGTTCGGCACCCTGCACGTCATGACTCTGGTGCTGGGCTCCAGCCTGATCGGCGTGGCCGTGGACTACCCGCTGCACTACCTGTCCAAGAGCTGGAGCCTCAAGCCCTGGCGGGCCTGGCCGGCGTTGCGTGTGACCCTGCCGGGCCTGACCCTGAGCCTGATCACCAGCTGCATCGGCTACCTGGCCCTGGCCTGGACGCCGTTCCCGGCACTGACCCAGATCGCCGCCTTCTCCGCCGCCGGTCTGCTGGGCGCCTACCTCACCGCCGTGTGCCTGCTGCCGGCGCTGCTGGCGCGGGTCGAACTGCGCCCGGCGCAGTGGCCACTGGATCTCGCCCAACGCCTGCTCGACGCACGTCAGGCCCTGCTGCGCCGAGTCGGTACGCCCATGCTGCTGGCGCTGCTGGCGGCGTTCTGTGCGGCGGGCCTGTGGCAGTTGAGCACCCGCAACGATATCCGCCAGTGGATTTCCGCCCCCGCCGCCCTGACTGACGAAGCCCGGGCCATCGCGCGAATCACCGGCTACCAGCCGACCAGCCAGTTCTTCCTCATCCGCGCCCAAGACGAACAGCAGTTGCTGGAACGCCAGCGCGCCCTCACCCAACGCCTCGACACACAGGTCGGCAACGGCCAGCTGCGCGGCTATATGGCCCTCGGCCAGTTGCTCGCTTCGACCGCCGACCAGCAGGCTACCCGCACGGCCCTGGCTCGCTTGCCGGAATACTGGCAGCCGCTGCTCGCCCTGGGGGTCAGCGACGCCGCGCTGCACGCCGAGCTGCAGCAGCTGCAGGCGCTGCCGCTGCAAGGTATCGAGCAGGCCCTGGCCGGGCCGCTCAGCGAAGCCTGGCGCCCCTTGTGGCTGGGTCGTGATGGCGACGGCGTGGCCGCCATCGTCAGCCTGCAAGGCCTGGGCGATCCACAGGTGCTGCTGGCCCAGGCCAAGGACCTGCCCGGCGTGCAGTTGGTGGACCGCCTGGGCGCCCTCAATGGCGTATTCGCCCAGACCCAGGTCAGCGCTGCCGAACTCAAGCTGCTGTCCTGCGTGCTGATCGTCGCCCTGCTGATCGCCCCGTTCGGCCTCGGCGGGGCCGTGCGCATCGTCGCCCTGCCGCTGCTCGCCGCGCTGTGCAGTCTGGCCAGCCTCGGCTGGCTGGGTCAGCCGCTGACGCTATTCAGCCTGTTCGGCCTGCTGCTGGTCACCGCGATCAGCGTCGACTACGCGATCCTCATGCGCGAGCAGGTCGGTGGCGCCGCAGTGAGCCTGCTCGGCACCCTGCTGGCGGCCCTCACCACCTGGCTGTCGTTCGGCCTGCTGGCGCTGTCGCAGACACCGGCGATCAGCAACTTCGGCCTGGCGGTGAGCCTGGGCCTGGTGTTCAGCTTCCTGCTGGCACCCTGGGCCAGTGCCGCCAGCCCCCACTCAATCGACAAGGCAACCGACCGACCGGTAAGGAGTCACTGTGCCAAGCACTGATATGGAATATCGCCCGGTGGTGATCATCGGCGCCGGGCCGGCCGGCGCCATCGCCGCCGCGCTGCTCAAGCGCAAGGGCCACGACGTGCTGATCCTCGAACGCCAGCGCTTCCCGCGCTTCTCCATCGGCGAGAGCCTGCTGGCGCACTGCCTGGACTTCGTCGAGGAAGCCGGCATGCTCGACGCCGTGCAGGCGGCGGGCTTCCAGTACAAGAATGGCGCAGCCTTCGCCTGGCGCGAGCGCTATTCCGACTTCGACTTCGGCAACACCTTCACCCCCGGCAAGCCCAGCACCTTCCAAGTGCAGCGTGCCGACTTCGACCAGTTGCTGGCCGACCAGGCGGCGCTGCAGGGCGTGGAGATCCGCTACCAGGAAGAACTGCTCGGCGCCGACTTCAGCAGTGGCCAGGGGCTGTTGGAAGTACGCCGTGAGGACGGCAGCCAGTACTCCCTGCAGGCCGGCTTCGTACTCGACGCCAGCGGCTACGGCCGCGTGCTCCCGCGCCTGCTCGACCTCGAAGCACCGTCGGGCTTTCCGCTGCGCCAGGCGGTGTTCACGCATGTCGAGGACCACATCGACGACCCGGCCTTCGACCGCAACAAGATCCTCGTCAGCGTGCACCCCGAGCACCGTGACGTGTGGTTCTGGACCATTCCCTTCAGCAACGGCCGCTGCTCCCTGGGCGTGGTGGCCAGTGCCGAACGCTTTGCCGAGCAGCCCCAGGACCTGGACGCCTGCCTGCGCGCCTTCATCGACGAGACCCCGCGCCTGCGCGACACCCTGAAGCACGCCGTGTGGGACACCCCGGCGCGGACCATCGGCGGCTACGCGGCCAACGTCAAGCGCCTGCACGGCCCCGGCTTCGCGCTGCTGGGCAACGCCGCGGAATTCCTCGACCCGGTGTTTTCCTCCGGGGTGACCATCGCCATGCGTTCGGCGAGCATGGCTGCCCACCTGCTGGACCGCCAGCTGCGCGGCGAGGCGGTGGACTGGGAACAGGATTTTGCCGTGCCGCTCAAGCGCGGTGTGGACACCTTCCGCGCCTACGTGGAGGGCTGGTACGACGGCAGCTTCCAGGACGTGATCTTCTTCGAAGGCGGCCAGGCCGATATCCGCGCAATGATCAGCTCGATCCTCGCCGGCTACGCCTGGGACCTGAACAACCCCTTCGTCAGCGAGCCCAAGCGGCGCCTGCGCATGCTCGCTGAAGTCTGTGCGAGCCAGGCCTCATGAGCGGTCCGTACCTGAGCGACAGCTACGTCGAAGAGACCCGCTTCGGCCTGTGGTTCCTGCGCAGCTACACCTGGCAGTACTGGGTGCTGCGGGTGGCGATCGAGGACCTGCGCGGGCTGTTCGACGCGCCACCGCCCGGCGAGGCGGTGCTGCTGGACGCCGGCTGCGGCCAGGGCAAGTCGTTCCTGCACTTGCAGCGGGTGTTCCAGCCCACGCGCATCATCGGCGTGGATGCCGACCCGCACAGCCTCGAACAGAGCGCCAGCGAGGCCGCGCGGCTGGGTCTGGATGTCGAGCTGATCGGCAGCGACTGCGCCAGCCTGCCGCTGCCCGACGCCAGCGTCGACCTGCTGTTCTGCCACCAGACCTTCCACCACCTGGTGGAGCAGGAGCAGGCCCTGGCCGAGTTCTACCGGGTGCTCAAGCCTGGCGGCTACCTGCTGTTCGCCGAATCCACCGAGGCCTACATCGACACCTGGGTGATCCGCTGGTTGTTCCGCCACCCCATGCACGTGCAAAAGAGCGCCGCCCAGTACCTGGACATGCTGCGCGGCCAGGGCTTCGAGTTCGGCGCGGGCAATGTCTCCTACCCCTACCTGTGGTGGAGCCGTTCCAGCGACTTCGGCCTGCTGGAGCTGTTGAAATTGCGCAAGCCCAAGCCGTTCGGCCAGCGCGAGGAAACCCTGGTCAACGTGGTGGCGCGCAAGCCGCTGGCGGGTAGCGCCTCATGAAGCGCCTGTTCGCCCTGCTGTTCACTGTGCTGCTGGCCGCTTGTGCGGCGCAGGCGCCGCTGCCGGTGGGTTTGCCGACACTGGCGCTGCCAAGCCAGTGGCATGTCGAACGCGAGCAGGCCGGCCAGCGCGAGGACGCGCTGCTGATCGTGCAACGCGAAGACAGCGCGCTGCGCTGGTCGATGATGGACCCCTTGGGCATTCCCCAGGCCCGCCAGCGCCTGGTCGACGGCCAATGGCAGGCCGATGGCCTGCTGCCGCCCAACCCGCAGGCCCGCGAGCTGTTTGCCGCGCTGCTGTTTGCCTTGACTCCGGAAGCGGAGCTGGCAAGACGCTACCCCGAAGCGCGCCAACAAGGCATGCTGCGCCAGCTGGGCACGCGCTGGGTCGTCGACTACCGCGCCGCCCCACGCCTGGAACTGCAATTGCCCGGGGGCCTGCACTACCGCATCAGCCCGCTCGACCAAGGAAACCGCCCATGACCGCCTACCTCAATGACCTGGGCCTGGTCTGCGCGCTGGGCAATGACCGACACAGCGTGGCGCGCGCGCTGTTTGCCGGGGACAGCAGCGGCATGCGCCACGAGGCAGGCTGGGTGCCCGGTATCGAGCTGCCGGTGGGTGCGGTGCGTGGCGAGCTGCCGGCGATACCCGGCCACCTCGGTATGCACAGCCGCAACAACCAGCTGCTGCTGGCTGCCGCGTTGCAGATCGAAGCATCGATTCGCGCCGCCATTGCCCGCTACGGCGCCTCGCGCATCGGCGTGATTCTCGGCACCAGCACCTCGGGTATCGATGAGGCCAGCCGCAGCCTGGGCACCTGGCTGCGCGACCGGAGCTTTCCCGAACACTACGACTATCAGCAGCAGGAGCTTGGCGCCCCGGCGCATTTCCTCGCCGAGTGGCTGCAGCTCAGCGGCCCGGCGTATGTGATTTCCACGGCCTGCACCTCCAGCGCCCGGGCCTTGCTCAGCGCCCGCCGTGCTCTGGACCTGGGCCTGTGCGACGCGGTGCTGTGCGGTGGCGTGGACAGCCTGTGCCAGCTCACCCTCAACGGTTTCACCGCTCTGGAAGCGGTGTCGCGGCAACGCTGCAACCCGTTCTCGCGCAATCGTGATGGCATCAACATCGGCGAGGCGGCGGCACTGTTTCTGATGACCCGCGAGGCGGGCGATACACCGGGCATCGCCTTGCTCGGAGCCGGAGCCAGCAGCGACGCCCACCACATTTCGGCGCCGGAGCCCAGTGGCCGTGGCGCTCGCGAATCGATGCAGCGCGCGCTGCACAGCGCCGGCCTGCAGGCCAGCCAGATCGCCTACCTGAACCTGCATGGCACCGCCACCCTGCACAACGACGCCATGGAAAGCCTGGCCGTGCAGGCGCTGTTTCCCCAAGGCGTGCCCTGCTCGTCGAGCAAAGCCATGAGCGGCCACACCCTGGGCGCCGCCGGGGCACTGGAAGCGGCGTTCTGCTGGCTGTGCCTGACGCCGGACAATACCCGCCGCGCCCTGCCGCCGCACGTCTGGGACGGCCAGGCCGACCCGCAATTACCGGCGCTGAGCTGGACCGGCGCGCACAGCCGCCTGCCCGGTGACACGCCCCGCTACCTGATGAGCAACTCGTTCGCCTTCGGGGGCAACAACATCAGCCTGATTATCGGAGACGCGCCATGACCGACTGGCCGGTCGCCGGACTGGTGCCGCACGCTGCTGACATGATCCTCATCGATCAGGTGCTGGCCTTCGACGACGACAGTATCCAGACCCGCCTGAGCGTTCGCCCCGGTGGCCTGTTCAACGCCCCCGACGGCAGCCTGCCGGCCTGGGTCGGCATCGAGCTGATGGCGCAGAGCGTGGCGGCCTTCGCCGGCTGCCAGGCGCGCCAGCGCGGCGAACCGGTACGCCTGGGCTTTCTGCTGGGCACCCGCCGCTTCGAATGCAATGCCGAGCATTTCCCTGCCGGCAGCGAGCTGCACATCCACGCCCAGCGTTCACTGCAAGACGAGAGCGGCATGGGCGTGTTCGAATGCACCCTGAGCGGCCCCGGCATCCAGGCCTTCGCCCGTCTCAACGTCTATTGCCCGCCCAACACCGCCCAATACCTGGCCAAGGAGCCCACGCATGACTGAATCCATCCTGGTCACCGGGTCCAGCCGCGGCATCGGCCGGGCCATCGCGCTGCGCCTGGCACAGTCCGGCTACGACCTGGTACTGCACTGCCGCAGCGGCCGACGCGAGGCCGAGGCGGTGCAGGCCGAGATCCAGGCACTGGGCCGCCAGGCCCGTGTGCTGCAGTTCGATGTGTCCGACCGTGCGGCGTGCAAGGCCATCCTGGAGCAGGACGTCGAGGCCCATGGTGCCTACTACGGCGTGGTGCTCAATGCCGGGCTGACCCGTGACGGTGCCTTCCCGGCGCTGGGTGACGACGACTGGGACCAGGTGCTCCGCACCAACCTCGATGGCTTCTACAACGTGCTGCACCCGCTGAGCATGCCGATGATCCGCCGCCGCGCACCTGGGCGGATCGTCTGCATCACCTCGGTGTCCGGGCTGATCGGCAACCGTGGCCAGGTCAATTACAGCGCCTCCAAGGCCGGCCTGATCGGTGCGGCCAAGGCCCTGGCGGTGGAACTGGCCAAGCGCAGGATCACCGTCAACTGCGTGGCCCCCGGGCTGATCGACACGGCGATGCTCGACGAGAACGTGCCGGTGGAAGAGCTGATGAAGATGATCCCGGCGCAGCGCATGGGCACCCCGGAAGAAGTCGCTGGCGCGGTGAATTTCCTGATGTCCGCCGAGGCGGCCTACATCACCCGCCAGGTGCTGGCGGTCAATGGAGGGTTGTGTTGATGAAGCGCGTTGTCGTGACCGGCATGGCCGGCATCACCTCACTGGGCAGCGACTGGGAGCGTATCGCGGCGAACTTCGCCGCCAACCGCAGCGGCATTCGCTACATGGCGGAGTGGGATCGCTTCAGCGAACTGAACACGCGCCTGGCCGGGCCGGTGGACGATTTCGAGGTGCCGGCGCACTGGACCCGCAAGCAACTGCGCAGCATGGGCCGGGTGTCGCGCCTGGCGGTGGCGGCCTCGGAACAGGCGCTGCGCGACGCCGGGCTGCTCGACGACCCGCTGATCCGCGACGGGCGCATGGGCACCGCCTGCGGCTCGTCCACCGGCAGTACCGAAGAGATCAAGGCGTTCGGCAACATGCTGCTCAACTCGGTGGCCGATGGCCTGAACGCCAATTCATACGTGCGCATGATGCCGCACACCACGGCGGCGAACATCAGCATCTTCTTCGGTCTCACCGGGCGGCTGATCCCCACTTCCAGCGCCTGCACCAGCGGCAGCCAGGGCATCGGCTACGCCTACGAGGCGATCAAGTTCGGCCGCCTGCCGATGATGCTCGCCGGTGGCGCCGAAGAACTGTGCCCCACCGAGGCCATGGTGTTCGATGCGCTGTACGCCACCAGCCTGAAGAACGACGCGCCGCAAAGCAGCCCGCGCCCCTACGACACCGGGCGTGATGGCCTGGTGATCGGCGAAGGCGCCGGCATGCTGGTGCTCGAAGAACTGCAACACGCCTTGGCACGCGGTGCGCGCATCCATGCCGAGATCGTCGGTTTCGGCAGTAATGCCGACGGCGCGCACAGCACCCGCCCGGAACAGGTGACCATGCGCCGCGCCATGGAGCTGGCGCTGCAGGACGCCGCGCTGGCGCCTGGCGCGATCGGCTACGTCAACGGCCACGGCACCGCCACCGAGCAGGGCGACATCGCCGAGACCCTGGCCACCTGCGAGCTGTTCGGCCCACGCATGCCGATCAGCTCGCAGAAGAGCTTCCTCGGCCACACCCTGGGCGCGTGTGGCGCGCTGGAGTCGTGGTTCAGTATCGAGATGCTCAAGCGCGACCATTACATCCACACCCTGAACCTGGAGCACATCGACCCGCAGTGCGGCGAGCTGGACTACCTCAAGGACGCCCCGCGGGCCATGAGCAACGAGTACGTGATGAACAACAACTTCGCCTTCGGCGGCGTCAACACCTCGCTGATCTTCCGCCGCTGGCCTTGATCCCCCGACCTGGTGGGAGCAGCTTCAGCCGGGAAGCTTTGCGCGACGCCAGGCGTGGCTAGCCGGTAGTGAGAGTGGTGGTCACCAGGTCGTAGAAGGCCTTGGCCATGGGTGAGGTCTCATCACGGCGCTGCACCAGCCAGATGGCGCTGGTGGCGCCCTCGTCGAGCAGGGTGCGGTACACCACGCCGTCGATGCGCAGGCGCTGATAGGAGGCCGGCAGCACTGTCACCCCCAGCCCGGCTGCCACCAGACCGATGATGGTCATCACCTCCCCGGCTTCCTGGGTAATCAACGGGCTGAACCCGGCTGCACGGGCCAGCCCGAGGATCTGCGCGTACAGCCCGCTGCCGTAGCTGCGCGGGAAGAACACGAACGGCTCGGCGGCCAGTGCCGCCATGTGCAGCCCGGCTTCGCTGCCGCTCGCCAGCGGGTGGTCCGAGCGCATGATCGCCACCAACGGCTCGTGCAACAGCTCTTGCGCGACCAGCGTGTCCGGCAGCGGCAGCGGGCGCATGATGCCCACTTGCATGCTGCCCTCCTGCAGGCGCTCGACCACGTCCTGGCTGGTCATTTCCTGCAGGGCCAGGTGCACCGCAGGGTAGCTCTGACGAAAGGCAAAGATCGCCTTGGGAATGCTCGAGGTGAAGGGTGCCGACGCGGTGAAGCCGATCTTCAGCTCGCCCAGCTCACCCAATTGCGCACGCCGCGCCACGTCGGCGGCCTTGTCGACCTGGGCCAGCACCAGCCGGGCCTCGTCGAGGAACAGCCGACCGGCCTCGCTGAGCGCCACACGGCGGTTGGTGCGCTCGAACAGCCGGGCGCCCAGTTCCTGTTCCAGGGCCTGGATCTGCTGGCTCAGCGGCGGCTGGGAGATGCCCAGCGCCTCGGCCGCACGGCCGAAGTGCAGCTCTTCGGCGACCGCGATGAAATAGCGCAGATGACGCAGCTCCATACCCACCTCAATGATTCGTAAAACCTATCAAACGGGTCGAACAATATATTGGATTGCATAAATAGCGCGCTATATGCTTTTTCGCATGCCTGCTGCCCGCCCCACCGAGGTTCTGCCGTGAAGCCCGACACCCCAGTGCTCGTCCATGACGCCCCGTCCACCACCAGCCCCGAGCGGCCCGCGCAAGCCCGCTACATCGAGAAAAACACGCCGCTGTTCAAGCGCACCGTGCTGGCGCTGTTCGCCGGCGGCTTCGCCACGTTCGCCCTGTTGTACTGCGTGCAGCCGATGATGCCGCTGCTGTCGCAGGAGTTTGCCATCAGCGCCGCGCAGAGCAGCCTGGTGTTGTCGGTGTCGACCGCGATGCTTGCCATCGGCCTGCTGATCACCGGGCCGATTTCCGACCGTATCGGGCGCAAGTCGGTGATGGTGCTGGCGCTGTTCTGCGCCGCCTTGGCCACGCTGGCCAGCGCGCTGATGCCCGACTGGCAGACCATGCTGGTGACCCGCGCCCTGGTGGGCCTGTCGCTGAGCGGCCTGGCGGCGGTGGCGATGACCTACCTGAGCGAAGAGATCCACCCCACCCACCTGGGCCTGGCCATGGGCCTGTACATCGCTGGCAGTGCAGTCGGCGGCATGTCCGGGCGCTTGATCACCGGGGTGCTGATCGATTACGTGAACTGGCATGTGGCGTTGCTGGTGATCGGCGGCCTGGCGCTGGTCTGCGCGGCGGTGTTCTGGCGCATCCTGCCCGAGTCGCAGCACTTCAAGCCGCGCTCGCTGCACCCGCGCAGCCTGCTGGAGGGCTTCGTGGTGCAGTTCCGCGACCGCGGCCTGCCCCTGCTGTTTCTCACCGCGTTCCTGCTGATGGGCGCCTTCGTCACCCTGTTCAACTACATCGCCTACCGTTTTCTCGAAGCGCCGTATCACCTGAGCCAGGCCCTGGTCGGGGTGTTCTCGGTGGTCTACCTGTCGGGGATCTACAGTTCGGCGAAGGTCGGCTCGCTGGCTGACCGCCTGAGCCGCCGCCGCGTGCTGTGGGCGGTGATCGTGCTGATGCTCGCCGGCCTGGGCATGACCCTGTTCGAGCCGCTGCCGGTGGTGGTCGCCGGGGTGCTGATCTTCACCTTCGGCTTCTTCGGCGCACATACCGTGGCCAGCAGCTGGGTCGGCCGTCGCGCCAGCCGCGCCCGTGGCCAGGCCTCGTCGCTGTATCTGTTCTGCTACTACGCAGGCTCCAGCGTGGCCGGCACCGGTGGCGGGGTATTCTGGCACTACGCGGGCTGGAACGGCATTGGTCTGTTCATCGGCGTGTTGTTGGTGCTGGCTCTGGTGGTGGCGCTGCGCCTGGCCAGGCTCGCACCGCTGCCCGGCGGTGACTGAGCCGCTAATGCTCGAATATTGCCCTGTAGGACCGGCTTCAGCCGGGAAGCTGTTGCGCGGCCAAAGCCAATACTGCTCGCTTAAGCGGCATGTGGCCCGGTGGTAGCGCCTTTAGCCGCGAAAGCGCCAGAAAATTCACTTCATCTGCTGTGAACAGGCGGTCGCTTCGCGGCTGAAGCCGCTCCTACCCGGCCTGACTGACCCGTATTGCGGCCAATGCGAGGGGATAGCGATCAGCCGTGGTACTGCGCCGAGAACTCGTGGACCGCTTCGATGAAGGCACCGGCATTGGCCGGGTCGACTTCCGGGGTAATGCCATGGCCGAGGTTGAACACATGGCCGCTGCCGTGGCCGTAGCTGGCCAGGATACGCGCCACTTCCTGGCGGATCGCCTCGGGGCGGGCGTAAAGCACGCTGGGGTCCATGTTGCCCTGCAATGCCACCTTGTCACCGACCCGCGCACGGGCCTGGCCGATGTCGCAGGTCCAGTCCAGCCCCAAGGCCTCGGCACCGGAGTCGGCCAGGCTTTCCAGCCACAGGCCGCCGCCCTTGGTGAACAGGATCACCGGCACTTGGCGACCATCGTGCTCGCGGATCAGCCCGGAGACGATTTTGCGCATGTAGGCCAGGGAGAACTCCTGGTAGGCCGCCGCCGAAAGGCTGCCGCCCCAGCTGTCGAAGATCTGCACCGCCTGGGCACCGGCACGGATCTGCCCGTTGAGGTAGGCGGTGACCGACTGCGCCAGCTTGTCGAGCAGCAGATGCATGGCCTGCGGATTGTCGTAGAGCATTGCCTTGGACTTGCGGAAGTCCTTGGACGAACCGCCCTCGACCATATAGGTGGCCAGGGTCCAGGGGCTGCCAGAAAAACCGATCAACGGTACCCGGCCATTGAGTTCGCGGCGAATGGTGCTGACCGCGTCCATCACGTAGCCCAGGTCCTTTTGCGGATCGGGAATCGGCAGGGCCTCGATGTCGGCCAGGCTGCTGACGGTCTTCTTGAAGCGCGGGCCTTCGCCGGTCTCGAAGTACAGGCCCTGGCCCATGGCGTCGGGGATGGTGAGGATGTCGGAGAACAGGATCGCCGCGTCCAGCGGGTAGCGCTCCAGCGGCTGCAGGGTGACTTCGCACGCCAGCTGCGGGTTCATGCACAGGCTCATGAAGTCACCGGCCTTGGCCCGGCTGGCGCGGTATTCCGGGAGGTAGCGACCGGCCTGGCGCATCATCCAGACAGGCGTCACGTCCACCGGTTGCTTGAGCAGGGCACGCAGGAAACGGTCGTTCTTCAAGGCAGTCATGGCAGCTTCCGCAAAAAATGTGCGCGCATTTTCTCAGAGCGGGAAGAACAGATACAAGCGACAGGCTTGCCGCAGAAAACAGAAAGGGCCCGAAGGCCCTTTCTCATTGACGTGCATCAGCACTGTAGGACCGGCTTCAGCCGGGAATCGCGAGACGCCTTTCGCGGCTGAAGCCGCTCCTACCGGAGCCTGCGCTTGCGCAAGCTCACACGCCGAGGTAGTCGAGGATACCTTCGGCGGCGTTGCGGCCTTCGAAGATCGCCGTCACGACCAGGTCGGAACCGCGCACCATGTCGCCACCGGCGAAGATCTTCGGGTTGCTGGTCTGGTGCTTGAACTGGCCCTGCTCTGGCGCCACCACACGGCCCTGGCTGTCGGTCTGGATGCCGAACTGCTCGAACCACGGGGCGGGGCTGGGACGGAAGCCGAAGGCGATGACCACGGCGTCGGCCGGGATGATCTCTTCGGAACCCGGAATCGGCTCGGGGCTGCGACGGCCACGGGCATCAGGCTCGCCCAGGCGGGTCTCGACCACTTTCACGCCTTCGACCTTGTCTTCGCCGATGATGGCGATCGGCTGACGGTTGTAGAGGAACTTCACACCCTCTTCCTTGGCGTTCTTCACTTCCTTGCGCGAGCCGGGCATGTTCTCTTCGTCACGGCGATAGGCGCAGGTCACCGCCTTGGCGCCCTGGCGAATCGACGTACGGTTGCAGTCCATCGCGGTGTCACCACCGCCGAGCACCACGACCTTCTTGCCCTTCATGTCGACGAAATCTTCCGGCGACTTCTCGAAGCCCAGGTTGCGGTTGACGTTGGCGATCAGGAAGTCCAGCGCGTCGTGCACGCCTGGCAGGTCCTCGCCGGCGAAGCCCCCCTTCATGTAGGTGTAGGTGCCCATGCCCATGAACACGGCATCGTATTCGGCCAGCAACTGGTCGAGGGTCACGTCCTTGCCCACCTCGGTGTTGAGGCGGAACTCGATGCCCATGCCGGTGAACACTTCACGGCGACGGCTCAGCACGCTCTTTTCCAGCTTGAACTCGGGAATACCGAAGGTCAGCAGGCCGCCGATTTCGGGGTTCTTGTCGAACACCACCGGGGTCACGCCGCTGCGCACCAGCACGTCGGCACAGCCCAGGCCGGCCGGGCCGGCACCGATGATCGCCACGCGCTTGCCGGTGGGCACCACACGCGACATGTCCGGACGCCAGCCCATGGCGAAGGCGGTGTCGGTGATGTACTTCTCTACCGAGCCGATGGTCACCGCACCGAAACCGTCGTTGAGGGTGCAGGCGCCCTCGCAAAGACGGTCCTGCGGGCAGACGCGGCCACAGACTTCCGGCAGGGTGTTGGTCTGGTGCGACAGCTCGGCGGCGGCCAGGATGTTGCCTTCGGCGACCAGCTTCAGCCAGTTGGGGATGAAGTTGTGCACCGGGCACTTCCACTCGCAGTATGGGTTGCCGCAACCCAGGCAGCGATGGGCCTGGTCGACGGACTGCTGGGGCTTGAAGGGTTCGTAGATTTCCACGAACTCTTTCTTGCGCTGGCGCAGCAGCTTTTTCTTCGGATCCTTACGTCCGACATCAAGGAACTGGAAGTCGTTACTCAGACGTTCAGCCATGGTTGTTGCCTCATCATGGCAGCTTCAGGCCAGGCACCTGAAGCTGCAGAAAATCACGGTGAGCAGGCGAGCTTCGCACTGCATTTAACTTGCGGCTTGTCGCTTGCCGCTTGCAGCTGCGTTACTGCGGGTTGGCCCGGGTGCTGGAGAGCAGCGACTTGAGGCTCGCGGCTTTCGGCTTGACCAGCCAGAAGCGGCGTACGAAGTCGTCCAGGTTCTCGGCCAGGTTGCGGCCCCACTCGCTGTCGGTCTCGGCGACGTACTCGTCGAGCACCTTCTGCAGGTGGCTGCGGTAGGCTTCCATGGCTTCGCCGCTGATGCGCTGGATTTCGACCAGTTCGTGGTTGACGCGGTCAACGAAGGTGTTGTCCAGGTCGAGCACGTAGGCGAAACCACCGGTCATGCCGGAACCGAAGTTGTAGCCGGTCTTGCCCAGTACGCAGACGAAACCGCCGGTCATGTATTCGCAGCAGTGGTCACCGGTGCCTTCTACCACGGTGTGCGCGCCGGAGTTACGCACGGCGAAACGCTCGCCCGCCGTGCCGGCGGCGAACAGCTTGCCGCCGGTGGCACCGTACAGGCAGGTGTTGCCGATGATGGCGCTTTCCTGGGTCTTGAACGGGCTGCCCTTGGGCGCAACGATCACCAGCTTGCCACCGGTCATGCCCTTGCCCACGTAGTCGTTGGCATCGCCTTCGAGGTACATGTTCAGGCCACCGGCGTTCCACACGCCGAAGCTCTGCCCGGCCGTGCCCTTGAAACGGAAGGTGACCGGCGCCTTGGCCATGCCCTGGTTGCCGTGCTGCTTGGCGATCTCGCCGGAGATCCGCGCGCCGATGGAACGGTCGCAGTTGCAGATGTCCAGTTCGAACTCACCGCCGCTCATGGCTTCGATGGCCGGCTTGGCCATTTCGACCATCTTCTCGGCCAGCAGGCCCTGGTCGAACGGTGGGTTGCGGTCGACCTGGCTGAACTGCGGCTTGTCGGCCGGCACGAAGTCGCTGCCCAGCAGCGGCGTCATGTCCAGGTGGTGCTGACGCTCGGTGTCGCCCGGCAGCACTTCCAGCAGGTCGGTACGGCCGATCAGCTCTTCCAGCGAGCGTACGCCCAGGCGCGCCAGCCACTCACGGGTTTCTTCGGCGATGTAGGTGAAGAAGTTGATCACCATGTCGACAGTGCCGATGTAGTGGTCCTTGCGCAGCTTGTCGTTCTGGGTGGCTACGCCGGTGGCGCAGTTGTTCAGGTGGCAGATACGCAGGTACTTGCAGCCCAGGGCGATCATCGGTGCGGTACCGAAGCCGAAGCTCTCGGCACCGAGAATGGCCGCCTTGATGACGTCCAGGCCGGTTTTCAGGCCGCCGTCGGTCTGCACCTTGACCTTGCCACGCAGGTCGTTGCCGCGCAGGGTCTGGTGAGTCTCGGCCAGGCCCAGCTCCCACGGCGAGCCGGCGTACTTGATGGAGGTCAGCGGCGAAGCGCCGGTACCGCCGTCGTAGCCGGAGATGGTGATCAGGTCGGCGTAGGCCTTGGCCACGCCGGCGGCGATGGTGCCGACACCGGCCTCGGCCACCAGCTTCACCGAAACCAGCGCCTGCGGGTTGACCTGCTTGAGGTCGAAGATCAGCTGCGACAGGTCTTCGATGGAGTAGATGTCGTGGTGCGGCGGTGGCGAGATCAGGGTCACGCCAGGCACCGCATAGCGCAGCTTGGCGATCAGGCCGTTGACCTTGCCGCCGGGCAGCTGGCCGCCTTCACCGGGCTTGGCGCCCTGGGCCACCTTGATCTGCAGCACGTCGGCGTTGACCAGGTACTCGGGGGTGACACCGAAGCGGCCCGTGGCGATCTGCTTGATCTTCGAGCTGCGGATGGTGCCGTAGCGCGACGGGTCTTCGCCGCCCTCACCGGAGTTGGAGCGCGCGCCCAGGCGGTTCATCGCCTCGGCCAGGGCTTCGTGGGCCTCTGGCGACAGTGCGCCAAGGGAGATACCGGCGGAGTCGAAACGCTTGAGGATGTCGCTCAGCGGCTCGATTTCGTCCAGGCTCAGCGGCTGCTCGGCGGTCTTGACCTTGAGCAGGTCACGCAGCATCGACACCGGACGGTTGTCCACCAGCGCGGTGTATTCCTTGAATTTCTCGTAGTTGCCCTGCTGCACAGCGGCCTGCAGGGTGTTGACCACGTCCGGGTTGTAGGCGTGGTACTCGCCACCGTAGACGAACTTCAGCAGGCCGCCCTGCTGGATCGGCTTGCGCGGGCTCCAGGCTTCGGCGGCCAGCAGCTTCTGGTCGGACTCCAGGTCGACGAAGCGCGCGCCCTTCAGGCGGCTCGGTACGCCACGGAAGCTGAGGTTGCAGACTTCCTCGGACAGACCGATGGCCTCGAACAGTTGGGCGCCACGGTACGAGGCGATGGTCGAGATACCCATTTTCGAGAGAATCTTGAGCAGGCCCTTGGTGATGCCCTTGCGGTAGTTCTTGAAGACTTCGTACAGGTCGCCCAGCACCTCGCCGGTGCGGATCAGGTCGCCCAGCACTTCGTAGGCCAGGAACGGGTAAACCGCCGACGCACCGAAGCCGATCAGCACGGCAAAGTGATGCGGGTCACGCGCGGTGGCGGTTTCCACCAGGATGTTGCTGTCGCAGCGCAGGCCCTGCTCGGTCAGGCGGTGGTGTACGGCGCCGGTGGCCAGCGAGGCGTGCACCGGCAGCTTGCCAGGGGCGATGTGGCGGTCGCTGAGGACGATCAGCGTATGGCCGGAGCGCACCGCTTCCTCGGCCTGGTCGGCGATGTTGCGCACGGCCGCTTCCAGGCCCAGGCTTTCGTCGTAGTTCAGGTCGATGATGTAGCGCTCGAAGCCGGGGCGCTCCAGGTTCATCAGGGCGCGCCATTTGGCCGGGGAAATGACCGGCGAGCTGAGGATCACCCGCGAAGCATGCTCGGGCGACTCCTGGAAGATGTTGCGCTCGGCGCCCAGGCAGATTTCCAGGGACATGACGATGGCTTCGCGCAGCGGGTCGATCGGCGGGTTGGTGACCTGCGCGAACTGCTGGCGGAAGTAGTCGTAAGGCGAGCGCACGCGGCGCGACAGGACCGCCATCGGCGTGTCGTCACCCATCGAACCCACCGCTTCCTGGCCCTGCTCGCCCAGCGGACGCAGTACCTGGTCACGCTCCTCGAAGGTGACCTGGTACATCTTCATGTACTGCTTGAGCTGGTCCTGGTTGTAGAAGGCCGAACCGTGGTCGTTGTCTTCCATGGTCGCCTGGATGCGCAGGGCATTCTTGCGCAGCCACTGCTTGTACGGGTGACGCGACTTCAGGCGATTGTCGATGGCGTCGGTGTCGAGGATCTGGCCGGTCTCGGTGTCGACGGCAAAGATCTGCCCAGGCCCTACACGGCCTTTGGCAATGACGTCTTCGGGGGTGTAGTCCCACACGCCGATTTCCGAGGCCAGGGTGATGTAGCCGTTCTTGGTCATCACCCAGCGCGCCGGACGCAGGCCGTTACGGTCGAGCAGGCACACCGCGTGGCGACCTTCGGTCATCACCACGCCGGCCGGGCCGTCCCACGGCTCCATGTGCATGGAGTTGTATTCGTAGAAGGCGCGCAGGTCCGAGTCCATGGTCTCGACGTTCTGCCAGGCCGGCGGGATGATCATGCGCACGCCACGGAACAGGTCGATGCCGCCGGTAACCATCAGCTCCAGCATGTTGTCCATGCTCGAAGAGTCGGAACCGACACGGTTGACCAGCGGGCCGAGTTCTTCCAGGTCCATCAGGTCGTTGGTGAACTTGGTGCGCCGTGCCTGGGCCCAGTTGCGGTTGCCGGTGATGGTGTTGATCTCGCCGTTGTGCGCCAGGAAGCGGAACGGCTGGGCCAGCGGCCACTTGGGCATGGTGTTGGTCGAGAAACGCTGGTGGAACACGCAGATGGCGGTCTGCAGGCGTTCGTCACCCAGGTCCGGATAGAAGGCCGCCAGGTCGGCGGGCATCATCAGGCCCTTATAGATGATGGTCTTGTGCGAGAAGCTGCAGATGTAGTGCTCGGTGTCTTCGGCGTTGGCCACCGAGGAGCGACGGCGGGCGCTGAACAGCTTGACCGCGAATTCCGAATCGCTCAGGCCGTCGCCGCCGATGAACACCTGCTCGATCTTCGGCAGACGCTCCAGGGCCAGACGGCCCAGGACGCTGGTATCGATGGGCACTTGGCGCCAGCCGATCAGGTCCAGGCCTTCGGCGAGGATCTCGCGGTTCATGTTTTCCCGGGCGGCGTCGGCACGGGCGTCGTCCTGATTGAGGAAGACCATGCCCACGGCATACTGGCCCGGCAGCTCTGCACCGAACTGCTCCTTGGCCACGGCGCGCAGGAACAGGTCGGGCTTCTGGATCAGCAGGCCGCAGCCGTCACCGGTCTTGCCGTCGGCATTGATGCCGCCACGGTGGGTCATGCAGGTCAAGGCTGCCATGGCCGTCTGCAGCAGGTGATGACTGGCTTCACCTTGCATGTGGGCGATCAGGCCAAATCCACAGTTAGCCTTATGTACATCCGGATGGTACAGACCTGTTTTCATAGACACTTTCTCACCAGGCTGCCTCGCATTGGAGGCAAATTCTTCGATTCAACCACCACCTTTCACGCCGAACGTGCGCCGGCTTTGGAAAGGCAAAACGGAGGCCATTGTACACAGCAGTGCCAAGGCTCACAAATTTTATGACTTATTACTGAAAATGCATGTCGCATTTATGAAGGTTTAAAGCGTAAAAAAATGATAAACCGCTGTGATTTGAGCGATGGATCAGGCTGAGAGGCAGGATTTGCGGCGCAGACACCGCAAGGCGCACCACCAAGAAAGCGATGCGGCTGGCGAAGGAGGGGTCGGATCTTTCAGATAAGCGGTCCCTGGGGGACCGCTTCAATCCGCAGGATTCAGCGTGTGGCTGCCAGCTCTTGCTGGATGCTGGCCACTGTCCGAGGCCAAGGTTTACCAGCCTGGACCTTGGCTGGCAAGTTTTTGATCGCAGCCAGGGCGGCGTTGCGGTCGTTGAAGTTGCCGTAGGTCACCACGTACAGCGGCTTACCCTGCAGGGTTTTCTTGAAGTAGCGGTATTCGCCACCCTGCTCGGCCACATAGGCCTGGGCCGCCGCTTCAGAACTGGTGCCGAGGATCTGCACCACGTAATGACCGGGTGCCTGGCTGCTGTACCAGTTACCACCGGCAGCCGGCTTGGCCGCCGCCACCGGCTTCTCGACCGGCTTTTCAACCGGTTTGGCGGGCGCGGCAGGCGCCGGCTTGGCGGTGGCGACCTGGGTCTGTGGCGCCGGAGCAGGCTTGGCTGCCGGCGCCTGGACCGGAGCGGCCTGCGTCGGCGCCGGAATCGACGACCGTGGCACGTCGGCAGCCTGACCGGCCGGTGGCGTGCTGGTGTTGACGGTTGGCGGATGCGCCGGCGAAGTCGACGGCACGCTGTCTTCGTCGACATCGCTGCTACCGCCGGCAGCTTCTGCCAGCGGGCCGCGCATCACAGGCTGCGAGTTGCCAGCCAGCGGCAGCGGCATCGGCTGCGAGTTGCCAGCGAACTCGATGGCCGGGCCGCCATTGTTGGATTGCTGGTTGGCAGGCGCTCCTTGCCCGAGCGGCAGCTGTGCCTGCGCCGTGGCCGGAGCGTTGGGCGCCTTGCCCTTGTCGCCTCCCGGAATCAGCACGGCCGCGGCCACCGCCGCTACGACCACGGCCCCAAGGGCCAGTACGTGTTTCTTCGGCATCTTGAACCCCACGCTAGGACGCTTGACCGCAGAACGGCTTGCGATCATCGCTTCGATCATTGAGTCGCGGGCCACCTGGTTGATGTTCCCAGGCCAGCCTTCGGACTGTTCGTGAATATCGGCGATCTGCTCCGCCGTCAGCAGGGCAATGCCTTGCCCCGCGCCATCCAGGCGCTGTGCCAGATATTCACGGGTTTCTTCTTCGTTGTAGGGCTGCAGCTCGATGACGTGGAAACGTTCGCCTTCGACTTCGCCCTGCATCTGGCCGCAGATCTCGTCCAGACGGTCGATCAGCGACGCCTCACCGAACAGGAACACATGTGGACGCCCTTCCGGCACGCCTTCGGCCAGTTCCAGCAGGACTTCGAGCGCCGAGTCGCCGAGTTGTTCCGCGTCGTCGACCAGGATGTAGACCTCCTGTCCGGTGAGGGCCAGCTGCACCACCTGGTCGAGGATCGGCTTGATCTCTGCCTGAGGCACGCTCAGCGATTCGGCGACCTGTTGCAATACACCGGCCGCTTCGCCAGCCGCACGCGCGGAAACCACGACGCTCTGGACCGATTGCTTGTTGGTGCTGGCTACCAGCGCCTGGCGCAACAGCGTCTTGCCGCTGCCCTGCGGGCCGGTCACCGCCAGCAGCAACTGGCTGTAGCGCGCCAGATGATGCAACTGGCCCAGCACCGGCTTGCGTTGCGCGGGGAAGAACTTGAAGCCAGGCACACGCGCCCCGAAGGGGTCATGGCTCAACTGGTAGTGGCCGAGAAAGGCCTCGTCTGCATGCAAACTAGTCATCGGGCTTTCCATTAACCTCTAAGCTGATCCACCAGGGCGGGGTAGTCCGCAACCAGGGTGGCCTTGAGTACTTCTTGCGGATAATCGTCGGTCACTACCGCTTCGCCAATACGGCGCAGCAGCACCAGGCGCAGACGGCCATCGAGAACTTTCTTGTCGACGGACATGTGGGCCATGAAGCACGCCTCGTCCATTTGCTCGGGCGGCACCACCGGCAGGCCGGCGCGCTGCAGCAAACGAATGCCGCGGTCGCGGTCGGCGCTGCTGATCCAGCCCAGCCGTGCCGACATTTCCAGGGCCATCACGGTACCGGCCGCGACCGCCTCACCGTGCAGCCAGACACCATAGCCCATCTCGGTTTCGATGGCGTGGCCGAAGGTATGCCCCAGGTTGAGCGTGGCGCGCACCCCCGACTCGCGCTCGTCGGCGCCCACCACCCGGGCCTTGGCCGCGCAGGAGCGCTCGATGGCGAGGGTCAGCGCCTGCGGATCGAGGCCGCGCAGGGCGTCCATGTGTTCTTCGAGCCAGGTCAGGAAGGGTTCGTCGCAGATCAGCCCGTACTTGATGACCTCGGCCAGCCCGGCAGACAGCTCACGCTCGGGCAGGCTGCGCAGCGAAAGGGTGTCGATGAGCACCACGGCCGGCTGGTAGAACGCCCCGACCATGTTCTTGCCCAGCGGATGGTTGATGCCGGTCTTGCCGCCTACCGAGGAGTCGACCTGCGACAGCAGGGTGGTCGGGATCTGGATGAAATTCACCCCACGCTGGTAGCAGGCCGCCGCGAAACCGGCCATGTCGCCGATCACCCCGCCACCCAGGGCGATGACCGTGGTACGCCGGTCGTGGCGGGCCGCCAGCAGACCATCGAATATGAGCTGCAGGGTTTCCCAGTTCTTGAATGCCTCGCCGTCCGGCAGCACCACAGGCAGGACGTTGTAGCCGGCCAGCGTGGCGGTCAGGCGTTCGAGGTAGAGCGGAGCGACCGTGGTATTGGTGACGATGGCCACCTGGCGCCCGACGATGTGCGGCGTCAGCAGCTCCGGACGATCCAGCAGACCTTCGCCAATATGAATCGGATAACTACGCTCACCAAGATCGACCTTAAGAGTCTGCATGTATCCCCACAGTGATTACCGATTGGGCGCTTTCGCGCACCGCAGCGGCAGACGGCCCGTCGCCGCCTGCGGCCTGAATTTTATGGTCGCCGAGAATAGCGCATTTTCGTCTGCGCTTTAACGGGGCGGAAGCTCCGCCAGGCGGGCCAGTATCTCCATGACCACCATCCTGGGCGGCCGTTCGTCGGTTTCGATCACCACATCGGCGATCTCCCGGTACAGCGGGTCGCGCATCGCCAGCAGGTCGCCCAGCACTTTGGCCGGGTCGGCGGTGCGCAACAGGGGGCGGTTGCGGTCGCGAGCCGTGCGGCTGACCTGCTGGTCGACCGAGGCATGCAGGTAGACCACGCGCCCGCCGGCATGCAGGGCCTTGCGGTTTTCCTCGCGCATCACCGCGCCACCGCCGGTGGCCAGCACCAGCCCGTCGGAAGCACAAAGCTCGGCGATCATCGCCTGCTCACGCTCACGAAATCCCGCCTCGCCCTCACGGTCGAAGATCCACGGGATGTTGGCACCGGTGCGCTGCTCGATTTCCTTGTCGGAGTCCTTGAATGGAAGTCGCAGTTCTTTGGCCAGCAATCGACCGATGGTGCTTTTGCCAGCCCCCATCGGCCCCACAAGTATTAGATTTCGCACAGAATCAACGACCTACAGCAATCGCCTGGTTGTTCATGATGCGCGGTGTCAGGAAGACCAACAGCTCGGATTTGGAATCGGACACCACGTCACGCCTGAAAAGGCGGCCAACATACGGCACATCGCCAAGAAATGGCACTTTTTCTACAACTTTACTTTGCGTATTGGAGAACACCCCGCCGATCACGATGGTCTCGCCATCGGAAATCAGCACCTTGGCATTGACCTCGTTCTTCTTGATCGGCGGTACGCCGAGCACCGCGTTGAGGTAGTCAGGCTCGTCCTTGGTGACCTTCACCTCCATGATGATGCGGTTGTCCGGAGTGATCTGCGGAGTCACCTCCAGCGACAGCGAGGCTTCCTTGAAGCTGACCGTGGTCGCACCGCTGGAGCTGGACTCCTGGTACGGAATCTCGGTGCCCTTGAGGATCTTGGCGGTTTCCTTGTCGCTGGTCACCACCTTGGGCTGCGAGACGATCTCGCCGTTGCCGGTCTTTTCCATGGCACTGAGTTCGAGGTCGATCAGGGTGTTGTTGGTGACGAAGCCGATGCCAAAACCAGACGTCGCGCTGGGTGCACCAAGGTCGACGAAGGGGATATTGCGGGTCGAGGTGGTCGAACTGGTGCCGGTCCCGGTGGATCCGCCGTCGTTGATCGTGGAGCTGCCACCACTGGTACTGCTCGAAGTGAGATTGTCGTCCAGACCGTAGGTCGTCCAATTGCCACTGGTCCGGCTGCCGCCCCAACGCACCCCCAGCGCCTTGTCGTAATCGACGTTGGCCTCGACGATGCGCGCCTCGATCATCACCTGACGAACCGGAATGTCCAGTTGCGCGACGATGCGGCGCAGCTCGTCCAGACGTTCCTGGGTCTGGTAGGCAATGATGTTGTTGGTGCGCTCGTCCACGGTGATGGAGCCGCGCTCTTCGGCCTGGGCCTCGGCGCTGGTCACCGACTGGAACAGCTTGGCGATGTCCGCGGCCTTGGCGTAGTTGACCTGCAGCAGTTCACGACGCAGCGGCGCCAGTTCGGCGATCTGCTTCTGCGATTCGAGTTCCTGGCGCTCACGGGCGGCGATTTCGTCAGCCGGCGCCACCAGCAGCACGTTACCGATCTTGCGCTTGTCCAGACCCTTGGTCTTGAGCACCAGGTCCAGCGCCTGGTCCCACGGCACATTCTGCAGGCGCAGGGTGATACCGCCCTGCACCGTGTCGCTGGCGACCAGGTTGAGGTTGGTGAAGTCGGCGATCAGTTGCAGCACCGAGCGCACGTCGATGTCCTGGAAGTTCAGCGACAGTTTCTCGCCGGTGTACACCGGCTTGTCGGCCGCGCGCCGCTCCAGGTCCTGATTGGTCAGGGGCCGCACGCTGATGGTCAGGCGGTTGTCGGTCTGGTAGGCGGAGTAGTCATAGGGACCG
The DNA here is from genome assembly GCF_032463525.1 of Pseudomonas sp. DTU_2021_1001937_2_SI_NGA_ILE_001. NCBI lineage: Bacteria > Pseudomonadati > Pseudomonadota > Gammaproteobacteria > Pseudomonadales > Pseudomonadaceae > Pseudomonas > Pseudomonas sp. DTU_2021_1001937_2_SI_NGA_ILE_001. Next base: position 4,183,174 of record NZ_CP135971.1, on the reverse strand, counting down.
GAAGGCTCGATGCTGATGCTGGTCTTGTCACCGGAGGTGGTGGCAGTGACGAACTGCACTGGGGTGGCGAAGTCCTTCACATCCAGGCGTACGCGCAGCGGGTCGGGCAGCTGGGTCTTGGCGAACTCGACGAAGATCTTGCCATTGCGCTCCTGAATGTCCGGTGCGATGGCTGCGCTGCTGAGGTCGATGAGTACATTGCCTTCACCCAGCTCACCGCGCTGGAAGTCCAGGTTGCGCACCGCCTTGGCTCCCGCCGGGACGCTGATGCGCGGGGCAGCCGGAGCGGCTGACGGCTGGGCGGCACGCGGGGTGTTGCGTGTCGCGGCAGGTGCAGTGGCGACAGGTGCTGCCGTGGTAGGTTGCGAGGCCTGCGCGGCGGCAGCGCCCTGGCCGATCACCACGAACAGGTTGTTGCCTTCGACCCGGGTGCTGTACGGCGCCAGGGTGGTGAGGTTGACGATGACCCGGGTGCGATCCTTGGCCTGCACCACGACCACGCTGCGGGCATTGCCACTGCCCAGGTCACGACTGCGATTGGCCAGCTGGGTATTCACGCCGGGCAGGTCGAGGGCGATACGCGCCGGCTGCTCGGTGGTGTAGCCACGCGGGGCAGGTACGGGGGAGTCGAACGATAGCTTCAGCTCGATACGGTCACCCGGCAGCGTGGCGACGTCCAGGGTCTTGAGGCTGGCAGCCTGAAGCCAGGGTGCCAGCATCGCCATCCAAAGCGATACGACGAGGGTCGAAAGAATCCGGGTCATGTTCAATTTCCGTCGTACGGTGTTCTGCATGCTTGGTACTGCCCACTTCATGAGCGCTCCTTGAGGGAAATGGTGCGCGGCCTTTCCAGCCAGCCCCCCTCTCCATCTGGAACAATTTCGATGACATCGATCTGCGTATCGCTCACCGATACGATCCGACCGTCGTTACGCCCCAGGTAATCGCCCACCTTGACCCTGTGCACCCCGCCCGCTCCCTTGAGCAGCGCAAATGTACCCGAATCGTTGCCGATGGTTCCGACCATTTCGAAGGTCTCGATGTTGAAGCCTTCGAGGAATTGCTTGACCCGTGCCTCGTCGGGCTTGACCAGCCTCGAGCCCTTCTGCCGGCTCAGCGCATCGATCTTCATTGGCGGCATGAACGGGCTGCGCAGGCTTGCCGCGTTGTAGGTAAACGCTTCGTAGGGGCGGAACTTGGGCAGCGGCTCGATGGCGCCGGTAGGTCGTTCACGGGCCTCGGTCACGAACGCCGCCAGGTCGCCGACATCGTCATTGCCGCCGCACCCCGTCAGGCCCAGCAATGCCAGGCAGGCACACAACAGACGCACCGCCCTCATTTGTTCAGCCCCTGATCGTTGTAACGGTAGGTCTTGGCCAGGATGTTCATGCGCAGCCTGTTCGGGTTCTTGGCATCGACGGGCTTGATCTCGAAATCGTGCAGCGTGACGATCCGCGGCAGGCTGGCCACGCCGCTGACGAAAGTGGCCAGGTCATGATAGCCACCCACTACGGTGATCTGGATCGGCAACTCGATGTAGAACTGCTGGGCGGCTTCAGGCAGCAGCTTGATTTCCTCGAATTCCAGGCCACTGCCCAGACCGGTACGGGTAATGTCTTCGAGCAACCCCGGTACCTCGGTGTCGCTGGGCAATTGCCGCAGCAGCGCACCGAAGGTGTTTTCCATTTCCACCATCTGCTTCTTGTAGGGCTCGAGGTTCGCCGCCTGGAAGGCCTTGGTGGTGAACTGGTCCTTGAGCAGCCCTTCGTTGGTCCGCGCGCCGTCGAGTCGCGCCTCCAGGTCCTGGATATAGAAAAAATAGCCCAGCGCCAGAACCAGCAGCATGGCCAGGGCACAGGCAATGACCTTGACTGCCGCCGGCCAGCTGCCGACGTTGTTCATGTCCAGCTCGTTGAGATCGATCTTGCGCAGGCCTTCCAGCCATTCGGAAATACTCACGGCTTGGCTCCTTCTGCGTCGGCCGGCTGGGTCTGGCGCACGGTCAGCTGGAAGACATTGGTCTGGTCCGTGGCGTTGGCCTTCACCTCGATGAGCACCGGCGTCTCGAGCCAGTCGGAAGCGTCCAGGTTGCGCATCAGGTCGGAAACCCGATTGTTGGAGTCGGCGACACCGTTGATGGCGATCAGATTGCCGTTCATTTTCACATCGGTGAAATACACGCCGTCCGGCAAGGTACGCACCAGCTGGTCGAACACCCGGCCGATGATCGGCCGGTTGCCTTGCAGGTCCTGAATGATCTTCATGCGCTCCAGCAGCTGCTTGCGGCGACTCTTGAGTTCACTGATTTCCTTGATGCGCGCATCGAGCTGCGTCAATTGGCCCTGCAGATAGGCGTTGCGGGCATTCTGCGCGTCGATGGCGCGACTGAGGGTCTGGTCGACCAGCAGCACGATGGCCACGGCGATTACCAGCACACCGACCAGCGCGGTGATGAAGCGCTTCTTGCGCTCTTCGCGCAGCTGTTCCCGCCAGGGCAGGAGGTTGATCCGGGCCATCAGTCGAAACTCCTCATGGCCAGGCCGCAGGCGACCATCAGTGCCGGGGCATCACTGGCCAGTGCACCGGCATTGACCTTGGAACTCAGGGCCATGTCGGCGAAAGGGTTGGCCACCATGGTCGGCACGCCCAGGCGCTTGTGGATCAGGTTTTCGAGACCGGCGATCGAGGCCGAGCCGCCGGCCAGCATGATGTAGTCCACGCCGTTGTACTGCCCGGCAGCGAAGAAGAACTGCAAGGAACGCGACACCTGCTGGACCATCGCCTCCTTGAAGGGCTCCAGCACCTCGCTGTTGTAGTCGTCGGGCAGGCCGCCCTGTTTCTTGGCCAGACCGGCTTCGCCCATCGACAGGCCGTAGCGACGCTGGATTTCCTCGGTCAGCTGCTTGCCACCGAACAGCTGCTCGCGGGTATAGATGATGCGTCCCTGGTGCAGGACGCTCAGGGTGGTCATGGTCGCGCCGATATCCACCACGGCGACGGTGAGCATTTCATGTCCCTTGCCCAGCTGTGCAGACAACAGGGTGAAGGCGCGCTCCAGGGCATAGGCTTCCACGTCGACGACCTTGGCAGTGAGACCGGCCAGGGCCAGCGCCGCCTCACGGACCTCGACGTTCTCCTTGCGACAGGCCGCCAGCAGCACTTCGACGCGCTCGGGATTGCGCACCGAATAGCCCTGCACCTCGAAATCGATGGCGACCTCTTCGAGCGGGTAGGGAATGTACTGGTCGGCCTCGAGCCGCAGCTGGTTCTCCATGTCGTCGTCCGACAGCCCGGCATCCATTTCCACCACTTTGGTGATCACCGCCGAACCGGCCACCGCCACGGCCGCGTTGCGGGCCTGGGTGCGGGCCTTGACCAGCACGCGGCTCAGGGCCTGCCCCACGCCCTCCAGCTCGGCGATGTTCTTCTCGACCACGGCATTGGCGGGCAAGGGTTCGACCGCATAGGACTCGACTTTGAAACGGCTGCCGGAACGACTCAGTTCAAGGAGCTTTACCGCCGTAGAGCTAATATCGATCCCTAGAAGGGTATGGGCCTTCTTTCCGAAGAGTTCGAACACAACCTGATTCCTATGGATTTTCCGGCACTTACGCGACTTCGTGGATGGGTCTTGGCCGACGCTAGGCAAGACAGTAGCGCAAATCCCGCCCCGAGACGAAAAATGCTTATAATGCCCAGCGTTTTTTTGTTCACCAAACGCTTGAGACTGTATTGATTTGTTGAGCGCGTCTCACCCATTCTTTTTTCTGGAAACCCAAAAGCCTTGATACGCCTGCTGAAGTTTTTCTGGTGGTCCCTGGTCGCGGTGTTCTGTGCACTGCTGCTTGGCCTGAGCGGAGCCTTTCTTTACCTGAGCCCTACCCTGCCATCGGTCGAGGCCCTGCGCAGCATCCAACTGCAGATCCCCCTGCGGGTCTACAGCAGCGACGGCAAACTGATAGCAGAGTTTGGCGAAATGCGCCGCACCCCCGTGCGCTTCGCCGACATTCCCCCCAATTTCATCAATGCCCTGCTGGCCGCCGAAGACGACAACTTCGAGAACCACTATGGCGTCGACCCCACCAGCCTGGTGCGCGCCGCTGGCCAACTGGTCAAGAGCGGCCATATCCAGACCGGCGGCAGCACCATCACCATGCAGGTGGCGAAGAACTTCTTCCTGACCAGCGAACGCAGCTTCTCGCGCAAGACCACCGAGATTCTCCTGGCCCTGCAGATCGAGCGGCAGCTGACCAAGGATGAGATCCTCGAGCTGTACGTCAACAAGATCTACCTGGGCAACCGCGCCTACGGTATCGAGGCGGCAGCACAGGTGTATTACGGCAAGTCGATCCGTGACGTGAGCCTGGCGCAGATGGCGACCATCGCCGGCCTGCCCAAGGCGCCCTCGCGCTTCAACCCGCTGGCCAACCCGGCTCGCGCCAAGGAACGCCGCGACTGGATCCTGGGGCGCATGTATCACCTCGGCAAGATCAGCCAGAGCGACTACCAGGCCGCCTTGAGCGAGCCGATGAACGCCAGCTATCACGTACCGACGCCCGAAGTGTACGCACCCTATGTGGCAGAAATGGCGCGCGCCGAGATGGTCGGCCGTTACGGCAGCGACGCCTACACCGAAGGCTTCCGCGTCTACACCACGGTGCCGAGCGACCTGCAGGAGCACGCCAACACGGCAGTACAGCGCGGCCTGATCGAATATGACCAGCGCCACGGCTACCGTGGGCCGGAAAGCCGCTTTCCAGGCATGACCCGCGCGGCCTGGGCCCAGGAACTGACCAAGCAGCGCCCTATCAGCGGCCTGGAGCCGGCCATCGTCACCCAGGTCGACAAGACCGGCCTGCGCGTCCTGACCCGCAACGGCGAGAAAGAAGAGCTGGTCGACTGGGCGAGCATGAAGTGGGCACGCCCTTACCTGAACACCAACAGCATGGGTGCCAACCCACGCCAGCCGTCTGACGTGGCCCAGGTCGGCGATCTGATCCGCGTGCTGCGTCAGGACGACGGCAGCCTGAAGTTCAGCCAGATCCCCGCCGCGCAGAGCGCCCTGGTGTCGCTGGATCCACGCAACGGTGCGATCCGCGCCCTGGTCGGCGGCTTCTCCTTCGAACAGAGCAACTACAACCGCGCCATGCAGGCCAAGCGTCAGCCAGGTTCGAGCTTCAAGCCGTTCCTGTACAGCGCCGCCCTGGACAACGGCTACACCGCCTCCAGCCTGGTCAACGACGCACCGATCGTGTTCGTCGACGAGTACCTGGACAAGGTCTGGCGGCCGAAGAACGACAACGGCACCTTCCTCGGCCCGATCCGCCTGCGTGAGGCCCTGTACAAGTCGCGTAACCTGGTTTCGATCCGCCTGCTGCAGCAGTTGGGCATCGACACCTCCATCGACTACATCACTCGCTTCGGCTTCTCCAAACAGGACCTGCCGCGCAACCTCTCGCTGGCCCTGGGCACCGCGACCCTGACGCCGATGGAGATCGCCACGGGCTGGAGCACCTTCGCCAACGGCGGCTACAAGATCACGCCGTACCTGATCCAGACCATCGAGAACCGCGACGGCCAGGTACTGTTCACCGCCAACCCGGCGACCGTACCGAGCAACGAGGCCAAGACCGCACCAGACACCTCGACCTTCGCGGTGCACGACACGCCGCCGCTGACCAGCCTGACACCCGCCTCCACCACCGACCATCCAGCACCGCTGGTGGCCGAGCGAGTGGTGGACGGACGCACCACCTACATCCTCAACAGCATGCTGCAGGATGTGATCAAGCGCGGCACCGCGCGCCGCGCCCTGTCGATGAACCGCCCGGACATTGCCGGCAAGACCGGTACCACCAACGAGTCCAAGGACGCCTGGTTCTCCGGCTACAACGCCGACTACGTGACCACCGTGTGGACCGGCTTCGACCAGCCTGAAAGCCTGGGCCGCCACGAGTTCGGCGGCACCGTGGCACTGCCGATCTGGATGGACTACATGAGCGCCGCGCTCAAGGACAAGCCACCGCACCAGCAGCCCGAGCCTGATGGCATCCTCAGCCTGCGGGTCGACCCGGTCAGCGGTCGTGCTGCCACGCCGAGCACGCCCAACGCGTTCTTCGAGCTGTTCAAGAGCGAAGACACACCGCCGAGCGTCAACGAACTGGGCGGCAGCGCCCCTGGCAGCCCGCTGCCAGCCGACGAATCGGCGCCGATCGACCTCTTTTAAAGCAGCGGCAAGCTGCAAGCTTCAAGAAAAAGCAGCCGGCCCCGGCACCGCTTTCAACTTGCAGCTTGCAGCTTGTAGCGCTCCAACAAAAAACCCTGGCAAGGCCAGGGTTTTTTGTTGGAGCTTGAAGCGGCTGTCAGCCGTTGAACACTTCGTCGACGCTGGTCAGTGGGTAGTGCTTCGGATACGGCAGGGTCGCCACACCGCTTTCGATGGCAGCCTTGGCCACGGCTTCGGAGATCACGCCCAGCAGACGGCTGTCCAGCGGCTTGGGAATGATGTACTCACGGCCGTATTCCAGGGTGATGCCGCCGTAGGCGTCGCAGACTTCCTGCGGCACTGGCAGCTTGGCCAGCTCGCTCAGGGCCTTGGCCGCCGCGATCTTCATCTCTTCGTTGATGCGCTTGGCACGAACGTCCAGGGCACCACGGAAGATGAACGGGAAGCCCAGTACGTTGTTGACCTGGTTCGGGTAGTCCGAACGACCGGTGGCCATGATCACGTCACTGCGGGTCTCGTGAGCCAGCTCAGGCTTGATTTCCGGGTCAGGGTTCGAGCAGGCGAACACGATCGGGTCGCGGGCCATGCGCTTGAGGTCTTCCGGGCTCAGCAGGTTCGGACCGGACAGGCCGACGAACACGTCAGCTCCGTCAAGGGCGTCGCTCAGGGTGCGCTTCTCGGTGGCATGGGCGAAGGCAGCCTTGTACTGGTTCAGGTCGGTGCGGCCGGAGTGCACGACGCCGGAGCGGTCGATCATGAAGATGTTCTCGATCTTCGCACCCATGCTCACCAGCAGCTTCATGCAGGAAATGGCCGCCGCACCGGCGCCCAGGCAGACGATCTTCGCGGTGTCCAGGCTCTTGCCGACGATTTCCAGGGCGTTGATCATGCCAGCCGCGGTCACGATGGCAGTACCGTGCTGGTCATCATGGAAAACCGGAATGTCGCACTGTTCGATCAGGGCCTTTTCGATCTCGAAGCACTCGGGTGCCTTGATGTCTTCCAGGTTGATGCCGCCGAAGGTGATGGAGATCCGCTTGACGGTGTCGATGAAGGCCTGCGGGCTTTCGGAGTCAACCTCGATATCGAACACGTCGATACCGGCGAAACGCTTGAACAGAACCCCTTTGCCTTCCATGACCGGCTTGGAGGCCAGCGGTCCCAGGTCGCCCAGGCCGAGAATCGCGGTACCGTCGGAAATGACCGCTACCAGGTTACCCTTGCCGGTGTACTTGTAGGCCAGCTCAGGGTCGCGGCCAATTTCACGTACAGGCTCGGCAACACCAGGGCTATAGGCCAGGGACAGATCGCGGGCAGTAGCAGTCGGCTTGGTGAGTTCCACGCTGAGTTTCCCCGGACGAGGATGGGCGTGGTATTCAAGCGCAGCGGTTTTAAGATCGGACATTTTATAGGATTCCGCTTTTTCTACGGTGGGACAGACGAACCGCCGAGGATACGCAAGATGCGAAATCCTCACAAGACTGACCAGTCACAGCTGTCAAGAGGGCGGATGGTTGGATTGCAATAACTCAATAGATAATGTCGCACTGAGGCAAGATCAGCCCGGCTCAGTCGAGGATATCCAGCATTTGCGGGTGTTTCAGCGGCATCAGCCAACGTGCCTGTCCTGACTTTAGACCACCGCGCGAGGTGCGTTCGACGATCCAGCCACGCGCTTCGACGCGCTTGCCTTTGAGCTGCGCCAGCCGGCCTGCGTCGAACAGTCGCAGCGTGTCCGGTGCCACGCGCAGCATCACGGAATCCAGCTCCAGCCAGACACCGCCACGATTGCGCCGCACATCGATGACCCGACCGCCGACCAGCGCAAAGCCGGGGCGCCGGACCTGCTGCCCGGCCAGCACCGGCGAGCGGCGCCACAATCCCAGACGCGCTTGCCGCGCGCGGCGCTCAGCGGCGCGCTGGCAACCGGCCAGAGCGGCATTCGGGGCGATCACCACGCGAAAGCCCAGCCCTTCGCTGAGCAGCTGCGCCTCGAAATTGCTGCCGTCCCGACCATAGACATGCGCCAGGGTACGCCCGTAACCATCCTTGGGCTGTTGGCCGACCCGCAGGCGCACCCGGTCGCCATTGCTGCGTACCAGCGCCTGCAGGCGCCGCTTCGCCGCCTCGGCCAGCGGCTGGGCCGGTTTGCCACGCCGGGCGAGTTCCGGCGTGTCGATGCCGATCAGCCGGACACTGCGGCCGTCGCTCAGGCGCAGGGTGTCGCCATCGATGACCTGGCGTACCCGCGCCTCGGGCAGGCCGGCCGGCGCGGGGCAGAATGCCTGGGCGGCGCCCAGCCAGAACACGGAAACAAAAAAGGCGCCCACGAGGGACGCCTTTCTTTGCGATCTGAAGATGCCCACCGGGCAGCTCCACAAGCCGAATCACTTGGCCTTGGCAGCGCCAAAAGCACCGAAGCGGGACTTGAAGCGGTCAACACGACCACCAACGTCCAGAGTCTTCTGCTTACCGGTGTAGAACGGGTGGCACTCGTTGCACACGTCCAGGCTCAGAGGCTTGGCCAGGGTGGAACGGGTCTTGATGACGTTGCCGCAGCTGCAGGTGGCGTCGATCGCTTCGTAAACTGGATGGATATCGGCTTTCATGATTACTTCCTCGGACTGGCGGGCCGCCACCCGACACGATTGTCGGATACCGCACGCAAAATAGGCGGGGGATATTACCAGACAATTGCCATTACGCAAACGAACCCTTGTACCGACGGTCTGCTAAGATCGCGCCTCCGCCCTCTCCGCCACTGGGAAGTCCTCGCGTGCCCGACGTCATCCTGCGCCTTGCCCTGCCCTCGCCGCTGCGTCGCCTGTTCGACTACCGCGCCCCGGCTGGCGTGCCGCGCAACGCGCTGCAACCGGGCATGCGCCTGAAGGTGCCGTTCGGCCGCCGGGAGATGATCGGCGTGCTGATCGAAATCACCGACCACAGCGAGGTGCCGGCCGACAAGCTCAAGCCCGCCACGGCTCTGCTCGACAGCCACTCGCCGCTGCCACCGTCGCTGTTCAAGCTGTGCCTGTGGACCGCTCAGTACTACCAGCACAGCCTCGGGGACACGCTGAGCTGGGCGCTGCCGGTGCTGTTGCGCCAGGGCGAGCCGGCCGAAGCTCGTCAGGAGCGCTTCTGGCAGGCCGCACCAGGGGCCAGCCTCGACGACCCGCGCATCGCCCGCGCGCCCAAGCAGCGCGAAGCCCTGGCGACCCTGGCCCAACATCCGCATGGCGTGGCCCATCAACTGCTCGGCAGCCTAGAACTCAACCGCGACAGCCTCAACCTGCTGCTGGCCAAGGGGCTGGTAGAGGTCGAAGTACGCAGCCATGCCCCCAGTGCCCGCCATGAGCACTGGCTGGCGCAACCGGAACTGCCGCTCAATGCCGAGCAGCGCGCCGCCTGCGAGGCGGTGCGTGCCGGTTTCGGCAGCTTCCATGCCTTTCTGCTGGCCGGCGTCACCGGCAGCGGCAAGACCGAGGTCTACCTGCAACTGATCCGCCAGACCCTGGAGGCCGGCAAGCAGGCACTGGTGCTGATTCCCGAGATCAACCTCGGCCCGCAGACCCTGGCGCGCTTCGAGCAGCGCTTCAATGCGCGCATCGCCCTGCTGCACTCCGCGGTCAACGACCGCGAGCGCCTTGACCATTGGCTGGCCGCCCGGGATGGCGATGCCGACATCATCATCGGCACCCGCTCGGCGCTGTTCACGCCCATGAAGAACCCCGGGCTGATCATCATCGACGAAGAGCACGACGGCTCCTATAAACAGCAGGAAGGCCTGCGCTATCACGCCCGCGACCTGGCCGTGGTACGCGCACGCCAGGAAAACGTGCCCATCGTGCTGGGCTCGGCCACCCCATCGATGGAAAGCCTGCACAACGCCCACAGCGGCCGCTACGGCCTGCTGCGCCTCACCCAGCGCGCCGGCGGCGCTCAGCAACCGCGCTTTTTGCGCCTGGACGTGAAGAGCCGGCCCCTGGACAGCGGCATCTCCGGCCCCATGCAGCAAGCCATCGGCCAGACCCTGGCGGCCGGGCAACAGGTGCTGGTGTTCCTCAATCGCCGCGGCTTCGCCCCGACGCTGCTGTGCCACGACTGCGGCTGGCTGTCGGGCTGCCCGCGCTGCGACGCACGGATGACCGTGCACCAACGTTCCGGCGAACTGCGCTGCCACCATTGCGGGCACGTCGAGCGCGTGCCGCACCAGTGCCCGTCGTGCTCGAAGGTCGACCTGCGACCCATCGGCGCCGGCACCGAGCGCGCCGAGGAACGCCTGGCGATTCTGTTCCCGGACTACCCGGTGCTGCGCGTCGACCGCGACAGCACCTCGCGCAAGGACGCCATGAACCAGCTGTTTGCGACCATCCAGCGCGGCCAGCCGTGCATCCTGGTCGGCACCCAGATGCTCGCCAAGGGGCATCATTTCCCACGGGTGACCCTGGTGGCGATCCTCGACGCCGATGGCGGGCTGTTCTCCGGCGACTTCCGCGCCAGCGAACGCATGGCGCAGCTGATCGTGCAGGTTGCCGGGCGGGCCGGACGGGCCGAAGAGCCCGGCAAGGTGATCATCCAGACCCATTTGGCCGAGCACCCGCTGCTGATCCAGCTTACCGAGCAGGGCTACTTCGCCTTCGCCGAACAGGCCCTGAGCGAGCGCCGCGCCGCCGGCCTGCCGCCGTTCTCGCACCTGGCGCTGCTGCGTGCCGAAGCGCACAAGCCGGGGCAGGCCGAGGAATTTCTCGACCAGGCGTGCAGCGAGGCCGAGCAGTTGATCGCAGCACTCGATGCCGGCGGCATCGAACTTCTGGGCCCGGTTCCGGCTCCCATGGAGCGCCGCGCCGGGCGCTTTCGTGCGCAACTGCTGCTGCAATCCAGTGCACGGGCACCGTTGCACAAGCTGTTGCACGCCTGGCTCCCGCTACTGGAGCAGATGCCCGGCGGGCGCCAGGTGCGCTGGTCGCTGGACGTCGACCCGGTCGACCTCTATTGATAGGCGCCCACTGCGGGCATGCGCCAAGGTTGGCAAGCTTGCCCGGGCCACGGATAATGTGCAGTTTTTCCACCCGCGCATCCAGGCGCTGCCGCGCTTGCGGTTGTTGAAGAGAACCTCATGAAAGACACCATTCGCCAGCTGATCCAACAAGCCCTGACCCGCCTCGAAAGCGAGGGCGTCTTGCCAGCCGGGCTGACGCCGGCGATCCAGGTGGAGAACGCCAGGGACAAGACCCACGGCGACTTCGCCAGCAACATCGCCATGATGCTGGCCAAGCCGGCCGGCCTGAAGCCGCGCGAACTGGCCGAGAAGCTGGTCGCCGCCCTGCCCGCCGACGAACAGGTGAGCAAGGTGGAGATCGCCGGTCCCGGATTCCTGAACTTCTTCCAGAACACCCAGGCCCTGGCCGGGCGCCTGGACGCCGCGTTGTCCGACGAGCGGTTGTCGGTACGCAAGGCCGGCCCGGCACAGCGCGTGGTGGTCGATCTTTCGGCCCCGAACCTGGCCAAGGAAATGCACGTCGGCCACCTGCGCTCGACCATCATCGGCGACGCGGTGGCCAACGTTCTGGGTTACCTGGGCGACACCGTGATCCGCCAGAACCACGTCGGCGACTGGGGCACCCAGTTCGGCATGCTGCTGGCCTACCTGCAGGAAAAGCCCGCTACCAGTGACGAGCTGTCCGACCTGGAAGAGTTCTACCGTGCGGCCAAGAAGCGCTTCGACGAGTCCGAGGAGTTCGCTGACCGCGCCCGCGCCCTGGTGGTCAAGCTGCAGGCCGGCGATGCCGAGTGCCTGACCCTGTGGCAACGCTTCAACGACATCTCGCTGTCGCATTGCCAGAAGACCTACGAGCGCCTGAACGTCAACCTGACCCCAGCCGACGTGAAAGGCGAAAGCGCCTACAACGACGACCTGGCCAATGTGGTCAGCGATCTGCGCAGCGCCGGCCTGCTGGTCGAGAGCGAAGGCGCGCAGTGCGTGTTCCTCGAAGAATTCCGTACCGCCGACGACACCCCGCTGCCGGTGATCGTACAGAAGGCCGGCGGCGGCTACCTGTACGCCACCACCGACCTGGCTGCGGTGCGCTACCGCAGCAAGGTGCTGCACGCCGACCGCGTGCTGTACTTCGTCGACCAGCGCCAGGCCCTGCACTTCCAGCAGGTCTTCGAAGTGGCGCGGCGCGCCGGTTTCACCCATGACGGCATGCAGCTCGAGCACATGGGCTTCGGCACCATGAACGGCGCCGATGGCCGGCCGTTCAAGACCCGTGACGGCGGCACCGTGAAGCTGATCGACCTGCTCGACGAAGCCGAACAGCGCGCCTACGCACTGGTCAAGGACAAGAACCCGAGCCTGGAAGAGAGCGAGCTGCGCCGCATCGCCAAGGCGGTGGGTATCAGCGCGGTGAAATACGCCGACCTGTCCAAGCACCGCACCAGCGACTACAGCTTCAACTTCGACCTGATGCTCAGCTTCGAAGGCAACACCGCGCCCTACCTGCTGTACGCCTACACCCGCGTGGCCGGAGTATTCCGCAAGCTGGGCACGCCGTTCGACGCCAGCCAGGGCCGTATCGTCCTGGAGGCGCCGCAGGAGCAGGAACTGGCGGCGAAACTCGCGCAGTTCGGCGAAACCCTCAACAATGTTGCCGACAAAGGTACGCCGCACGTACTGTGTGCCTACCTTTACGATCTGGCGGGCCTGTTCTCCAGTTTCTACGAGAACTGCCCGATCCTCGGTGCACAGAATCCGGAACAACAACAGAGCCGCCTGCGCCTGGCGGCCCTGACCGGTCGCACCCTCAAGCAAGGCCTGGACCTGCTGGGCCTGGAAACTCTGGAGCGAATGTAAGTTGGCCGTTGCAAAAAAGAAGGCGCCTCCCAAGCGCGGTGCCAGCCGTTACGAAGCACCTGCGAAGAAGCCGATCCCTGGATGGGTATGGCTGGCCGTCGGCCTGACGGTCGGCGCTTTCATCGTGTTCCTGATGAAACTGGAACCCGGTGGCAGCGAGATCAAGCGCGAGAAGGCCGAGGCCAAGGCCGCCGCGAAGATCGCCGAAGCCAACAAGACCCCACCCAGCCCGGCCGTGGTCAAGCCCAAGTACGACTTCTACACGCTGCTGCCGGAATCGGAAGTCATCGTGCCCAAGGAAGCCGTGCCGGAGAAGACTCCGCCAGCGCCTGCGGTGGCACCCATGACCCCGGTCAGCCCTGAACAGGCGGCGAAGATCGACACCGCCCGCGCCCAGGCCGCGCTCAGTGGCCTGACCCCGCCGCCCGCGCCGCCGGTCGCCACTGCCAAGCCGGCACCGGTGACGCAGTTCTTCCTGCAGGCCGGTTCGTTCCGCAAGCAGGCAGATGCCGAGAAGGTGCGTGCGCAGATCATCCTGCTGGGCCAGGCGGCTACCGTGGAGTCCGGCACGGTCAAGGAAGAGACCTGGTACCGCGTGCTGGTCGGCCCGTTCAGCAACCGCGACCAGCTGACCACCGCGCAGAAGCAGCTGGCCGGTGGCGGCTTCAGCAACCTGCTGCTGCAACAGCGCCAGAGCCAGAGCCGCTGAACCTGAGGCACCGGCGACACTGTCCGGCCAAGCCGCTTCCAATCCGGTGGAGCGGCTTGGGCCTGTAGGACCGGCTTCAGCCGCAATACTGATCTTTTATATCAGAGCAATCTGATCTGGCGTCGCTTTGGCTTTTCAAGCACAGAACTTACAGACGCCGCCAAAAGCGACTTCGGTGCAGGCCGAGTGCAGGTGTCATGGAAGGGGGTAAGCCGGCAGGGAAGCCGGCTTAGGCGCACTGGGCCAGGGACGGCCCATTGCGCCGGCCCCCTGGAATGGCGCCGGAAGGAGGGAAGTCTGCCCGCAGGGCAGACCCAAGCCAGGAGCAATGCCTTTTGGTTAATTTTGGCGCGCAGGGCACCTGGAAACCAAAAGTAACCCGCCGTCAGGGCGGAAAGGTGACTCAAATGCACTGATGCTGTGACGGGTGTACTCGGTCCAGATAGCACGCCATTCGCAAGCAAGGACCTACGGTTGAAATCACCGTCACCACCCCCATATCAGTTTCCATCTGGGCATTTTCGCCCCGCTGCGTGGAGACTTTCCCCTTGACCACCATCGTTTCAGTACGCCGCCACGGCAAAGTCGTCATGGCCGGTGACGGCCAGGTTTCCCTGGGCAACACCGTGATGAAAGGCAACGCCAAGAAAGTGCGCCGCCTGTACCACGGTCAGGTCATCGCCGGTTTCGCCGGTGCCACCGCCGACGCCTTCACGCTGTTCGAACGCTTCGAAGCCCAGCTGGAAAAACACCAGGGCCACCTGATCCGCGCCGCCGTCGAGCTGGCCAAGGACTGGCGGACCGACCGCTCGCTGAGCCGTCTGGAAGCCATGCTGGCGGTGGCCAACAAGGACGCCTCGCTGATCATCACCGGTAACGGCGACGTGGTCGAACCCGAAGACGGCCTGATCGCCATGGGTTCCGGCGGCGCCTTCGCCCAGGCCGCCGCCCGCGCCCTGCTGCAGAAGACCGAACTGTCGGCCCGCGAGATTACCGAAACCGCATTGCACATCGCTGGCGATATTTGCGTGTTCACCAACCACAACATCACCATTGAGGAGCAGGACCTCGCCGAGTGAGCCTTGCCGGCCATCTCCGCCTGAGGACCCATTACCACCATGTCCATGACTCCCCGCGAAATCGTCCACGAACTCAACCGCCACATCATCGGCCAGGACGACGCCAAGCGCGCCGTGGCCATTGCCCTGCGCAACCGCTGGCGGCGCATGCAGCTGCCTGAAGAGCTGCGTGTCGAAGTGACCCCCAAGAACATCCTGATGATCGGCCCGACTGGCGTCGGCAAGACCGAAATCGCCCGTCGCCTGGCCAAACTGGCCAACGCGCCGTTCATCAAGGTCGAGGCGACCAAGTTCACCGAGGTCGGCTATGTCGGCCGTGACGTCGAATCGATCATCCGCGACCTGGCCGATGCGGCCATGAAGCTGCTGCGCGAGCAGGAGATCATCAAGGTTCGCCACCGCGCCGAAGACGCCGCCGAAGACCGCATTCTCGACGCTCTGCTGCCCCAGGCACGCACCGGTTTCGCCGAAGAGGCGGCATCGACCAGCGATTCCAACACCCGCCAGCTGTTCCGCAAGCGCCTGCGCGAAGGCCAGCTGGACGACAAGGAAATCGAGATCGAAGTCAGCGAGTCGGTGGGCGTCGACATTTCCGCACCGCCGGGCATGGAAGAAATGACCAGCCAGCTGCAGAACCTGTTCGCCAACATGGGCAAGGGCCGCCGCAAGACCCGCAAGCTCAAGGTCCGCGAAGCGCTGAAGATGGTCCGCGATGAAGAAGCCAGCCGCCTGGTCAACGACGACGAACTCAAGGCCAAGGCCCTCGAAGCGGTCGAGCAGCACGGTATCGTGTTCATCGACGAGATCGACAAGGTTGCCAAGCGCGGCAACGTCGGCGGTGCCGATGTGTCCCGCGAGGGCGTGCAGCGCGACCTGCTGCCGCTGATCGAAGGCTGCACGGTGAACACCAAGCTGGGCATGGTCAAGACCGACCACATCCTGTTCATCGCCTCCGGTGCCTTCCATCTGAGCAAGCCGAGCGACCTGGTCCCCGAGCTGCAGGGCCGTCTGCCGATCCGCGTGGAACTCAAGGCGCTGTCGCCACAGGACTTCGAGCGCATCCTCAGCGAGCCACACGCCTCGCTGACCGAGCAATATCGCGAGCTGCTCAAGACCGAAGGCCTGAACATCGAGTTCAAGCCCGAGGGCATCAAGCGCCTGGCGGAAATCGCCTGGCAGGTCAACGAGAAGACCGAGAACATCGGTGCGCGCCGCCTGCACACCCTGCTCGAACGCCTGCTCGAAGAGCTGTCGTTCAGCGCCGGCGACCTGGCCAGCAGCCCGGACGCCGCGCCGATCGCCATCGACGCCGAGTACGTCAACAGCCATCTGGGCGAACTGGCCAACGACGAAGACCTGTCGCGCTATATCCTCTGACACAGCCTCAGATGGCCAGCCTCAAGCCTCAAGCGGATCTTCCTGCCGCTTGAGGCTTGTCGCTTCTGACTGCCCCGCTTAAGCTGGCGCCATGACCAAGATCCCCACCGCCATCCAGCTGCACAAGGCGTCCAGAACGTTGACGCTCAAATACGCCAGCGGCGAGCAATTCGACCTGCCCGCCGAATTCCTGCGTGTGCACTCCCCCTCCGCCGAGGTCCAAGGCCACGGCAAGCCGGTACTGCAGTTCGGCAAGCTGGGGGTCGGCCTGACCAAGGTCGAACCCGCTGGCAACTACGCCCTCAAGCTGACCTTCGACGATGGCCACGACAGCGGTCTGTTCACCTGGGATTACCTCTACCAGCTGGGCCAGCGCCAGGCCGAGCTGTGGGACGACTACCTGCAGGAACTGAACCGCGCCGGCAAGAGCCGCGACCCGAACGAGCAGGCCGTCCGGCTGATGCTTTGATCCCCTGGCGCTGACCACGCACTTTCATAATCTGCGTCTATCCTTCCTTCCACCGTTTGCCGTATTAGTAAGCGGTTTCTAACTTGTTTTGCTTGAATGTGCCGCGCAGCGGCCCACGCATGGGCCGCTCGCCACCATGCAATCTCGCGTAACCATGATTTTCGGCACGTTCACTGCATCGTTTCGACGCAGCGGGAAGAGGGAAGCCAATACTGCAGTGGCACGGAGTGCAGCAGTTCAGACGCCTTCGTGTCGTTCGGCATGCCCATCGGCATTCGGCACACCAGCCATCATCGGTCACAAGAGCAGCAGTATCGGCTTCGTGCCTGTGCCCCACAGCCACGCCGATGCTCGTCTCAGGACAACGGAGCGTCGTAGATGAGTAACAAGAGCAACGATGACCTGCCGCGTCAGGCTTCTGAACACACGCTGGGTCTGAACCCGGTGGTGGGCCTGCGTCGCAAGGACCTGCTGAGCACCGCGCGCATGGTCATGCGCCTGGCACTGCGGCAGCCGGTCCACAGCCTCAAGCATGTCGCCCACCTGGGCCTGGAACTGAAAAACGTGATGCTCGGCCGTTCCAGCCTGCAACCGACTCCGGACGACCGGCGCTTCCAGGACCCCGCCTGGAGCCAGAACCCGCTGTACCGCCGCTACCTGGGGGTCTACCTGGCCTGGCGCAAGGAGCTGCACGACTGGATCGACGGCAGCAGCATGACGCCGCTGGACATCAGCCGCGGGCACTTCGTCGTCAACCTGATGACCGAAGCCATGGCACCCACCAACACCGCCGCCAACCCGGCGGCGGTCAAGCGCTTCTTCGAGACCGGCGGCAAGAGCCTGCTCGACGGCCTGTCGCACCTGGCCAAGGACCTGGTGCACAACGGCGGCATGCCCAGCCAGGTCAACATGGATGCCTTCGAAGTGGGCAAGAACCTCGGCACCACCGAAGGCGCCGTGGTGTTTCGCAACGAGGTGCTGGAACTGATCCAGTACAAGCCCATCACCGAACAGACCCACGAACGGCCGCTGCTGGTCATTCCGCCGCAGATCAACAAGTTCTACGTGTTCGACCTCAGCCCGGACAAGAGCCTGGCGCGCTTCTGCCTGAGCAGCAAGGTGCAGACCTTCATCATCAGCTGGCGCAACCCCACCAAGGCGCAGCGCGAGTGGGGGCTGTCCACTTACATCGAGGCGCTGAAGGAAGCCGTGGAGGTCATCACCGCCATCACCGGCAGCCCGGACATCAACATGCTGGGGGCCTGTTCGGGCGGTATTACCTGCACAGCATTGCTGGGCCACTACGCGGCACTGGGCGACCGCAAGATCAACGCCATGACCCTGATGGTCAGCGTGCTGGACACCACCCTGGAGAACGACGTGGCGCTGTTCGTCGACGAGCAGACCCTCGAAGCCGCCAAGCGCCACTCCTACCAGTCCGGCGTGCTGGAAGGTCGCGACATGGCCAAGGTATTCGCCTGGATGCGCCCCAATGACCTGATCTGGAACTACTGGGTCAACAACTACCTGCTGGGCAACGAACCGCCAGCCTTCGACATCCTGTTCTGGAACAACGACACCACGCGCCTGCCGGCCGCCTTCCACGGCGACCTGATCGAAATGTTCAAGAACAACCCGCTGACCCGGCCCAACGCCCTGGAAGTGTGCGGCACACCCATCGACCTCAAACAGGTGGACAACGACATCTTCTGCCTGGCCGGTACCAACGATCACATCACCCCCTGGCAATCCTGCTACCGCTCGGCGCGGCTGTTCGGCGGCAAGACCGAGTTCGTACTGTCCAGCAGCGGACACATCCAGAGCATCCTCAACCCGCCCGGCAACCCCAAGGCGCGCTACATGACCAACGAGGAACTGCCGCTGGACCCGGTCGCCTGGCAGGAAAATGCCACCAAGCACACCGATTCATGGTGGCTGCACTGGCAGAAATGGCTGGGCGAACGCTCCGGCGAGCTGAAGAAAGCCCCGGCCAGCCTGGGTAGCAAGGCTTATCCGGCCGGCGAGGCATCGCCGGGCACATACGTCCACGAACGCTAGACTTGAATGCAAGGGCCGCCGCCGGGTCACCGCCGGCGTGCGGTTCGCGCCATGAATGTCAGTCGCACGCCAGAGGCTAGGCCTCGGTCAGTCTGGGAAACGCGCAGCGCGGCTTTCCAGCGCATTAACCAACAGGGCTCCGGCATGCCACAACCCTTTGTATTCCGCTCGATCGACCTGGACGGCCATACGATCCGTACCGCCGTGCGGCCCGGCAAGCGCCATATGACGCCCTTGCTGATCTTCAACGGCATCGGCGCCAACCTGGAGCTGGTCTTTCCGTTCGTCGCGGCGCTGGACCCGGACATGGAAGTCATCGCCTTCGACGTGCCGGGTGTCGGCGGCTCGTCGACACCCAGCCGCCCCTATCGCTTTCCCGGCCTGGCCAAGCTGGCGGCGCGCATGCTCGACTACCTCGACTACGGGCAGGTCAATGCCATCGGCGTGTCGTGGGGCGGCGCGCTGGCCCAGCAGTTCGCCCACGACTACCCGGAGCGCTGCAAGAAACTGGTGCTGGCGGCCACTGCGGCGGGCATGGTGATGGTCCCGGGCAAGCCGCGGGTGCTGATGCTGATGGCCAGCCCGCGACGCTACATCCAGCCCTCGCACGTCATCCGTATCGCCCCGGAAATCTACGGCGGGGCGTTTCGCCGTGATCCGCACCTGGCAGCCAGCCACGCAGCCAAGGTCCGCTCGTCCGGCAAACTGGGTTACTACTGGCAGCTGTTCGCCGGCATGGGCTGGACCAGCTTCCACTGGCTGCACAAGATCCGCCAGCCGACACTGGTACTGGCCGGCGACGACGACCCGTTGATCCCGCTGGTAAATATGCGGCTGCTGGCCTGGCGTATACCCAATGCCCAGCTACACATAATTGATGACGGTCATTTGTTCCTGATCACCCGGGCTGAAGCCGTTGCCCCCATCATCATGAGTTTTCTGCAGCAGGAACGTCAGCGTGCGGTCATGCATCCGCACCCCACACCCGACACGCACTGAGCCAGCGGCGACGCGCGCGCCGCCAGACCCGTCTTACCCGCCGTGTGCCCTGACAGGACCGTCGACCGGCACAGGCCGGCGCCGCATGCGCGCGCCGCCCATCCACTGAAGGCTTGACGAAGGAGTGTTGCCCTCATGCGAGAAAAACCAGCGAAGATTGCCGAGAGCACTCCGGCAACCTACATCAATGCACAAAGCGCGATTACCGGCATGCGCGGCAGGGACCTGCTGTCCACCCTGCGCAGCGTGGCAGCGCAGGGCTGGCGGCACCCGTGGCGCAGCGCGCGCCACGCCGTAGCCCTGGGCAACCAGTTGGGGCGAATCATGCTGCTGGGTGACACCCCGCACGCCCACAACCCCAAGGACAGCCGCTTCAGTGACCCGACCTGGAGCCTCAACCCCTTCTACCGCCGCGGCCTGCAGGCCTACCTGAGCTGGCAGCAGCAGGTCCGGCACTGGATCGACGACAGCGACCTGCACAGCGACGACCGGGCCCGTGCGCATTTTCTGTTCAGCCTGATCAACGATGCCCTGTCGCCCTCCAACACCCTGCTCAACCCGCTGGCGGTCAAGGAGCTGTTCAACACCGGTGGCAGCAGTGTGCTCAAGGGCCTGAGCCACATGGCCAACGACCTGCTGCACAACAACGGCTTGCCCAGCCAGACCACCAAGGATGCCTTCGAGATCGGCCGGACCCTGGCCACCACCACCGGTGCGGTAGTGTTTCGCAATGAACTGCTGGAGCTGATCCAGTACAAGCCGATGAGCGAAAAGCAGTACGCCCGCCCGCTGCTGATCGTGCCGCCGCAGATCAACAAGTTCTATGTCTTCGACCTCAGCCCGACCAACAGCTTCGTGCAGTACGCGCTGAAGAATGGCCTGCAGACGTTCGCGATCAGTTGGCGCAACCCCGACGTGCGGCACCGGGAATGGGGCCTGTCCAGCTATGTGGAGGCCACCGAGGAGGCGCTGAACGTATGCCGGGCCATTACCGGCGCCCGCGAGGTCAACCTGGTCGGCGCCTGCGCCGGCGGCCTGACCATCGCTGCGCTGCAAGGTCACCTGCAGGCCAAGCGGCAGATGCGCCGGGTGGCGAGCGCCACCTACATGGTGAGCCTGCTCGACAGCCAGATCGACAGCCCGGCTACGCTGTTCATCGACGAAGAAGCCCTGGAGGCGGCCAAGCGGCGCTCCTACCAGCGCGGCGTACTGGATGGCAGCGAAATGAGCCGGGTGTTCGCCTGGATGCGCCCCAACGACCTGATCTGGACCTACTGGATCAACAACTACCTGCTGGGCAAGACACCGCCGCCCTTCGACATTCTGTACTGGAACAACGACACCACGCGCCTACCGGCTGCTTTGCACGGCGACCTGCTGGACTTCTTCAAGCACAACCCGCTCAACCACCCCGGCGGCCTGGAAGTGTGCGGAACGCCCATCGACCTGCAAAAGGTCACGGTCGACAGTTTCAGCGTGGCCGGTATCAACGACCACATCACGCCCTGGGATGCGGTGTACCGCTCCACGCTGCTGCTGGGCGGCGACCGGCGCTTCCTGCTGTCGACCAGCGGCCATGTGCAGAGCATCCTCAACCCGCCGGGCAATCCCAAGTCCAGCTTCATCGAGGGCAGCAGCCTCAGCGGTGACCCACGCGCCTGGTACTACGACGCCCAGCATCATGACGGTAGCTGGTGGCCGACCTGGCTGGCCTGGGTCCAGGAGCGTTCGGGCACCCAACGCGAAACCAGCATGACCCTGGGCAGCGACCGCTATCCCCCGATGGAAGCCGCGCCCGGTACCTATGTGCATGTGCGCTGAAGCAGAAGCCGTCCCGGCCAGAAAAACGACCCGAACAAGTAGACCGGATGAAAACCCGCGACCGCATACTCGAATGCGCCTTGGCGCTGTTCAACCGCAACGGCGAACCGAATGTCTCGACACTGGAAATCGCCAACGAACTGGGGATCAGCCCCGGCAACCTGTATTACCACTTCCACGGCAAGGAGCCGCTGGTACTTGGCCTGTTCGAGCGTTTCCAGGCCGAGCTGGCGCCGCTGCTCGACCCGCCGGCCGATGCTCGCCTGAACGCCGAGGATTACTGGCTGTTTCTGCACCTGATCATCGAACGGCTGGCCCACTACCGCTTCCTGTTCCAGGACCTGTCCAACCTGGCCGGGCGCCTGCCGAAGCTGGCGCGTGGAATCCGCAACCTGCTCAACGCCCTGAAACGCACCCTGGCGTCGCTGCTGGCGCGGCTGAAATCCGAAGGACAGCTGGTCAGTGATACCCAGGCACTCGGCAACCTAGTGGAGCAGATCACCCTGACAGTGCTGTTTTCCCTGGATTACCAGCGGATTCTGGGGCGTGACGGAGAAGTACGGGTGGTGGTCTACCAGATCATGATGCTGGTCGCCCCGCATCTGGTTGCGGGGTCACGACAGAGCGTGGAGCGGCTGGCCATGCACTACCTGGAGCGCTGACCCGCATGGCCCCGACCTGCGAAAGGCAGGTCGGGGCCACATGACTCAGGACTGGCTGGCCGGGGCCGAAGAACCTGTGGCAGGTGCCGGTGGCGCCGCAGGAGTGCTGGCGGCCTTGTTGTCCTGTGCATCGGCCTTCGCCGCAGGCTTGGCAGGCGCCTTGCGCGCCGCCGGTTTCTTCGCCGTCGAGGCCTTGGCGGCGGTCGACTTGGCCTTGCTCGCGGTGCTGGCAGCCGCTTTGCTGGCTGCCTCGACCGGCTTGGCGGCGGCTTTCTTCACGGCGGGCTTGGCCGCTGCGGTTTTCTCGGCAGCCTTGTCGGCGGTCTTGGCCACGCCTTTGGCGGCGGCCTTGACCAGCGGCTTGGCGACACTGCGCGGTGCGGCCTTGTCGGACACCGGGCGGGCCTTGGCACCGGTCAGTTGCTCGATCTGCCGGGTCAGCTGGTCGACCTTGTCGTGCAGGCTCTGCACTTCATGGCGGCTGGGCACACCGAGACGCGAGATGGCGCTGTTCAGGCGCTTGTCGAACGCACCTTCCAGCTCGTTCCACTTGCCAACGGCCATGTCCTTGACATCACCGACCCGGGACTTGCCGGCGCGTACGCTGCCCTTGGCATTCTCGAGTTTCTGTTCGACTTCGGCCTTGCTTTCCTTCTCGGCCTTTTCGCCATCCTTCACCAGCGTTTCGAACAGCTTGCTGCCGTCATTGCTGATCTTGGAGTAAGCACCCAAACCAGCCAGCCAGATCTGTCGCGAGTACTTCTCGATCTCGCCGATCCAGGAGCTGCCTTCTTTCTCGGTTTTTTTCTTGCCAGCCATCCCGCTCTCCTTCATTGATCAGACTCGACCCGCTCGAGCTGCTTGGGCTCATGGCGTTCGAGCTTCTTGGGTCCGACGCGTTCGAGCAATGCCGTCAGTTCATCGAGCTTAGCAGAGAGTGTCTCGACGTCATGGCGGGAGGGAATGCCGATGCGATTCAGGCCTCGTGCCACACGTCGATCGAAGGCGCCCTCGATGCGATCCAGCTGAGCTTCGATGCGTCCCTTCACACCCGACACCTCGCCCTTGAGCGAGTCGATCTCGCTGTTGGCGGCATCGAGGGTCTCGTCGACGGCCTTCTTGGCATCCTTCTCGGCACGCTCGCCGGTGCGGATCAGCTCCTTCACATACTCGGAGCCCTCATGATTGACCTTGGTGTAGGCCCCGAGGCCCGCCAGCCAGATCTTGCGGGCATAGCGCCGCACCTCGGTGAAGGTGCCTTCGGCTTCGTCTTCGATCTTTTTCTTCAGGTTTGCTTTGACCATGGTTCACCTCACGCTGGAAAGGTTGAAGAGAACATCCTTCGGAAAGATGAGGACCACGGTAGGCGGAAAAATTAGAAAGCACACCCTAGAGACGGGCAGCAGAGCGCTGGCAGGACCGGCGTCAGCGGGAAGCTGTCGCGGCTGAAGCCGCTTACAGCCACAACGCCTGCAATCGGCCTTCAGGCCGCCAGCTCGCGGTCCAGCACCCGCTCGATCTCGCTCTGGATCGCGCCGCTCATCGGCGACAGGAAGAAACTCAGCTCCAGCACGATACGCACCAGGTCGTCGCCCACTTCCAGGCGGCCCTTGGCGCCCTTGCCGCTGAGCTGCACGGTATCGCCTTCCCAGTCATGCTCCAGTCCATACTTGCTGGTCAGCTTCTGGACCAGTTGCTCGGCCCGCGCTCGGGCCTTGTCGCGGCCCAGGTGATGAGCGCGTTCCACGGTGATCTTCGACATGCCGGTGTTCCTCGTCAGGGTGACCAATCGTCGCGCCACTATAGCAGCCGGCGACCGCCTGGCATGCGGCTCGTCAAGACAAAGCCCGCACCGATGATTAGAATGGCCGCATTCCATTCCGGTGAGGCGATATGAACGATCAGCGCAAAGGCAGCGATGCCGAACCCACCACCCACTTCGGTTACCAGAACGTGCCGGAAAGCCAGAAGGCGGAGAAAGTCGCTGAGGTTTTCCACTCCGTGGCCGCCCGCTACGACCTGATGAACGACCTTCTCTCCGGTGGCATGCACCGGCTGTGGAAGCGCTTCACCATCGAGCTGTCCGGTGTACGCCCGGGCAACCGCGTGCTGGACATCGCCGGTGGCACCGGTGACCTGGCGCGCAAGTTCTCGCAACTGGTCGGCCCGACCGGCCAGGTGGTACTGGCCGACATCAACGCCTCGATGCTCAAGGTCGGTCGTGACCGCCTGCTCGACAAGGGCGTGTCGGGCAACATCGAGTTCGTCCAGGCCGACGCCGAGAAGCTGCCCTTCCCCGACAACCACTTCGACTGCGTGACCATCGCCTTCGGCCTGCGCAACGTGACCCACAAGGAAGACGCCCTGCGCTCGATGCTGCGCGTGCTCAAGCCGGGTGGCCGCCTGCTGGTACTGGAGTTCTCCAAGCCGACCAACAAGCTGATGTCCAAGGCCTATGACGCCTATTCCTTCGCCTTCATGCCGATGATGGGCAAGCTGGTCACCAACGACGCCGAAAGCTACCGCTACCTGGCCGAGTCGATCCGCATGCACCCTGACCAGGAGACCCTCAAGTCCATGATGGTCCAGGCCGGTTTCGACCGGGTTACCTACCACAACATGACCTCCGGTATCGTCGCGCTGCACCGGGGCATCAAGCCCTGATGCTGCTGCGAGGCTTGCTGGCCAGCACCGAGCACGGCATCAACCGCGTGCTGCGTCTCGACGCCACCGCCCTGCCGCGCCTTGGTGCGCTGGCGGGTTCGGTGATCGCCGTGGAAAGCCGCGACCCGACATTCAGGCTGTTCATCCTGCCCGGTGACGAAGGGCTGATGCTTGCCGCCGACTGGGCCGCGCCGGCCGACTGCACCCTGCGTGCGCCGGCCTCCAGTTTGCTGCGCCTGGCCCTGAGCCGCGACAAGACCGCCGTGCTGCACGGCCCCGATGTAGTGCTCGACGGCGACAGTGGCGTACTGCTGGAACTGGCCGGGATTCTCCAGGACCTGGAACTGGACTGGGAATATGAACTCTCACGTTGGCTGGGCCCGGTGGCTGGCCAGTTGCTGGGCAGCCACCTGCGCAGCCGGGCCAGCTGGACCCGCGATGCCCTGGGCAGCCTGGGGCAGAATCTGGCCGATTACCTGAGCGAAGAATCCCGCACCCTGGTGGGTCGGCATGAGGCCGAAGCGCATTTCAGCGAACTGGACCGCATCAAGCTGGATCTGGAACGCCTGGAAGCCCGCGTGGCCCGTCTCGCTCGCCCCACAAACCCCAGCGATAGCGATAACGCATGAAGTTGCTTGCCGTCCGCCGCCTGTTCCGCATCCAGCGTGTCGTAATCCGCTACCGCCTCGATGACCTGCTGTACGCCCTGCCACTGCCCTGGTGGCTACTGGCTACACGCTTCCTGCTGCCGTGGCGCTGGCTGCCGCGCAAGGCTTCGGCGCTGAGCCGGGGCGCACGCCTGCGCCTGGCCCTGCAGGACCTGGGACCGATCTTCATCAAGTTCGGCCAGTTGCTCTCCACGCGCCGCGACCTGCTGCCCGAAGACATCGCCGACGAGCTGATGCTGCTGCAGGACCGCGTGCCGCCCTTCGACCCGAAACTGTCCGTGCAACTGATCGAGGCCCAGCTTGGCGCGAAGGTCAGCGAAGTGTTCAGCCGCTTCGATGTCGAGCCGCTGGCCTCGGCCTCGGTGGCCCAGGTGCATGCCGCGCGCCTCAAGAGCGGCGAGGAAGTGGTGGTCAAGGTGGTACGCCCGGGCCTGCGCCCGGTGATCAGCCAGGATATGGCCTGGCTGTTCCTGCTGGCGCGCATCGCCGAGCGCGTGTCTGCCGACGCGCGCCTGCTGCATCCGGTGCAGGTGGTCGACGACTACGAAAAGACCATCTACGACGAACTCGACCTGCTGCGCGAGGCGGCCAACGCCAGCCAGCTGCGGCGCAACTTCGAAGGCTCCGACCTGCTCTACGTGCCGCAGGTCTACTGGGACTGGTGCCGCCCCAAGGTGCTGGTGATGGAGCGCATCTACGGCGTGCAGGTCACCGACCTGGCGACCCTGGCCGACCAGCGCACCGACATGAAGCTGCTCGCCGAGCGCGGCGTGGAGATCTTCTTCACCCAGGTGTTCCGCGACAGCTTCTTCCATGCCGACATGCACCCCGGCAACATCTTCGTCAGCACCGTCACGCCATGGAGCCCGCGCTACATCGCCATCGACTGCGGCATCGTCGGCAGCCTGACCCCGGAAGACCAGGATTATCTGGCCCGTAACCTGTTTGCCTTCTTCAAGCGCGATTATCGTCGGGTGGCGCAGCTGCACATCGACTCGGGCTGGGTGCCGGCCGAGACCAAGCTCAACGAGTTCGAGGCGGCGATCCGTACCGTGTGCGAGCCGATCTTCGAGAAACCGCTCAAGGACATTTCCTTCGGCCAGGTGCTGATGCGCCTGTTCCAGACGGCCCGGCGCTTCAACATGGAAGTCCAGCCGCAGCTGGTGCTGCTGCAGAAGACCCTGCTGAACATCGAGGGCCTGGGCCGCCAGCTGTACCCGGACCTCGACCTGTGGACCACCGCACAGCCTTTCCTGGAGCGCTGGATGCGCGAACGGGTCAGCCCGCGCACGCTGCTGGGCAACCTGCAGTCGCAGGTCGAACAGCTGCCGCACATCGCCAACATGACCCGCGACCTGCTCGAACGCCTGTCGCACCCGCATGCCAAGGACCCGCCACCGCCCCGGCAGGAAGGCCGCGACAGCTGGACCCTGCGCCTGCTCGGCGCGGCGCTGCTGGCCGGTGGCGCGATCCAGAGCTGGGCGTTGAGTGCGGCCGGCACGGCACTGCCAGGGCTGACCGGCGTTCCGGCCGGCATCATGCTGGTGGCGGGGCTGTATCTGATCGTGCGCCGATAGCCAGCCGCGCCTGTCGCTGGCACACTGTTCAATCCGCCGGGCCCCAAGCCCGGCTGTGGAGTAGATATGAAAGACTGGCTGGACGAGATTCACTGGAACAGCGATGGCCTGGTGCCTGCGATCGCGCAGGACCACAAGACCGGCCGTGTATTGATGATGGCCTGGATGAACCGCGAATCGCTGGCCCTCACCGCCGCCGAGAACCGCGCCATCTACTGGTCACGTTCGCGCGGCAAACTGTGGCGCAAGGGCGAGGAATCGGGCCATGTGCAGAAGCTCCACGAGCTGCGCCTGGACTGCGACGCCGACGTCATCATCCTGATGGTCGAGCAACTGGGCGGCATCGCCTGCCACACTGGCCGGGAAAGCTGCTTCTACCGCGTCTTCGAGAACGGCGACTGGAAAACCGTCGACCCGGTGCTCAAGGACCCGGACGCCATCTATCACTCTGGACACTGAACATGACCGATACCCTGTCCCGCCTGGCGGAAGTACTGGAATCGCGCAAGGGCGCGGCAGCCGACACCTCCTACGTGGCCAGCCTGTACCACAAGGGGCTGAACAAGATTCTGGAGAAGGTCGGCGAAGAGTCGGTCGAAACCATCATCGCCGCCAAGGATGCCGCCGTCAGTGGCGACTGCAGCGATGTCATCTATGAAACCGCCGACCTGTGGTTCCACAGCATGGTCATGCTCGCGGCCCTGGGCCAGCACCCGCAGGCGGTACTCGACGAACTGGACCGCCGCTTCGGCTTGTCCGGCCACGAGGAAAAGGCTGCACGCGGCACGGGCCAGGCCTGAGCCGACGTCTGAAACTTCAAGAGGATTGCTCGAAATGGGTATTTTTGACTGGAAACACTGGCTCGTCATCCTGATCGTCGTGGTACTGGTGTTCGGTACCAAGAAGCTCAAGAACCTCGGCACCGACGTGGGCGAGTCGATCAAGGGCTTCCGCAAGGCCATGAACGACGAAGAGAAACAGCCTGGCCAGGACAGCGCCCAGCCACAGCAGGCGCAAAGTGCTCCCCAGGGCAACCCGCAGACCCCGCCGCACACCATCGACGCCCAGGCGCAGAGGGTTCAGGAGCCGCAGCGCAAGGATCAGGTCTGATCCATGTTCGGCATCAGCTTCTCCGAACTGCTGCTGGTCGGCCTCGTGGCGCTGCTCGTGCTGGGTCCCGAGCGCCTGCCGGGGGCTGCACGCACCGCCGGGTTGTGGATCGGCCGCCTGCGTCGTAGCTTCAACGCCATCAAGCAGGAAGTCGAACGCGAGATCGGCGCCGACGAGATCCGTCGGCAACTGCACAACGAGCACATCCTGTCGCTGGAAGAAGAGGCCCGCAAGCTGTTCAACCCGCCCCAGGAAGAGGCGCTGAACCGTGACGCTGCCGCCGCCGAGCCGAACCCGCAACCGGTCGAACTGCAACCGCAAACCCCGGCAGCAGAGCCCGAAGCACCGGCCAGGCCGCGCCTGACCCTGGAAAAACAGCCCAAGCCCCAGGCGCCGATCAGCCCGGCGACCCCGGCGGCGTCCACCGAATCGTCACAGCCTTCGCGAGCCCCATGAGCGACATTCCGGAACACGACCAGCCCATGCCGCTGGTCTCGCACCTCACCGAACTACGCACCCGCCTGCTGCGCTGTGTCGCGGCCGTGTTTCTGATCTTCGCCTGCCTGTTCTACTTCGCCCAGAAGATCTACACCCTGGTGTCGGCACCGCTGCGCGCCTACCTGCCAGAAGGCGCGACGATGATCGCCACCGATGTGGCTTCGCCGTTCCTGACCCCGTTCAAGCTGACCATGATGGTCGCACTGTTCGCCGCGATGCCGATCATCCTCCATCAGGTGTGGGGCTTCATCGCGCCGGGGCTGTACAAGCACGAGAAGCGCATCGCCGTACCGCTGCTGATCTCCAGCATCATCCTGTTCTACACCGGCATGGCCTTCGCCTACTTCCTGGTGTTTCCGCTGATCTTCCACTTCTTCGCCAGTGTGACGCCCGAAGGCGTGGCCATGATGACTGACATCGCCAGCTACCTGGACTTCGTCATGACCCTGTTCTTCGCCTTCGGCGTGGCCTTCGAGATTCCGGTGGCCGTGGTGCTGCTGGTGTGGATCGGCGTGGTCGACGTCATCTACCTGAAGAAGATCCGCCCCTATGTGATCATCGGCTGCTTCGTGGTCGGCATGATCCTCACCCCACCGGACATCTTCTCCCAGACCCTGCTGGCGGTGCCGATGTGGCTGCTCTTCGAGCTGGGCGTGCTGTGCAGCGGCATGATCAGCAAGCGCGGCGAACATCCGGACGACCCCAAGCAAGACCAGCCGCCAGCGCCGCTGTCGTGAACCTGCTGCTGCTCGAGGAGGCCGACTTCATCGCGGCCGACCGGGTGATCCTGCGTGATCGCCGCCTGACCCACATGCAGGACGTGCAGCGCGTCGAAGTCGGCGACAGCCTGCGTGTCGGGCGCATCGGCGGCCTGCTCGGCCAGGCCGAGGTGCTGCGCCTGGAACCGCGTGAGGCCGAACTGCGCGTCACCCTCGGCAACCCGCCGCCGGCCAAGCTACCACTGACCCTGGTACTGGCCGTACCGCGCCCGAAGATGCTGCGCCGGGTGTTCCAGACCGTGGCGACCATGGGCGTACCGCGGTTGATCCTGGTCAACAGCTACCGGGTGGAAAAGAGCTTCTGGCAAACCCCCTTTCTGCAGCCCGAGAGCATTCGCGAAAACCTGATTCTCGGCCTGGAACAGGCCCGTGACAGCGTGCTGCCCGAAGTGCTGATCGAAAAGCGCTTCAAGCCCTTCGTCGAAGACCGCCTGCCCGACCTGGCCCGCGACACCCTGGGCCTGGTCGCCCACCCCGGGGACTTTCCGGTCTGCCCGCGCGCCGTGGAACATCCGGTAACCCTGGCCATCGGCCCCGAAGGCGGCTGGATTCCCTACGAGGTCGAGCTGCTGGGCAAGGCCGGTCTGGCGCCGGTGCAGATGGGTGAACGCATCCTGCGAGTGGAAACGGCGGTGACCGCCCTGCTGTCGCGGCTGTTCTAGCGCCGTTCCTGGCGCGGCTTGAGCCGCAGGACCACCTCATGCCCACTGTAGAGGCGGCGACAGTGCTGACCTTGTCGCGCCTGAGGCCCCTGCAACCGGATGCCCCGTGCCCTGCCCGCCCATCTCCCTGCGCAACGCCACGCCAGCGAGCGGCAGCGGTTTTTCGACGGCGCCAGCCGTCATTTAATTGACTGAGAGACTACAGTTTGCGGGGAAACGGCCGATGGCCTGAGACGTTCCTGCCTACGCCCAAGGAGTTCCCATGCAACGCTGGATCAGCGAGAGTCTCGCCAACGCAAGTGTCCGTATGAAGCTGGCCATCGGTTTCGGCCTGGTCGTGCTGATGACCTTGGCGATCAGCCTGACCGCCTGGCTGGGCATTCAGTCCCTGATCCAGCGCGCCGAGCGCATCGCCGCGATGTCCATGGTCAACCAGCGTACCCTGGAGCTGCGCATCGCTCGCCAGCGCTACGAGACCCAGGCGACACCGGAAGCCGCCAAGGCTGTCGAAGCGTCCATCAACGACATGGACAACTCGATGAAGAAGTCGCGCTCGCTGGCGCGCAGCCCGGGGCCGCAAAAGGCGCTGGATGCCCAGTTGCAGACCATCGTCGAATACCGCCAGGTCTTCGAAGAGATGCGCAAGGCCATCGAGACCCGCGAAGGCACGCGCAGCCTGATGGGCGACGCCGCCGACAGGGCCGTGGCCGAGGTCAACGCGATCGAGGCCGAACTGTTGAAGAACTTCGACATCCTGGCGTTCAACAACATCGTTGGCGTCAGCAAGCAGATCCAGCAGGCACGCTTCCAGGTGCGCGGCTACACCTACAGCGGTCGGGCGGAATTCGAGGCCAACGCCAATGCCGCCATCGATGAAGCGATGACCGGCATCAACACCCTGGCTGGCGATATTCCGGTGTCTTTCCTGCCGACCTTGCAGAAGGCACTGGAAGGCCTGAAAGGCTACCGTGCCGCCGTCGGCCAGTACCGTGACGCCCAGGCCCTGAGCAAGGCGGCCATGGAGAAGATGGCGGTACTGGGTGAACGTCTGATCAAGACCAACGACGAACTGATGGCGGAACAGAACCGCAACCGCGACCAGGAAAGTGCCGACGCGGTGAACAAGATCCTGATCGCCACCGTCCTGGCCGTACTGTTCAGCATCCTCGCCGCCTGGGTCATCACCCGGCAGATCACCAAGCCCCTGGAAGACACCCTGGAAGTGGTCGAGCGCGTGGCCTCCGGCGACCTCAGCCGCGACCTGAAAGTGGAGCGTCGCGATGAACTGGGCAAGCTGCAGGGCAGCATCCAGCGCATGACCTTGGGCTTGCGCGACCTGGTGGGCGGTATCCGCGATGGCGTGACACAGATCGCCAGCGCTGCCGAACAGCTCTCGGCGGTCACTGAACAGACCAGCGCCGGGGTCAACAGCCAGCGGGTCGAAACCGACCAGGTGGCCACCGCCATGCACGAGATGACCGCTACCGTTCAGGAAGTGGCGCGCAACGCCGAAGAGGCCTCGGAAGCGGCCGGTGCTGCCGACCAGCAGGCCCGCGAGGGCGACCGGGTGGTCAATGAGGCGATCAGCCAGATCGAGCGCCTGTCGTCGGCCATGGGCAACTCCAGCCAGGCGATGAGCGAACTGAAGCAGGAAAGCGACAAGATCGGCAGCGTGCTGGACGTCATCAAGTCGGTGGCCGAACAGACCAACCTGCTGGCCCTCAACGCCGCCATCGAGGCGGCGCGGGCCGGCGAAGCCGGGCGTGGCTTTGCCGTGGTGGCCGACGAGGTGCGCAGCCTGGCGCAGCGCACGCAGAAGTCCACCGAAGAGATCGAAGCCCTGATCGCCGGCCTGCAGAGCGGTACCCAGCAGGTGGCCAACATCATGGACAGCAGCCTGGGCCTGACCGGCAGCAGCGTTGAACTGACCCGCCGTGTCGGCTCCTCGCTGGAAAACATCACCCGCACCGTGTCGGCCATCCAGTCGATGAACCAGCAGATTGCCGCCGCGGCTGAAGAGCAGAGCGCGACCGCCGAAGAGATCAACCGCAGCGTGATCAACGTGCGCGACATCTCCCAGCAGACCTCCGCCGCCAGCGAGGAAACCGCCGCCTCCAGCGTCGAGCTGGCGCGCCTGGGCAACCATCTGCAGAACCTGGTCGGCCGCTTCAAGGTCTGAACCTGCGTGCCGCCCGGGCCACCGGGCGGCATAACGCGAGCGGTATCACACTCGCGCCGCGTTCGGAAATGCCCTACGACCTGTTCAGGTCACCCGCTCCCCCCTCCTGCCGATGCGCTCATGACGCATTCATAAGCAGGAGAATCCCGATGTTTTCACACCCTCAACGCTCGCTCGATAACCTGAGCGTCAAAGCCAAACTGTCGCTGGGCTTCGGCCTGGTGCTGAGCCTGACCCTGGCCATTACCCTCACCGGCTGGCATGGCCTGGACACCATGATCGAACGCTCGGAATCCATGTCGTCCATCGCCGGACTCGGCAGCCTGACCAAGGACCTGCGCAGCGAGCGCATTCTCTATCGCCTGAACAGTTCGCCGGAAACCGCCAGGCAAGTCGAAAAGCGCCTGGCCGAGCTGCAAGGCCAACTGGCCCCGCTGCGCCAGGCGATCGACAGCGAAGACAGCCTGACCCTGCTGAACACGCAAAATCGCCTGCTGAGCGACATGACCCGGACCTTCGAGGCGATGGGCAAGCAGCGCGAGAGCCGCGATCAGAGTGCGCAGCGCCTGCAGGAGCAGTCGGTGCAGGCCCTGGAAGCGGTGCGGCAGCTCGAAGGTGAAGTGCTCAAGGCGGTCAGCGAAGAGCAGGACAACGGCGAGCGCCTGCAAGAGCTGACCAACCTCAGCCAGTTGCGCCAGCAGATCCAGCTGGCGCGCTTTCAGGTCCAGGCCTACACCCTGAGCCGCAAGGCGCAGGATGAGGTCGCCGCCATGGCGGCCATCGACGAGTCGATCAAGGAACTCGCGCAGATCTCCCAGGACCAGGCCGACGAGAACATCCAGGCACTCAAGCCGGCCGAAACGGCCTTGCAGCACTACAAGACGCTGCTCGGCGAGTTTCGCGCCCTACAGGAGCAGGTCGAACAGAGTCGGCAGAACATGGATGCGCTGGGCGACCAGATGCTCGATTCGGTGGACAGCCTGGTACGTCAGCAAGGCACCCTGCGCGACCACGAGGCCACCGCTTCACGCACCCTGCTGGCCGGCGTGGCCGGCCTGGCGATGCTGCTCGGCCTACTGGCAGCCTGGGTCATGACCCGGCAGATTCTCTTGCCCTTGCGCCACGCGCTGTCAGCGGCACAGCGCATCGCCCAGGGCGACCTGAGCCGCGACCTGGATACCGCCCGGCGCGACGAGATGGGTCAGCTCCAGGCCAGCATCCAGACCATGACCCAGAACCTGCGCGGCCTGGTCAGCGGTATCGGCGACGGCGTCAGCCAGCTGGCCAGCGCGGCAGAACAGCTGTCGACGGTCACCGGGCAGACCAGCGC
This sequence comes from Pseudomonas sp. DTU_2021_1001937_2_SI_NGA_ILE_001, assembly GCF_032463525.1. NCBI lineage: Bacteria > Pseudomonadati > Pseudomonadota > Gammaproteobacteria > Pseudomonadales > Pseudomonadaceae > Pseudomonas > Pseudomonas sp. DTU_2021_1001937_2_SI_NGA_ILE_001. Next base: position 4,149,454 of record NZ_CP135971.1, on the reverse strand, counting down.
CGGGGTCAACAGCCAGAAGGTCGAGACCGATCAGGTCGCCACCGCCATCAATGAAATGGCCACCACTGTGCAACAGGTCGCCAGCAATGCCCAGGACGCCTCGCAAGCCGCCACTGAGGCCGACCAGCAGGCGCGCAACGGTGACCAGGTGGTGGGCGAGGCGATCACCCAGATCGAACACCTGGCGGCGGAAATGCTCAATGCCAGCGCGGCGATGGGGCGCCTGAAACAGGAAAGCCAGAAGATCGTCGGGGTACTGGACGTGATCAAGTCGGTGTCGCAACAGACCAACCTGCTGGCGCTCAATGCCGCCATCGAGGCCGCACGTGCCGGCGAGGCCGGGCGCGGCTTCGCGGTAGTCGCCGATGAAGTGCGCAGCCTGGCGCAACGCACCCAGGAATCCACCGAAGAAATCGAGGAACTGATCGCCGCCTTGCAGACCGGCACCCAGCAGGTGGCCAACACCCTGGACAGCAGCCGCCAGTTGACCGAGCAGAGCGTGGAGCTGAGCCGCAAGGCCGGCCAGGCCCTGGAGCGCATCACCCACACGGTGAATGGCATCCAAGACATGAACCGGCAGATCGCCACGGCCAGCGAGCAGCAGAGCGTGGTGGCCGAGCAGATCAACCGCAACGTGGTCAACGTTCGCGAAATCTCGGAACAGACCGCCACTGCCAGTGAAGAAACGGCCGCGTCGAGCGTCGAGCTGGCACGCCTGAGCACCCACCTGCGTGAGCTGGTGGGGCGTTTCCGGGTGTAGGCAATCGCGCAGCCATAAGCAAAACGCCCCTGGATCGACTCCAGGGGCGTTTCAGGTGACGCATCAGGCCGGCAGCGGTATCGGGTCGGCCTTGGCCGGTTGCAGCGGCAACAGCGGCGCATGCGGGTCGGCCTTGATCGAAGCCTGCCAGGCCGCCATCCAGTCCGGATGCCGCTGGTTCCAGACCTGCTCGTGCAGGCGCGACAGGGCCACCGGGTCGCTGAGCAGCATCAGCCGCTCATGGTTACCCAGCTTGTCCGGGCCGACTTTCAGCGCATGCTCCACCCGCTCGGCGCGCAGCGCCTCGATAGGCTCGGCCTGGCGATGCCGCGAGGTCGCCATGGCGCAGGCCAGGGCGTTCTGCTGCGGGTCGACCACGGCGCGCACGAAACCGTCCTTGAGCGCATGCCAGCGGTTCTCGTGGGTGTACTGGTCGGTGGAAACCAGCTCCTGCGGGGTGTCGTACTCCTCCGGAATCAGGAACAGCTTCTCGTCACGCGCCTTGAGCCCCAGGCCGGTACGGCTGGAAATCACCGACACCGGAATGGACAGCATCAGCGACACCACGATCGGCGCCAGCCACCACAGGAAGCTCGGGTTCAGCCAGGCTACCAGGGCGGTCCACAGCACACCCAACAGGGTCTGCGGGCCGTGGCGCTTGATGGCTTCGGACCACGGGGTGGAGTCGTCGTCACGCTGCGGCGAGTTCCAGGTCGCGGCCCAGCCAAGGAACGCGGCCAGTACGAAGCGCGTGTGGAACAGCATGCGCACCGGTGCCAGCAGCATCGAGAAGAGCATCTCCATGAGCATCGACACGGTGACCTTGAACTTGCCACCGAACGACTTGGCGCCCTGCGCCCAGATCAGGATGACGCTGAGCAGCTTGGGCAGGAACAGCAGCACGATGGTGGTGGAGAACAGCGCGATGGCCTTTTCCGGGTGCCACTGCGGCCACAGCGGATACAGCTGGCGCGGCTCCAGGAAGTAGGTCGGCTCCATCAGGGTGTTGACCGCCAGCAGCGCGGTGGACAACACCAGGAACAGGAACCACAGCGGCGCCGACAGGTACGACATGACCCCGGTGAGGAACACCGCACGGTGCACCGGGTGCATGCCCTTGACCAGGAACAGGCGGAAGTTCATCAGGTTGCCGTGGCACCAGCGACGGTCACGCTTGAGTTCGTCGAGCAGGTTCGGCGGCAGTTCTTCGTAGCTGCCCGGCAGGTCGTAGGCAATCCACACGCCCCAGCCGGCACGGCGCATCAGCGCGGCTTCGACGAAGTCGTGAGACAGGATTGCACCGGCGAATGCACCCTTGCCCGGCAATGGCGCCAGGGCGCAGTGCTCGATGAACGGCTTCATGCGGATGATCGCGTTGTGCCCCCAGTAGTGGGATTCCCCCAGCTGCCAGAAGTGCAGGCCGGCGGTGAACAACGGACCGTAGACACGGGTGGCGAACTGCTGCAGGCGTGCATAAAGCGTGTCCATGCCCGACGCCTTGGGCGCGGTCTGGATGATCCCGGCGTCTGGCGTGGCCTCCATCAGGCGCACCAGGCTGGTCAGGCACTCGCCACTCATCACGCTGTCGGCGTCCAGCACCACCATGTAGCGGTAGTCGCTGCCCCAACGGCGGCAGAAGTCATCGAGGTTGCCGCTCTTGCGCTTCACACGACGGCGACGGCGACGATAGAAGATCTTGCCGAAACCGTTGGTCTCACGGCACACGTCCAGCCAGGCCTGTTGCTCGGCCACGGCGATGTCGGTGTCGTTGGTGTCACTGAGCACGAAGAAGTCGAAACGGTCCAGGTCGCCCGTGGCGGCCACCGATTCGAAGGTGGCCCGCAAACCGGCGAACACCCGTGGCACATCTTCGTTGCAGATTGGCATGACCAGCGCGGTGCGGGCACCCGGCTCGATCGGCTCGTTGCCGGCGCTGGCGCCGGAAATGCGGTACTTGTCACGCCCGGTGAGCAGCTCCAGAAAGCCCATCAGGGCAGTCCAGAAGCCCGCCGATACCCAGCAGAACAGAATGCCGAACATCAGCAGAATGGTGGTCTGCAGTGCATAGGGCAGCACTTGCCAGGCTGTCTGCACGAAGGTCTGGCGGGTGATTTCATCCAGCGAAACCAGCGACCAGCCCTGATACGGCAGGATGCCTTTCATGTACCAGCCGGCCACGGCGGTCTGGCCAAGCATCAGCAACAGCAGGATATAGCGGCGGATCGAGCCGACAGTACGCCAGCGCGACTTGGGCAGGTCCCGCGGCAGGTCGCTACGGTCCGGCTTGGGCGGGTTGCTGCGACCGGTCAGGCGTCGCCAGCCGCGCACCAGAATGTTGGTGCGCCAGGGTTCAGGCACCACACGAGTACGGTTGATCGGCGGAGCGACCTTGAGGCGAATGCGCCCGTTGGCGTCGACGTCGAGCATTTCGGCTTCGCGCAGCTCGTCGGCGGTCGCCAACGTCAGGCGCGTGCCCACCGAGGCCTGGGCGGCCTCGCTGGAAACGCCGTCCGAATGCGCGGCCAGACGCTGGTGCAGTTCGGCGAAAGACTTGCAGCTGGCCAGTTCGGCCCGCTGCTCGTCACTCATGGGCAGATGTGCCAGGTACTCGTTGAGCGACTCTGGCACCGATACGGAATTACTCATCGCTTGGCAACTGGTAGCTCCAGGTCTCGGTCAGGACTTGCAGGGTCTTGGCCGGCTCTGGATGGGTGGGCGCAGCCTCGGCTGCTGGTTGCTGGGTCTCTTTACCGGCGGCATTGGCGTCTTTGCCCGCCTCGGCCTTGGCCACTTCCGGCTTGCCGGCTTCAGGCTTGGCGGCTTCGGGCTTGCCCGCTTCCGGCTTGCCAGCTTCCTGCTTGGCGACTTCGGGCTTGGCCGCTTCAGGCTTGGCCGCTTCAGGCTTGGTCTCGGCGCTCTTCACGGCCTCGGCCTTGGCCACGGCTTTCTCGTCCTTGACCGTTTCCTTGGCAGCGGACTTGGCCGGAGCCTTCTTCTCGTCCTTCTCGGAAACCAGCAGTGCAGGTTCCTTGCCCGGTTCGGCCGGTACTTCACGCAGCAGGTAGGCACGCATCTCGACCGGCTTGCTGGCGTCCTTGACCTTGATACGCAGGCTCAGGCGGTAGCCCTTGGTCACCGGGTTGTAGCGCAGGCTGTTTTCGACCAGCTCGGTGTTGTCGTCGGTGGTCACCTGGCTGCGGATGCTCTTGTCTTCCGGCTGAGCGGCCAGTACCGGGCCGACGAAGTCGACCTGGAAGGCCAGGCTGCCGTCAGGCTGGCGAATCAGGTTGGCCTGGCGCACGTCGCCCATGGAGCGCAGGGTCTGCTTGACCCAGCCCAGGTCTGGCGAGTGGATGGAGTTTTCATCCATGGTCCAGTGAATGCGGTAGCTGAACTCCAGCGGCTGGCCGGGTTCTGGCAGACTTTCCGGACGCCAGAAGGCGACGATGTTGTCGTTGGTTTCGTCCGCAGTCGGGATCTCGACCAGCTCGACCGCACCCTTGCCCCAGTCACCGCGAGGCTCGATCCAGGCGCTTGGACGCTTGTCGTAGCGATCGTCGAGGTCTTCGTACTGGCTGAAGTCACGACCCCGTTGCAGCAGGCCGAAACCGCGCGGGTTTTCCACCGAGAAGCTGCTGACGGAGAGGTGTTTCGGGTTGTTCAGCGGACGCCACACCCACTCCCCATTGGCTGCCTGGATCGACAGGCCGCTGGAGTCGTGCAGTTCACGGCGGTAGTTGGACATGCGCGGCGGCTGGTGGGTGCCGAACAGGAACATGCTGGTCAGCGGCGCGATGCCGAGCTTGGTGACCTTGTCACGCAGGAACACGCGCGAACGCACGTCGATCCGGGTATCGCTGCCCGGGCGCAGGATGAACTGGTAGGCACCGGTCGCACGCGGCGAGTCGAGCAGCGCGTAGATCACCAGGTGGTTGTCATCCGGACCGGGCTTCTCGATCCAGTATTCCTTGAAGCGCGGGAATTCTTCACCCGACGACACGGCGGTATCGATGGCCAGGCCGCGGGCGGACAGGCCATAGACCTGGCCCTTGCCGACGGCGCGGAAGTAGCTCGCGCCGAGCATGGTCATGACTTCGTCGAGCTTGTCGTCTTTGTTGATCGGGTACAGCACGCGGAAACCGGCGTAGCCCAGCTTCTCGGTGGATTTGGGGTCGAACTTCAGTTCGCCGAAATCGAAACGCGCCGGGTCGTACTTGATCTCTTCGACGGTCGTGGCGGTGACTTCGTTGATCTTCACCGGCGTATCGAAGTGCATGCCCTGGTGATAGAAGGACAACTTGAACGGGGTCTTGTCGTCCGCCCATTCGGCCTTGCTTTCACGGAAGCGGATCTTCTGATAGTCCGCGAACTTCATGTCACGGAATTCGCTGGGCAAGTTGCTCTTCGGAGCTTCGAACTTCTGCCCGGCCAATTCCTTGGCTTTGGCCGCTACATCATCAAGGTTGAATGCCCACAACTGGCCGGAACCGAACAGGCACAGCATCGCCGTGCTTGCCAACAGCGCAGTGCGCAGCCGCTTGACAGGTGTCTTTGGAGCATCACAGGGACTTACAATCACGAGCAACCCTCGCCGAAAACAGATGAAAAAACCAACGGCCAGCTATCCAGTGCCGGTTGGCGAGCATTGTTCGGACTCCGAAAGGACTCAATGATTCCCCAAGTCGCTGCCGAACCGTTTTTTTGCCCGCCGCACCGGCCAGCCACCCCATGATGGCCATTTAGCGCGCGATTATCCTGTAGCGCGCGCAACAACGCATCAGCTGTGACAAAGTTTTTATCGTCCGGATACCTGTCGCTACACAAGGCTTGCTGAAGTGACCGTACAGTCAGACTTCAAGCAGAAACGTCACGGGGCCATCATTCACTAGATGCACTTGCATGTCAGCCCCGAAAACCCCTGAACCTACTGCCGGGTGAAGCGTTCTAGCCTGTTGCAGAAGATAGTCGAAAAGTTCGGCGCCCAGCGCCGGCGGCGCGGCTTTGGAGAAACTCGGCCGCATGCCGCTGCGGGTATCGGCCGCCAGGGTGAACTGGGAAACCAGCAACAAACCACCCTGAACGTCGCGCAACGACAGGTTCATCTTGCCCTCGGCATCGCTGAACACTCGGTAATTGAGCAACTTGTGCAGCAACTTATCGGCACTGGCCGGGGTGTCTTGAGGCTCGACGCCCACCAGCACCAACAGGCCCTGGTCGATGGCACCGACCACCTCCCCACCGACCTCGACACGGGCGCCGCGCACCCGTTGCAGCAATGCTTTCATAACTCTCCTTGGTAGAGGCGACGTCAGCCGCCCAGGGCTTTCCGGCCGAAGCCGGTCATGCGGGCCTGCAAAAAAGCCCGCCGTTCTCCGGATCAGGCTTCTTCAGGCGCGAGGTCAAGCAGTTGCCGGGCCACCTGGGCCGCAGCACGCACCAAAGCGTCGGCGATCCCCGGCTCGGCCGCCGAGTGGCCGGCCTCGCGGACGATCTGCAGTTCACTGCCCGGCCAGGCCTGGTGCAGGTCCCAGGCGTTGTCCAGCGGGCAGATCACGTCGTAGCGGCCATGGATGATGATGCCCGGCACGTGAGCGATCTTGTGCATGTCGCGCAGCAACTGGTTTTCTTCGAGGAAGGCATTGTTGACGAAGTAGTGCGTCTCGATACGGGCGATCGACAGCGCACGCTGGGGTTCGCAGAAGCGCTCGACCACCTGCGGGTTGGGCCTCAGGGTGGCGGTGCGCCCTTCCCAGCCGGACCACGCCTTGGCAGCGTGCATCTGGGCGATCTGGTCGCTGCCGGTCAGGCGCCGGTAGTAGGCGCCGAGCAGGTCGTGCCGCTCTTCGGCAGGGATCGGCGCCAGGTAATCCTGCCAGTAGTCGGGGAACAGACGGCTGGCGCCACTCTGGTAGAACCACTGGATTTCCTGCGGGCGGCACAAAAAGATGCCACGCAGGATCATCGCGTGCACTCTTTCGGGGTGGGTCTGGGCGTAGGCCAGGGCCAGGGTCGAGCCCCAGGAGCCACCGAACAGCACCCATTTGTCGATGCCCAGGTGCTCGCGAATGCGCTCCAGGTCTTCGACCAGGTGCCAGGTGGTGTTGTTTTCCAGGCTCGCATGCGGCGTGGAACGGCCACAGCCGCGCTGATCGAAGGTGATGATGCGGTACAGCGTGGGATCGAAGTAGCAGCGGCTGGCGGCGTCGCAGCCAGCGCCGGGGCCGCCATGTATGAACACCACCGGCAGGCCTTCCGGCGAGCCGCTTTCATCGACATAGAGCACATGCGGAGCTTCCACGGCCAGATCGTGCCGGGCGTAGGGTTTGATCTGTGGGTACAAAGTCTGCATAGCGGCTCCATGGTCCGGTTCGAGGGCGTCATCAATTGCCGAGGGCCATCATAAACCCGAAACGGATGATGAGCATGCTGCACTTTAGCGCCAGCCCCGGCTGCCAACCAGAAGCAGCGAACCAGAGCGCCTGCCTCGGGTCACAGGCAGGGACGGACGGCGGGCCATTGCGATTTTTTTCAGGAAATAACTGCCAGTACGCCTAAAGTTTCAGAGGTCTGCTCCCGTTTCGTCACGCTTCGTGATGAAACGGGAGCAGATACTGATAAACCTTGTCTTCAATCGACTGACTACTTGAGGTCGTAACGATGTCTCAGGAACCACTTGTTCGTGACGCAGAGGTGGCCGCGTTCCGTGCCGCCGTTCTCGCCAAGCTCACCTATGCGGTGGGCAAGGACCCTGACCATGCGTTTGAGCATGACTGGTTCGAAGCCGTGGCCCTGGCTGCCCGTGATCACATGGTCGAGCACTGGATGGACCATACCCGGCAGATCTACCGCACGGTGCAGAAGCGCGTGTACTACCTGTCGCTGGAATTTCTCATCGGCCGCCTGCTGTACGACAGCCTGAGCAACCTCGGCCTGCTGGAAATCGCCCGCGAAGCATTGACCGAGCTGGGCGTGGACATCGAACGGATCCGCCTGCTGGAGCCGGACGCCGCGCTGGGCAACGGCGGCCTGGGGCGCCTGGCCGCCTGCTTCATGGAAAGCATGTCGACCCTGGGCATCGCCGGCCATGGCTATGGCATCCGTTACGAGCACGGGCTGTTCCGCCAGGCCGTGGTGGACGGCTGGCAGCAGGAGCAGACCGAGAACTGGCTGGACTTCGGCAATCCCTGGGAGTTCGAACGCCCCGAAGTGGTCTACCCGGTGGGCTTCGGCGGCTATGTCGAAAGCGTGCAGGATGACGCCGGACAGGCTCACCAGGTCTGGCGCCCCGGCGAGACCGTGCGGGCCATCGCCTACGACACGCCGGTAGTCGGCTGGCGCGGCGCCAGCGTCAACACCCTGCGCCTGTGGCGCGCCCGGGCCATGGAAGACCTGCACCTGGAGCGTTTCAATGCCGGTGACCACTTCGGTGCCGTGGCCGAGGTGGTGCGTGCCGAGAGCATTTCGCGGGTGCTGTACCCCAACGATGCCACCGAGGCCGGCCAGGAACTGCGCCTGCGCCAGGAATACTTCTTCGTTTCCGCCTCGCTGCAGGACCTGTTGCGCCGCCACCTGAACATGCATGCCACGCTGATCGACCTGCCCGAGCATGCCTCGATCCAGATGAACGACACCCATCCGTCGATCGCCGTGGCCGAACTGATGCGCCTGCTCATCGACACCCATGGCATTCCATGGGACCAGGCCTGGAAGATCACCGTCGGCACCCTGGCCTACACCAACCACACCCTGCTGCCAGAAGCGCTGGAAACCTGGTCCGTGGGACTGATGGAGCGCATGCTGCCGCGCCACATGCAGATCATCTACCTGATCAACGCCCAGCACATCGACGACCTGCGCGCCAAGGGCATCCACGACTTCGACGTGCTGCGCGCCGTGTCGCTGATCGAAGAAGACAACGGTCGCCGGGTACGCATGGGCAACCTGGCGTTCCTGGGTTCAAGCAGCGTCAACGGCGTATCGGCGCTGCACACCCAGCTGATGCGCAAGACCGTGTTCGCCGAGCTGCACAAGCTCTACCCGGAGCGCATCAACAACAAGACCAACGGCATCACCTTCCGCCGCTGGCTGTTCCAGGCCAACCCGCGCCTGACCCAGATTCTCGTCGAGACCCTGGGCGAGGACGTGCTGGACAATGCCGAGACGCGCCTGACCGACCTGGAACCCTTCGCCGAGAAGAGTTCGCTGCGCAAGCAGTTCGCTGACCAGCGACTGCACAACAAGCGCGCCCTGGCGGCGATCATCCAGGACCGCCTGGGCATCACCGTCAACCCGGCGGCGATGTTCGACGTGCAGGTCAAGCGTATCCACGAGTACAAGCGCCAGCTGCTCAACCTGTTCCACACCGTGGCGCTGTACCAGGCGATTCGCGCCGAGCCGGGCACCGACTGGGTGCCGCGGGTGAAGATCTTCGCCGGCAAGGCCGCCGCCAGCTACCACTCGGCCAAGCTGATCATCAAGTTGGCCAACGACATCGCCCGCGTGGTCAACAACGACCCGACGGTACGCGGCCTGCTCAAGGTGGTGTTCCTGCCCAACTACAACGTCAGCCTCGCCGAGAGCATCATCCCGGCGGCCGACCTGTCCGAGCAGATCTCTACCGCCGGCCTGGAAGCCTCCGGCACCAGCAACATGAAGTTCGGCCTCAACGGCGCCCTGACCATCGGCACCCTCGACGGCGCCAACGTGGAGATGAGCGAACGCATCGGCCTGGACAACATGTTCATCTTCGGCATGACCTCGCAGCAGGTCGAGGCCCGCAAGCGCGCCGGCGACTTCAACGCCCACGCCGACGTGGCCGCTTCGCCGCGCCTGGGCGACGTGTTGCAGGCGATCCGTGGCGGGGTTTTCTCGCCGGATGATCCGAACCGCTACGTGGGCCTGGTCGACCAGTTGCTGGCCTATGACCGCTTCCTGGTCTGCGCCGACTTCGACTCGTACTGGAACGCCCAGTTGAAGGTCGAGGAAACCTGGCACGACTCCAAGAAGTGGTGGCGCTCGGCGGTGCTCAACACCGCGCGCATGGGCTGGTTCTCTTCGGACCGCACCATTCGCGAGTACGCCACGGAAATCTGGAAAGCCCTGGATTGACCGTTCACACCGGGCACACCCGCCGGGGTGTGTCCGGCCTGTGAAAAAATTCCTACCAGCCTGACACTAATCCCCAGCGGCATCTGTCCAAGCGGCCAGTATACTTTTGCAATACTTTCTCCCCCGCCCCTGGAAGGATGCTGGCCCATGCCATGGTTTGCGCTGTTTGCCGGAATAGCGGTGCTGCTCTGGCTGTTTCTGGGTTTTCCCTATATCGAATCCGACGTCGGTCTGGCTGCCAGCCTGCTGGTGGTCTGGCTGGTCTGCCAGGCCGCGCAGCTCAAGTCGCTCGGGCGCCGCGCGCAAGATCAGGAACGATTGCTCGAGGCCTTGCAAAAACGCCTGGATCGGCTCGAATCCACTCCTGACCGTCCGCAGCCGGTGGTGCTGCCCAAGGCCGCCCCAGCAGAAACAGCAGCGGCAGCGATGCCGCCACCGCAAGCGGCCCCCGCGCCGGCAGCCGATGCCTGGGGCCAGCGGTCTGCCGAACCTGAACTGACCTGGGATCTGCCCGCCGCGCTGGCTCAGCCGGCAACCACCGAACCCGCCCAGCCAGCGGCAGCGGCCGCCCCGCGCGAGCCGGACCTGCTCGATCGCCTGGCCGGCGGCGCCCGCGACTGGCTGCTGGGCGGCAACACCGTGCTGCGGGTGGGCCTGGTGCTGCTGTTCCTCGGCCTGGCCTTCCTGCTGTGCTACGCCACGGAAGATCTGGTGATTCCCCTCGAAGCCCGCTATGCCGGTGTCGCGGCCAGCGCCCTGGCCTTGCTGGGCCTGGGCTGGTGGCTGCGCGAGCGCAAGCCGGGCTTCGCCCTGATGGTGCAGGGCGCCGGTATCGGCGTGCTGTACCTGACCGTATTCGCGGCGATGAAACTTCACCCGCTGCTCGACCCGACCCTGGGCTTCGCCCTGTTGGTGAGCATCATGGCCTGTTCGGCGGTCCTTGCCGTGACCCAGGACTCTCTGGCCCTGGCCTGCGCCGCGACCCTCGGCGGCTTCGCCGCGCCCATCCTGGCCTCCACCGGACAAGGCAGCCATGTCGCGCTGTTCAGCTACTTCCTGCTGCTCAACGTCGGCATCTTCGCCATCGCCTGGTTCAAGGCCTGGCGCCTGCTCAATCTGATCGGCTTCGTCGGCACCTTCGGCATCGGCTGCGCCTGGGGCCTGAACAGCTACACGCCGGAGCTGTTCTGGAGCACCGAGCCGTTCCTGGTGGCGTTCTTCATGATGTACCTGGCCATCGGCCTGCTGTTCGCCCGGCGCAAACTGCAGGAGGCGCCCAGCCGCCCGCAGGACGACAGCCAGGCAGCCTGGCTGCTGTGGTCGGTGCGGCAGAGCGACTACGTGGACGGCTCGCTGCTGTTCGGCACCCCATTGGTGGGCTTCGGCCTGCAATACGCGGTAGTCCAGCACCTGGAGTTCGGCGCGGCGTTCAGTGCCCTGTTCCTCGGCCTGATTTACATGGGCATCGCTCGCGGGCTGGCCAGCCAGGCCAGTGAACGCACGCGGCTGCTGATGGAAGGCTGCCTGGCACTGGGCGTGGTGTTCGCCTCGCTGGCCATTCCGCTGGGCCTGGATGCGCGCTGGACCAGTTGTGCCTGGGCGGTGGAAGGTGCCGCAGTGTTCTGGCTGGGCCTGCGCCAGCAGCGGGTACTGGCCCGCGGCTTCGGGCTGCTGTTGCAGATCGCCGCCGGCCTGACCTGCCTGAATGCGCTGCTCGGCTTCGACCAGGCGGCGCAGCAGGATTTCTGGACGCCGATGATCGTGGCACTGGCTGGCCTGACCAGCGCATTCTGCGTACACCGCCTGGGCACCGCACTGCATGTCGACCAACAGACGCAGGGCATGGCCCTGCTGGTATGGAGCGGTGCCTGGTGGGCGTGGTCGCTGGGCATCGTCATCACCCGTTTCGCGCCCCCTAGCTGGCAGTTGACCTGGGCGCTGCTCGCCGCCGCTGCCAGCGTGGCGCTGTGGACCCTGGTGGCGGTGCGTCTGCGCTGGCCGGGCCTGGCGCAGCTGTGCGGGGCCCTGATGCCGCTCGCTGCCTTGCTGCTGCTCGGTGCCCTGGACAGCCAGTATCACCCGGCGGCCGAAGGCGGCTGGCTGGGCTGGGGGGCGGTGGTCGGCGTACACCTGCTGAGCCTGCGCCGCCTGGCCAACTGGTTGCCGAACTGGGTGCTCGATGCCCTGCATGCTCTGGGCTGCTGGGTGATCCTCGGCGTGCTGGCGGCGGAGCTGCGCTACGCGCTCATGCAACTGGCCGAACAACACAATGCCTGGCGCTGGCTGGGCTGGGCGCTGCTGCCAAGCCTGTTCCTCTGGGCCATGGCCGCACAGCGCGACTGGCCGTGGCCGGTGTCCGAACGCCCGGCCGCCTATCGCCTGTGGGCGGCGGCACCGCTGGCGGCGCTGATGCTGGTCTGGTTCTGGCTGGCCAATGCCCTGAGCGATGGCAGCGCCGCGCCCCTGCCCTACCTGCCGCTGCTCAACCCGCTGGAACTGGGCCTGCTGCTGGCACTGGGCGGCGCGCTGCTATGGGCACACCGCCATTTGCCGACGCTGGGCCTCCGCGCCACCGACGTGCAACGAGGGGTGCGGCTCATGGCCGGCGCCTCGCTGTTCGCGCTGGTCACCGCCATGGTCATGCGCAGCGCCCATCACTGGACCGGGGTGGCCTGGGACACCACGGAGTTGCTGGATTCGATGCGCGTACAGGCGGCATTGTCCATCGTTTGGACCCTGATGGCCCTGGCGCTGATGATCGGCGGCCACCTGAAATCGCAGCGTGAAATCTGGCTGGCCGGCGCTGCGCTGATCGGTGTGGTGGTGGTCAAGCTGTTCTTCGTCGAACTGAGCGACCGTGGATCGCTGGAGCGCATTGTGTCGTTCATAGGTGTTGGCATATTGCTATTGGTAGTAGGATATTTCGCACCACTACCGCCGAAGCCGGGTTCCCGAGAGAACCATCAGACGCCCGGCGCAGAGCCCGTGCAACCCCCGGTCCAATCCTGAGGAAATCTGCTTTTGAGTCGTCCGCTGATCATGAAAATCGCCGCCCTGGGCATGGCCTGGGTAGCCCTGGCTGCCCAGGCGCAAGACAGCCAAAGCGACTTCGCCAGCCAGACTCCGCTGACCCTGAGCGGCGAAGGGCCCTGGTATCGGCTCGAACTGCCCCTGGCCGTGCAGCTGCATGCCCGCCAGGCAGACCTTGGCGACCTGCGGATCTTCAACGCCCAGGGCCAGCCCATGGCCTATGCCTTCGCCCGCGAGCCACAGGTGACCGAGCAGGATCCGCCGCCGGTGGCGGTGAAGTGGTTCCCGCTGTACAGCACCGCCGACGCCGACGACAGCGTGCCGAGGGTGCGCATCGAACGCTCCAGCAACGGCACACTGGTGGAAGTTCAGCCGCAGGCCGCCATCGAGGCCGGCGAAGAAGTACTGCGCGGCTGGCTGCTCGACACCAGCCTGGTCAAGGCACCGCTGGAACAGCTGATCATCGATTGGAGCACCGAGCGCGAGGGCTTCCAGCAGTTCACCATCGAAGCCAGCGATGACCTGCAGACCTGGCAGCCCTGGGGTGAAGGCCAGGTGGCACGCCTGTCGTTCGCCGACGAAGTGGTCGAGCAGCGCGAAGTCGGCCTGCCGGGGCTCACTGCCCGCTACCTGCGCCTGCTGTGGCGGTCGCCCCAGGGCGCGCCGACCCTCACCGCCGCCCAGGTGCTCAGCGCCGGCCCGGACAGCCCGGCGCTGCCACTGACCTGGTCGCCGGAAATGAACGGCCAGCAGGAACAGCCAGGGCGCTATGTCTGGCAGTTGCCGGTCAGCATGCCGCTGCAGCGCGTCAGCCTGGTCATCGAACAACCCAACAGCCTGGCGCCCGGCGTGCTGTATGGTCGCACTGACAGCCGCCAGCCATGGCAGGTCATCGGCAGCGGCCTGCTCTACCGCCTGACTCAGAACGGTGGCGAGGTGCAGCAGAACGAGATCCAGCTCGACGGCCAGGTGGTGCGCGAACTGAAGCTGGAAGTCGACGAACGCGGCGGCGGGCTGGGCCAGCAGGCACCGCGCCTGCGCTTCGCAGTGCAGGCCACCCAGGTGGTGTTCCTGGCCCGTGACAAGGGGCCGTTCGTGCTCGCCGTGGGCAACCCCACCGCGCAAGCCGCCAACCTGCCGCTGGCCACCCTGATTCCCGAGCTGGGCCCGACGACCCTGACCACCCTGGGCCGCGCGCAGCCGGCCAGCCCGCAGGTGCCCAGCCTGGCCACTGCGCTGCCGGCGGCCGAGCCTGGCGTGGATTACAAGCGTCTGGGCCTGTGGGGGGTGCTGGTGCTGGGCGCCCTGCTGCTGGCCTGGATGGCCTGGGGCACGCTGCGCGCCGCACGGCAGAAACCCTGACCTGCGGCAGCCCGCCGGCAGATTTTGCAGCTAACGTGAACAGACCCGCCTGCCCCGCCGGCCAAACCGCGCGGCAGACGGCTCTGAGCCGCCAGCCGGGGGCCGTTCCTGAACTCGACGACGCAGTTCCAGTCTGACAGGGCAGTATTACCTTGCGACTCGCGCTAAACTGCGCGGGTTTTCCACTCCCCCTTTGTTCGGAGCTATCCATGTCCCGCGTTACCCTGAGTCGCTTTCTGATTGAGCAGACCCGCAGCAACAACACCCCTGCCGATCTGCGTTTCCTGATCGAAGTGGTGGCGCGTGCGTGCAAGGAAATCAGCCACGCGGTATCCAAAGGCGCCCTGGGTGGTGTACTGGGCAGCATGGGCACCGAGAACGTACAAGGTGAAGTGCAGAAGAAGCTCGACGTGATCTCCAACGAGATCCTGCTCGAAGCCAACGAATGGGGCGGCCACCTGGCCGGCATGGCGTCCGAAGAAATGGACAACGCCTACCAGATCCCCGGCAAGTACCCCAAGGGTGCCTACCTGCTGGTTTTCGACCCGCTGGACGGCTCGTCGAACATCGACATCAACGCACCAGTGGGCACCATCTTCTCGGTACTGCGTTGCCCGAACGAGTACCTGAGCCAGAACGAAGCGCTGAACGAGAAGGCGTTCCTGCAGCCAGGTTCGCAGCAGGTTGCCGCCGGCTACGCGATCTATGGTCCGCAGACCATGCTGATCCTGACCCTGGGCAACGGCGTCAAGGGCTTCACCCTGGACCGTGAAATGGGCAGTTTCGTCCTCACCCACGAGAACATCAGCATTCCGGAAACCACCCAGGAATTCGCCATCAACATGTCCAACCAGCGCCACTGGGAAGCTCCGGTGCAGCGTTATGTGGGCGAACTGCTGGCCGGTGAGGAAGGCCCGCTGCAGAAGAACTACAACATGCGCTGGGTGGCTGCGATGGTCGCCGACGTGCACCGCATCCTGACCCGTGGCGGCCTGTTCATGTATCCACGCGACGCCCGCGAGCCTTCCAAGCCGGGCAAGCTGCGCCTGATGTACGAAGCCAACCCGATGTCGTTCCTGATCGAGCAGGCTGGCGGCGCCTCCACCAACGGCAAGCAGCGCATTCTCGACATCCAGCCTGAGGGTCTGCACGAGCGTGTGGCGGTATTCCTCGGCTCCAAGCAGGAAGTCGAGCGCATCACCGGCTACCACCAGGCGTAAAACGTGTCGCGCCCCTGGCTGACATTGCTGGAATGGTGGTTCGGCCCGGCCGAATCGCCTGCTGGCGTGCTCAAGCCCAGGAACGCCTTGTGGTTTGGCAAGCACCCGGCCAATGACCGCGAGGCCCGCGAGCGCTTCGGCGAACAGATGCAGCAAGCGCTGCACGGCGGGCTGCAGGACTGGCTGGTCGAGCCGCAAGGCTGGCTGGCCCTGGTGCTGTTGCTCGACCAGTTGCCGCGCATGATCCACCGCGATACCGCCCAGGCCTGGAGCGGCGATGCCCGCGCCCAGGCCCTGGTGCGTGACGGCCTGGCCCAGGGCCGCGACCTGCAGTTGCTGCCACTGCAGCGCACCTTCATCTATCTGGTGCTGGAGCACAGCGAAGACCTCGCCGACCAGAACCACGCCATCGAACGCTTCAAGGCCCTGCTCGATGCCGCTTCGGATGCCGAGCGCGACGACTTGCGGCGCAGCCTCGACTACGCCGAACGCCACCAGCGCATCATTGCCCGCTTCGGGCGCTTCCCGCACCGCAATGCGCCCCTGGGCCGCGCCAGCACGGCCGAAGAACTCGCCTTTCTCGAAACACCCGGCTCAAGCTTCTGATATCCATTACAAATCCTTTCAGGGCTTGGGAACCAGATCGAATTTTGCCCATCCAAGCTCAGGGTACGGTATCGCTCGAATACTGGCCTTCATCAACACCAGGAGCCCCCATTCATGCCTTTGCGTTATATCGCGTTACTGGCGTCGCTCGTCTTCCTGAGCGCTTGCAACAAGATCAATCAGGAAAATTACTCGAAACTCTCCGCCGGCATGCCGAAGGCGCAGGTCGAAGAGCTGCTTGGCAAGCCTACCGAATGCTCCGGCGCGCTGGGCATGTCCAGCTGCACCTGGGGCAACGAGAAAGCCTTTATCAGCGTGCAGTACGCCGGTGACAAAGTGGTGCTGTTTTCCGGGCAGGGCCTCAAGTAACCCATGGCCATCCGACTACTGCGCTTTGCCCTGATCGTACTGGCCGGTTTCCTGGCCATTGGCTTCGCCCACTCGGCCGACAACCTTGACCCCAAGACCGTCGGCAACGTCGACCTCAAGCGCTACCAGGGCACCTGGTACGAGCTGGCCCGCCTGCCGATGTACTTCCAGCGCGACTGCGCCCAGGCACAGGCGCGCTACCTGCTGCAGGACGACGGCAGCGTCGCGGTGAGCAACCGCTGCCGGACCCTGGAGGGCGAATGGAAGGAGGCCACCGGCACCGCCACCCCGCAGGTAGCCGGCAAGACCGACAAGCTCTGGGTGCGCTTCGACAACTGGTTCTCGCGCCTGCTGCCCTGGTTCACCAAGGGCGACTACTGGGTGCTGTACGTGGATGACCACTACAAGACCGCCGTGGTCGGCAACCCGAACCGCAAGTACCTGTGGCTGCTGTCGCGCACCCCGGATGTTCCCGAGTGGGTCAAGCAGGAACTGCTCGGCAAGGCGCGCCAGCAGGGTTATGACACCAGCCGGTTGATCTGGCGTACACCAGACTCGGCGATCGCCAAGGCGCAGGACTGATTCCCTCGAATCGGTTCAGCTGTAGCTGGCCAACTGGTAACATGCCGGGCACCCCGGCGGCCCTGCCGCTGTAACGCCCTCAAGGATGTCCGGCCCATGAAACGTACCACCCTGCTCCGCGCCGCCGACTACCCCAGCACGCCCTGGAAGAACGGCGGTGGCACCAGCCATGAAATCACCCGTGATGCCGGCCAGGCCCTCGACGACTTCGGCTGGCGGCTGTCGATGGTCGACGTAGAGAAAGGCGGGGCCTTTTCCGCGTTCACTGGCTACCAGCGCATCATCACCGTGCTGCAGGGCGCCGGCATGGCCCTGGAGATCGACGGCCAGCCCAGCCGCGCACTCCCGGTTTCCGATCCCATGGCCTTCAGCGGTGACAGCGAGGTCATCTGCCACCTCAGCGACGGTCCGGTGCGCGACTTCAACCTGATCTACGACGCACAGTGCTACGACGCCCGCCTGCAATGGCTGGACGTGCGCCAGCCGCAGCGGGTATTCAGTTCGGCCAGCACGCTGCTGGTGTTCAGCGTCGCTCAGCAGATGGCGGTCAGCATCGACGAAGGGCTGTGGGAAATCCTCGGTCACTACGACTGCCTGCGTACCGACAACCCCGGCGGCCTGCTGGAGATCGAACTGCAGGCGCCGTCCGCCAGCCGCTGCTGCCTGATCGAACTGTCCGCCCGCGGCGAGCCTTGAAGCTCCCCCTGAAGAATAAATAGGAGTGTCATGACTCATTTCCCTCGCCAGGAATCCCCCCGTGCCGTCGCCTTGCTGAAAAACCTTCTTGCCTCTGAAGCGTCCGGCGGCATCGTCCTGATGCTCGCCGCCCTGGCCGCCCTGATCGTCGCCAACAGCCCCCTGGCGGACGCCTACTTCGCCGGACTGCACACCGTCTGGCTGGGTCTTTCGGTCGAGCTGTGGGTCAACGATGGGCTGATGGCGATCTTCTTTCTGATGGTCGGCCTGGAAATCAAGCGCGAAGTCCTCGCCGGCGGCCTGGCCAGCTGGGAACAGCGCGCCCTGCCCGGCTTCGCGGCCCTCGGCGGCATGCTGGTACCGGCACTGATCTACCTGGCGGTGAACTGGAGTCATGCGCAGACCCAGAGCGGCTGGGCCATCCCGGCAGCCACCGACATCGCCTTCGCCCTCGGCGTGCTGTCACTGCTGGGCAAGCGCGTGCCGACCTCGCTGAAAGTCTTCCTTGCCGCCCTGGCGATTCTCGATGACCTGGGTGCGGTGACCATCATCGCGCTGTTCTACAGCTCGGGCCTGAACGTCAGCATGCTGCTGGCCGCGTTTGCCACCCTCGCGGTGCTGGTGCTGATGAACCGCCTCAAGGTCAACCGGCTGCTGCCCTACCTGCTGCTCGGTGCGCTGCTGTGGGTGTTCGTGCTCAAGTCCGGGGTGCATGCGACCCTGGCCGGCGTGGCGCTGGCGCTGTGCATCCCGCTCAACAGCGAGAAAGACGAGGCCACTTCACCGCTGCTGTTGCTCGAAGAAAAGCTGCACGGCTGGGTCGCGTTCGCCATCGTGCCGATCTTCGGTTTCGCCAATGCCGGCGTATCCCTGGCCGGCATCTCGGTCGACAGTCTCAGCGACCCGGTGCCTTTGGGCGTCGCCCTGGGACTGTTCGTCGGCAAGCAGGTTGGCGTGTTCCTGGCAGCGGTACTGGCCATTCGTACCGGCCTGGCGGTACTGCCCAAGGGCAGCAATTGGCTGCAGCTGTACGGCGTGGCGATCCTCTGCGGTATCGGTTTCACCATGAGCCTGTTCATCGGCAACCTGGCGTTCCCCGGCGCACCGCACCTGGTGGATGAAGTGAAGATCGGCGTACTGCTCGGTTCAGGACTGTCGGCGGTGCTGGGCGCCCTGTTGCTGCGCAGCGCCACGAAACCCGCAGACTGACACGCTTTTCACCATTGCCTGACCTGGCCGCAACGGCGGCCTGCCTAATGTAGCGCTCATGCCCTCTCGCGGAGACCGTCATGAGCGCCCACTTACCTCTCGAACAGCCTTCGGCCAGGCGCTGCCTGCCCCTTGCCCAGCCTGGCCTGGCAGCCCGCCTGCTGGCCTGGCGCGAAGAACAGACCCTGCGCAAGGCCCTGCATCTGGCCGACGAGCCGGGCCTGGTACTCGACCTGCCCAGCGGCAACGGGCGGTTCTGGCCGCTGCTGGCGGAAAAGCCGTCACGCATCATCGTCGCCGCCGACCCGAGCGCCGAGGCCCTGCGTGAAGCCAGCGCGCTCCAGCACCCGGCCATCAGCCGCCGCGTGCAGCCGCTGCACACCACGCTGCTGGACATCGACCTGCCGGACAACTGCGTGGACTGCATTTTCAGTCTCGACCTGATCTCGGACATTCGTGACTCGATGCTGCGCATGGAACTGCTTCAGGAATTTCATCGCGTCAGCCGCGAAACCGCCATCGTCGCGCTGCGCACCGACGGCAACCTGGCGGCCCTGAGCCGACGCTGGATGCACGAGCAAGACCAGCAAGCCCCATTGCCGCTGCCCGGCAGCCGCGTCGAGCGCGAGTTCGTCGCGGCCGGCTTCAGCATCCAGCAGCGCTTGCAACCGCTGGCGTTCCTGTCAAGCCGCTGCATCTACGTATTGCGCAAGCTGTGATGCGGCGCAGCAGCGCCGAGTGATGTTTTTTTCACAAAGGCTTCACTCGGCCAGGACTCGCCCGTTCCTAAAGTGCCATCACTCTCAAGCCAGCCCTTCGATCCCTCGCCTGGAGCCTTATCGTGGCCTTGCCCCTCGACACCGTATTCACTCCCGTGCTGCGACCGTCCCCCACGCTGCGCAAGCTCTTGCGTGGCCTGGCCTTCGGCGTACTGCTGCTGACAGCCCTGGCGGCCGCCTGGTTCTTCAGCCGCGGCCATGTCGTGGACCTGGGCCAGCGCAACGCCTGGCTGCAATCGGGCGCCTATGCCCAGTGGCAGCAGGGCAACGTCATCGTGCTGATGCGCCACGCCGAGCGCTGCGACCAATCCAGCAACGCCTGCCTGGGCCCGGCCGACGGCATTACCGTCGCTGGCACCCAGGTCGCTCAGGGTGTGGGCGATGGGTTGGCGCAACTGGGACTTTCCGATGCGCTGCTGCTGGCCAGCCCGCTGACCCGCACACGCCAGACCGCTAACTTCGTGTTCGGCAAGGAAGTCGCCAGTGCGGCCTGGGCCGGCAGTTGCGACGCCGACTTCGCCGGCAGCCTGCTGGCCAACAAGCTGCGGCATCGCAACCTGGTGCTGGTCACCCACAGCGGCTGCATCGATCACTTGCTGCGCAAGCTCAACGTGCAGCCTGGCGAGCGCGAGACCGATTACGCCGAGGCGGTGATGGTGTCAGTGAACGACCAGGGCCAGCCGCATCTGCTGGGCTCGCTGAAAGCCGACCAATGGCACAAGATCCAGGAATGACGCCATGCCCAACGCGCTCGATAACGCCCTGCTGCGCCGCTCATTGGGCATCTCATGCCTGCTGGCGGTCATCACCTTCCTGACCTTCGACCTGACCGAGCTGGACCGGGCCATCAGCGACCTGTTCTACAACCCGGCCTCTCAGAGTTTCGTGCTCGAACATGACCGGCTGTTCGAACGCGTCACCCATCAGTGGGCACGGATGATCCCCGGCCTGTTCACCAGCCTGGCGCTGGCCACCGCCATGCTGGCCGGCGTAGCCGCGCTGCTGGAACTGCGCGGCGCGCAAGCACTGCGCAGCCTGGCGCAGCGGGCGCGCATCCTGCCGCTGCTGGCCCTGGCCCATCGGCACGTGCGCGACGCGCTGTTCTTTCTGGTCGCCTTCGCCCTGAGCGCCACGGCCGTGCATTACCTCAAGAGCCACACCAGTGTGTATTGCCCGGTGGAAACCACGCTCTACGGCGGCAGCCAGGCGCACGTGCGCTGGTTCGAAAACTTCAACGCCTTCAGCAAGCCCGGTGCCGGGCGCTGCTGGCCGGGCGGCCATGCATCAGGGGCGTTCAGCCTCATGGCGCTGTACTTCATCGCTCTGCGCTACCAATGGCGACATGCGCGTCAGGTGCTGTGGCTGACCCTCGGTCTGGGGCTGCTGTTCGGCACCACCCGGGTGCTGCAGGGCTGGCACTACATGTCGCATACCTTCTGGGCCGGGCTGATCGTCTGGTGGTGCACGGCGTTCACCGCCTGGGCGTTCTACGCTCGAACCGCCAGGCGGAATGCTTCAGAAGCACACGGCCTTCACGAGCCGGTGCGTTAACCCGCACCAAACAAGAAAATTTCATCCAGCCTGCATCCAGACTCCAACCTCGCGTGTAGTACCAACAGCAGCCACCGGGTTGCTGAGCGCGATTCCACTTTCTGGAGATGTCTGCATGAACGCAAAACGCTTGCTCTGCCTGACCGGAACCACCCTGGCATTCACCTGCCTGGCCACCACAGCCTTCGCCCAGGCCGATCTGCCTGAGAGCGTGCGGGTACCGGCGGGTCACAAGGTCAGCCTGCAAACCACCGGGGTTGGCGAAATCACCTACGAATGCAAGGCCAAGGCCGGCACCGAAAACCAGCTGGAATGGACCTTCATCGGCCCCAAGGCCGAGCTCAACGACCGCAGCGGTCGCACCATCGGCAGCTACTACGGCCCGCCCGCCACCTGGGAGGCCAAGGATGGTTCGAAACTCACCGGTACACAGGTAGCCGTGGCGCCTTCCAGCGCGGGCAATCTGCCGTACCAGCTGGTCAAGGCCAACCCGGCCGAAGGCAAGGGCGTGCTCAGCGGCGTGAGCTATATCCAGCGCGTGGCGCTCAAGGGTGGCGTGGCACCGGCCAAGACCTGCGATGAAGCCAGCAAGGGCCGGAAAGAAGTGGTCAAGTACCAGGCCGACTACATTTTCTGGGCCAGCAACTGACGGCATGGCAATCAGCTATGCTGCTGACTGGCAGCCTCGCCCGAGGTCGCGACAACCCAGGGATGGCGGATCGACTTGACCTCCTTCGAAGCGCAGTTTGACTACGAAACGGCCTTGCAGGCCTGCGCCCGCGGCGAGCGGGGCGCCCTGCAGGGCCTTTACCGCCAGGAAAGCGCGCGACTGCTCGGCGTGGTCCTGCGCATCGTGCGTGATCGCGCCCAGGCAGAAGACATCGTGCACGACGCCTTTCTCAGAATCTGGACCCAGGCGAGCCGTTTCGATCCGCAGCGCGGTTCGGCACGCGGCTGGGTGTTCACCCTCACCCGCCGTCTGGCGCTCAATCACATGCGCGATCATGCCCGCGAGGCCCCTTTGGTCGAGCACGATCTGGCAACGACGGCAACGATCGACAGTTTCGACTGGCAGGTCCACCCAGGGCGCATTCATCAGTGCCTGGAACAGCTCGAACCGGTACGGCGCAATTGCATCTGCCACGCCTATGTGGACGGCTACAGTCACCAGCAGATTGCCCAGAAGGTCGGCGCGCCACTGGGTACGGTCAAGGCCTGGATCAAGCGCAGCCTGGCGGCCCTCAAGGAGTGCATCGGATGAATCCGCTGAGCGAGGCCGAACGCGACGAACTGGCCGGTGAATACGTGCTCGGCACCCTGTCTGCCGAGCAGCAGCGGGAGGTCGAACGACGCCTGGTCAACGACCCGGCCTTGCAAGCGGCGGTGGATGCCTGGGAGGCGCGCCTGCTGCCGCTCACGGCACAGGCCGCAGCTGTAGAGCCGTCGATGCAATTGTGGCCGCGTATCGAACGCAGCCTCGGCGCCACCGCCCCCGCCAGAAGCGGCTGGTGGAACAACCTGAACCTGTGGCGCGGCCTGGCCGGGGCCGGGCTGGCCGCCTCGCTGCTGCTGGCCAGCCTGCTGGCAACAGGTCCGGCTTCAGCCCCGCCCAGCTACTTGGTGGTACTGGTCGCGCCGCAGGACCGGGCCCCTGGCTGGGTGATCCAGGCACGCGACAGCCGCCAGCTGCAGCTGATTCCCATGGGTACCACCTCGGTACCGGCCGACAAGGCGCTTGAGTTCTGGACCAAGGGTGATGACTGGCAGGCGCCGGTCTCCCTGGGCCTGGTCAAGCCGGGCCAGGTGATCGAGATTCCCCTGGACCGCCTGCCGCCGCTGCAGCCCAACCAGCTGTTCGAGCTGACCCTGGAACCGCCCAGCGGCTCCCCTACCGGCAAGCCCACCGGGCCGATCCAGTTCATCGGTCGCGCCGTGAAGGTGATCTGAGGGTCGCCACCGCCCCCCTCGTGAAATCCCGCGAAACGCTATGCAACATCTTGCCGTAGAATGGCGGGCTTGCCTGCGAGGTCCGGTCGCGTGCCGGCTCGCACTGCCATTCGCCACACCAGTAATGATTGGACCAGTAATGACGTCAAAAGATGGTTTGAAACGCGGGCTCTCGGCCCGTCACATCCGTTTCATGGCCCTGGGTTCTGCCATCGGCACAGGCCTGTTCTACGGCTCGGCCGCCGCCATCCAGCAAGCCGGCCCGGCCGTGCTGCTGGCCTACCTGATCGGCGGCGCCGCCGTATTCATGGTCATGCGCGCCCTCGGCGAAATGGCCGTCCACGATCCGGTCGCCGGGTCCTTCAGCCATTACGCCAGCCGCTACCTGGGCCCGTTGTCGGGCTTCATCCTGGGCTGGACCTACGCCTTCGAGATGATCATCGTGTGCCTGGCCGACGTCACGGCCTTCGGCATGTACATGGGCTTCTGGTTTCCGGATACACCACGCTGGATCTGGGTGCTGTCCATCGTGCTGTTCATCGGTGCGCTGAACCTGTGCAACGTCAAGGTCTTCGGTGAAACCGAGTTCTGGCTGTCGCTGCTCAAGGTCAGTGCCATCGTGGCGATGATCATCGGCGGCGCGGCCATCATGCTGTTCGGCGTCGGCAGCAGCAGCGGCGGCGAGTTGACCTCTGGCATCAGCAACCTGTGGGCGCATGGCGGCTTCATGCCCAACGGCATCGGCGGCCTGGTCGCCTCGCTGGCGGTGGTGATGTTCGCCTTCGGCGGCATCGAGATCATCGGCATCACCGCCGGCGAGGCCAAGGATCCCAAGCGCACCCTGCCGCAGGCGATCAATGCCGTGCCGCTGCGCATTCTGTTGTTCTACGTGCTGACCCTGTTCGTGGTGATGTGCCTGTTCCCCTGGACGCAGATCGGCACCCAGGGCAGCCCCTTCGTGCAGATCTTCAGCAACCTGGGCATGCCGGCGGCCGCCACGGTGCTCAATATCGTGGTGATCTCGGCGGCGGTATCGGCAATCAACAGCGATATCTTCGGCGCCGGGCGAATGATGTATGGCATGGCCCAGGACGGTCAGGCGCCAAAAGCCTTCGCCCGCCTGTCCCGCCATGGGGTGCCGTGGATGACCGTAGTGGTGATGGGCGTGACCCTGCTGCTGGGCGTGCTGCTCAACTACCTGATTCCGCAGAACGTATTCCTGCTCATCGCTTCGCTGGCAACCTTCGCCACGGTCTGGGTCTGGCTGATGATTCTGCTCACCCAAGTGGCGATGCGCCGGCAGATGAGCGCCGAGCAGGCGCGCCAGCTGCAGTTCCCGGTACCGTTCTGGCCGTGGGCGCCGGCGGCGGCGATCGTCTTCATGCTGTTCATCTTCGCGGTACTGGGCTGGTTCCCGGACAGCCGCGCAGCCTTGATCGTCGGCGCGGTGTGGGTGGCGCTGCTGGTGGTGGCCTACCAGATTGGCGTCAAGCCGCGGTTGGGCAAGCAGCAAGGCTGAAGGACCGGCCGGCCCTACCCGGTTGTCCGCTCAGGCCCGCAGCAGGCGCAGGCCGTTGAACACCACCAGCAGGCTAACCCCCATGTCGGCGAACACCGCCATCCACATGGTCGCCATGCCGGCGAAGGTAATGCCGAGGAACAGCAGCTTGGTGAGCAGCGCCAGGGCGATGTTCTGCCGCAAAACCGCAGCGGTCTGCCGAGACAGGCGGATGAACGCCGGAATCTTGCGCAGGTCGTCGTCCATCAGCGCCACGTCGGCGGTCTCGATCGCGGTATCGGTGCCCGCCGCCGCCATGGCGAACCCGATCTCCGCTCGGGCCAGCGCCGGGGCGTCATTGATGCCGTCACCGACCATACCGACGCGATGCTGGCGTCCGTACAGCGCTTCGATGGCCTGCAGCTTGTCGGCTGGCAGCAGGTTGCCCTGCGCTTCATCGATGCCCACCTGATCGGCAATCGCCCTGGCGGTGTGCGGGTTGTCACCGGTCAGCATCAGGGTCTTGATGCCCAGCTCATGCAACTGGGCGACCGCTTCGCGGCTGCTGTCCTTCACCGTATCGGCCACCGCGAACAGTGCCAGCGGGCCGCTTTCATCGAGCAGCAGGACCACGGTCTTGCCCTGCGATTCCAGCGCGTCGAGCCGGGCCTCCAGCGCTGGCGAGCACAGCCCCAGTTCCTCGACTAGGCGGTGGTTACCCAGATGATAGCGGCGGCCATCGATGCGGCCAGCCACACCCCGCCCGCCCAGGGCCTCGAAGTCCTTGACCTCATGGCGGGCCAGGCCGGGCTCGGCGGCCTGGGCGATGGCCAGTGACACCGGGTGATCGGAACGTGCCGCCAGGCTGACAGCCAGGGCCGCGACGCCTTCGGGGCGTTCCTGCAGCACCACGCAGTCAGTCTGCACCGGCTTGCCGTGGGTCAGGGTGCCGGTCTTGTCCAAGGCTAGGTAGTCGAGCTGGCGGCCCATTTCCAGGTACACACCGCCCTTGACCAAGATGCCCTTGCGCGCTGCCGCCGCCAGGCCACTGACGATGGTCACCGGGGTGGAAATCACCAGGGCGCAAGGGCAGGCCACGACCAGCAGCACCAGGGCACGGTAGATCCAGTCGAACCAGGCCCCGTCGAAGAACAGCGGCGCCACCACGGCCACGGCCAGGGCAATGGCGAACACCGCCGGGGTGTAGATGCGCGAGAAGCGGTCGACGAAGCGCTGGGTCGGTGCGCGAGCGCCCTGGGCCTCTTCGACGGCATGGATGATGCGCGCCAGGGTCGACTGGTTGGCCGCGGCGGTGACGCGGAACTCCAGGGCACCGGCCTGGTTGATGGTGCCAGCGAACAGCTTGTCGCCCACGCCCTTCTCCACCGGCAGGCTCTCGCCGGTGATCGGCGCCTGGTCGACCGTTGACTGCCCGCTCAGCACTTCGCCATCCAGGGCAATACGCTCGCCGGGCCTGACCCGAACGACTGCACCGGGCTCGACGGCCTCGGCCTCGACCTCCAGCCAGCTGCCATCAGCCTGGCGTATGGTGGCGCGGTCAGGGGTGAGTTGCATCAGCCCACCGATGGCGTTGCGCGCGCGGTCCAGGGACCGGGCTTCGATCAATTCCGCGACGGTGAACAGGAACATCACCATCGCCGCTTCCGGCCACTGGCCGATCAGCACCGCGCCGGTCACGGCGATGCTCATCAGCGCGTTGATGTTCAGGTTGCGGTTGCGCAGGGCGATCCAGCCCTTCTTGTAGGTGCCCAGGCCACAACTGAGGATCGACAGCAGCGCCAACGCCGCCACCAGCCACTCGGGACCGGCGCTGAAATGCACCAGCTCGGCCCCCAGGGCGGTCAGGCCAGAGAGGGTCAGCAGCTTCCAGCCACTCTTCTTCGCCGTCGCTGCCGGTTCGGGCGTGGCACCGGCGTCCAGAGGTTGAGCGTCCATGCCCAAGGCACCGATGGCATCACGAATCGCAGCGGTGTCGGGCAGCACGTGCCAGACCCCGAGGCGGCGCTGGATCAGGTTGAACTCCAGCTTTTGCACACCGGCCAACTTGCCGAGCTTGTCCTGGATCAGGGTTTGCTCGGTGGGACAGTCCATGGCTTCGATGCGGAACTGGCTCAGGCGTGCCTCGGCAGAAGCAGCCTGGTCAAAAACCACCTCCGATGGCGCAGCACCTGCCGAGCAGCAGCCGCCATGGCCATGCGCGTGGCCAGAAGCGGCCGGGTGAGCGTGTGAATGTGCGTCCTGCACAGGCGTGAGCCGGGTGATCTGCCCCATCTGTCGAGCCTCCGAGTCGTGATGTTGCCAAGTGAACACCCTGTAGCCACTATAGGGTCAAGCACCCTCTCGGAAATCACTGCCATGAAGATTGGTGAACTGGCCAGACTGACCGATACCCAGGTCGAAACCGTGCGCTACTACGAACGCGAGGGTCTGCTGCCTGCGCCGTCGCGCACCGAAGGCAACTACCGCTTCTATACCCAGGCGCATGTCGAACGCCTGACCTTCATCCGCAACTGCCGCAGCCTGGACATGACCCTGGACGAAATCCGTCGCCTGCTCAGCCTGCGTGACAGCCCCCAGGACCAGTGCGAAAGCGTCAACGCGCTGATCGAAGAACACATCGCCCATGTCGATGCGCGAGTCGCCAGCCTGCAGGCCCTGCAACAGCAACTGCGTGAGCTGCGCCAGCGTTGCAACGACGCCGACCCGAGCCACTGCGCGATCCTTGAGCGCCTGGAAGTGACCGGCGCAGTGGCGACCCCGGAAGGCGAACCCTCCCATGTAGGCAGAAGCCACGGGCATTGATACATTGGCGGCCCGCCGCGTAACCCGGAACTCCCATGCCGAAGAAACCTGCCAAGGCCGCCCTGTCGCAGTCGGGCCACAAGCCGACCCAGCCGACCCTGATCGATGTCGCCAAGGTGGCAGGGGTGTCGCCGATCACCGTGTCGCGGGCCTTGAGTCGACCGGAAGTGGTCAGCGAGAAGACCCGGCAGAAAGTCATCGAAGCCGTACGCCAGACCGGCTACGTGTCCAACATGCTGGCCGGCAGCCTGGCCAGCAATCGCAGCCGACTGGTGGCGATCTTCCTGCCCACCATCGCCAACTCGATCTTCGCCGACACCGTGCAGGCGCTGATGGACCGCCTGACCCAGGCCGGTTACCAGACCCTGCTGGGATTGACGGGCTATTCCGCCGAACAGGAAGAAAAGCTGCTGGAGGCCATCCTCGGCCGCCGCCCCGACGGTATCGTGCTGACCGGCACGCTGCACACCGAGTCCAGCCGGCTGCGCCTGGCCCAGTCCGGCATTCCGGTGGTCGAGGCCTGGGACCTTTCCGACGACCCGCTGGACATGCTGGTGGGGTTCTCCCACGAGAAAGTCGGCGAAGCCATTGCCCGGCACCTGCTGGGCAAGGGCTATCGGCGCTTCTCCATCGTCAGCCTGGGCGACCCTCGCGGTTTGCGACGCTGCAACAGCCTGATCGCCGAGCTGGGTCGACATGGCATCGACCAGGTGCCGCTGCAGGTGATGACCCCACCGGCCACTCTCAAGACCGGGCGAGACGGCTTGCAGGCACTGCTGGAGCAGCACGACAGACCCGAGGTGGTGGTGTGCAGCTCCGACACCATCGCCCAAGGCGTGCTGGCCGAAGCCGCCAGCCGTGGCCTGCGAGTGCCCGAGGATCTGGCGGTGATGGGGTTTGGCGACTTGAGCAGCGCCGCCCAGGTCTACCCGGCGCTGTCCACGGTCAGCGTCAACGGCCAGGCGATTGGCCTGCAGGTCGCCGAAGCGCTACTGGAGCGCTTCGATCATGCCGACAACAGCGTCGAACCCCTGCGCATCGACAGCGGATTTACCCTGATCGACCGTCAGACCACCTGACCCCGCCCCCTGCCGTACGTAGCTCAGCGCTTGAATGATTGCGCAATCATTGTATGATCCAGCTCATCAGGCCTTGGCCGTAATCCGCCAGCCTGATTTTTTTGGGCGAGAAATGATTGCGCAATCATTTCTCGCCCGGACGGGCTGCCGGGCACTTCGCTCACGTTGCCCGACACCGATCACTCATAAGGAAGACAACAACAGTGAGCCAGACCAACCCCTCGGTAGCCAGGACCAACGTCCGCTACCTCATCCTGGCGATGATCTTCATCGTCACCGTGTTCAACTACGTCGACCGCGCCACCCTGTCCATCGCCGCCCCGGCGATGCGCAGCGACCTGGGCTTCGATGCGGTGACCATGGGCATCGCCTTTTCCGCGTTCGGCTGGGCCTACACCAGCATGCAGATTCCCGGCGGTATCGTGCTCGACCGCTACGGCTCGCGCCTGGTGCTGGGCGTCAGCCTGATCCTGTGGTCGACCCTGACCTTCCTGCAGGGCTACGTCGACCTGTTCAGCTCGGCGTTCCTGGCGCTGTTCGTGCTGCGCTTTCTGATGGGCGTGGCCGAGTCGCCGGCCTTCCCGGCCAACAACCGGCTGACGGTGATGTGGTTCCCGCGCCACGAACGCGGCCTGGCCACGGCGATCTTCCAGTCGGCGCAGTATTTCGCCCTGGCCGCCTTCACGCCGCTGATGGTGCTGCTGCTCAATGCCTTCGGCTGGCAGCACGTGTTCTTCTGGACCGGTGCGGCCGGCATCCTGGTCGGCCTGCTGTGGTTTCGCATGGTCCACGAGCCGCGCAAGGACAAGCGGGTCAACCCGGCGGAAATCGAATACATCGAAAGCGGTGGCGGCATGCCGAACATCGGCGATACCAAGACCCCGTTCAGCTGGCAGCGCGCCCGGGCCATCGGCGCCAACCGCATGATGCTCGGCGTGTACCTGGGGCAGTTCTGCCTGACCTCGATCACCTGGTTCTTCCTCACCTGGTTCCCCACTTACCTGGTCGAAGCCAAGGGCATGACCATGCTCAAGGTCGGCCTGGTGGCCGCCATCCCGCCGCTGGCCGGTTTCGTCGGCGGCATGGTCGGCGGCCTGTGGTCGGACTGGATGCTCAAGAAGGGCTTCAGCCTCACGGCGGCACGCAAGACCCCGATCATCTGCGGCCTGCTGCTATCGAGCAGCATCGTGGTCGCCAACTACACCCAGTCGGTGTCCCTGGTGATTCTGGTGATGTCCATCGCCTTCTTCGCCAAAGGCGTCGGCAACCTGGGCTGGTGCATCGTCGGCGACGTCTCGCCCAAGCAGGCCATGGGCATCAGCGGCGCGATGTTCAACTTCTGCGGCAACATCGCCAGCATCGTCACCCCCATCGCCATCGGCCTGCTGGTCGGCAAGGGCTCGTTCGACATGGCGCTGGTGTATGTCGCCGCCATGGGCCTGCTGGGTGCCTTCGCCTACCTGTTCATCGTCGGCCCGCTCAAGCGCATGGAACTTGATGAAGCCCTGCATGACGCCCCGGCCGCCGAACCGGCCCCCGCCAAATCCTGAAAAGTCATCCACACCCTCTAGGAGAGTGACATGAGCACACAAGCACAAGACCGCCCGTCCGCCGACCACGACCAGATCGCCTGGATCAAGGTGTCCTCGGTGTTCCTGCCGCTGGCCAACCCGATCAGTGACGCCAAGGTGCTCACCGGGCGGCAGAAACCCATGACCGAAATCGCCATGCTGTTCGTCGAGGTGCAGACCCGCGACGGCCACAGCGGCCTGGGCTTCAGCTATTCCAAGCGTGCCGGCGGCCCCGGCCAGTTCGCCCACGCCCAGGAAATCGCCCCGGCGCTGATCGGCGAGAACCCCAGCGACATCGCCAGGCTGTGGACAAAACTCTGCTGGGCCGGTGCCTCGGTGGGCCGCAGCGGCCTGTCGACCCAGGCCATCGGCGCCTTCGACGTTGCCCTGTGGGACCTCAAGGCCAAGCGCGCCAACCTGTCACTGGCGCGGCTGCTCGGCGCGCAGCGCGATTCGGTACGCTGCTACAACACCTCCGGAGGCTTCCTGCACACGCCGCTGGAGCAACTGCTGAAGAACACCGATCTGTCGCGGGAAAAGGGCATCGGCGGCATCAAGCTCAAGGTCGGCCAGCCGGACTGCGCTGTGGATATCCATCGGGTCAGCACGGTGCGCCAGCACCTTGGGGATAACTTTCCGTTGATGGTCGACGCCAACCAGCAGTGGGACCGCCCCACCGCGCAGCGCATGTGCCGGCAGTTCGAAGCGCATAACCTGGTGTGGATCGAAGAACCGCTGGACTGCTATGACGCCGAGGGCCATGCCGAACTGGCCCGCCAGTTCGACACGCCGATCGCCACCGGCGAGATGCTCACCAGCGTCGCCGAGCACGCCGAGTTCATCAAGCTGCGCGGCGCCGACTACCTGATGCCCGATGCGCCACGGGTCGGCGGTATCACGCCGTTCCTCAAGGTTGCCGGCATGGCCGAGCAGGCCGGGCTGATGATGGCGCCGCATTTCGCCATGGAGCTGCACGTGCACCTGGCCGCCACCTACCCCACCGAGCCGTGGGTGGAACACTTCGAATGGCTGGAACCGCTGTTCAACGAACGCCTGGAAACCCGTGATGGGCGCATGCTGGTGCCTACCCGCCCCGGCCTGGGCCTGTCGCTGAGCGAGCGGGTGGCCGGCTGGACGGCACAGAGCGTGGAAATCGGCCAGCGCCCCTGAACGGCCCGGACCGGCTGCAGGGGCGAGCGGTCCGACCGGCGCTTACAGCTTCATGCCCACCGCTAGGCGGTTGAAGGCGTTCATCAGCGACACGGCCATGGTCAGGTCGCTGATCTGCGCGTCCGAGAAGTGCGCCTTCAACGGCTCGTAGCATTCGTCGGGCGCGCCCTTGTCGGCCACGTACGTCAGGCACTCCGCCCAGGCCAGGGCCGCGCGTTCGCGCTCATCGAAGCGCTCGCTGAGGCGCCAGCCGGCCAGGCAGTCGAGCTTTTCCTGCGCGACCCCGCTTTCGCGCAGGGCCTTGGCGTGCTTGCCCAGGCAGAAGGCACAGCCGTTGATCTGCGACACGCGCAGAAACACCAGCTCCACCAGCACGCCACCCAGCGGGCCTTCGAGCAGCGCCTTGTTGGTGGCCAGCAGGCCCTGGTAGGCAGCCGGGGACAGGGTGGAAAACGGCAGTCTGAGTTGGCTCATGATGAATCTCCGGTAGGTCAGAGGGAACGGAACAGTGGTTCGAGCGCCAGGCGCGCACGGGCGGCGGACAACGCGTTGTCCATGGCCGCCTCGCCGTGCGCCAGGCCTTGCAGATAGGTGAAATGCAGGTCGAACAGGCCCAGGGTGTTGAGCACGTGGCGCAGGTACGAGGTCAGGAAATCCGGCTGCCGGGCGCGTTCGCCTTGGTGAAAGCCGCCGGAGCTGACCAGCACATAGACCGGCCGGTCGCCCAACAGGCCGTGCTTACTGCCATCGGGCGCCGGGGCGAACGTGCGGTGGATGCGCAGCACGTAGTCGATCCACAGCTTGAGCGCTGCCGGCACGGCGAAGTTGTGCATGGGCGTGGTGATGAACAGCGCGTCGCACTGCTCCAGTTCACCGATCAGCGCCTCGGACACCTCGAAGGCCGGGTCGTGGAGCGGCGCGGCGCTGCTGACGGCGTACGCGTAGTTGGCCGGCAGCGGCGGCAGGTGTTGCAGCCCGAGGTCGCGCTCCACCAGGGTGAGCTGCGGATGCTGGCGACCCAGGGCCGCCAACAGTTCACGAGCCAGGCGCTGGCCCTGCGCGGCTTCGCCCAGGGGGCTGGCGTTGAGTAGCAGAATCCGGTTCATGCCGCGCCCTCTTCTTGCAGGCGCTGGCTGAAGTGCATGCCACGCGCCAGCAGGCCCTGACGGAAGTAGAAACGCTGGGCCAAGGGCATGTGCAGGCCGGTGTCCAGCACGAAGTGGGCACACCCGCCCTGCCTGGCCCATTCGCGCACCGCATCGAGCAGCCGCCCGCCCAGGCCGCCGCGCTGCAGGCCGGGTTCGATCACTAGGTCGTCGACATAAACGAAGCGCCCGTACAACAGATTCTCTGTCTCGCGGTAGCCGGCCAGGCCGACCAGCTGGCCTTGCTCGAACGCGCCCAGCAGGCGGTAGCCCTGACGCATCTGGCGTTGCAGCTGGGTCACATAGCGCTGTGGATCGCCCAGGTGCGGGCGCAGCACGCGCATCAGCGCCAGGCTGTCGGCCAGCGCCTGGGGCGTTTCAAGGTGTTCGAAGGTGCATGACATGACGGAGGGGCTCCAGAAAAGGATGAGCCACTCTAGGCCGCCAATGACTTAAGCTACAGGGCCAAAAAATGCACAAACGAGTAGGCCATGTCGTTATCCTTCGACCCGGACCGCAGCCAGGCGCTGCCGATCTACCGGCAGCTCTACCAACGCTTTCGCGAAGCCATTGCCAATGGCCGCCTGCAACCGGGCGAGCGGGTACCGGCGGTGCGCGCCCTGGCGGCCGAACTGAACCTGGCACGCGGCACCGTCGAGGCGGCCTACCAGTTGCTGATCGGCGAGGGTTACCTGAGCCCTCGGGGCGCAGCCGGTACGGTGGTCAGCCCGCAGCTCACGGCCCAGGCGCGCCAGGCACAGCCGGTGCCGGATGCTGCCCCGAGCTACCAGCCGGCGCACAGCGGCACGCTGCCCATGCCCTTGCAGATGGGCCTGCCGGCACTGGATGCCTTCCCGCGCAAACTGTGGAACCGCCTGGCCGCGCGCCAGCTACGGCACAGTGGCCTGGAGGGGCTGGTCTACCCGTCACCGCAGGGTCATGCGCCTCTGCGCACCGCCATTGCGACCTACCTGGGCATTTCCAGGGGTATTCATTGCCAGCCCGACCAAGTGTTCGTCTGCGCCGGCTATCGGGCCTGCCTGGACCTGATCCGCCATACCCTGATGCAGCCCGGCGATGCCTGCTGGCTCGAAGACCCCGGCTACTTCATGGCCCGCCAGGTGCTGCTGGAGGCCGGTGCGCAACTGGTGCCGGTGCCTGTCGACGCCGAGGGCCTGGACGTGGCGTGTGGCGTAGCCCTGGCGCCGCAGGCGCGCTTCGCGGTGGTCACCCCCACCCACCAGAGCCCACTGGGGGTCTCGCTGAGCCTGCCGCGGCGCCTGGCCCTGCTGGGCTGGGCCGGGCGCCAGGGCAGCTGGATCATCGAAGACGACTACGACAGCGAGTACCGCTACCGCGGCAAGCCGCTTCCGGCCCTGAAGAGCCTCGACCAGCAGGAACGCGTGCTGTACACCGGCACGTTCAGCAAGGTGCTGTTTCCGGGGCTGCGCCTGGCCTACCTGGTGGTTCCCGCACCGCTGGTGGATGCCTTCGCCCGCCAGGCCGATCGTCTGCACAACCATTGCCCGCTGCTGCATCAGGCCACGGTCGCCACCTTCATGGGTGAAGGGCATTTCGCCCGCCACCTGAACCGCATGCGCCAGCTCTATGCGCGACGCCGGCAGTGGCTGCTCGACGCCCTGCAAGCGCAGGGCGGCGCGCATCTGCAGCTCGATGAACAGGCCGGGGGCATGCACCTGCTGGCGCTTCTGAGCAATCAGGATGATGGGCCGGTGGCTGCCGAGGCTCGGCGGGCGGGCCTGGCCGTGCAGGGATTGTCGGGGTGGTATCTGGGCGAGGTGCGTCGGCAGGGGCTGTTGATGGGCTTCACCAACGTGGCCAGTGCCGAGCAGGCCAACGACCTGGCTCGGCGCCTGGCCCCGCTGCTGCGCAGGGCCGGTTGACGCTGGTCAGACCGCCATCGGCGC
Source organism: Pseudomonas sp. DTU_2021_1001937_2_SI_NGA_ILE_001 (assembly GCF_032463525.1). Taxonomy (NCBI): domain Bacteria; kingdom Pseudomonadati; phylum Pseudomonadota; class Gammaproteobacteria; order Pseudomonadales; family Pseudomonadaceae; genus Pseudomonas; species Pseudomonas sp. DTU_2021_1001937_2_SI_NGA_ILE_001. Next base: position 4,115,021 of record NZ_CP135971.1, on the reverse strand, counting down.
GGTCAGCGGAGCGTGGTGCTGGTAGCCTTCCAGGCTGAAGTCCGAAGGCTCGACCTGCTCCAGCCATTGCGGCTGGTAGATACCGGTCTTGGCGAACTCCGGCACGCGGTCGGCGATCACTAGCTTCGGCAGCGGGAACGGCTCGCGGCTGAGCTGCTCGTTGAGCATGTCCAGGTGGTTCTCGTACACATGCGCATCGCCGATGAAGTAGGTGAACCAGCGCGGCGTGTAGCCGGTCAGGCGGCCGATCAGGCTGAGCAGCGCGGCGCCCTCGGCCAGGTTGAACGGCGTGCCCAGCCCCAGGTCGTTGGAGCGGATGTACAGGGTCAGGGAGATTTCCCGGGTCTGCGGGTTGGGGTGCAGCTGGTACAGCAGGTGGCACGGCGGCAGGGCCATTTCATCGAGCTGCGCGCAGTTCCAGCCGTGGAACAGAATGCGCCGGCTGCCGGGGTCATTGATGATGGTGTCCACGCACTGGCGGATCTGGTCGATGGCCTTGTACAGCACCACGAAGGCCTGGCCGTCTTCCTCGGCCTCGGCGATCTGCCGGTAGCCCTGGGCCAGGGTCTGCTCGATGGCCGCCGTGTTGCTGGCCGGAATGCGCTTGTAGGCCGGCCATTTGCGCCACTGCACGCCGTAGATCTCGCCCAGATCGTCTTCGCCCTGGCGGAACGGGTTGTTCAGCCACTGGGCGTTCTCGTTGGCGTTCTGGTCCCAGACCTTGCAGCCCAGGGCGCGGAATTCGGCCGCATTGTTCACCCCGCGCAGGAAGCCGACCATCTCGCCGATGGCGGCCTTGAAGGCCAGGCGCCGGGTGGTGATGGCCGGGAAGCCCTCCTGCAGGTCGAAACGCAGCATGGCACCGGGGAAGCTGATGGTGTTGATGCCGGTGCGGTTGGCCTGCAAGGTCCCGTGCTTGATCACATGGGCGACGAGTTCCAGATATTGCTTCATAAATTACCTGCTTGAATGAACACGCCGGGCTGCAGCCCGGCGTTTCAGTATTAGACGGCAGCCCTGGAGGCGGCCGGGTCACGCTTGTAGGCCAGCCAGATCATGAAGGCGCCGGCGAAGATCATCGGCAGGCTGAGAATCTGCCCCATGGTGACCCAGCCCCAGGCCAGGTAGCCCAGCTGTGCATCCGGCACCCGAACGAATTCGACGATGAAACGGAAGATGCCGTAGAACATGGCGAACATGCCGGACACCGCCATGGTCGGGCGCGGCTTGCGGATGTACAGGTTGAGGATGATGAACAGCGCGACGCCTTCCAAGGCGAACTGGTACAGCTGCGACGGGTGCCGTGCCAGCTGTGCCGGGTCGCTAAACGGCGGGAAGACCATGGCCCACGGCACGTCGGTCGGCTTGCCCCACAGCTCGGCGTTGATGAAGTTGCCAATGCGCCCGGCGCCCAGGCCGATGGGCACCAGCGGCGCGACGAAGTCCATCAGCTGGAAGAAGCTCTTGCCGTTGCGCTTGCCGAACCACCAGGCCGCCAGCATTACGCCGATGAAACCTCCGTGGAAGGACATGCCGCCCTTCCACACCTCGAAGATCAGCAGCGGGTTGGCAATGTAGGCCGACAGGTCGTAGAACAGCACATAGCCGAGCCGCCCGCCGACGATCACGCCCATGGCCAGCCAGAACACCAGGTCGGAGATTTTCTCTTTGGTCCAGGTCGGGTCGAAGCCCTGCATCCTGCGCGTGGCCAGCCACCAGGCACCGCCGATACCGACCAGGTACATCAGGCCGTACCAGTGAATTTTCAGCGGGCCAAGCGAAACCGCTACCGGGTCAATCTGCGGGTAAGGCAGCATTGCGACTCCTCAATGAGATGCCCGTGGGGCAACTGGATCAGGCGGGCATAGTACCGGAGCCCGGCGCGTGGCTCTAGACGCCGCCGACCGGAGATAAGCAAAGTTCATGTTTCACAAGGAGCCGTACATGTGCCTGATCGTGTTCGCCTGGCGCCCCGGTCACCCGCAACCGCTGATCGTGGCGGCCAACCGGGACGAATTCTACGCCCGCCCTGCCAGCCCATTGGCGGCCTGGCCCGATGCGCCGGGCGTGTATGCCGGCCGCGACCTGGAGGCCGGCGGCACCTGGCTGGGCATCTCGGCCGCCGGACGCTTCGCCGCGCTGACCAACATCCGCGACCCCGGCCAGCCCCAGGGCCTGCGTTCGCGGGGTGAACTGGTCGCCGGTTTTCTGGCCGGCAACCAGGCGCCCGCCGACTACCTGGCCGAAGTTGCCGACCGGGCCGGGGCCTACAGCGGTTTCAACCTGCTGGCCGGCACTCGCGAAGAGCTGTACTACCTGAATTCCCGCGCCGCACAACCCGAGCGTCTCGGCGCCGGCGTCCATGGGCTGTCGAATGCCCGCCTGGACACGCCCTGGCCCAAGCTGCGCAAGGCACGTGCAGCCCTGCACGCCGGCCTGGACGACCCACGGCCCGAAGCCTTGCTGGCCCTGCTGGAAGACCGCCAGCCGGCACCGCTCGCCGAGCTGCCAGACACCGGGGTCGGTGTGCAGACCGAAACCCTGCTGTCGAGCATCTTCATCGCCAGCCCGAACTACGGCACCCGCGCCAGCACCGTGCTGATCGTCAACCAGGACGGCAGCCAGCGGATCATCGAGCGCAGTTTCGGGCCGCAGGGTGCGGCGCTGGAAGAGGTGCAAGTGCTGGTCTGACGCCAGCCCAGACTGTGGGGTTCAACCGAGGCGGCCCGGTGTTCGCAGCAGATGCAGTGACCCCGGTAGGACCGGCTGAAGCCGCAATACTGGTCAGTTAGGCAGGGTAGGAGCGGCTTCAGCCGCGAAGCGACCGCATGTTCACAACAGATGCACTGAATTTCCTGGCGCCTTCGCGGCTAAAGCCGCTCCCACCTGCCCCCCCCTGGAACGGCCAGGTGCCCGAGGCTCAGTGGCCCTTGACCGAACCCGGGTTGAGCATGCGCGCCAGGCCGAGGTTGCGCAGGGCCAGTTGCAAGGTACTGCTGATGACCTGCGGGTTGTCGTTCTGCATCAGTTGCGCCAGCAGCTCCTGGGCCCTGCCCAGCTCCACCTGGCGCAGCATCCACTTCACCTTGGGCAGGTTGGTGGCGTTCATCGACAGACTGTCGAAGCCCATGGCCATCAACAGCACTGCGGCGGCCGGGTCGCCGGCCATCTCGCCGCAGATGCTGATGGTCTTGCCTTCGGCATGCGCGTCGCGCACCACGCTCTGCAGGGCCTGTAGCACAGCCGGGTGCAGGTAGTCGTAGAGGTCGGCAACCCGTGGGTTGTTGCGGTCGACGGCCAGCAGGTACTGGGTCAGGTCGTTGGAGCCCACCGACAGGAAGTCGACCTGGCGCGCCAGGTCGCGGGCCTGGTAGACCGCCGCCGGAACCTCGATCATCACACCGACCGGCGGCATGGGCACGTCGGCACCCTCATCGCGCACTTCGCCCCAGGCCCGGTGAATCAGGTGCAGGGCCTCTTCCACTTCATGGGTGCTGGAGATCATCGGCAGCAGGATGCGCAAGTTGTTCAGGCCTTCGCTGGCCTTGAGCATGGCGCGGGTCTGGACCAAGAAGATTTCCGGATGGTCGAGGGTCACGCGAATGCCGCGCCAACCCAGGAAGGGGTTCTCTTCCTTGATGGGGAAGTAGGACAGCGCCTTGTCACCGCCGATGTCCAGGCTGCGCATGGTCACCGGCAGCGGATGGAAAGCCGACAGTTGTTCGCGGTAGATCGCCAGCTGTTCCTTCTCGCTGGGGAAGCGCTGGTTGATCATGAACGGCACTTCGGTGCGGTACAGGCCGACACCTTCGGCGCCGCGCTGCTGGGCGCGGGCGACGTCGGCGAGCAGGCCGGTGTTGACCCACAGCGGCATGCGATGGCCGTCGAGGGTCACGCAGGGCAGTTCGCGCAGGGCATCGAGATCCTGGGACAGCTGGCGCTCTTCTTCCACCACCACGGAGAACTGCTTGCGCAGGATCTCGCTGGGGTTGGTGTAGACCTCACCATGGTGGCCGTCGACGATCAGGTCGATGCCATCGACCTTGGAATACGGAAAGTCGACCAGGCCCATGACCGTGGGAATGCCCATGGCGCGGGCCAGGATCGCCACGTGGGAGTTGCCCGACCCCTGGACCGAGACCAGGCCGACCAGCTTGCCTTCGGGTACTTCGCCGAGCATGGCCGGGGACAGCTCTTCACTGACCAGAATGGTGTTGTCGGGGTAGACCAGGGTCTGCTGGCGGGCCTCCTGCAGGTAGGCCAGCAGGCGCCGGCCCAGGTCCTTGACGTCCGAGGCGCGCTCGCGCAGGTAGGCGTCGTCCATCAGTTCGAAACGGTTGACGTGTTCGGTGACCACCGAGCGCAGCGCGCCCTGGGCCCATTGGCCGGTCTTGATGACGTTGGTCACTTCGCTGCCCAGCGCGGCGTCGTCGAGCATCATCAGGTAGACATCGAACAGCGCGCGCTCTTCGGGGCGCAGTTGCGTGGCGAGCTTGGTGGACAGGTTGCGCATGTCGTTGCGCACCCCTTCCAGGGCGTTCTGGAACAGCGCCAGTTCGGCGTCGATGTCGGTAACGGTCTTGTCCGGCACCACCTCGAGATCGGCTGGCGGCAGCACCACCACCGCCACACCCACCGCCGCGCCGGGCGAACCGGCCACGCCGACGAACTTGGCTTCCTGGATGCCCTTGCCCTGGCGGCCCAGGCCACGGATCGAACCGGTGGCCTCGGCATGGGCGATGACTCCGGCGAGCTGCGCGCTCATGGTCACCAGGAAGGCTTCTTCGCCTTCGTCGAACTGGCGACGCTCTTTCTGCTGGATGACCAGGACGCCGACGACCCGACGGTGGTGGATGATCGGCGCGCCGAGGAAGGAGGCGTAGCGCTCCTCGCCGGTTTCGGCGAAGTAGCGGTAGCGCGGGTGCGCGGCGGCGTCTTCGAGGTTCAGGGGTTCTTCACGGGTGCCGACCAGGCCCACCAGACCCTCGTTGGGGGCCATGCTGACCTTGCCGATCGAGCGCTTGTTGAGGCCTTCGGAGGCCATCAGCACGAAGCGATTGGTGTCCGGGTCGAGCAGGTAGACCGAGCAGACCTGGCTGCCCATGGCCTCCTTCACACGCAACACAATAATGCCCAACGCCGCCTTCAGATCCTTGGCGGAGTTAACTTCCTGGACGATCTTGCGCAGCGTATTGAGCATGGCTCGGGGTCGAACTCCGTGTCAGTCACGCGCCAGCAGGCGCGGGGCAAGCTCTTTGAGTGCGCGCCGGTAAACCTCGCGCTTGAATGTCACCACCTGACCCAGCGGGTACCAATAGCTGACCCAACGCCAGCCATCGAACTCCGGCTTACCGGTCAGGTCCATCCGCACCCGCTGCTCGTTGGAGATCAGGCGCAAGAGAAACCATTTCTGCTTCTGGCCGATGCACAGTGGCTGGCTGTGGGTACGCACCAGCCGCTGGGGCAGACGATAGCGCAGCCAACCACGGGTACAGGCGAGAATCTCGACGTCGTGCCGTTCCAGCCCGACCTCTTCGTTCAATTCACGGTACAGCGCTTCTTCCGGCGTTTCCTGGGGGTTGATCCCGCCTTGAGGAAACTGCCAGGCATCCTGGTTGATACGACGAGCCCACAGGACCTGACCGGCATCGTTTGTCAGAATAATCCCGACATTAGGACGGAAACCATCGGGGTCGATCACGGCAACAACCTCGCAAACGCATGTCGCCGCATTGTTCCACAAAGGCCCTCAAAGCAGCAACGAGGCTTGGCACCTTATCTGAAGTCTTGTGAAAACCTCGTATTGATTGGCGCTTTTTTCAGTGTTTTCAGGGGTTAACCGGTCTTCGCCGGGCACCGTTGACTGCCAGGCTCAGCCTGGCCGGGCGACCAGCAACACAGCCATACCGATGAAGCACAGGCCGGCGAGAACCGCCAGCACCCGCGTGAAGCGGCCGGTGGCCGCACCGGCCAGGCGCATGAGCAGCCAGGCCCAGGCCACGAGACCGAAGGTATAAAGCAGGCTGCTGGCGAGGATCCAGCCCTGCCCCAGCGCCAGCCCGAGCTTATGGACCAGCCACCAGCCGCTGAACGGCAGTATGGCCAGGCCCAGGGCCATGACCAGCCAGGCCCAGAGCGACGGGCGCAGCCACAGGCGTTGCGGCACGGTTTCCTGGCCGGCGTGGCGGGTGCGCAGTTGCCAGGCGGCCAGCCCGGCGGCACCGCCCAGCACCGCCACCAGGGCAGTGACATGCAGGCTTTTCAGAGCGATCAGCGTGTCCATAGGGCGACCTCTTCGATGTACGACCCACGCTCATGGGCATCCGGACCTACGCGCCCCTTCACCCCAGGAACAGGCAGTAGGCCGGGTTATCCGTTTCGTCCCAATAAGGGTAGCCGATCTCGCCGAGCGCCTGGCCGACCAGATGCCGTTCCTCCTCCGGCACCACCAGCCCGGCCACCACCCGCCCGTCGGCAGCCCCGTGGTTGCGGTAGTGGAACATCGAAATGGTCCAGCGCCCCCCCAGTTTGTTGAGGAAGTTGAACAGCGCGCCCGGCCGCTCGGGGAACTCGAAGCGCAGCACCACTTCGTCGCTGACCCGCTCCGAATGGCCGCCGACCATGTGCCGGATGTGCAGCTTGGCCAGCTCGTTGTCGGTCAGGTCCACCACCGGGAAGCCCTGCTCGGTGAGGCTGGCGATCAGCGCGCTGCGCGGGTCGCGCTCGGGGTGGGTCTGCACGCCGACGAAGATGTGCGCCTCGCGGTCGGTGTGGTAGCGGTAGTTGAACTCGGTGATCTGCCGCTTGCCCACCGCTTCGCAGAAGGCCTTGAAGCTGCCGGGCCGCTCGGGGATGGTCACCGCGATGATCGCCTCGCGGCCTTCGCCCAGCTCGGCGCGCTCGGCCACGTGGCGCAGGCGGTCGAAGTTGACGTTGGCGCCGGAGTCGATGGCCACCAGGGTCTGGCCCTGCACGCCGCGCTGCTCGACGTACTTCTTGATCCCGGCCACCGCCAGGGCGCCGGCCGGCTCGGTGATCGAGCGGGTGTCGTCGTAGATGTCCTTGATCGCCGCGCAGATCTCGTCGCTGCTGACGGTGATCACCTCATCGACATAACGGCGGCACACCTCGAAGGTGTGCTGGCCGATCTGCGCCACGGCCACGCCGTCGGCGAACAGCCCCACCTGGCTGAGCGCCACGCGTTCACCGGCGGCCATGGCGGCCTGCAGGCAGTTGGAGTCGTCCGGCTCGACGCCGATGACTTTGATTTCCGGGCGCAGGTACTTCACGTAGGCCGCGATGCCGGCGATCAGCCCGCCGCCGCCGACCGGTACGAAGATGGCATCCAGCTGGCCCGGCTGCTGGCGCAGGATCTCCATGGCCACGGTGCCTTGCCCGGCGATGGTGTCGGGGTCGTCGTAGGGGTGGATGTACACCAGGCCGTCCTGCTCGACCAGTTGCAGCGAGTGGGCCAGGGCCTCGGGGAAGGAGTCGCCGTGCAGCACCACTTGCGCACCGCGTGAGCGCACGCCCTCGACCTTGATCTCCGGGGTGGTCTTGGGCATCACGATGACCGCACGGATGCCCATCTCCCGCGCCGCCAGGGCCAGACCCTGGGCGTGGTTGCCGGCCGAGGCGGTGACCACGCCACAGGCGAGCTCGGCGGCGCTGAGCTGGGCGAGCTTGTTGTAGGCGCCGCGGATCTTGAACGAGAACACCGGCTGCAGATCTTCGCGCTTGAGCAGCACCTGGTTGCCCAGCCGCTCGGACAGCTGACGGGCACCCTGCAGCGGGGTTTCGATGGCGACGTCATAGACGCGGGAGGTGAGGATCTTCTTGACGTACTGTTCAAGCATCGCGGCGACATCACGGACCAAAGGGCAAGGCGGCAAAGTTTAGCGCCGCGACCGACGCGCGACCACATTTGCCGCCACGCCATCGCTATAATGGCCGCCCTTTCGCACACCATCGGCACCGTGGAGCCCGCATGAACCAGGATCAACTCAAACAGGCCGTCGCCCAGGCCGCCGTCGATTTCATTCTTCCCAAGATCGACGACAAGAGCATCATCGGCGTCGGCACCGGCTCCACCGCCAACTGCTTCATCGATGCCCTGGCCCAGCACAAGGGCGCCTTCGACGGCGCCGTGGCCAGCTCCGAGGCCACCGCCGCACGCCTGAAGGGCCATGGCATTCCGGTTTATGAACTCAATACCGTGAGCGACCTGGAGTTCTACATCGACGGCGCCGACGAAAGCGACGAACACCTGAACCTGATCAAGGGCGGCGGCGCGGCCCTGACCCGCGAGAAGATCGTCGCTGCCGTGGCCAAGACCTTCATCTGCATCGCCGATGCCAGCAAGCTGGTGCCGGTGCTCGGCGCCTTCCCGCTGCCAGTGGAAGTCATCCCCATGGCCCGCAGCCATGTGGCCCGCGAGCTGGTGAAGCTGGGCGGCGACCCGGTGTACCGCGAGGGTGTGATCACCGACAACGGCAACATCATCCTCGACGTGCACAACATGAGCATCACCAACCCGGTGGAGCTGGAAAGCCAGATCAACGCCATCGTCGGCGTGGTCACCAACGGCCTGTTCGCCGCCCGCCCGGCCGACCTGCTGCTGCTTGGCACCGCCGAAGGCGTAAAGAGCCTGACCCGCTAAACCCGATACAGGTCAGTTAGACCGGGCAGGAGCGGCTTCAGCCGCGAAGTAACCGCATGTTCACAGCAGATGCAGTGAATTTCCTGGCGCTTTCGTGGCTAAAGCCGCTCCCACGGCCTGACCTGTATTGCGGCCAAAGCCTGCCCGTCCAAGCTGAGCGGCATTACCCTTGGGCGCTGGTCAAGGCTTCTTGAACACGTAGAACAGGTTCGGTTCGCTGACCAGGTACAGGGTGCCTTCGTCATCCATGGCGATACCTTCGGCCTGGGGTACGGTCTTGCTCAAGCCCATCTGGCCCTTCTTCAGCGAACCGCTGCCCACCGGCCGGCCATCGACGTCCAGTTCGAGGATCTGTCGCGACTCGTCGGACAGCGCCAGCAGGTGGCCACTGCGTTCGTCGAACTGCAGGCTGGACAGGTCACGCACGAAGATCCCGGCATCGCGCTGGCGGTTGGACGCGACCTCCAGTGTTCCAGGCGCACCGGCATCCTGCCTGGGGAACCCGCGCACCTCGATGATCTGCACCGGGTCGCGCTCCTTGGCGACGAACAGCCGCTGGCCCTGGGTATCGTAGGCCAGCCCTTCGAAGCCCTTGTTGCTGCCCGCATTGAAATCCAGGGTCAACTGCTCGGAGCGGCTGGCATCCAGGCTGCGCGTGTCGTCGCCCACCTGCACCTGGATCAGCCGCTGACGGCGTTCGTCACTGATTACGAATACGCCGGGGCGGATGTATTCCACGGCCTCGGCGTCACCAAAGCCTTCCAGGTGAATGCGCCGCAGAATACGGCCATCCAGGCTCAGCTCGACCAACTCGCTGTTCTGGTTGGTGACGGTGAACAGGGTCTTGCGACTCGGATCGAAGCTGAGCGCCGAGACGTCGTCCTCCAGCCCCTCGATGACCTTGCCTTCGACCACCACGCGGTAATCATCCAGGCCGATGGCCGAAGCCGACTCGGTCTGCCAGAACAGCTTCCAGTTGAAGGCGGCCCGCTCCACCAGACGAAATTCGCGAGCGGCAAAGAACGCCACGGCTGCCAGCAGCAGTACGATGAGGACCCACAGCTTCAGATGGATGGAACGACGCATTTCGGCAGCTCTTGCAAGGAAGGGGCTGCATAAATAGCACGCCAATCTGAAACCAGGCTTAATAGCTCATGGCCACATGACTGCAATGTGCCGTTTATTTCTTCTTGAAGGCATAGAACAGGTTCGGTTCACTGACCATATAAAGTGTGCCCTGCTCGTCCATGGTCACGCCTTCGGCACGCGGCAGGGTGTCTTTCAAGCCGTTCATGCCGCCCAACAGGGTCATGAAGCTGACCTGCCGGCCCTGCTCGTCCAGCTCCAGCAGCATGTGCGAGTCAGCGGACAGCGCCAGGATATGACCGGTGCGCGGATCGACGGCCAGCGCCGACAGGTTGCGCATTTCCAGGTCATTCTGGCCCAGACGCTGCTTGTCGCCGGTCAGCCATTCACTGCCGTCGCTCTGCCAGGTGAAGATCGCCGCCGGGCGTTCCTGGCCGATCAGCAGTTGCTGGCGCTTGGGGTCCCAGGCAATGCCCTCGAATCCCTTGTTCTTCTTCTCGGCAGCGCCAAGGTCGTAGCGGGTCGCATCGCTGAGGCGCAGACGCGTGGTAGCGGCATCCACCTTGACGATGCTGAGCACCTGTTGGCGTTCGTCGGTAAAGGCCACCAGGCCGTTGTCCAGCACCGCGATGCCTTCGGGGTTGCTCCAGCCTTCCATGGGAATCTTGCGCAGTACGTCACCCTTGAGGCTCAGCTCGACCAGAAAGGGGTTCTTGCCCATAACCGCGAACAGCGTGCGGGTCGCCGGGTTGTAGGCCAGGTCGCTGGCCTCGTCGTCGGCCATGCCTGGCAGCACCTTGGCGTCGATGCTCACCTGGTAATCCGGTAGCCAGACGCTGGCCATGCGCTCGGCCTTGCTCTGCATCACCTCTTTGGCGAACAGCAGCGCCCGGTCGTCCCAGTGCATCGCGTGGGCCAAGGCACAGGCGGCCACCACCACCGGCAGCAGCCAGACGTACCAGCGCAGGCTGAGACGCCGCGACGAGCGTGAAGACAGGTAGGGGATAGCCATCGAAGACTCCTGATCGGGTAGGAAGCACGTGCTCGGTGCCCCTATCCGTGGGGCCTCGGGAATTATCCGGATCAGTTGTGAAAAAAATGCCAATGGCCGGCGAATTGCCCCTGCGCCACAAAAAAGACCGCCCCAGGGCACGGGGCCATGGGGCGGTCGGTTAGTTCGGGCAACGGGCGTTTCAGAGCACGCGACTCTCGTAACGCTCCTGACCCGCCAACTCCAGAACGATCTGGTCACCGGGCTGGAAAGGTCCGACGCCAGCCGGCGTACCGGTCATGATCAGATCACCGGCCTGCAACGAGAAATTCGCCGCCATATGCTGGATCATCGGCAGGATGGGGTTGAGCATCAGGCTGCTGTTGCCGTCCTGCACCACCTTGCCGTTGAGGGTCAGGCGAATGCCGATGTCGGTCAGGTCCGGGAAGGTTTCCGCCGGGACGAACGGCGCGATCACCGCGGCACCGTCGAAGCTCTTGGCCAGCTCCCACGGCAGGCCTTTTTCGCGCAAGCGCGACTGCACGTCGCGCAGGGTCAGGTCCAGGCCCGGCGCGAAACCGCTGATGGCGTCCAGCACTTCTTCCTCGGACGGGTTCTTGCTCAGCGGCTTGCCGAGCAGTACCACGATCTCGGCCTCGTAATGCACGCTGCCGCGATCGGTGGGAATGCTGAAGCCGTCTTCCAGCGGTACGACGCAACTGCCGGGTTTGATGAACAGCAGCGGCTCGGTAGGGACCGGGTTGCCCAGTTCCTTGGCGTGTTCGGCGTAGTTACGCCCGATGCAGACCACTTTGCCGACAGGGAAATGGATGTTCGTGCCATCGACGTATTTGTGCTGGTAGCTCATGGGGTCTCCTGGAGGGCTGGTCGCGTCACAGTGCGAAGATCTTGCCGGGGTTCATGATGCCGTTGGGGTCGAACGCTGCCTTCACGGCTTTCATGTACTCGATTTCGGCAGGCGATCGACTGTACGCCAGATAGTCACGCTTGGTCATCCCCACACCGTGTTCGGCAGAAATCGAACCGTTGTACTTCTGCACGGTTTCGAACACCCAGGTGTTGACCCGCGCGCAGGTGTCGAAGAACGCCTGCTTGTCCATCGCCTCGGGCTTGAGGATGTTCAGGTGCAGGTTGCCGTCGCCGATATGGCCATACCAGAGCACTTCGAAATCGGGGTAATGCTGCGCCACGATGGCGTCGATTTCCTTGAGGAATGCCGGGACCTTCGAGACGGTGACCGAAATGTCGTTCTTGTACGGTGTGAAGTGCGAGATGGTCTCGGAGATGTACTCGCGCAGCTTCCACAGGTTGCGCAGCTGCTGCTCGCTCTGGCTCATCACGCCGTCGAGAACCCAGCCCTGCTCCACGCAGTGCTCGAAGGTCGCCAGGGCCTGGTTGGCCAGCTCGTCGGTGCTGGCCTCGAATTCCAGCAGGGCATAGAACGGGCACTGGGTATCGAAGGGCGCCGGCACGTCGCCGCGCGCCAGCACCTTGGCCATGGAGGCATGCGAGAAGAATTCGAAGGCGGTGAGGTCCAGCTTGCCATGGAAGGCGTGCAACACCGGCATGATCGAGTCGAAGTCGACCGCGCCCAGAACCATGGCGGTGAGGTTCTTCGGCGCCCGTTCCAGGCGCATGGTGGCCTCGACCACGAAGCCCAGCGTGCCCTCGGCGCCGATGAACAGCTGGCGCAGGTCATAGCCGGTGGCGTTCTTCAGCAGGTCCTTGTTGAGTTCCAGCAGGTCGCCCTTGCCGGTGACCACCTTGAGCCCGGCCACCCAGTTGCGGGTCATGCCGTAGCGGATCACCTTGATGCCGCCGGCGTTGGTGCCGATGTTGCCGCCGATCTGGCTGGAGCCCGACGAGGCGAAGTCCACGGGATAGTACAGGCCGTGGTCGGCGGCCAGGTCCTGCAACTGGCGGGTAATCACCCCCGGCTGGCAGACCACCGTGCGGTCCGTGGTATTGACCGCCAGTACCTGGTTCATGGCCTCGAAGGACACCACCAGTTCGCCGTTGCTCGCGACCGCCGCCGCCGACAGCCCGGTACGCCCGCCCGACGGCACCAGGCCGATGCGATGGCGGTTGGCCCAATGCACGATGGCCTGGACCTGCTCGGTGCTACGGGGCAGAACGATAGCCAGCGGCGCCGGAATGAACTGCTTGGTCCAGTCCTTGCCGTAGGTTTCCAGGGAGGCGGGGTCGGTGAGTACCTTGGCAGGTGCCACCAGGGCGGTGAGTTCTTCGATCAGGGCCTGCTGGGTCATCACGTAACTCTCGATGAATTCATGGACAACCTGAGAACCTCTCACGTTTGGGCATGGGGTTTCGAGGGCTGTTTATGCTAGCATACGACACCAACTTGCCAGTATGCGACGCGCCTGCAGAGGCCCTGACGGCGACGCGCAAAATGGCCGATGCCTTTTTTTGCCAGCTATTTTTCCGGGATACAGGTTAACGCAGATGAGCAAGACTTCCCTCGACAAGAGCAAGATCAAGTTCCTTCTTCTCGAAGGTGTGCATCAGTCCGCAGTGGATGTGCTCAAGGCCGCTGGTTACACCAGTATCGAGTACCACACCAAGTCCCTGCCGGACGCCGAACTCAAGGAAAAGATCGCCGATGCCCACTTCATCGGTATTCGCTCGCGTACCCAGCTGACCGAAGAAATCTTCGAGCACGCCAAGAAGCTGGTCGCGGTCGGCTGCTTCTGCATCGGCACCAACCAGGTTGACCTGGGCGCGGCTCGCGAGCGCGGTATCGCGGTGTTCAACGCCCCCTACTCCAACACCCGTTCGGTCGCCGAGCTGGTGCTGGCCGAAGCCATTCTGCTGCTGCGCGGCATTCCCGAGAAGAACGCTTCCTGCCACCGTGGCGGCTGGATCAAGAGCGCGGCCAACTCCTTCGAGATCCGAGGCAAGAAGCTGGGCATCATCGGCTACGGTTCGATCGGTACTCAGCTGTCGGTCCTGGCTGAAAGCCTGGGCATGCAGGTGTTCTTCTTCGACCCGCTGACCAAGCTGCCGCTGGGCAATGCCACTCAGGTCACCTCCCTGACCGAGCTGCTGGGCCTGGCCGACATCGTCTCGCTGCACGTGCCTGAGCTGCCGTCTACGCAGATGATGATCGGCGAGAAAGAAATCCGCGCCATGAAGAAAGGCGGGATCCTGATCAACGCCGCGCGCGGTACCGTGGTCGATCTCGACGCCCTGGCCGCCGCCATCAAGGACAAGCACCTGATCGGTGCCGCCATCGACGTGTTCCCGGTCGAGCCGCGTTCCAACGACGACATCTTCGAAAGCCCGCTGCGTGGCCTGGACAACGTGATCCTGACCCCGCACATCGGCGGCTCCACCGCTGAAGCACAGGCCAACATCGGTCTGGAAGTGGCCGAGAAGCTGGTCAAGTACAGCGACAACGGTACTTCGGTGTCGTCGGTCAACTTCCCTGAAGTGGCCCTGCCGGCTCACCCTGGCAAGCACCGTCTGCTGCACATCCACGAAAACATCCCGGGCGTGCTCAGCGAGATCAACAAGGTGTTCGCGGAAAACGGCATCAACATCTCTGGCCAGTTCCTGCAGACCGACGAGAAGGTCGGCTACGTGGTCATCGACGTCGACGCCGAGTACTCCGACCTGGCCCAGGAAAAGCTGCAGCAGGTCAAAGGCACCATTCGCTGCCGCGTGCTGTTCTAAGCCAACCGGCGCCATGAAAAAAGGAGACCTTCGGGTCTCCTTTCTTATGCCTGCCATTCAGGCCTGACAGCTTGTGGGAGCGAGCTTGCTCGCGAAGAAACCTCACTGGGCATTCGCGAGCAAACCGCCATCGCCGCCTCAGAGCCCCGGCACCTTCTGCCAGACCTTGGGCTTGAAGAACAGCATCTCGCCCCGAGCCAGGCCCACCAGGCTGTCGTGGTCCTTGACCACTTCGGCTTCGATCAGCTCGTTCTGGCCTTCGACCTTCAGGGTCACCCGAGTGGTCGCGCCCAATGGGCGGATGTCGCGCACTTCGGCGGCGTGGTGGTCTTCCAGCGCCTGACGCGACAGCGACACCTCGTGCGGGCGGAACAGCAGGTGCTCGCTGCCACCCAGGCTCAGGCGGTTGGAGTCGCCGAGGAAGTGGTAGACGAAGTCGTTGGCCGGGTTCTCGTACACCTCGCCCGGCGAGCCGATCTGCTCGATCACGCCCTTGTTCATCACCACAATACGGTCAGCCACCTCCATGGCCTCTTCCTGGTCGTGGGTCACGAACACCGAGGTCAGATTGATATCTTCGTGCAGGCGCGCCAGCCAGCGGCGCAGCTCCTTGCGCACCTTGGCATCCAGCGCTCCGAACGGCTCGTCGAGCAGCAGCACCTTGGGCTCCACCGCCAGGGCGCGGGCCAGGGCGATGCGCTGGCGCTGCCCACCGGACAGCTGCTCCGGGTAGCGGTCGGCCAGCCAGTCGAGCTGCACCATGTTCAGCAGCTCGTGGACCTTGGCCTTGATCTGAGTCTCGCTCGGGCGTTCGCCGCGCGGCTTCATGCGCAGGCCGAAGGCCACGTTGTCGAACACGGTCATGTGACGGAACAGCGCGTAGTGCTGGAACACGAAGCCGACGTTGCGATCACGCACGTCATGGCCGGACACGTCTTCGCCATGGAACACGATGCTGCCCTGGTCCGGGGTTTCCAGCCCGGCGATGATGCGCAGCAGGGTGGTCTTGCCGCAGCCGGACGGTCCCAGCAGCGCCACCAGCTCGCCGCTGTTGATGTCCAGGTTGATGGTGTTGAGCGCCTTGAAGGCGTTGAAGTTCTTGCTGACGTTACGGACTTCGATCGACATGACTTATTCCTCCGCCGCGTTCTGGCGCAGACGGTTGATGCGCGACTCGCTCCACTGCTTGAGCAGCAGGATGAACAGCGCCAGGACCAGCAACAGGCTCGCGACCGCAAAGGCCGCAACGTGGTTGTATTCGTTGTAGAGGATCTCGACGTGCAGCGGCAGGGTGTTGGTGACACCGCGGATGTGCCCGGAAACCACTGACACCGCACCGAACTCGCCCATGGCGCGGGCGGTGCACAGCACCACACCGTAGATCAGCCCCCATTTGATGTTCGGCAGGGTCACGTGCCAGAACATCTGCCAGCCATTGGCGCCCAGCAGGCGCGCGGCCTCTTCTTCCTGGGTGCCCTGCTCCTGCATCAGCGGGATCAGTTCACGGGCGACGAAGGGCACAGTGACGAAGATGGTCGCCAGCACGATGCCCGGCAAGGCGAAGACGATCTGGATGTCATGGTCCTGGAGCCAGGGGCCGAAGAAACCCTGGGCGCCGAACATCAGCACGTAGACCAGGCCGGCGATCACCGGCGAAACCGAGAACGGCAGGTCGATCAGGGTGACCAGCACGCTCTTGCCGCGAAAGTTGTATTTGCTGACGCACCAGGCGGCGCTGACCCCGAACACCAGGTTCAACGGCACCGAGATCAGCACGGCAATGATCGTGAGCTTGAGCGCCGACAGCGCGTCGGGCTCCAGAATCGCGGCGACGAAGGTGCCCAAGCCCTGCTTGAGCCCCTGGGACACCACGATGAACAGCGGCAGGGCCAGGAACAGCAGGAACACCAGCCAGCCCAGGCCGATCAGCACCCGGCGGGCGAGCGGGCTGCCGCGACGGGCGGCGTTGGCCACACTGGCGGCGGAAACCGACGAATGAGACATGATGGTTCGCTCCTCAGTTCGGGGTTTCGATGCGCCGCTGCAGCAGGTTGATCAGCAGCAACAGGATGAAGGAAACCACCAGCATCATCACGCCGATGGCGGTGGCGCCGGTGTAGTCGTACTGGTCGAGCTTGACCATGATCAGCAGCGGCAGGATCTCGGTCTTCATCGGCATGTTGCCGGCGATGAAGATCACCGAGCCGTACTCGCCCACGCCACGGGCGAAGGCCAGGGCAAAGCCGGTCAGCCAGGCGGGCAGCAGTGCCGGCAGCAACACATGGCGGAACACCTGCAACGGGCGGGCGCCGAGACAGGCAGCGGCTTCTTCGACTTCACGCGGGATGTCGGCCAGCACCGGCTGCACCGTCCGCACCACGAACGGCAAGGTCACGAAGGTCAACGCCAGGGTGATGCCCAGCGGCGTGTAGGCGATCTTGAAGCCCAAGTCGGTGGCGAACTGCCCGACCCAGCCATTGGGCGCGTAGAGCGCGGTGAGCGCGATACCGGCCACGGCGGTGGGCAGTGCGAACGGCAGGTCGATCATCGCCTCGATGATCTTGCGTCCGGGGAAGGTGTAGCGCACCAGCACCCAGGCCAGCAGGGTGCCGATGATGCCGTTGATGATGGCGGCGCACAGCGCGGTGCCGAAGCTGAGCTTCAGCGCGGCAAGTACCCGTGGTGCGGTGACGATGGTCCAGAACTGATCCCAGCTCAGTTGCGCGGCATGCACGAACATCGCCGCCAGCGGTATCAGCACGATCAGACTGAGGTACACCACGGTGTAGCCCAGTGTCAGCCCGAAGCCGGGTATGACAGGAGAAATACGACGCGACATAAAGGTCCCTGGTTGACTGACAGCAACCCGGGCACAGGCCCGGGCTCCTCTTTGACCCAACCTGGAGCACCGCGCGCGGCGGCGCTCCTACAGCTCATCACTGAGCCTGGTAGATCTGGTCGAATACGCCGCCATCGTTGAAAAATTTCGGCTGCGCAGTTTTCCAGCCGCCAAAGTCTTTGTCGATGGTTACCAGCTCCAGTTTAGGGAACTGCTTCTCGTATTTCGCCGCCACCTCGGCGTTTCGCGGACGGTAGAAGTTCTTCGCGGCGATTTCCTGGCCTTCCTTGCTGTACAGGTGCTTGAGGTATTCGGTGGCGATCTCGGTGTTGCCTTTCTTCTCGGCGTTCTTGTCCACCACCGCCACCGGCGGCTCGGCGAGGATCGACAGCGAAGGCACGACGATGTCGAACTTGTCGGCGCCGCCGTCTTCCTTGAGGGCCAGGAAGGCTTCGTTTTCCCAGGCCAGCAGGACGTCGCCCTGGCCGTTGTTGACGAAGGTGATGGTCGAGCCACGCGCACCGGTATCCAGCACCGGTACGTGCTTGAACAGCTCGGTGACGTATTCCTTGGCCTTGGCCTCGCCGCCCTGCTTCAGACCATAGGCCCAGGCGGCCAGGAAGTTCCAGCGTGCGCCACCGCTGGTCTTGGGGTTCGGGGTGATGACCGAGACGTCTTTCTTGATCAGGTCATCCCAGTCCTTGATGTTCTTCGGGTTGCCCTTGCGCACCAGGAACACGATGGTCGAGGTGTATGGCGTGCTGGCATCCGGCAGGCGCTTCTGCCAGTCCTCGGGCAGGCTCTTGCCCAGCTTGGCGACCTCGTCGATGTCACCGGCCAGGGCCAGGGTCACCACGTCGGCACGCAGGCCGTCGATCACCGCACGAGCCTGCTTGCCCGAGCCGCCGTGGGACTGCTTGATGACCACGTTGTCGGCGGGGTGGCTGTTCTTCCAGTGCTGGGCGAACTCGGCGTTGTACTCCTGGTACAGCTCACGGGTCGGGTCGTAGGACACGTTGAGCAGCTCATAATCCTTGGCAACGGCCGAGCCGGCAAATACGGCGCTCGCAAGAGCAGCCAGGGCAAAACGACGAATGGACATGGGGTCAGGCTCCTGGGAAAGCGGTGTTGGCGTTATAGGTCTGTTCTTGGCGTGGCGCGCTGGCAGAAGGCGCCCGCTGCGGACGGGGGGCGCAAAGGCAGGCCCCACCGGTGAAACGGCTGACGCACTCAGCCAGACTTGTGGGTGGCGTTCTGCAGGCGGAATTTTTCCTTGCGCTCGATCTGCACGACCTGGGCGTTGTGCACCGTGATCTCGACGGCACCGAAACGCAGGTCACGCAGGGCACTCTGGATCTCGCGCAGAACGGTGGCTTCGTCCTGACCGTCAACGCTACGCAGGGAAGTGCTCATCGTGATAACTCCTATGGACTTGGGCTGAACCGTCGCGATGGGCCGCAACGGCTGCGGACATGGGAGCCATAGTAGTGAGCGCAAGATATTCTTAAAAAGACCATTTAAGAATTCAGATATAACCAAAAGGCATTTAACAACCGATCGTTCGCCAGGCGCCTTGCGCACCCGGCACGGCGGCAGTCAGGCCACCGACAGGCGGAAATCCGGTGCATGCTGCCAATCGATCATGGCCGCCGGCATCGGCCGGGCGAACCAGTAGCCCTGCCCCAGTTCGCAGCCGCTGTCATGCAGGAAGACAGCCTGCTGCGGCTCTTCGATGCCTTCGGCCAGCACCTGCATGTTCATGCTCCGGGCCAGGGCGATGATCGCGCGCACGATGGCCACGTCATCTTCATCAGCGGGCAACCCGGCCACGAAACCCTGGTCGATCTTGAGCTTCTGCACCGGCATGCGCTTGAGGCGCAGCAACGAGGAGTAACCGGTGCCGAAGTCATCGATGGCCAGGTTCAGGCCCAGCTCGCGCAGGCGATGCAATTGTTCGATGGCCTGCTCGGGGTCGCTCATTACCGCACTCTCGGTCACTTCCAGCTCCAGGCAGCCAGGGTCCAGGCCGGTGTCGCGCAGCACCTTGGCGACCTGTACATCGAGATCGCCGGTGCCGAACTGACGGCTGGAAATGTTCACCGCCACGAACGACAGCGGCGCCTGCGCCTCCTGCCACTGGCGCATCTGCGTGCAGGCCGCGCGCAGCACCCAATCGTCGATGTCGGCAATCAGCCCGCTCTGCTCGGCCACCGGAATGAACTCGCCTGGCGAAACCATGCCGCGCTCCGGATGCTCCCAGCGCACCAGGGCCTCGACACCGCGAATCTGCCGCGTGGTCAGGTCATGCACCGGCTGGTAGTAGACGCGCAACTCGTCCTGCTCGATGGCACGGCGCAACTCGCTGGCCAGCTGCACACGCTGCTGGGCATGGGCGGTCAGTTCCTCGGTGTACAGCGCATAACCCTCGCGGCCCCGGCGCTTGGCCTTGAACAGTGCGGCATCGGCATTGCGCAGCAGTTGCTCGGCCGACAGCGCGTCGTTGGGAAACAGGCTGATACCGATGCTGGCGGTGCTGAACAGCGCCTGGCCCTCGACCTCGAAGGGCAACTTGAAGGCGTCGAGGACCTTCTGCGCCAGCGCAGCAGCCTGGACCATCTGCTGGCAGTTCTTCACCAGCAGGGCGAACTCGTCGCCGCCCAGGCGCGCCAGGGTCACCTCGGTTCCGAAGCAGCCGTTCAGGCGCTCGGCCACGGCCTTGAGCAACTGGTCGCCGCGACTGTGCCCCAGGCTGTCGTTGATGTTCTTGAAATGATCGAGGTCGACCAGCAGCATCGCGCAGCCGCGTTTGGCCTCGCGAGCAGCCGCCACCGCCTCGGTGGCACGGTCGGTGAGCAGCAGGCGGTTGGGCAGGCCGGTCAGGGCGTCGTAGTGCGCCATCTGCATGCGCTCCTGCTCGGAACGCTTGATCGCCGACAGGTCGGAGAACACTGCCACGTAGTGGCGTACACGGCCATCGTTGCCCTGAATGCCACTGATGTTCTGCCACTGCGGATACACCTCGCCGCTCTTGCGGCGGTTCCAGATCTCCCCGCTCCACTGGCCCTGCGCGCCAATGGCCTGGTACATGCGCGTGTAGAAGGACGCATCGTGGCGGCCGGACTTGAACGTGCTCGGGTTGCGCCCGAGCACTTCTTCGGGCTGGTAGCCGGTGATGTCCACGAAGGCGCGGTTGACGTGCACGATCTGGCCCTTGTCGTTGGTCACCAGCACGCCTTCGCGGGTGCTGTCGAACACTGCCGAGGCGATACGCAGCCGGTCGTGATCGGCGTCCTGGCGGCGCTGCAGCTCTTCACCCCCCAGCCAGCGCACCAGCGGGCGGCGCAACAGGAACAGCGCCAGGGCACTGAGGACCAGCCACAGGTAACCGCTCGTCTGCTGCCATTGCTGCAGGCGCGCCGGGTCATGCACCCAGAATGGCAACAGATACTCGCTGGACAGCCACCACAGAAACGTCAGCCAGCCATGGAAAATGGCGGCCCCCAGCGCTTTTCGCGACAAATCCGTCATAACAGAACACACATCCTTACCCAGGCCGGCGATTATAAAGTAAGAAACATCCTGCGACGCTTCCGTGCTGGCACATCTGGCTTTCCGCGCTGGTGTGGCGATAATGCTGGCTGCTCATTTTTTACTCACCCGCCACTTGCGAGGGCACTGCAGCCTATGTGGTACAACGGTTTACTCGACCTCTCGGTCTGGCAACTGATCGCCGTCACGCTGGTCATGACTCACGTGACCATCATCAGCGTCACGGTCTACCTGCACCGCTATTCCGCGCATCGCTCACTGGAGCTGAACGCCGGCCTCAAACATTTCTTCCGCTTCTGGCTGTGGCTGACCACCGGCCAGAACACCCGCGAATGGACCGCAGTCCATCGCAAGCACCACGCCAAGTGCGAAACCGCCGAGGACCCGCACAGCCCGGTGGTCAAGGGGTTGTCTACCGTATTGCTGCGCGGTGCCGAGCTGTACCGCGCCGAGGCCGCCAACCCTGACACCCTGCGCCAGTACGGCAAGAACTGCCCGGACGACTGGATCGAGCGCAACCTGTACACGCGCTACCGCTTCCTCGGCATTGCCCTGATGGCACTCATCGACGTGCTGCTGTTCGGCGCGCTGGGCATCACCGTCTGGGCGGTGCAGATGATCTGGATTCCGTTCTGGGCCGCCGGGGTGGTCAACGGCCTGGGCCACGCGGTGGGCTACCGCAACTTCGAATGCCGCGACGCGGCGACCAACCTGGTGCCCTGGGGCATCGTCATCGGCGGCGAAGAGCTGCACAACAACCACCACACCTACCCCAACTCGGCAAAGATGTCCGTGAAGCCCTGGGAGTTCGACATGGGCTGGGCGTGGATCAAGGTGTTCAGCGCCCTGCGCCTGGCCAGGGTGCAGCGCGTCGCCCCGGTGGCCCACCGGGTGCCTGGCAAGCAGGACATCGACCGCGACACGGCGGCGGCGCTGCTCAGCAACCGCTTCCAGGTCATGGCCCAGTACCGCAAGCAGGTCACCGCTCCGCTGCTGGCGCAGGAACTGGCCCGTGTGGACGCCTCGCTGCGCCCGCGCTTCCACCGCGCCAAGCGTCTGCTGTCGCGGGAAACCAGCCTGCTCAGCGACCAGCACCGCCTGCGCATCCAGCACATGCTGGAACACAGCCAGGCCCTCAAGGTGATCTACGAAAAACGCCTGGCCCTGCAGCAGATCTGGCTCAAGACCAGCAGCAACAGCCACGACATGCTCGCGGCCATCAAGGAGTGGATCCACGAGGCCGAGAGCAGCGGTATCCAGTCGCTGCGTGACTTCGCCAGCCAGCTCAAGACCTACTCGCTGCGCCCTGTTCATGCCTGACTCCGTCGATCGGCGCCCCTTCTAGGGCGCGCCGATTCCGGAACTTATTGCGGAAATTTCGCTCAATACAGTCATCCAGAACCTACAAACGACGTAACGACGCGCCTCCGTTGCGCGTCGTTCGAGATGACTCGTCCATGGAAAAACCCTACCTCGTCTCCACCGCGTCGGACAGCGAGATGCCCGTCCCCGCCGAGACCCTATTGGCACTGATGCATGCCCAGGCCGAAGTCGCCCGGCTCAGCGAGCGCGAGCAGCTGTTCAGCTCTTTGCTGGTTAGCGTCAACGCCGTGCTGTGGGCCTTCGACTGGGAAACCCAGCGCATGATCTATGTCAGCCCGGCCTACGAGCGCATCTTCGGTCGCTCGGCGGGCCTGCTGCTGGCCGACTACAGCCAGTGGCGCGACAGCATCTACCCTGATGACCTCAACTACGCCGAGCGCAGTCTCAGCGAGGTGATCGACAAGGGCGCCATCGAAGACCGTGAATACCGCATCATTCGCGCCGATGGCGAGGTGCGTTGGCTCAGCGACAAATGCTTCGTCAGCCAGCGCCTCGACCCCGGCCAGCGCCTGGTGGTGGTGGGCATCGCCGAAGACATCACCGAGAAAAAACGCCTGGAAGACGAGCTGCAGCGCCTGGCTACCACCGACGTGCTGACCCAGAGCAGCAACCGCCGGCATTTCTTCGAGTGCGCCCAGCGCGAATTCGAGATGGCCCGCCTGCAAGGTACGCCCTTGTCGTTCCTGCTGCTGGATATCGATGACTTCAAGAAGATCAACGACACCTACGGCCACCAGACCGGTGACACGGTGCTGCAACGCATTGCCGAAAGCGGCCGCAACACCTTGCGGCGTGGCGACCTGTTCGGGCGCATAGGTGGCGAGGAGTTCGCGGCGATCTTCCCCGGTTGCGCGCCGGACATTGCCCTGCAGATCGCCGAGCGCCTGCAGCGCGAGATCCAGCGGCAGAGTTTCCAGGTAGGCGAGCAGACCTTCAGCATCACCGCCAGTCAGGGGCTGACCAGCCTGACCGAGGACGACCACAGTCTGGAAGTGCTCTATGCACGTGCGGATGAGGCGATGTACCAGGCCAAGCGCCAGGGCAAGGACCAGATCGTCCTGGGCTGACCTAATAGAAACGACTGTAGCCGCAATACTGTTCGATTAAGCGCTTTGCGACCGGGCAGGAGCGGCTTCAGCCGCGAATAGACCACACGTTCACAGCAGATGCAGGGAATTTTTCGGCCCTTTCGCGGCTGAAGCCGCTCCTACTGACGCTTCTGCGACCGGTTACTTCTCTTCGGCCGGGTCTTGCTCCGGCTCATCCAGCGAACGCTCCGGTTCCGGCGTAAGGTCCAGCAGGTCAGGCAGGTCATCTTCCGGATCGGGCGCTTCGGCGGCTTCGCTGGCCACCAGCGGCAGCGGCGCGCGCAGGCTCGGGTCGGTCACGCCGGTGAGTTTCTTGCGCAAGCGCTGCAGGTCCTCGACGCCCAGTTTCAGCAGACGCGCCGGCTTGGATTTCAGCAACAACGTTACGCTTTGCTCGTCGCTCAGCCGCGCCATGTCGCCGGCCAGGTTCATGGCCAGCACTTCGCGGGTGAAGACCCCGGTGTTGTATTGATAGACCGCGGCGATGAGTTCGCGCAGCTCCAGCGGCAATCGCCAGCGCGTGCGCAGTGCAGATCCGAACGACGCCGAATGCTGTTCGAGCATCTGGCCGATGGTGGCGTCATCCAGCTTGCCACCGGTGAACAGCCACTCTTGCAGTACACCCAGCACCGCCAGTTCGCCCAGTGCTTGCAGCAGCCCGGCGGTGAAACAGCGCTCGACGTTGAGTTCCAGCATGCGCCCGAGGATCCGCGCGTAATCGGCCGTGCGTTGCGACATCAGCCACAGCGCATTGGCCCGCGCCTGCAGCCCGTCGTGGGTCAGCGTGGCCACGCGCTTCTTGCCCAGTGCCGAGACGATCTGCGCGCTCTGTACCGCACCCAGCATCTCCAGGGCAGCGCCGAGCGTCTGCACCGGCTTGCCCAAGTGCTGGGCAGCGGTATTGGCCGAGGCGATCAGTACGGCGGTCACGTGCGGGTCGTTGCGCAGCTCCTGTTCCAGCAAGTGCACGTCCAGCCCCTTGCTACCCTGGCACAGGCGCAGGGCATCGCCGACGTTCACGCACAACGGCGCGGCATCGGCGGTGTCACGGCGCTTTTCGATGAACTTGGCCAGGGTCATGCCTGGCAGCATGCTCGGCCCGTCGGCGGAGCATTCCACCAACAGGGCACGCAGGCGCTGACGCAGCCCCTCACTGTTGAGGGGTTTGGTCAGGTAGGCAGTCGGCGCCAGCGGCAAGACCTCACGCACACTGGCGCTGTCATTGCGGCTGCTGAGCAGAATGAACGGAACTGGAGGCTGCCGGCGCATCTGGCGCACGCCGCGCAACAGGCTGAGACCATCAATGGCGGGCAACTCGCGCGCCGCGATGATCAGGTCAGGCGAATGTTTCTTCATCCATTCGACGGCCTGCCTGCCATCGGTACACATTTCCAGTTCGACATCATCACGCACGCTCAGGACCAGGTCGCTGATCGTTTCACGAACCCAGGGATCGGACTCGGCGATCAACACCCTTGGCACCCCAAGTAAATCCACAGCGGTCATCATGACCCTCCGACATCGATGCGTTCACCTTAGCCAAAGCCGCTCGCCGGATATAGCCATCCACGGAAAAATACCCGCAAGACATGAAAAAACCCGCCGAAGCGGGTTTCTTCACAGATCCAGACAGCAGGCACTGCCTGCCGTTCGGTCAGGCCCTCATCAGGCCAGTTCGTCGAAGCACTCGGCGACCAGGGCGATACCTTTATCCAGCTGCGCGTCAGGGATGGTGACGGGCATCAGGAAGCGGATGACGTTGTAGTAGGTGCCGCACGACAGCAGGATCACACCTTTCTCGCGAGCACGGGCAACGATCTTGCCCACCAGCTCGGCGGCCGGCTTGCTGTGGTCGCCGCCTTCGAACAGCTCGATGGCAACCATCGAACCCAGGCCACGCACGTCGCCGATGACCTTGTGCTTCTCGGCGATCTGACGCAGGCCGGCCTTGAGCTTCTCGCCCACGGCGTTGGAGCGCTCCAGCAGTTTCTCTTCATCGAACACCTTCAGCACGGCCAAGGCCGCGGCACAGGCAATCGGGCTGCCGGCGTAGGTACCGCCCAGGCCACCGGGAGCGATCTTGTCCATGATCTCGGCCTTGCCGCTGACGCCGGAGATCGGGAAGCCGCCGCCGACGGACTTGGCGAAGGTGGTCAGGTCCGGCACCACGCCCAGTTGCTCGGTGGCGAAGAAGGTACCGGTACGACCGGCGCCAGTCTGCACTTCGTCAGCGATCAGCAGAATGCCGTGCTGGTCGCACAGGGCGCGCAGGCGCTGCATGAAGGCCGGGGAGTTGACGTAGAAACCGCCTTCGCCCTGCACTGGCTCGATGATGATCGCCGCGATGTCCTGCGGCTGGGCATCGTTCTTGAAGATGCGCTCGATGCTGGCGATGGACTCGTCTTCGCTCACGCCGTGCAGCTCGCAAGGTGCCAGGGCGCGGTATACGCCAGCTGGCATCAGGCCCATGCCGGCCGAGTACGGCACGACCTTGCCGGTCAGCGACAGGGTCATCATGGTGCGGCCGTGGTAGGCGCCGGTGAAGGCGATCACGCCAGCACGGCCGGTGGCAGCACGGGCGATCTTCACGGCGTTCTCTACGGCTTCGGAGCCGGAGGTCACCAGCAGGGTCTTCTTGGCGAAGTCACCCGGTACGCGCTTGGCGATTTCTTCGCACAGCTCGATGTAGGGTTCGTAGGCCAGTACCTGGAAGCAGGTGTGCGACAGCTTGGTCAGCTGTTCCTGAACGGCTGCCACCACTTTCGGGTGCAGGTGGCCGGTGTTCAGTACGGCAATGCCGCCCGCGAAGTCGATGTATTCGCGGCCTTCGACGTCCCACACGGTAGCGTTTTCGGCGCGCTCGGCGACGATCGGGTGGATCTGGCCCACGCCACGGGGAACAGCGGCGGCACGGCGTTGCAGCAGGGATTCGTTGGTCTTGCTCATGGGGTCCTCATTCGCCGCTCATCGTCGGCGTGTTGCAAGGAAGCAGCAGCGGGAATCAACCGGGCCAGCATGCGATGATCGACTGGCGCGGCCTTCCGGCCACCCTTGGGGGGTTGGTACAGCAACACATCGACGAGGCGTCGCTCTCGCGCCCCGTCGATGACAAAACTCGCCGCCGGATCAGATCGACAGGCAGAGGTATTTGATTTCCAGGTAGTCTTCGATGCCGTACTTGGAGCCTTCACGGCCCAGGCCCGAGGACTTGATACCGCCGAACGGCGCCAGCTCGTTGGAGATCAGGCCGGTGTTGATACCCACCATGCCGTACTCCAGCGCTTCGGCGACACGGAACACACGGCTCATGTTCTGCGCATAGAAGTACGAAGCCAGGCCGAATTCGGTGTCGTTGGACATGGCGATGACATCGGCCTCGTCCTTGAAGCGGAACAGCGGCGCCAGCGGGCCGAAGGTTTCTTCCTTGGCCACGGCAGCGGTCTTCGGTACGTCGACCAGAATGGTCGGCTCGAAGAAGGTGCCTTCCAGACTGTTGCCACCGAACAGCACCTTGGCGCCCTTGCTCACGGCGTCGTCGATGTGTTCCTTGACCTTGGCCACGGCCTTGCTGTCGATCAGCGGGCCGGTGGTGATGCCGTCTTCCAGGCCGTTACCGATCTTCAGCTTGGCCACGGCGACCTTGAGCTTCTCGGCGAACGCGTCGTAGACACCGTCCTGCACGTAGATACGGTTGGCGCAAACGCAGGTCTGGCCGTTGTTGCGGTACTTGGAAATGATCGCGCCTTCGACGGCCTTATCCAGGTCGGCGTCGTCGAACACGATGAACGGCGCGTTACCGCCCAGCTCCAGGGACACCTTCTTGATGTCATTGGCGCATTCGGCCATCAGTTGGCGACCGATCTCGGTGGAGCCGGTGAACGACAGCTTGCGCACGATCGGGTTGCCGGTCAGCTCGCTGCCCACTTCGCCGGCGCTGCCGGTGATCACGCTGAACACGCCAGCCGGAATGCCGGCACGCTCGGCCAGCTCGGCCAGGGCCAGGGCGGAATAAGGGGTCTGCGAAGCAGGCTTGAGCACCATGGTGCAGCCAGCGGCCAGGGCCGGGCCGGCTTTACGAGTGATCATCGCCGCCGGGAAGTTCCACGGGGTGATGGCCGCAGTCACGCCGATCGGCTGCTTGAGAACGATCAGACGCTTGTCCGGCTGGTGACCGGGAATCACGTCACCGTAGACGCGCTTGGCCTCTTCGGCGAACCACTCGATGAACGAGGCCGCGTAGCCGATCTCGCCTTTGGCTTCGGCCAGCGGTTTGCCCTGCTCCAGGGTCATCAGGCGCGCCAGATCGTCCTGGTTCTCGATCATCAGCTCATACCAGCGACGCAGCTTGGCACCACGTTCCTTGGCGGTCAGCGCACGCCAGGCCGGCAGGGCCTTGTCGGCGGCTTCGATGGCACGGCGGGTTTCGGCGGCACCCATCTTCGGCACGGTGCCCAGAATCTCGTTGGTGGCAGGGTTGTTGACCTTGATGGTCTGACCGCTGTCGGCGTCCAGCCAGGCACCATTGATATAGGCTTGCTGGCGGAACAGTTTGGAATCCTTGAGCTGCATGGGGGCCTCCTGAATGCACCGCACACCGGCGGAGCGAGCTGATATAGAAATGGCGCCAGGGCAGGCACCACCACGAAATTGTTATTCGCCGTTTCCGAGCCAGGAAGCTTAACAGGCGGGAAGGCCGAACAGGAGCGTTTGAAATCTCAAACGCATCCTAGGCACTGGTGAAAAAAAGAACAATAGGCTGTTCAAAAAAAAGAACACCCCATCGAACACGGACAATTTTGCTCGCTCCGCTGTCAGACACAGACAATAAATTGTGCGCAATCAACGACACAGCGTCGCCAGCGTGGACGTGTGCGCTTGAGATGAGTATCATGGCGCCCGCGTTGCACTTGTAGCTCAGCTGGATAGAGTACTGCCCTCCGAAGGCAGGGGTCGTGGGTTCGAATCCCGCCAAGTGCGCCATATACGATGAAGGCCCAGGTGAAGACCTGGGCCTTTTTTGTTGCCTGCAGAAAACTGGTGGCTACGACTGCCTGAATGCGTTGAGCACCGTCAGCAAACTGGTCAGGTTATCCGCCACACCCGTCTGGCCAATGCGCTCGGTAGCCCCCGCAGCGGCACTGGTGTCGACGTTGTAGATCTGCATCACCCCCTGGTTGCTCGCCGCCTGGGCCAGGGTGTTCTGCTGTTGCTGGGCACTGACGGCGTTCTCGAAAAGGATGCCGCTGGAGCGGGCCATGGCCTGGTAGAGGGTGCTCATCGCCATGGGCGGCGACTCACCCAGTACCTTGACGTTGCTCTGGGTGACGGCGTCGGTGATCTGCTCATTCACGGGGGGCATGCGGCGAACTCCTGTTCGATCCACGGGGGCGTTGCAAAACCGGCGCCGGCACAGACTGCCGTCAGCCGGGGTGTCTCGCAGAGCATGACCAGCACCTGCGGCGTAGCGTCGCCATCGAGCTTGTGGGCCACCACGGCCTGGGCGGCCAAGGCCTGTTTGCCGAACAGTGCAGGAACGCCGTCGGGCGCAGGGCCGGTCAGGCCGAGCGCCTCACGCACCAGCAGCTCCTGAGGCTTGAACAGCAGGCCGGGCGGCTCATCAGGGTCCTTGGCGCTCGACATGGTGACCTCACATTCTTATTGGCAGGCATGTTCCAACGCTAGCACAGCCTGCGAGGCCTGAACGTACTCGCCAAGCTGCAAGGATCAGTCTCTGGCACCACCAGAAGCACCTGCTGACAGACCTTGCGCAAGCTGCACGATTAGAATGCCCGCTCGTGAATCTTGTCTCGCAGGGAAGCCGTTTGCACAAACCGTACTTTGCACCTCTGGCAGTCCAGGACAGGACTTACTGCCTGGATCACCTGAATCCTTTCCAACTGGTACTGTCGAGTGAGCGCGTGAAGAAAGATCTGCGCATTCATGTGCGGTTTACGAACCATACCTTCACCACTGCCTACGATGCGGCTACACATGACCCAGAGCGTCCGATCCTTGAGGATCATGGCGGCCGACCTCGCACATTTTGCGAGTCGCGCTACACCCTTTCCCACAGGTTGCCAGGAGTGATTTCGAGCTTTACCCATCCTGCAACGAAGGTCCACCAGACAGCCGCGCAGCGCAATTGGGCACATGTCACCCAGATCGAAACACCGCAAGGGCCGTACTACGTGTTCTTCGAGCTGCGCAGAGCTCGCAAAGAGGATCGCCATCTGCAAGATCTGTATCTCGTGGTTGAAAGTGCCTATCCGCAAGGTCGAGACATGCCAGCGCCTCAGTTGTCCGGCCGTATGGGATTCGGCCTTTTGTGTTCCAAGGTCTATGCAGGGGAAAGGGTTTCAACTCGGCGGTAGCCAGAAACGAAAAAAGGCGCCATAGGCGCCTTCTTCGAATATTGCGATCCAGACACCACTTGCGAGCCGCCTTGCGCGACTACGGTTTTCACCGCTGGGGAGTGCTCGGTCTCATCTGGTCAGTCACTCCGATGCCCCGCAGTATTGCGCAACAGGGGGTGGTGATGCAAGGCGATTCAATTCCACGCCGACCGGATAGCTCTGACTGCAGCCGCTCTCACCTGCACCTCACGCCACCCCATTCTCACACCCCCGCCCCTCGACGAAACACCGCAGGTTGGCCAGGGTCACCTCGGCGATCTGCTCCAGTGCCTCGCGGGTGAAGAAGCCCTGGTGGCCGGTGATCAGCACGTTGGGAAAGGTGGTCAGGCGCAGGAAGACTTCGTCGTCGATGTGGTCGCTGGAACGGTCCTGGAAGAACAGTTGGCTTTCCTGTTCGTACACGTCGATGGCCAGGGCGCCGAGCTGGCGGCTCTTGAGTGCCTCGATCACCGCCAGGGTGTCGATCAGCCCGCCCCTGGAGGTGTTCACCAGCATGGCGCCAGGCTTCATCTGCGCCAGGGTCTCGGCGCGAATCAGGTGGCGGGTGCCGTCGCTGAGCGGGCAATGCAGGCTGACGATGTCCGCCTCGGCCAGCAGTCGTTCCAGCGTCACGTACTCGCCCGTCTCATTGAAGGCTTCTGCCGGGAACGGGTCGAAGCCCAGCACGCGGCAGCCGAAGCCCTTGAAGATCCGCGCCGTGGCCAGGCCGATCTGCCCGGTGCCGACGATGCCGACGGTCTTGCCATGCAGGTTGAAGCCCAGCAGCCCTTCGAGCATGAAGTTGCCCTCGCGTACGCGGTTGTAGGCGCGATGCGTGTGGCGGTTGAGGGTCATCACCAGGGCCAGGGTGTGTTCGGCCACCGCTTCGGGCGAGTAACCCGGCACACGGGCGACGAACAGCCCCAGGCGGCGGGCTGTGTCGAGGTCGACGTTGTTGAAGCCGGCGCAGCGCAGCAGCACCGCACGCACGCCATAGTTGGCCAGCGCCTGAAGCACGCCGGCGTCCAGCTGGTCGTTGACGAACACGCACACAGCCTCGAAGCCCTGGGCGAGCCTGACCGTCTCGGCGCACAGCGTCGGCGCCAGGTAGGTCAGCTGCAGGCCGCTGCAGGCGTCGTCACGCTGCAGAGCCTGATCGAAGAAACGCTGGTCGTAGGGTTGGGCGCTGAAGAAAGCGATGTCCATGGGCAGTTCCTTTGATGAACACGCCGGGGCCGGGCGCATGGCGCCGCGGCCCCGGCCGGTGCCTGAACAGTATCAGCGCTGTACGCGATCCTGCTCGGGAATGTCGCTCATCAGCGAGCGACGCACATCGTTGTCTTCGGTCAGTTCGAACCACATGCCGTTGAGCACGGCGAAGGCGGCGGCCAGAGGCAGGCCGAGTAACCAGGCGAAATACCACATGACGTGTCTCCTAACTCAGTAAGCGTGGTTGTGTGGGTTTTCGATGGCTTTCGCATCGACCTTGCCCCACAGCACTGCGTAGACCCAGGTGGTGTAGGCCAGGATCAGCGGCATGAAGATCGCCGTGCAGACCAACATGATGAACAGCGTCATGTGGCTGCTCGACGAGTCCCACACGGTCAGGCTGAAGCGCGGATCGACGGTCGACGGCAGGATGAACGGGAACATCGACGCACCCACCGAAACGATGATGCCGGCAATGCCCAGGCCGCTGGTGAGCATCGCCAGGTTGTCGCGGCGTGCGCGCATCAGCGCGAAGGTCAGCAGCAGGCCGGCGAAGCCCAGCGCCGGGGCGGCGAGCATCCAGCCGTGCTCGGCGTAGTTGCGCAACCACGCGCCGCTGGTCACGGCAGCAGTCTTGAACAGCGGGTTGGACGGCCCGGTGCTGTTGATCGTCGAAGTGATGCTGTAGCCATCCACCCACTTCCACAGTGCCACACCGGCCAAGGCATACAGGACGACGGTCAGCAGCGCGCTGACGCTGCCGACCGCACGGGCGCGCTCGGCCACCGGGCCGTCGGTCTTGATGCGCAGCCAGGCGGCGCCATGGGTGGTCAGCATGGCCACCGAGACCAGGCCGCACAGCACCGCGAAGGGGTTGAGCAGGCCGAAGAAGGTGCCGTCGTAGTGGATGTGCATGTCCGGAGTGAGGCGGAACGGCACGCCGAGCAATACGTTGCCCACCGCCACGCCGCAGATCAGCGTCGGCACGAAGCCACCGACGAACAGCGCCCAGTCCCAGCGGCTGCGCCAGGCAGTCGACTCGCGCTTGCTGCGGTACTTGAAGGCCACCGGGCGCAGGATCAGCGCCACCAGGATGGCGAACATCGCCAGGTAGAAACCGGAGAACGACACCGCGTACAGCTGCGGCCAGGCGGCGAAGATGGCACCGCCCCCGAGGATCAGCCACACCTGGTTGCCCTCCCAGGTCGGTCCCACGGCGTTGATCACCACCCGCCGCTCCAGGTCGGTCTTGCCAATGAACGGCAGCAGCATGCCGGTGCCGAGGTCGAAGCCGTCCATCACGGCGAAGCCGACCAGCAGCACGCCCAGCAGCACCCACCAGATGACACGCAGGGTGTCGTAGTTCAGAAGTTCATGCAGGATCATGATTTCACTCCGCAGGCTGGAAGACGGGTTGGCGAGTGGCCACGCTGGCCGGGCTCGGATGGCCGAGGCCGATCTGCTCCGGCTCCAGGTCCGGGCCGTGCTTGACCGCCTTGAACATCAGCTTCAGCTCGATGACCAGCAGCACGCTGTAGATCGCCACGAAACCGGCGATGGTCAGCAGCAGGGTCTTCACACCCAGGCTCGACACCGCCACAGCGGTGGGCAGCACGCCTTCGATCACCCAGGGCTGGCGACCGTACTCGGCGACGAACCAGCCGGCCTCGATGGCCACCCAGGGCAGCGGGATGGCATACACCGCCAGACGCAGCAGCCAGCGGTAGCGCTCCAGGCGATGACGCGCCGACAACCAGAAGAACGCCGCGGTGAGGGCGATGAAGAACATGCCCAGGGCGACCATGACGCGGAACGACCAGAACAGCG
Organism: Pseudomonas sp. DTU_2021_1001937_2_SI_NGA_ILE_001; assembly: GCF_032463525.1. Classification (NCBI taxonomy): domain Bacteria; kingdom Pseudomonadati; phylum Pseudomonadota; class Gammaproteobacteria; order Pseudomonadales; family Pseudomonadaceae; genus Pseudomonas; species Pseudomonas sp. DTU_2021_1001937_2_SI_NGA_ILE_001. The sequence continues at coordinate 4,082,284 of NZ_CP135971.1, read as the reverse complement.
GCGCCACCTGCGGCACGGTATCCCAGGCGGCCTGGGCAATCTGTGCGTCCGAAGCCTGACGCGGGTCATCGACATAGCGCTTGAGCAACAGGGCGTAGCCCAGCTCGCTGCCGTTGCTTTCGAAGGCCTCCTTGAGCGCCGGGGAAATCTGTGTGGTCGAGCCTGCGGCGCGGATCTCCTCCAGCGCGTCATAGGCCAGCAGGCCGCGGCGGATGCGCGCCTCGGCGCTGACCACCAGGTCCTTGATGCCGGGCATTTCGGTGTCCAGCGAGCGGGTGCCGATCAGGCCCATTACCCACGGAATATGCACCGCGTAGTGGGTCTCGCGGGCCTGCTGGTCGGGAAAGCCGAAGGCGGTGAAGGCCGCCGGGGCCGGCTCGGTGTCCCACATGGCTTCGATGGCCGCCAGTTTCATCTTCTGGTGTTCGCTGGACAGGTAGCCGCTTTCGTCACCCAGCACCACCACCGACAGCGAGGCCGCCAGGCCGAACGACGCCGCCACGGTCATCGAACGCTTGGCCAGGTCGACATGCCGGCCCTTGAGCAGGTACCAGGCCGAGATGCCCAGCACGAAGATCGCCCCGCACACGTAGCCGGCCGACACGGTATGCACGAACTTGGCCTGGGCCACCGGGTTGGTCAGCACCGCGTAGAAATCGCTGACTTCCATGCGCATGGTCTGCGGGTTGAACACCGCGCCCACCGGGTTCTGCATCCAGCCGTTGGCAATCAGGATCCACAGCGCCGAGAGGTTGGTGCCCAGGGCCATCAGCCAGGTCACCAGCAGGTGCTTGACCCGGGTGAGCTTGTCCCAGCCGAAGAAGAACAGGCCGACGAAGGTCGCCTCCAGGAAGAATGCCATCAGTCCTTCGATGGCCAGCGGCGCACCGAAGATGTCACCCACGTAGTGGCTGTAGTAGCTCCAGTTCATGCCGAACTGGAACTCCATGACGATGCCGGTGGCCACGCCCATGACGAAGTTGATGCCGAACAGAGTGCCCCAGAAGCGGGTCATCTGCCGCCAGATCACCCGGCCGGTCATCACGTAGATGGTTTCCATGATCGCCAGCAGGATCGACAGACCCAGCGTCAGGGGGACGAACAGGAAGTGATAGAGCGCGGTCAGCGCAAACTGCAATCGCGACAGGCTGACTATGTCAAAGTCCATGTCTTTTTCCTCTAAGGGTTCACATTCAAAAGCTCAAAACGGGGTCGGTCAGTCGGGGCGCAGGCCCGCCAGTACCGTGTCGAATCCTTGGCTGCCACGCGGCCAGGCGGCACAGACACGCCCGCCCTCCAGCACCAGCAGCCGGTCGGCCAGCGCTGCCTCACGGCGCAGGTGCGTGACCAATAGCCAGGCGCGGCCTTGGTCGGCACGATCCAGCCCGGCCAGCACCTGGCGGGCGGTGGCGCCATCCAGGCCTTCGCTGGGTTCGTCGAGCAGCCAGAGCGGTGCGTTCTGCAGCAGCAGGCGAGCCAGGGCCAGGCGTCGGGCCTGGCCGCCGGAAAGCCCCTGGCCGCCCTCGCCCAGCCGCGTGTCCAAACCCTCGGGCCAGGCCCGCAGGGGGTCGCCCAACCCGGCCGCGTCCAGCGCCTGCCACAGCTGCGCGTCGCTGGCAGTGGGCGCAGCGAGCAGCAGGTTGTCGCGCAGGCTGTCCTGGAACAGCTCGGTGCGCTGGGTCAGCCAGCCCTGCGCGGAGGTCACCCGAACCTCGCCGCTGCGAAGGGCCAGTTCGCCACTGAGCAAGGCCAGTAATGAGGACTTGCCGGCACCACTGCAGCCCACCAGCGCCACTCGCTCGCCGGCCTCGATATGCAGGTCGATGTCCTGCAGGGCATCGCGCCCGGCTCCTGGGTGGCGTGCACAGGCCCGGCGTACCTGCACCACCGGCCCGGCAGGCGGCGAACCCTCGCAACGGGTCGGTTCGGCAGCGCTCAATTGCGGTGCGATACGCCGCGCCGCCAGGGTGGTGCGTCCCATTTCCAGCGCACCGCGACGCAAAGCGGCCAGCGGCTCGGTGACGGTCAGCGCCAGCAACACGGCGAACACCGCCACCGGCACATCAATGGCTTCCACCGAAACCAGCCAGCCGGCCACCAGCAGGGTCAGCGCCAGCAGCACGCTGCCCAGCACGCCGAACGCCAGGCCGGCACGGTTGTCCAGGCGGTTCAACTGGTCGTCGCAGTGCGCCAGACGCGCATCGCTGGCGGCCAGGTGTCTGCCTTGCGCCGCCAGGCGTCCGGCCATCAACAGCTCGGTCTGCCCGGCCACCAGGTCGGCGGCCTGGGCCCGCAGGCTTTCCAGGGCCTGCGTACGCCGCTGGGCCGGACGCAGCGAGCCCAGCCAGGTGCTGCGCAGCACCAGCAGCGTAGTCACCACCATCAGCGCCAGCACCACCAGGCCCAGGCGCAGGTCCACCGCCCCCAGGGCCACGCTCGCCGCCAGAACTGCGGCCAGCGCGGCACCCAGCGGGACCAGCACGCGCAGGTACAGCGAATCCAGGGCGTCGATGTCGCAGGTCAGGCGAAACAGCAGGCGCGCCGGGCGCAGGGCCAGTTGCCGGGCGGCGCGGGGTTGTGCCCAGCCGCGAAACAGCCGCACCCGCAACGCGGCCAGTACCGCCAGGGTCGCGTCGTGGGTGGCCAGGCGTTCGCCGTAGCGGGCAAAGGTGCGTCCCAGGGTGAACAGGCGAATGCCAGACGACGGCATGAACACGTCGAAGGCCAGCGCCGTGGCGGCACTCAGGCCGGCGATGGCGGTGGCGCTGATGAACCATCCCGACAAGCCCAGCAGCGCCATGCCGCACAGCACGGTCAGGGCCGCCAACATGGCACCGACCAGCAGCAGGGTGCGACGTTCGGCCCAGAACAGCGCCAGGATGGGACGCAGCGAGGCCAAGCGCTTGCCGCTCATGAGGCCACCTCCAGTCGAACCGGGGTGCTGGGCTGACACAGCCGTTGCAGCGGCAGCTGACGACCCACCGCTGCGGCCAGCGCTGGATCATGGGTGGCGACGATCAAGGTGCGCTCACGCGCCAGCTCCAGCAGTGCCGCGGTGACCTCGGCACGGGTCTGGCGGTCCAGGTGCGCCGTGGGTTCATCGGCGAGGATCAGGCGAATAGACGGGTCGGCCGCAATCCGCGCCAGGGCCAGGCGCAGCCCTTCACCGCCGGACAGCCCGAGGCCGCCCTCTCCGAGCATCCGCCCGGCACGCGCCTGTTCAACCTCTTGCAGGCAGGCGCTGGCGAGCGCCTTGTCGACTTCCTGGGCGCCCACCGTCGGGCGGCCCAGGCTGATGTTGTGCCGCACGGTGCCAGCGAAGATATGCGGCTTCTGGCCGATCCAGCCGATTTGCCCCGGTGCCACGCCCAGTGTCAGGCGCCCGGCCTGGAGCGGCAGCAACCCGGCGATGGCGGCCAGCAGCGTGGATTTCCCGCTGCCGCTGGGCCCGGTGATCGCCAGGTGTTCGCCCTGGGCGACCTGCAGCGATACACCTTCGAAAGCCGCCCGTGCCGCGCCGGCATGCGCCACGCTCAGTGCCTCGACGCTCACCGCCAGGCCAGGCGTCGCACAGGGCGCCGCAGTCGGCGGCAAGGCCGCGCCCTGCTCGCTCAACTCGGCCAGCGCCTGCAGGGCACTGACGCCGGCGGCGCGGTCATGCCAGACCGCCGACAGGTCGCGCAGCGGCTCGAAGAACGCCGGCGCCAGCAGCAGCACGAACAGTCCCTGGCCCAGGCTCAAGGTCTGGCCCCAGGCGCCGAACGGCAGGTAGCCCAGCAGGTGGAAGCCGATGTACACCGCCACCAGCGCCACACCCAGGGCAGAGAACAGCTCCAGCACCGCCGACGACAGGAAGGCGATGCGCAACACCCGCAGGGTGCGCTGGCGCAGCGACAAGGCCGAAGCCTCGACCCGCGCGGCGGTCAGCTCGACGGCGCGCAGGGCACGCAAGGTGGTCAGGCCGCGCAGGCGGTCGAGCAGGAAGGCATTCATGCCGCCCATCTCCACCAGTTGCGCTTCGCTGGCGGCCTTGGCACGCCAGCCCACCAGGGCCATGAACAGCGGAATCAACGGCGCGGCCAGCAACAAGACGGCGGCGGCCAGCCAGGAATGCCAGGCCACCGCCAGGAGAATGAACACAGGCAGGGTCATGACCCGCTGCTGCACGGGCAGGTAGCGCACCAGGTAAGGCAGCACGGCTTCGGCCTGCTCGGCCAGCACACTGGCCGCCTGGCCCGAAGCGGCGCGGCGGGTATCCAGCGGCGAACGCTGCGCCAGTGTCGCCACGGCGTGTTCACGCAAGAGGCTGAGATGAGCGCGTGCAGTGCGGTACAGCAAGCGGTTACCCCGGCTCTCGGCCAGGCTGCGCACTGTCCCGAGCACCAGCAGCGCCAGCGCGGCAGGCCACACCCGCGCCATGCCCTGCCCGTCGAGCAGCCCCTGCACGGCCCAGGCGATGGCGGCGGCCTGCAACAGCCACAGCATGCCGCCCAGGGTCTGCAACAAAGCGCCACGGCGGTTGGGCCGGTAGACCGACGCCTGTACGCACCAGACGCGGGCATCCTCCGAAGCGCTGCTCGGTCGTGGTGCACAAGGTTCGCAAGGGGAGACAGTGTTCACGGCACGCCACTGATTCGCTGGAGAGGTCGCCCGGGCCAGGCCTTTGGCGCGGCGGAGCAGCCTGTAACGACGCCGTCGTTCCTCGACGGGCATGGGCCTTGATGGCTAGGAGCCATGCTAAAGCAGGGGTGACCGCCATTAACTGACGCAGATCAATGGCGGCATGCCATCAGTCGCTAGAGTTCTGTTCACTGGCAAGCGGGTACGAGACATGCATCAGCCTGCAGGCCGGCTACGAGCGCGTTGCGCCACAGGTGCCGGGCAGGCTGCCTGTAGCCTGGCCCAGCACTTCTGGAAGCCAATGGAAAGACAACCTTCGCCGGCCCCCAACAATAAGTTTGCCCCCCGTTTCGCTACCGCCGACCGATCCGGCGGCCGCCCCATTGAGGCTTGAAGGACTATGCTCAAGAACGCTCCGCTGCGCCTGAAGCTGCTGCTGATACTCATCCTGCCGACCCTCGGCTTCCTGTGGCTGGCCACCGGCAGCGTCATCGACAACACCAGGATCCTGCGCGACATGGACGCCACGGTGGACGCCAGTGCCTCGGCGCAGAAGCTCAGCCAGCTGATCACCACCCTGCAGCGCGAACGCGGCGCCAGCGGTGTGTTCCTCGGCAGCAAGGGCACCTCGATGCGTGACCAACTGGCACGCATGCGCCAGGGCACCGACCAGGCACTGACGTCGGCCAAGGCGCTCAGCACCCGCGGCAGCGAACTGGAACAGACCCTGAGCGTGCTGGATGGCCTGACCACGCTGCGCAATCAGATCGACGCGCTGGGCGTAACCAGTACCGACTCCGGTGCGCGCTACACCGAAATCATCCAGAGGCTGGTCGGCTACACCCATTCCCTGGAAGCGCGCATCAATGACCCGCAGATCATCCACGCCCTCAGTGCCCTCAACCAGTTCATCGAAATGAAGGAGCGCGCTGGCCGCGAGCGTGTGGTGCTGGGCCTGGCCTTCAGCCAGGGCAGCTTCGATGCCCCCCTGCTGTCGCGCTTCAGCCGTAACCTGGGCGAGTTCACCGCCTATGCGGAAAACTTCCGCCGCAAGGCGCCCGCCGAGTTGCTGGCGCAACTCGATGAGCGCATGAAAGACGCCAGCGCCCAGGAGGTCAGCCGCCTGCAACGTCTGGCCTTCGAACTGCCGCTGGGCACGGCGCTGGGCATCAAGCCCGAAGCCTGGTTCGAAACCGCGACCCGGCGCATCGACCTGATGGGCGAGGTGGAAAACAACCTGGGGCTGGAAGTCCGCGCCCTGGCCCAGGACGCCCGCGACCATGCCAGCCTGGAACTGTGGCTGACCGTCGCCGCTGCACTGGCAGCCCTGGTGGCGGTCGGTGTGCTGTCGTACCTGATCATCCGCAACATCGACCTGGCGGTGCGTGACGTGACCAGCACCCTGCAAAGCCTGTCGCAGCGTGACCTGACCGCGCGTTCAAGCTACCGCAGCCGTGACGAGTTCGGGCGGATCGCCACTGACCTCAACGACATGGCGGCGCAAATCACCCACATCGTTCAAGAAATCAGCAACGCCACGGCACAGGTGGCCACCGCCGCCGAAGAGTCCTCGGCCGTCACCGTGGAGACCAGCCGTAGTGTCGAGCAACAGCGCCAGAGCACCGAACTGGTGGCCACTGCCATCACCGAGATGAGCACCACCGTGCGCGACGTGGCGCGCAGCACCAACGACGCGGCGCAGATGTCGCAGCAGATCAGCCGCCACACCACCCAGGGCCGCAGCGAGGTGGAGCACACCATCGGGCTGATTCGCGAACTGTCGAACCAGGCCGAAGAAACCGCCAGGATCATCGGCGAGCTGAAACAGGAGAGCGACGCGATTTCCTCGGTACTCGACGTGATCCGCAGCATCGCCGAGCAGACCAACCTGCTGGCCCTCAACGCGGCCATCGAAGCGGCCCGGGCCGGCGAGGCCGGGTGTGGCTTCGCGGTGGTCGCCGATGAGGTGCGCAACCTGGCGCAGAAGACCCAGCAGTCCACCGGCAGCATCCAGCAGATGATCAGCAACCTGCAGAACGGCTCGGATCGCGCCAGCCAGTCGATGCAGGAAACCCTCGGCAAGGCCCAGGCCGGGGCCAACAACATCGTGCGCGCTGGCGCCCTGCTCGACGAAATCGCCGAAGGCGTGACCAGCATCAGCGACCGCAATATCCAGATCGCTTCGGCGGCCGAGGAACAGAGCGCGGTCGCCGAGGACATCAGCCGCAACGTCAACGAGATCAATGACCTGGTGATTCAGGTCAGCGCCGGAGCCCAACAGACCGCGGTGACCAGCCAGGAACTGGCGCGCCTGGCCGAACACCAGCAGGACCTGGTCAAGCGCTTCAAGGTCGCCTGAGCCGCAAGGCGGCTCATTCCCGGGCCGCCAGCAGGTGGCGGATCTTCACCGCTACGTCTTTGTCCTGATAACGCCGCGCCGCCGCTTCCAGCTTCTGGTCGGCGCGGGTCACCCGGTCGTGGTGGCGCAGATGCTCCAGCCACGATTCCTCGAAAAAGTATTCCTTCCAGCAGCGCGGGTTCTCGCTGTCCTGCATCAGCCCCCAGGAAAACGCCCCGTTGCGTCGCCGCATGCGGCTGACCGCCTGCATGGCCTTATGGAACGCAGCGGCGTGCTCGGCAGCGATGCAGTACTCCACGGTGATCATCACCGGGCCACGCTCGGCGCTCATCTGTTCGTCGAGCACCGGAGCCGGCCAGTGCAGCGACGGCTGCAGGTCGTCCATGTGCGTCACCGGCAACGGAAAGCGCCAGCGCAGCACCAGGCCCAGCACCAGCACCAGCGCACCACCGCTGAACGCCATGGCCATCGACCCGTGGCTGGCTACCGCGCCCCAGGCCGCCGCGCCACCCGCCGAACAGCCGAAGAACACCAGGATGTACAGCGACACCGCGCGTGCCCGCACCCAGGAAGCGACGCTGGTCTGCACTGCCACCTGCAGGCTGCTGAGCACCGCGATCCAGGCCACACCGCTGAGCAGCATCACCGGCGCCAGGCCGGCGATGGAGCGGATGCCGGCCAGGCCCAACAGCACCACGGCGTACAGCAGGCTGGCCGCCATGACGATGCGGTCCGGGTCGAAGCGTGCGCGCAGGCGCGGCAGCAGCATCGCGCCGAGAATCGCACCGGCGCCCACGCAACCGAGCAGGATGCCGTAGTCCAGGGCGCTGCCGCCGATTTCGCGGCGCACCAGCAACGGCAGCAGCGCCATGCCCGACACTGCGCCGACGAAGAACGCGGCGGTGCGCACCAGCACCGCACGCAGCGGCCGCGAGCCATGCGCATAACGCACCCCGGCGCGCATCGCACCCAGCCAGCGCTCGGCCGGCAGCACCGAAGGCAACGGTTGGTGGCGCCAGGCGTACAGGGCAATGATCACCGCCAGGAACGACACGCTGTTGAGGGCGAAGGTCAGCCAGGGGCCGCTGAGGCTGACCAGTACGCCGGCTATCGCCGGGCCGATGGCCCGCGCCACGTTCATCGCCAGGCTCGACAGCGCCACCGCCGCCGGAACGTCTTCGCGCGGCACGATCTCCGGCGCCAGGGCCGACCAGGCTGGCATCATCAGCGCGCTGCCGATGCCCATGGCGAAGGTCAGCAGCAACAGCAACGGCACGGTCATCTGCCCGCTCAGGGTCAGCAGGGTGAGCACCAGCGCCACGCCGGCCATCCACAGCTGCACGGCCAGCAGGTAGCGACGCTTGTTGACGATGTCGGCCAGTGCCCCGGCCGGCAGGGCCAGGAGGAACACCGGCAGCGCCCCGGCGACCTGCACCAGGGCCACCGCCTGCGGGCTGGCCGACAGGCTGGTCATCAGCCAGCCGGAGCCGACCTCGTGCATCCAGGTGCCGATGTTGGAGGCGATACTGGCCAGCCACAGCCAGAAGAAGACTTTCACCTGCAGGGGTTTCCAGGGTGAAGCGGTGGCGGTACGGGTCGTAGGCATGGCGGGCTCGCGGCGCTGCGGCGGACCGGCAAGGCCCGCGCGGAAAAAGCTTCACTATCGCTGCGAAGCCAGCGGCCAGCTTGCATCCATGTGCCCAATCACCCAGCCGGGCAGCGCGACACATCCACGCAATCTTTCAAGCGGAGTGGGCGGCATAGTCAGGCTTGTCCTGTTGCCCGAGTAATTGCCATGTCCCTGCCTTCGCTCAACCCACGAACCGATGCCCAGTTGGTCGGTCTCGGCCTGCTGTTCATGCGGGTCAGCGCCGCGCTGCTGATGTTCAGCGCCCACGGCCTGCCCAAACTGCTGAACTGGAGCGCCGAACTGCAGCGCATCGAAGACCCGCTGGGCCTGGGCCCGCATGTCACCCTGCTGGCCGCACTGTTCGCCCAGGTGCTGTGCCCGGCGCTGATCGCACTGGGTATCGCCTGCCGCCTGGCCTGCCTGCCGATTCTGTTCCTGCTGCTGGTCGCCCTGCTGCTGGTGCATCCGGACTGGACCCTGGAGCAGAGCCAGTTCGGCTGGCTGTTCGTGATTCTCTTCGGCGGCCTGCTGATCACCGGGCCGGGGCCGCTGGTGGTGCGCCTGTCACGCCGCAGCTGAATGGCCGTCGCGCATTAGCGCTTCGAGCAGCAGTGCCAGCACCACCGCGCCAGCGGCCACGGCGAACAGCGTGGCGTAATGCCCGCCGCTGGCGCTGAACAGCGCCGAGTAGCCATAGCCGGCCAGGGCCTGGAAGCTGGCGAAGGAGACCGTGGCGCGTCCCCACAGGGCGCCTTGCTGACGGTGCCCGGCGACCAGTTGATGCACACGGGCCAGGGCCAGCGGCACGATACCGGGCGGGAACGAGCCGATCAGCAGCGCGGCGACCGCCAGGGCGCGCAGGTCCTGGCAGTAGAGCAGCACGGCCAGGGCGGCAAGCTGCACTAGCAATACCCGGCGCACCGCCGGGCGCGCCCCCAGACGGTCGGACAGCAGCCCGTAGAGCAGCGGCCCGAAGATGGCGCCGACGCCGTACAGCGACCAGATCAGCGCCGCCGCATGATGGCCCGCGCCCAGGCCCCGGCTCACGTAGTCGGCGAGGAACATCATCGGTGCCACCAGCGCGACGGCCATCAAGGCGTACTGGGCGAACACCAGCAGTGCCGCGCTCGACACCACTCGCCCCTCGACGGCCTCTGTCTCGGCCTGTCGCGCCGGCTCGTCGGGCCAGCCGCTCCAACTGCTCAAGCTCAGCACCAGCGCCACCAGGCCCAGCCCGAACCAGGTCTGCTGCAAGCCGAGCGACAACAGCCAGGGCACCAGCGAACCGGAAGCGGCGATGCCCACCCCGATGCCGAGGAAGATCGCGCCACTGGCAAGACCCCGCCGCCCCGGCTCGATGTGCGGCAGGATGGTGCTGGCGGCCAGGACCATGATGGTGCCGCCAGCGATGCCGGAGAGCACCCGCCAGGCGAAAAACCACAACACCGAGAGCGGCAGCGCACAGGCCAGGAACGCCAGCGCCACCAGCAGCATCATGGCGCGCAGCACCGTCGGGCTCGACCAGCGCGTGGCCAGCGGCCGGGCCACCAAGGCGCCGATCAGGTAACCGACCAGGTTGGCGGCGCCCAGGTAGACCACCGCCGAGGCGGAAAACCACTGGGCCTCGATCAGCGCCGGCACCAGCGGCGTGTAGGCGAAACGCGCCAGGCCGATGCCGACCAGGCTGGCACACAGCCCGGCCCACAGCGGCAGCCATGACGCCGCAGGCGATTGCGCCGGGCAGTTGGAAGAGCAACGCATGATGACCTCTTGTCCGAAGACGACCATTGATGAAGTGGGCCGATCATAGCGCTGCGCTTCGATGAGATAATGCAGCGTTTTTCCACACCCCATTTGCAAATATGCATCAGGAGAAAACAGCTCATGAACTGGGACGATGCGCGGATTTTTCTGGCCCTGTGCCGTGAGCACACCTTGCGCGGTGCGGCCAGGGTGCTGGGCGTCGACCAGGCCACGGTAGGGCGACGCCTCACGTCATTGGAGCGGGCGCTGGGCGCGACCCTGTTCCTGCGCATTGCCGGCGGCTACAGCCTGACCCCGGCCGGTGAAGCGGCACAGGACACCGCCCTGGCCATGGAAAACGCGGCCGCCGAGCTGCAGCGGCGCATCCTCGGCATGGATCAGCGCATGAGCGGGGTGGTGCGGCTTACCACCACCGACTCTCTGGCTATCGACTTCATCATTCCTGCCCTGGCGCGGCTGCACGCGGAGCACCCCGGTATCCAGGTGCAATTGCAGACCTCGCCGCAGATGCTCGACCTGACCCGCCGCGAAGCCGACATTGCCGTGCGCACCCTGAAACCGCAGAACCCCGACTTGGTGGTGCGGCGCCTGGCGCGCTGGCCACGCAGCCTGTTCGCCAGCGCGTCGTACCTGCAGGCGCGCGGTGTCCCGGAGCCGGGCAGTGCCTTCGCCGGGCACGATCTGGTGGTCTATCAGCCCTACCTGGACAGCGGCCAGCCGGTGACCCTGGGCGGCGAACCGATCACCCACGGGCGTATCGCCATGACCTGCAGCTCGGGGCTGATGATTCGCCGGGCGCTGAACGAGGGCATCGGGCTGGGCGAACTGCCCGCGCCGCTGGCGTGCAGCGCCGGGCTGCAGCCAGTATGGCCGCAGCGCGAAGCGCTGGATTACGACGTGTGGCTGGTGACCCATCAGGACCTGCGCCACACGGCGCGGGTCAAGGTGGTCATCGATACGCTGGCAGCGGCGTTCGCCGATCAGCGCTGAAAGGTGCGCCCCAGCCCTTCCAGGCGAGTGGCCAGGGGCGGCAGGCGCTGGCTGCTGCGCGCCAGGGTGCTGACGTTCTGCGCGGTGTGCTCGGCGATGTCACGCACCACCTGAAGCTGCTGGGCGATGCTCTGGCCCAGGCAGCTGTGTTCGTCGGTGGTGGCGGCGATCAGCCCGCTGATCTCGGTGATCGAGCCGATCCCCGCCCCTACCGCCTTGAGCGACTCGACCGCACGATGGCTGTCCTGCACGCAGCGGTCGACGCCCTGACGGCTGTCCTGCATGGCACTGGCGGCCTGGCGGCTCTCCTGCTGCAGGCTGGCGATGATGCCCTGGATTTCCTGGGTCGACACCGCCGTGCGTCCGGCCAGGCTGCGGACCTCGTCGGCCACCACCGCAAAACCGCGGCCCTGCTCTCCGGCGCGGGCGGCTTCGATGGCGGCGTTGAGGGCCAGCAGGTTGGTCTGCTCGGCAATGCTGCTGATCATCGCCAGCACCGAGCCGATCTTCTCCGATTGGCTGGCCAGGGCCTGCACGGTCAGATCGGTCTGGTTGATCGAGTCCGCCAGCTGAAGGATCTCGCGCTGCGCCCGATCGACGCTGGTGTGGCACTCGGCGACCTGCTCACGCACGTCACCGGCCTGCTGTACGGCCTTGGCCACCTGTACGGCGATGCCGTCCATGCCCGCGCCCATGTGCTGCATGCTGTCGTTCATCTTGGTCAGTTCCGACAGTTGTCGGTTGGCACCGTTCTCCAGGCTGGTGCTGGCTTCGGCCAGATCGTTGCCCAGCTTGCCCAGTCCACTGGTGTCGCGCACCACGCCTTCGATCATGCCAGTGAGCTGCTGCAGAAAACTGTCGAAGCGTTGCACCAGCGGTACATGCAAACGATTGCGCGACTCGCCGTCGTCGCCGATGGTCAGGCGCGATGTGGTACTCAGCATCTTGTCCAGCAGGTCCTGGCTCTCCATGGCCTCGGCATGGTTGTGCCAGGCCAGGTACATGAGGATCACCGTCTCCACCACGACATAGAGGGCATGCAGCATGACGACGCCCCAGCCGCCGCCGTGGTGCATGACATACAGCGGGTAACCCGCCAGGTGCAGGGCATGGAACAGCACATGGTGCGTGGCGATGGTCGCGGCACCGACGAGGATCGGCAACCAGTCGCGATACACCGTAAGCACCGCCATCAGCACGAAGATGCCGAAGTGGACTTCGATCATGCCCTGGGCCTGGTTGATGTGCAGGCCGGCCATGACCATGGCCGCCACCGCACAACAGCAGCGCATGATTCTGGTGCCCGGAATGCTCCGATACAGGGCACTGAGCAGCAAGGCCGTGCCCCCGCCGACCAGCAGCGCCTGGCCGAACGTGTCATGCCAGAACGCCAGCCCCAGGGAACAGAGGAAGGACAGCCAGATGAGACCGAGCATGATGCGATCGGCCTTGCAGTAATGCTCGTGAAAACGTTGCTCACTCACTATCGACAACCTCCAGACCGCGTGGCTGAGTGCGGGCTGCGGCCCGCGAGAGTCGTACTAGCAAAAGACTGACCAATCCATTTGCAGAGCAATGCTGGCACTTCGGCATCGTATGAATAGCAAGCCGTTTTTTACCAGCTAATAGTCATGAATTCGTTAATTGTCTCTTTCAGGTTGACAGTAAAACGCCTTTCAGCCGATTTATCACGCCAGGGTAAATCCTTAATCTGTGCCCAAGTTGAACGACACGCCTTACCCCACAAAACTTCTCAGATTAAGGAAACGACACCATGACCAACTTCACCTACAACCGCCTGAACAAAGACGACGCCGCCGTACTGCTGATCGACCACCAGACCGGCCTGATCTCCCTGGTGCAGGACTTCTCGCCCAACGAGTTCAAGAACAACGTGCTGGCCCTGGGTGACCTGGCCAAGTTCTTCGACCTGCCGACCATCCTCACCACCAGCTTCGAGCAAGGCCCCAACGGCCCGCTGGTTCCCGAGCTGAAAGAGCAGTTCCCGAACGCGCCGTACATTCCTCGCCCCGGCCAGATCAACGCCTGGGACAACGACGACTTCGTCAAGGCAGTGAAAGCCACCGGCCGCAAGCAACTGATCATCGCCGGTGTGGTGACCGATGTGTGCGTGACCTTCCCGGTACTCTCGGCCCTGCAGGAAGGCTTCGAAGTCTTCGTGGTCACCGACGCCTCCGGCACCTTCAACGAGACCGTGCAACGGGCTGCGTGGGACCGCATGAGCCAGGCCGGTGCGCAGCTGATGAACTGGTTCTCGGTGGCCTGTGAGCTGCACCGCGACTGGCGCAACGACATCGAAGGCCTGGGCAACCTGCTGAGCCAGCGGATTCCCAACTACCGCAACCTGATGAACAGCTACGCGGCGCTGAGCGCTCGCTAAGCAAGGTCAGCCCATCCCGTCGATCTTCAGGCCGGTGCCATCCAGGTGGCACCGGCCTGCGCTCGTCTGTACATGTTCGTTCGCCGAAACCTGTGTCACCCTTGCCGACGCCATGGCTACGGAAAGGAAATGATCGATGCGTCTTTGTGTGTTCTGCGGCTCGAGTGCCGGCAGCAATCCGGTGTACATGGAGCAGGCCAGCCAGTTGGGTGAAGCCCTGGCCAAGGCCGGAATCGGCCTGGTCTACGGCGGCGCTTCGGTGGGGCTGATGGGCGCGGTGGCCGATGCGGCACTGGCCAATGGCGGCGAAGTGATCGGCGTGATTCCCCAGGCCCTGAAACAGAAAGAAATCGCCCACCCCGGCCTGCAGGACCTGCGGGTGGTGAAATCCATGCACGAGCGCAAGGCGCTGATGGCCGAGCTGTCCGATGGCTTCATCGCCATGCCCGGCGGTGTCGGCACCCTGGAAGAACTCTTCGAAGTCTGGACCTGGGCGCAGCTGGGCTATCACGACAAACCCTGTGCGCTGTTCAACGTCCACGGTTTCTACGACGGGCTGTCGGCCTTCTTGTCCCACGTCGTCGACCAGGCCTTCCTGCGCGACGAACACCGCAGCATGGTGATTGTGAAGAACAGCGTGGAAGACCTGCTCGCCGCCATCCAGAACTACGAACCGCCGAAGGTGGTGAAGTGGATCAAGAAGGATCAACAGACCTGAAACAGGTCGGTGAAGAACGAGGGCTCGGTTGAGCCCTCGTTGTATTGGCCTGTTTCCACCAAGTCGAGCTTAGTCAGCCAGGTCGAGCGCGTAGAACTTGCTGTCCACCGCCATCAGCGGAAAGCTCGCCGGCAGGCTGTCCTTGGCCACTTCGCTGAAGCCGTGCTTTTCATAGAAGCGGTGGGCGGCGAGGAATTTGTCGGTGGTGCCCAGGTAGATGCGCTGCACGCCCTTGGCCCTGGCGCCGTCGAGCAGCTCGGCCAACAGGCGCGCAGCCACCCCGAACTCGCGACCGCGAAATGGCGCGGCGACGAACATCTTGCGCAGTGCGGCCAGGCCATCGCCGATGTCCTTCAGGCCGATGGTGCCAACCACCTGTTCGCCCTGTTTGGCCACCCAGAAGTTGCCGTTGCCACGCTGGTAGAAGTCCGGGATCGCGGCCAGGTCCGGCTGCTCGGCGGCGGTGATGGCGATACCGAATTCTTCACGCTGGATCGGCACGATCACGTCGAAGACGCCTTGCTGGTCGGCGGGCTGGAACGGCTGGATCTGGATGCTGGGAGAGGTCACGGGCGGTCCTGATGACGGGCAGCTGGAGGGAAAGCATTGTTCCAGACATCTCGTGCAGGTGCCAAGCTCGCCAACAAAGCTTCACTGAAGCTGCTACCCGGTGGGAGCGGCTTCAGCCGCGATGCTTTGCGCAGGAAAAATGCGCAATAAAAAACCGCCCCGAAGGGCGGCTTTTGTACAGCGGGTCCGCGCTTACAGCTGTGGACCGGCAGCCTTGATGGCGTCGCTCACTTCGAACTTCTTGAAGTTCTCGATGAACAGGCCGGCCAGGCCTTTGGCCGCTTCGTCGTAGGCCGCTTTGTCAGCCCAGGTGTTGCGTGGGTTGAGCAGTACGGTGTCGACGCCCGGAACGGCCTTCGGCACGTCCAGGTTGATGATGTCCAGGTGCTCGGTTTCGGCACCGACCAGCGCGCCGCTCTGGATGGCCGCGATCACCGCACGGGTGGTCGGAATGTTGAAGCGCTTGCCGACCCCGTAGCCACCGCCGGTCCAGCCGGTGTTGACCAGGTAGACCTTGGAGTTGAAGCCACGGATACGCTTGATCAGCAGCTCTGCGTAGATACCGGCCGGACGCGGGAAGAACGGCGCGCCGAAGCAGGTGGAGAAGGTCGACTTGATGCCGGCGCCCGAACCCATTTCGGTGGAACCGACCAGCGCGGTGTAACCGGACAGGAAGTGGTACGCGGCCTGCTCTTCGCTGAGGATCGACACAGGCGGCAGTACGCCGGTCAGGTCGCAGGTCAGGAAGATCACGGCGTTTGGCTCGCCGCCCAGGTTTTTCGGTGCGCGCTTCTCGATCAGTTCGCGCGGGTAGGCCGCACGGCTGTTCTGGGTCAGGCTGTCGTCGGCGTAGTCGGCCTTTTTGGTGACAGGGTCGAGAACCACGTTCTCCAGCACGGCGCCGTGCTGGATGGCTTTCCAGATGACTGGCTCGTTCTTCTCGGACAGGTCGATGCACTTGGCGTAGCAGCCGCCTTCGATGTTGAACACCACGCCTTCGCCCCAGCCGTGCTCGTCGTCACCGATCAGGTAACGGCTTTCGTCGGCCGACAGGGTGGTCTTGCCAGTGCCGGACAGGCCGAAGAACAGGGTCACGTCGCCCTCTTCGCCCATGTTGGCGGCGCAGTGCATTGGCAGCACGTCAGCGGCCGGCAGCAGGAAGTTCTGCACCGAGAACATGGCTTTCTTCATTTCACCGGCGTAGCGCATGCCGGCGATCAGGACTTTCTTGGCCGCGAAGTTGATGATCACGGTGCCGTCGGAGTTGGTGCCGTCGCGCTCAGGCTCGCAGACGAACCATGGGGCGTTGAAGATCTGCCACTCATCCTTGCCACCGGCGTTGTATTGCTCGGGGTTGATGAACAGGCAACGACCGAACAGGTTGTGCCAGGCGGTCTCGGTGGTCATCTTGACCGGCAGGTAATGGGCAGGGTCGGAACCGACATGGACGTGGGAAACGAAACGCTCACGCTCGGCCAGGTAGGCCCCTACGCGTTCCCACAGGGCGTCGAACTTGTCGGCCGGGAACTTGCGGTTGATCGGGCCCCAGGCGATGGCGTCCTGGGTGCTTGGCTCTTCAACGATGAAACGGTCCACCGGAGAACGACCAGTACGGTGGCCGGTTCTCACTACCAGTGCGCCAGTGTCGGCGAGTTCGCCTTCGCCTCGGGCAAGGGCTTCCTTGACCAGGTCGTCGATGCTCAGGTCGGTGTACACAGCGTTCTTGGTTTGCGTCATGAAGGGTCCCCATCGGCGGAATGCCGAGTGTTCCAAACGGTTTTGTAGTAAAAAAACAACCACTACTACAGCCAAAAGTGGGCCGGATTATGCCAGAAATGCTACGAAATGATAGAACCCTCCTGTCAGAACGATATGAACGTGTCTGACAGGTTTTGGGCGTCAAAATTTCAGTGGCGGGTGTTGGAAGGGGACTCGACACCACCACCGGCGAACAGCTGGGCAACGTCCGTGGAGTCGAACAGATAGCGCTCGTTGCAGAACTGGCAGTCGATCTCGATGGCTCCGCCATGCTCGGCCACCAGTTGTTGGGCGTCCTCTTGGCCGAGGCTGATCAACGCATTGCCGGAGCGCTCGCGGGAGCAACTGCAGCGGAAGGCGATCGGCTGTGTGTCAAACAGTCGCACCTGCTCCTGGTGGTACAGGCGGTGCAGCAGGGTCTCGTTGTCCAGCCCCAGCAGCTCGTCGTCGCTCAGGGTATTGGCCAGGGTCACGACATGCTCCCAGCTGGCAGCGCGCTCTTCGGCATCGGTGATGCGCGCCACCGGCAGTTGCTGCAGCAGGAAGCCGCGCGCCTGCTGGCCGTCGGCCTTGAGCCAGAAACGCGTGCCCAGCTGCTCCGACAGCGCGAAGTAGCTGGACAGGCTCTCGGACAGGTCGGCGCCGTCCAGGGCAACGATGCCCTGGTAGCGCTGGCCCTGGCGTGGGTCGATGGTCATCGCCAGCGAGCCGTCGGGCATCAGCGCCTGCAGCCCGGCTTCGGGGTCGTCGATCAGCGCCTCGTCATAGCGCGCGATGCCGCGCAGCTCGCGCTCGCTGGAGCACTCGACCATCAGCAGCGGCACGGCACCGCTGGAGCGCGCCTGAAGAATCAGCAGCCCTTCGAACTTCAGGGTGCCGACCAACAGGGCGGCGGCGGCCATCAGCTCGCCGAGCAAGCGAGCTACTGGTGCCGGGTAAGGATGACGAGCCAGCACTTCGGCGTAGCTGCTTTCCAGGGCGACCAGCTCGCCACGGACATCGCTGTCGTCGAAGATGAACCGCTGGGTGAAGTCTTTTTTGGGAAATTCGGACATAAGAACCGGGTCTGATTTGATGACAAAATGATGACAGGCGCTTATAAGAGCGCCCTCGAGCACCGAATGGGTGCATGGATTTCAAGCGATTCAAGGAGCAGTTTATGGAGTATCCACCTCTCTTCCAAGCCAGGTGGAGGTTCCGCCCCCTCATCCTGTGCAACCTCGCAGCCCTTGTCCTGCTTGGCCTGTGGGCCTGGCCGGAAGGTCATGCGCTGATGAACCGCTTCGACGAATGGCTGTTCCATCTGCTCAACCAGCCGCTGGCCAGCAACGACCTGTGGCTGTACGCCTGGACGGTGGCCAGTATGCGGCCTTTCGATGTCGTGGTCGGCTTGATTCTGTTGATGTTGCTTATCAAGGGCGATTGGGTATTCCGGGCCGCCCAGACCCGCGCGGCGATCTTCGGCTTCATCGCCATCCTGGTACTGCTGCTGATCATCCGCAGCCTGCTGGCGAAATACATCAACACCACGGACCTGCAGCACGACAGCCCGTCACGCGTGCTGCCCGAGGCCGTGCGCCTGAGCCACATCTTCCCGCAGCTGGAAAAGACCTGGGAGCTGAAGGACAACTCGGGACGCAGCTTTCCCGGCGACCATGCCTCGGTATTGTTGATCTGGGCCATGTTCATGTCGCTGTATGCCCGCTCGTTCGGGCGCCAGCTGGTGATCTGGAGCCTGGCCGTGCTGTTCATGCTGCCGCGCCTGGTGGCCGGCGCACACTGGGGCCAGGACGACTACATCGGCGGCGTCGCCATCGCCCTGGCAGCGCTGGCCTGGGGTATCTACACCCCTTATGCGGCCCACGTCACGCGCCTGGGGCTGCGCCTGAGCGAACCGCTGTTCGCCATCGCCCGCGCCATCCCGCTGGTCAACCGCATGAGCCTGGTACGGGCGGGGGTCAGCCGTTAGCGAAATCGTGAAAGCGGTCCAACTGGCGGCGCTGTTTCTTGTTCGGGCGGCCGTCAGTGGTCACGCCGAGATTGCCGGCCTTGCGCTGCGCCGCAGCGGCTTCGCGGCTGGCAATGCTCTGCGGGGTTTCGCGGTACAGAGTCTGCGCCTCGGGGGCGCCGCGGCGCACCACTGACAGCGCCTCGACCACCACGGTGCGCTCGTCGAAGCCGGTGCGAATCTGGAATTCGTCACCAATGCGCGGTTCCTTGCCGGGCTTGCAACGCTCGCCCCGGCAGTGCACCTTGCCACTTTCGATGGCCGCCTTGGCCAGGGCCCGAGTCTTGTAGAACCGTGCGGCCCACAGCCATTTATCCAGGCGAACCTTATCGTCGTCTTCTACTTTCTGAGCCATCTGAATTTCTCATCTGCGTGACAATCTGAAGCTTTAATGAACACTGCCAGGCAACGCGCCCAGCCGAGTTGGAACATGAAGTAACCCTGACCCGATTGTCAAAACCGGTCATCCGGATTTTGATGTCTACTTCCCGCCGCACCTGGAGTGTGCCATGACCATTTTTCCCGCCTCACTGACTGCACGCACGGGAGGGTGTCAGGGATGCAAGGACAGCCCGCCCCTGGATTTTTCCTTCGACTATGCCTACCAGCCGATCGTCGACCTGCGCGATCGCTCGGTGTTCGCCTACGAGGCCCTGATACGCGGTCCCAATGGCGAGAGCGCGCAGAGCGTGCTGAGCCAGGTCAACGACCGCAACCGCTACCGCTTCGACCAGAGCTGCCGGGTGGCGGCGATCGCCGGAGCGGCAGCTCTGGGCATGACCGAACGCTTGTCGATCAACTTCCTGCCCAATGCGGTGTACCGCCCGGAGCTGTGCATCCGCAGCACCCTCGAAGCGGCGCGTCAGCACAACTTTCCGGTCGAGCGGCTGATTTTCGAGACGGTGGAAGTCGAGCATGTGGACAACGTGAAACATTTGCAGAATATTCTCCGCGAGTATCAGCAGTTCGGTTTCATGACGGCCATCGACGACTTTGGCGCCGGTTACGCCGGGCTGAAGCTACTGGCCGACTTTCAACCCGACCTGATCAAACTGGACATGGATCTGATCCGCGACATCCACCGCGACCGTGCGCGTCAAGCCATCGTGCGGGGCGTGGTCAGCATGTGCCAACAACTGGAAATCACGGTGATCGCCGAAGGCATCGAGCATGCGGAAGAACGCGATTTTCTCGCCGATTGCGGGATTTTCCTGATGCAGGGTTACTGGTTCGCCCGCCCGGCATTCAAAGCCCTTTCCGAGATTCGCGCCGATGCCTGGCCAACGCCTTGAGTAGTACGGAATCCGCGCCTTGAAGACATTCGACCATCTGACAGTCATCGGTCTGCGCGAGTGGGTGGCGCTGCCCGATCTCGGGGTAGCCGGCCTGCGGGCCAAGATCGACACCGGTGCCAGCACCTCCAGCCTGCATGCTACCGAGATCGAGCCATTCGAACGCGACGGGCAGAAATGGGTGCGTTTCAATGCGCATCTGGGCACCGTGGTGCAGTTGCGCCACCGCCGCTGCGAAGCGCCACTGGTGGCCATGAAAAGTATCAAGAGTTCCAACGGCCACGCCCAGGTCCGCTACGTGATCCGCACCCTGCTGGCGCTGGGTGATCGCGTGTGGCCGGTGGAGTTCACCCTGGCCTGCCGCAAGTCGATGCGCTATCGCCTGCTGCTCGGCTCCAATGCCTTGATCGACGGCCAACTGGTGGTCAACCCGGGTATTACCTACGTACAAGACAAGCCGGTGTTCCCGGCCTCCATTCCCTCAGGTGCTGCATGAAGATCGCTGTGCTTTCGCGTAACCCGCGTCTGTATTCCACCCGCCGCCTGGTCGAGGCCGGCCTAGAACGCGGCCACGAGATGGTGGTGATCGACACCCTGCGCGCCTATATGAACATCGCCAGCCACAAACCGCAGATCCACTACCGCGGCAAGCCGCTGGAAGGCTTCGACGCGGTGATTCCGCGCATCGGTGCCTCGGTGACGTTCTACGGCTGCGCGGTGTTGCGCCAGTTCGAAATGATGGGGGTGTTCCCGCTCAACGAATCGGTGGCCATCGCCCGCTCCCGGGACAAGCTGCGCTCGCTGCAGCTGTTGTCGCGCCGGGGCATCGGCCTGCCGGTTACCGGCTTCGCCCACTCGCCGGACGACATCCCCGACCTGATCCAGATGGTCAACGGCGCCCCGCTGGTGATCAAGGTGCTGGAAGGCACCCAGGGTATCGGCGTGGTGCTGTGCGAAACCGTCTCGGCGGCAGAATCGGTGATCGAGGCGTTCATGGGCCTCAAGCAGGACATCATGGTTCAGGAGTACATCAAGGAGGCCGGTGGGGCAGACATTCGCTGCTTCGTAGTCGGCGACAAGGTCATCGCCTCGATGATGCGCCAGGCCAAACCCGGCGAGTTCCGTTCCAACCTGCACCGTGGCGGCACCGCCAGCCTGATCAAGATCACCCCCGAAGAGCGCATGACCGCACTGCGCGCCGCCAAGGTCATGGGCCTGTCGGTGGCCGGCGTAGATATCCTGCGTTCCAACCATGGGCCGCTGGTGATGGAGGTCAACTCCTCTCCGGGCCTGGAAGGCATCGAGACCACCACCGGCAAGGACGTCGCCGGCATGATCATCGAGCATCTGGAAAAGAACAGCGGACCGAACATGACCCGGACCAAGGGCAAGGGCTGAAAAGCAGTAGCGAGCGGTGAGCTAACGCCGTTCGCGTCGCTAGCATCACCGCGATCAGCTTATAGCTTGCCGCTTGTGGCTTGCCGCCGCTTCACACCGCGTCGCGCGGCAGCATCAGCCCCAGCGGCAGGCGTACGCGAGCTTCCAGGCCGCCGCCGGAGCGGTTGCGCAGCTCCACGTTGCCGCCGTGCATCGCCGCGATACGCTTGACGATCGCCAGTCCCAGCCCGGTGCCCTTGCCGCTGCGCGCCCGGTCACCACGAATGAACGGGTTGAAGATGACTTCCAGCTCCGAAGGGTCGATGCCCGCCCCGCGGTCCAGCACGCTGAGCACCACGTAGGGAGCACCGGCGTCCCCCGACACGTAGGCCGCCACTTCGATACCGCTGCCGGCATGGTGCATGGCGTTGCCGATCAGGTTGGTCAGCAGGCGTTTCATCGACACCCGGCGCAGCGGGAATGGCGGGATCGGCTCGACGCACACGCGGATGTGCTCGGCATCGCTGTTGAACGGCTCGACCACTTCGCGCACCAGCGCGCCGAGGTCGACTTCCTCGATCTGTTCGTCGCGGCCGTCACGAATGAACGCCAGGAACTGATCGAGGATGGCGTCCATGTCCTCGATGTCACGCACCATGTCATCGACGAATTCGTTCTTTTCGGTCATCAGTTCCAGCGACAGGCGCAGGCGGGTCAGCGGCGTGCGCAGGTCGTGGGATACCCCGGCGAGCATCAGCTCGCGCTCCTGGCCAGCCTGCTCGACATCCTCGGCCATCTGGTTGAAGGCGCGGTACACCTCGGTCATCTCGCTGGGCGTGTCGCTGATCGGCAGGCGCACGCTGCGCCCCTGGCCCAACTGGCGGGCAGCGAACACCAGGCGCTTGAGCGGCTGGTTGAGCTGGCTGACGAAGATCCACGCCGAGGCCGTGGACAACAGACCAATGGCCAGGAACCAGCCCAGAACGCTCCAGATCTTCTGCCCACGCAGCGGGTGCGGATACAACGGCACCTTCAGCCAGCCATCCCCCAGGCTCGGCGCGCGCACCCACAGCGCGGGTGGCGCATGCACGCGCAGGCGTACTTCGGTGTCCTCACCCAGCTCGGCCTGCATCTGCCGCTGGTAGATTTCGCTGTACGGCCAGTGCTGCTCGCCTTCCGGTACGCCGCCGCCCACCACACGGATCAGCCCGGCCGCCTCGGCAATCGCCTCACGGTCATTCTCGTTGGCCGCCCAGTAGGCACGCAGGGTCAGCGCCACGCCGTGGCTGTACTGGCGGTCGACCAGCACGTCCTCGTTCATCAGCAGGTAGACCAGCGTCAGCGCCTTGGAAAACAGCACGACGATCAGCACCAGCCAGAGGGTGCGCGAGAAGAAGCTTTGCGGGAACCACAGCGGAGTCTTCATAGGTGCAGCAGTCACACTTTGCAGGGCGAGAAGAACTCGCGGTTTCTGTCAGGCCGGCAAAACCAAAAAAGCGTCGATAACCCGACGGGCTATCGACGCGTCAATGCAAGCACGGGGCCGACGGTCTGGGGTCAGCGGGCACCGCTGCCGTCGGGTACGAACACATAGCCCACGCCCCATACGGTCTGGATGTAGCGGGGTTTGGAAGGATCGGGCTCGATCAACCGGCGCAGGCGGGAGATCTGCACGTCGATGGAACGCTCCAGGGCATCCCACTCTCGGCCACGCGCCAGGTTCATCAGCTTGTCGCGGGTCAGCGGTTCGCGCGCGTGCATCACCAGGGCCTTGAGCACCGCGAACTCGCCGGTGGTCAGCATGTGCACTTCGTCGCCGCGCTTGAGTTCACGGGTGGCCAGCGACAGCTCGTAGTCGCCGAAGGTCACCGACTCTTCCTCGCTGCCCGGCGCGCCCGGCACCGAAGGTGCCTGACGACGCAGCACCGCCTTGACGCGGGCCATCAGTTCATCGGGGTTGAAGGGTTTGGCCAGATAGTCGTCGGCGCCCAGCTCCAGGCCCTTGATGCGGCTCAGCTCGTCGCCCTTGGCGGTGAGCATGATGATCGGCACCTGATTGTTCGCGGCGCGCAGGCGGCGGCAGGCGGACAGGCCGTCCTCGCCCGGCAGCATCAGGTCGAGAACCACGAGATTGAAAACTTCGCGGGCCAGCAGGCGGTCCATCTGTTCGACATTGGCCACCGCCCGGGCGCGATAGCCCTTGCTGGTGAAAAACCGTTCCAGCAGGCTGCTCAGCCCCGGATCGTCATCGACGATCAGGATCTTTTCGCCTTCGGCATTAAGTGCAGTGCTGCTCATCGGATGCTCCTTTGTTCACGGGGCGCATTATGGCGTAGCTGTTATGACGCGCATCGTGCGCATTGTTAGCAGATTTTACGGCGCCAGGCATGCGCACCGCCGGAGATCGCTGCCGATTGCGCCCCGCGTCGGTGCGATCCCCCAAGTGGAGCGAGCTGGTTATAATGCGCCGCCCTCACAGTCAGGCAACGCCGGACGACGTTTTGTTCGAAAACACTGGCATTGAGCCAGTCCTTGCTTAGGTGGTCTTATGGACAGCATCAACAGCCGCATCGCCGAAGAACTCGGTGTCCGCCCCATCCAGGTCGAAGCGGCCGTAGCACTCCTGGATGAAGGCTCGACCGTGCCTTTCATCGCCCGTTACCGCAAGGAGGTGACCGGCAGCCTCGATGACACCCAGCTGCGTCATCTGGAAGAGCGCCTGCGCTACCTGCGTGAACTCGACGAGCGCCGCGTCAGCATCCTCGCCAGCATCGAGGAGCAAGGCAAGCTGACCCCGGAACTGGCCCGCGACATCAAGCTGGCCGACACCAAGACCCGCCTGGAAGACTTGTACCTGCCGTACAAGCAGAAGCGCCGCACCAAGGGCCAGATCGCCCTGGAAGCCGGCCTTGGCGAACTGGCCGACGGCCTGTTCAACGACCCGAACCTGAACCCCGAACAGGAAGCGGCACGCTTCGTCGACGCCGACAAGGGCGTGGCCGACGTCAAGGCCGCCCTGGAAGGCGCCAAGTACATCCTCATGGAGCGCTTCGCCGAAGACGCCACCCTGCTCGACAAACTGCGCAGCTTCCTCAAGCAGGAAGCGGTGCTCAGCGCCCGCGTGGTGCCGGGCAAGGAAGAAGAAGGCGCCAAGTTCCGCGACTACTTCGAGCACGACGAGCCGCTCAAGAGCGTACCGTCGCACCGTGCCCTGGCGATCTTCCGCGGGCGCAACGAAGGCATTCTCAGCAGCACCCTGAAGGTCGGCGAAGAGCTGCCGGGAACCCTGCACCCGTGCGAGCTGATGATCGGCGAGCGCTTCGGGCTGAGCAACCAGAACCGTCCGGCCGACAAATGGCTGGCCGAAGTGGTGCGCTGGACCTGGAAGGTCAAGCTCTACAACCACCTGGAAACCGACCTGCTCAGCGAGCTGCGTGACAGCGCCGAAACCGAGGCGATCAACGTCTTCGCCCACAACCTGCATGACCTGCTGCTAGCCGCCCCGGCCGGCCCGCGCGCGACCCTGGGCCTGGACCCCGGCCTGCGTACCGGCTGCAAGGTCGCGGTGGTCGACGCCACCGGCAAGCTGCTCGACCACGCCACCGTCTACCCGCATGCGCCGAAGAACCAGTGGGACCAGACCATCGCCGTGCTCGCCGCGCTGTGCGCCAAGCACTCGGTAGACCTGATCGCCATTGGCAACGGCACCGCCAGCCGCGAGACCGACAAGCTGGCCGCCGAGCTGATCAAGAAATACCCAGGCCTGAAGATGACCAAGGTCATGGTCTCCGAGGCCGGCGCCTCGGTGTACTCGGCCTCCGAGCTGGCCGCCCGCGAATTCCCGGACCTCGACGTGTCGATCCGTGGCGCAGTATCCATCGCCCGCCGCCTGCAGGACCCGCTGGCCGAACTGGTGAAGATCGACCCGAAATCCATCGGTGTCGGCCAGTACCAGCACGACGTGTCGCAGCTCAAGCTGGCGCGCGGCCTGGACGCGGTGGTCGAGGACTGCGTGAACGCCGTGGGCGTGGACGTGAACACCGCTTCGGTGGCTCTGTTGACGCGCATTTCCGGCCTCAACGCGACCCTGGCGCAGAACATCGTCGCGCACCGTGACGCCAATGGCGCGTTCAAGAACCGCGCCGAACTGAAAAAGGTAAGCCGCCTCGGCGAGAAGACCTTCGAACAGGCGGCCGGCTTCCTGCGCGTGATGAACGGCGACAACCCGCTGGACGCCTCGGCGGTGCACCCGGAGGCCTATCCGCTGGTGCAGCGCATCGCCGTGCAGACCGACCGCGACATCCGCTCGCTGATCGGCGACACCGGCTTTCTCAAGCGCCTTGACCCGAAGAAATTCACCGATGAAACCTTCGGCCTGCCCACCGTCACCGACATCCTCAGCGAGCTGGACAAACCGGGCCGCGACCCACGCCCCGAGTTCAAGACCGCCGAGTTCCAGGAAGGCGTCGAGGACCTCAAGGACCTTCAGCCGGGCATGATCCTCGAAGGCGTGGTGACCAACGTCACCAACTTCGGCGCCTTCGTCGACATCGGCGTGCACCAGGACGGTCTGGTGCACATCTCCGCGCTGTCGGAGAGGTTCATCAAGGACCCGCGTGAAGCGGTCAAGGCCGGCGATGTGGTCAAGGTCAAGGTCATGGAAGTCGACATTCCGCGCAAACGCGTCGGCCTGTCGATGCGCATGAGCGACACCCCAGGCGAGAAGATCGACGGCGCGCGTGGCTCGCGCCCAGGCTCCAGCCCACGGCAGTCTGGCGGGGCGCCCAAGCGTGAAAGCGTCGCCGCGGCGCCGGCCAACAACGCCATGGCTTCGCTGTTCGCCAACGCCAAGCAGTTGAAGAAACGCTGATGCAAGTACCCGAGGAGCTGACCCACAGTCCCTATTTCCGCATGCTCGGCTGCGAGATCCGCAGCCTGGACAGCGGCGTGGCCGAAGTCGCCCTGCCCCTGGAAGCGCACCTGCGCAACCGGGGCAACGTGATGCACGGCGGAGCGATCTTCAGCCTGGTGGACATCGCCATGGGCCTGGCCTGCTCCAGCGCCCATGGCTTCGACCAGCGCAGCGTGACCATCGAGTGCAAGATCAACTACATGCGCGGGGTCAGCGACGGCGAGGTCCTGTGCGTCGCCAAGGTCCTGCACGCCGGGCGCCGCACCCTGGTGGTGGAAGCCGAGGTGCTGCAGGGCGACAAGCTGGTGGCCAAGGCGCAGGGCACCTTCGCGGTGCTCTGAGCGCTTATGCCTGGCGGGCGCAAGGGCCGGTGCGTTTCATCACCGGCCCGCATCACGCCGAGCAGCGCACGACCTGACTGGCGCTTTTTGGCTGGCAAAGATCGCAGGCAACCTAGCTGCGTGTCATCGATTTGCGGTACTTTCCCGCTCAGGCCTGGTCTGTGGTGAAAGGGTGAATCCACTTGGTGGATCAACCTGTCCATGAAGCCCGGGCAGACAACCGTGAATCTCGAGCAGGCGACAACGCCAGTTCCTTTCTTCACCCTTGTAGACCGTCATGTCCACCCCAATATCGGGGCGACCGATGTGTGAAGGAATCCACCTTGAGCGAATTTCTCAACCGCCGTCTGGCCGTGCTCGGCGAAAGCACCCACCTTCCCCTTCTGGGGCAGTGCCTGCACGGTATCGAGCGGGAGTGCCTGCGCGTGACAGGCCAGGGCGAACTGGCCCAGACACCGCACCCCAGGGCCCTCGGGTCGGCGCTGACCAACGAGCAGATCACCACGGACTATTCCGAATCGCTCCTGGAGTTCATCACCCCGGCGCTGAAGAACCCGGCCGACACCCTCGACAGCCTGGAAAACATCCATCGCTTCGTCTACAGCCAGCTGGGCGACGAACTGCTGTGGAGCCCGTCGATGCCCTGCCCGCTGCCGGCCGAGGAAGACATTCCGCTGGCCTACTACGGCACTTCGAACATCGGCAAGCTCAAGTACGTGTACCGCAAGGGCCTGGCCCTGCGTTACGGTCGCACCATGCAGTGCATCGCCGGCATCCACTACAACTTCTCGCTACCGGAAGGCGCCTGGGCGCTGCTGCGCCAGAACGAGGCGTTCGCCGGCAGCGACCGCGACTACCAGTCGCATTCCTATATCGCGCTGATCCGCAATTTCCGCCGCTACAGCTGGCTGCTGATGTACCTGTTCGGTGCCTCGCCGGCGCTGGACAAGGGCTTCTTGCGGGGCCGCGCCCACCAGCTGCAGGACTTCGACGCCGACACCCTGTACCTGCCCTACGCCACCAGCCTGCGCATGAGTGACCTGGGCTACCAGAGCGAGGCGCAGGCCGACCTGACACCCTGCTACAACGACCTGCAGAGCTACACCGACAGCCTGCGCCGCGCCGTGGCCACGCCCTACGCGCCGTATGTCGAGGCCGGTACGCATGATGCCCAGGGTGAGTGGATCCAGCTCAACACCAACGTGCTGCAGATCGAGAACGAGTACTACTCCAACATCCGCCCCAAGCGCGTGACCTACACCGGCGAACGGCCGATCCAGGCGCTGATGGCGCGTGGCGTGCAGTACGTCGAAGTGCGCTGCCTAGACATCAACCCCTTCCTGCCCACCGGTATCAGCCTGGAGCAGGCGCGCTTCATCGATGCCTTCATCCTCTACTGCGCGCTGGAAGAAAGTCCGCAGCTGTCGAACGGCGAATGCGGCAACGCTGGCAGCAACTTCCTCAGCGTGGTCAAGGAAGGCCGGCGCCCCGGACTGCAGTTGCAGCGCCAGGGTAAGGCCGTGGAACTCAAGACCTGGGCCAGCGAGTTGCTGGGCAAGATCGCCCCCATCGCGCAGCTGCTCGACCAGGCCAATGGCAGCGACGAACACCGCCGCTCCCTGGCCGCGCAGCAGGCGAAAATCGATGACCCATCGCTGACCCCGTCGGCGCAGATCCTCGCCGCCATGCGCGAGCGCGGCGAAGGCTTCGCGGCGTTCTCCCTGCGCCAGAGCCAGGTGCACGCCGAGTACTTCCGCAACCGGCCGCTGCCCGCCGAGCAGCAGGCACGCTTCGAAGCGCTGGCCAGCACCTCCCTGGCCGACCAGACCGAGCTGGAGTCCAGCGAAGAAGTGGTGGATTTCGACACCTTCGTCGGTGCCTATCAGGCCAGCATCCTGTCGATCAGCAACTGATCGTCACGCCTGGGGCCGCTGCTGACCGGCAGCGGCCCTGGCAACCTCAACTGCCCGGCGTGCCGTGAGCTTCTTCGAAAAAGTAATCCTTCCAGCTGCTCGCCTTGTTCTTCAGCACACCCAGCTCATGCAGTTTCTCGGCATAGATGAAGGTGCGTTGCGGGGTAATGGTGAAGTCGATCTCCGGGTCGGCGACGATCTTCTCTACCAGCGACAACGGCAGTTTGGACTGCTCGACGCGGATGTAGGTCTGCGCCGCTGCCGGCTTGTCGGCCTTGATGATCTGCTCGGCCTCGGCCAGCGCGTCATAGAACGCCTTGTAGGTCTTGGGGTTCTGGTCGTGGAATTTCTGCGTGGTGTAAAGCACGTTGAAAGTCGCCTGGCCGCCGAGCACGTCGTAGGAACTGAGCACCTTGTGCACTTTGGGGTTCTCCAGCGCCTGGTACTGGAACGGCGGGCTGGAGAAGTGCGAGTTGATCTCCGAACCACCCGCGATCAGCGCAGCCGTGGCATCCGGGTGGGCCAGGCTCACCGAGATGTTGTCGAACTTCTTGTAGTTGTCGTTCCCGAACAGCTTGGCGGTCTCGATCTGCAGGGTTCGCGACTGGAAGCCCACCCCTGCCGCCGGTACGGCGATGCGGTCCTTGTCGGTGAAGTCCTTGATGCTCTTCACGTTGGGGTTGTTGGTCAGCAGGTAGTTGGGCATCGAGCCCAGCGAGGCGATGGCCTTGACGTTCTGCTTGCCCTTGGTGCGGTCCCAGATGGTCAGCATCGGCGGCACACCGGCCGACACCACGTCCAGCGCGCCGGCCAGCAGCCCCTCGTTCATGGCCGTGGCGCCGGATACGCTGGTCCAGTCCACCTCGATATCCAGGCCCTGCTGCTTGCCGTGCTTCTCGATCAGCTTCTGGTCGCGCACCACATCGAGAATCAGATAGCCGATGCCGAACTGCTGGGCGATGCTGATCTTGCCTTCGGCCTGGGCCGTGCCGCTGAGCAGGCCGCCCAGCAGGAAAGTCGCCGCCAGGCCGGTGAGTACCGGGCGCTTGAAAGTCTTGCTCATGAAAGTGCTCTCTTCTAAGGGTTGGCGATGGGCAGGATCAACGCTGCATGCCCCAGCGCTTGACGGTCAGTTTTTCAATGTTGGCGAACAGCAGGTTCTCCACCAGCAGGCCGATGAGAATCACCGCCGCCAGGCCGGCGAATACCTTGTCGGTGTACAGCTCGTTGCGGTTCTGGAAGATGTACCAGCCCAGGCCGCCCTTGCCGGAAGACGCACCGAACACCAGCTCGGCGGCGATCAGGGTGCGCCAGGCGAAGGCCCAGCCGATCTTCAGGCCCGCCAGGATCGACGGCAGCGCCGCCGGAATCAGGATGTGCCAGACGAAGCGCAGGCCCTTGAGCCCGTAGTTGCGCCCGGCCATGCGCTGGGTCTCGGACACGCCGAGAAAACCTGCATAGGTGTTGAGCGCCAGGGCCCAGAGCACCGAGTGCACCAGCACGAAGATCAGGCTGTTCTGGCCCAGGCCGAACCACAGCAGCGCCAGGGGCAGCAGGGCGATGGCCGGCAGCGGGTTGAACATCGCGGTCAGGGTACTGAGCAGGTCGCGACCCAGCTGGGTGGACACCGCCAGGGTGGTCAGGGCGAAGGCCAGCACGATACCGATCAGGTAGCCCTGCACCAGCACGGTCAGGGAAATCCACACCTTGCCCGGCAGCTCACCACTGAGCAGTCCGTCATAGAACGCCTGGGCAGTCTGCAGAAAACCCGGTAGCAGCAGGTCGTTGCCCTGGAGGCGTGCGACCACCTCCCAGAGCACGGCCAGCACGACCATGATCAGGCTCTTGCGTACCCAGCCCAGTTGCCAGATGCGCCGGGCCAGGGGAATGTCACGGGCCAGTTCGCTCTGCACGAAAGGCTCGAGCGCGACTTCATATTCTTCGCGACGCGGCGAAGATGCATGGGGAGAAATGCTCATGGTTCGGATCTCTGCGGGCAGGGCCGACACGGCCCGCCGATGAATGCTCAATACGCGATGCGTATGTCCTGGAAGCCCAGCTCACGCTCGGCCTGGCCGTCGCCGCCGGGTTCATCGAACAGCAGGCGGTGGATGCGCTGCGCGGTGTGCTGGAAGCCCACACCGCCCAGGCTCTGCAGGTCGTACTGATGGCTGTTGATTTCGGCCCGCACGCGGCCGGGGTGCGGTGACAGCAGCAGGATGCGATTGCCGACCACCAGGGCTTCCTCGATGGAGTGGGTGACGAACAGCAGGGTGAAACGCACCTCCTCCCACAGCTCCAGCAACTCTTCCTGCATCTTGCGCCGAGTCAGCGCATCCAGCGCCGCGAAGGGCTCGTCCATCAGCAGGATCTTCGGCTGCATGGCCAGGGCGCGGGCGATGGCCACACGCGCTTTCATGCCGCCCGACAGCGTGTGCGGGTAGGCCTCGGCGAAGCCGCTCAAACCGACCTTGTCGAGGTAGTACCGGGCGCGCTCCAGCGCTTCGGGGCGCTTGAGGGTGCGTGAGGCCAGCAGCGGGAACATGACGTTCTCGATCACCGTCTTCCACGGCGGCAACTGGTCGAACTCCTGGAACACCACGATACGGTCCGGACCGGGTTCGCTGACCGGCTGGCCCGCCAGGCGGATCTGCCCTTCGCTGGGGCGGATGAACCCCGCCACCGCCTTGAGCAACGTCGACTTGCCGCAACCTGAAGGACCGAGCAGCACGAAGCGGTCGGCCGGGTCGACCTCGAAACTGACCCGATGAGTAGCGCGTACCACGCGCTGTGGGGTGCGGTATTCCAGACTCACACCCTGCACGTGCAGCAGCGCCTCAGCGGTGGGCTGATTGGCCTGCGGCGTCGAGTGGCCCTGGCTAGCCGTGTGGCTTTGCGCGACAGCGTTCATGTCCGCTCTCCTGGATCAGTAGGGCGCAGTGCCCTGGATGGTGGTGCGGTGCAGGCGGCGGCGCAGATGAGCCGGGCAGCCAGTGGCCAGGTGGATCAGCGAGCGGTTGTCCCAGAACACCATGTCGTTGTCCTGCCATTGATGGCGGTAGACGTTCTGCGGGCGGGTGCTGTGGGCATACACCTCGGCGAGGATCTGCCGGCTCTCGTCTTCGGAAATGCCGACGATGTGAGTAGTGAAGTTCTCGCTGACGAACAACGCCTTGCGTCCGTTCTCCGGATGGGTGCGCACGATGGGGTGCGCGACTTCCACGACCTGGGCCAGTTGTTCGGCGGTGAGCGTCGGACGCCAGTTCTCGGCGTTGTGCCCGTCGCGGTAGCGGGCGGTGTAGCTGTGCACCGCCTGGCGACCTTCGACGGCCTGGCGCAGGTGCGCCGGCAAGGTGTCCCAGGCCTTGTGCATGTCGGCGAACAGCGTGTCGCCGCCTTCGCTGGGCAGCTCCTGGGCGTAGAGCATCGAGCCCAGGCTCGGCAGCTCTTTGTAGGAGAGGTCCGAGTGCCAGAACTTGCCGGCATCGCCCAGCCCGATGGGTTGGCCGTTCTCGACGATGTTGGAAACGATGAGGATTTCCGGGTGGCCGGGCAGCAGGAACTGCTTGAGCACGTGGATCTGCAGCACGCCGAAGCGCCGGCTGAATTCGATCTGCTGTGCGGGGGTGATGTGCTGGTCGCGGAACACCACCAGGTGGTGATCCAGATGCGCCTTGTGAACACGCGCGAAGTCGCTGTCGTTCAGTGGGCGGGAGAGGTCCAGGCCGAGGATTTCAGCGCCGACGTTGCCGGCCAGGGGACGCACTTCGAAAGACTGGCTGACCGGTTGCGCGGCTGAAGAAGCAAGGGAGGCTGCGGGCATGAGTACTCCGATTCACTGGGTCAGGTAGGGAATGGGAGTAACTGTATCGATATAAAAAACTAAATTTAAATACCGTTATCGAATATCTATATACACATCCTTTGCGCCGCCAGAAGCAGCTTCAGCCGCGATTAGCCGTCAATTCACAATCAGAACGCTGGCAGTACCGCGCCGTCGTACTTCTTGTTGATGAAGTCCTTCACTTGCTGGCTGGTCAGTGCCTTGGACAGCTTCTGGATGGCATCGCTGTTGGCGTTGTCCTGGCGGGTGACCAGGTAGTTCACGTAAGGCGAGTCGGCGCCTTCGAGAATCAGCGCATCCTTCTTCGGATTGAGCTTGGCTTCCAGCGCGTAGTTGGTGTTGATCATGTCCAGATCGACCTGATCCAGCACACGCGGCAGTACCGCCGACTCCAGCTCACGGAATTTCAGCTTCTTGGGGTTGGTGGCGATGTCCTTGGGGGTGGACAGGGCGTTGGTCGGATCCTTCAGGGTGATCAGGCCGCCTTTCTGCAGCAGCAGCAAGGCACGCCCGGCATTGCTGCCCTCGTTGGGAATGGCCACGGTGGCGCCTTCAGGCAACTCGGCCAGGCTCTTGTACTTCTTCGAGTAGCCACCGAACGGCTCGACATGCACGCCTACGCCAGTGGTCAGGGTTGCGCCCTTGCCCTTGTTGAAGCCATCCAGGTAAGGCTTGGTCTGGAAGTAGTTGGCGTCCAGGCGCTTCTCGTTGAGCTGCACGTTGGGCTGCACGTAGTCGGTGAAGACCTTGATCTCCAGGTCGACCCCTTCCTTGGCCAGGGTCGGCTTGATCAGCTCGAGGATCTCGGCGTGCGGTACGGGCGTCGCGCCGACCACCAGTTTTTCACCCGCCTGTGCCAGGCCGGCCGAGAAGGCAACGGCCAGTGCGGCCATCAGGAATGTCTTTTTCATGCATGCCCCTTAGAAATGCTTTTATCGGTATTGGCGGTCCGGCCGGAATCGGCCGGACGTGAACGGACAGTAGCGGGATTTTTTATTCCCATAAAATACTTTTTATTCAGCTGCTTATCACCTTTGTAGATATGCCCGGGTGTCAGCCGCCGCTCATAGAAAAAGACGCCACTGCCTGTCACGGCCAGCGGCGTCAAAACCTTCAGCTCTCAGAACAGCGACAAACGGGCCGACAGTTCGCTCAGCAAGCTCTTCAAGTGCGCCTGCTCAGCCGGGCCGCCGGCTTCCAGCAGCACCGCCGCCTGGCGACGGATTTCGGCCAGTGGGTCCGGCGCGGCAGGCAGGTTGAGGTGCTCGGGC
Source organism: Pseudomonas sp. DTU_2021_1001937_2_SI_NGA_ILE_001 (assembly GCF_032463525.1). Classification (NCBI taxonomy): domain Bacteria; kingdom Pseudomonadati; phylum Pseudomonadota; class Gammaproteobacteria; order Pseudomonadales; family Pseudomonadaceae; genus Pseudomonas; species Pseudomonas sp. DTU_2021_1001937_2_SI_NGA_ILE_001. The sequence goes on along the minus strand of NZ_CP135971.1, from coordinate 4,048,516 downwards.
AGGATCTCGTCGCCACCATTGAGCAGCAGGGCGAAGTGAATGACGTTCTCCAGCTCGCGGGTATTGCCTGGCCAGGGGTGGGCCAGCAGTAGCTGCTGGGCGGCCAGGCTGAGCAAGGGCAGCGGCAGCCCCAGGCGTTGGCTGTAGATACCGATGAAATACTCGGCCAACGGCAGGATATTGCCTGGCTGCTCACGCAGTGCCGGCAGGTCGAGGCGGCCATCGCTCAGGTACTGGAACAGCCGCTCGTGGAAGCGCCCGGCCGCCACTGCCTGGCTCAGGTCGATACTGGTGGCGGCCACCAGCCGCACGTCCACCGGGCTGGCTTGCTGCGCGCCCACACGGGTGACCTCGCGGTTTTCCAGCGCCGCGAGCAGTTTGGCCTGTACAGCCAGAGGCAGGTCACCGATCTCGTCGAGGTACAGCGTGCCGCCGTTGGCCGAGCCGAACCAGCCGGCACGGCTGCTGGCCGAAACACCGTGGGCGCCCGGCGCGTGGCCGAACAGCTCGGCCTCGGCATAGGTGGGGCTCAGGGCGCCACAGTTCACCGACACGAACAGCCCGCCCCGGTCACTGCCGCGATGGATGTGGCGGGCCAGCAGCTCCTTGCCGGTGCCGGTTTCGCCACGGATCAGGATCGGCAGCGGCCCGGCGGCCAGCCGTTCCATGTCGGCGCGTAGCTGGCGCGAGCGGGGGTCGATGAACACCAGCGCCTTGGCACGAATGCTCAGCGGGCTTTTTTCGGCATCGGGAAAGGTCAGGAACTGACCAGGGGAATCGTGAACACTCATGAAGAACTCCCGCCAGCACTCAGGGCACCGGCGTTACGCGAAGCGACCGCCAGGCGGTGTGAAAATCAAGGGCTCAGGCACGCCGCCGGGCCTGCTGCTCCAGGCGGTTCTGCAGCCGGTACAGGTAGGCGAAGCCTTGTTCCCAACGGGTGTGGCCGGATTTGACGTTGATGTGCCCGGCCTGGTTGAGCAGGCCCAGCTCGGCGCCCCAGTCGCTGGCCATCTGCATGGCGCGCCGGGTACTCACTGCAGGGTCGTTGTCGGAGCTGACCACCTGCGCGGGGAATGGCAGCAGGTCAGTGGGAATCGGTGCGAAGTTGCGCAAGGCCGGCGGGCAACCCGGACGCTCCACGTCGGCGGGTGCGACCAGCAGCGCGCCGTGGACCTGACGCAGCGACTCCAGCGGCGCCAGGCGCGCCCAGTGGGCAACAGTGATGCAGCCCAGGCTATGGGCGATCAGGATTACCGGCGAGTCTTCGGCGGCCACCGCACGCTGCAGCTCGCCGACCCAGTCCGCGCAGCGCGGGTGATGCCAGTCGGCCTGCCGCACCCGCTCACTGTTGGGCAGGCTGTTCTGCCAGTGCGTCTGCCAGTGCTCGTCGGGCGAGCCCTGCCAGCCTGGCACGATCAGGTAACGGATGGGTGCGTTGTGCATGGGGTCGCCTCCTGAAGGCCTGTATCCATGCCGCGAGTATAGGGAGGCCGAAACTACACAAGAAGGAATAAGAAGATATTTGCTAATTCAATTTAGAAATAAAAGGTGCCTGACTCCTGTGTGACGGTATCCATTCAGTCCGATGAACTTGCAAATATCCAGACGGGTTCCATGCTCTGAATAACCTGGCAACGGATCTGCCTGGATCGCCGTTCGGCGACGCCTCTTTCCTCCAGCCGACAGGAAGTAGCCCGCGCATGCCAGAGCCAAGCAGTCTCGCCAGTTGGACCCGCGCCCTGCGCAAGCAACTCGACGCCCTGGGGCTGGACAGCGCAGCGCTGTGCAACGCCGCTGGCATAGACCCGCTCGCCCCGCTGCCAGAGCCAGCGCACGCGACCCTGCGCCTGTGGCAACTGGCGGTGCAGGCCAGTGGCGACCCGGCTCTGGGGCTGCGGGTGTCGCGTTTCGTCAGCCCCACGCGCTTCCACGCCCTGGGTTACACCCTGGTGGCCAGTGAGTCGTTGCGCGAAGTGTTCGAGCGCATCGTGCGCTATCAGCCACAAAGTCGCGACAACCTGCGCCTGAGCCTGGACAAGACCGCTGAGCACTATGAATTCCGCTTCAACCCGCCGGCAGATTGTCCGGCACCGGCGGCAGAGATCTTCGATGCCTTCGCGGCCATCTACGTACGCACCTGCCGCAACCGCCTGGGGCGGGCTTATGCGCCACTGGCGGTGCACTTGCAGCGAAGTGCGCCTGTCGACCCCCAGCCCTGGCAGGAGCTGTTTCGCGCGCCGCTGTATTTCAGCGCGTCCGACAACCGCTTGCTGTTCGCCTGCGGCGACTTCGACAGCCACCTGGAGGATGGCGCCACGCAAGCCGCCGAGGCCGCCACCGGCCTGATCTGGGAGCCTCGGGTACGCGGCGTCATCGAAACCCAGTTGCCCGAGGGCGAACCCAGTGCCGAAAGCGTCGCCCAAGCCCTGGGCCTGAGCCTGCGCAGCCTGCAACGCCATCTGGCCGACGAAGGCTGCCGCTACGACCTGCTGCTCAACCAGTGTCGGGAAAACCTCGCCCTGTTGCACATCTGCGACGCCCAGCTGTCACTCAACGAGGTGGCCTGTCTGCTGGGCTTCAGCGACCTGGAGGGCTTCAGCCGGGCCTTCAAGCGCTGGACCGGACTGACTCCGCAGCAATACCGGCTGGGGCTGCTGAACCCTTGAAGGGCCCGCTCAGCCAACGGCCCGGGCGCGCAGATGGTTGGCCACCTTGCGCAGGCGCGCGACGTCGAATACCTCCACCTGCTCGCTTCCCAGGCGGATGATCTTGCGTTGATGCAGGTCCTCCAGCACTTGCCGTAACGCCGGGCGTGGCAGATTCACTGTCGGGCAGGCCTCGATGGCCTCGAAATCGATCAGCCGCCGGGCATTGTTCAGCAGGCCATAGCCCTCACTGAGCAACAGCAGGCGCCAGGCGACCCGCGCCCGTTCGGGCAACGTTTGCAGACGCTCCGGACGCAGCAAGGGCAGGCCCAGCTTGAGGCTCAGCAGGGCGGCGAAGAAGCGCAGGTACTCGGGATGCTGGCCGAACAGCTCATGCAGGAACGCCTGGGGCACCTGGAGAAAGATGCTTTGCCCGATGGAGTGGACGTTATGGGTGCGCGGCAGGCCGTCGAACAGGGACACCTCGCCGAACCAGTACGGCAGGCGGGCGCGCTCGCGCGGCGAGGTCAGCCGCTGGTCCTCCACGGCGCCCATGCGCACCGCGCCTTCGAGCAGCAGATACAGCCCGCAAGGCGCATCGCCCTTGGCGAACAGCCGCTTGCCGGGCGTGACCCTGCGCTGCACCGCGGCCCCGATCAGCGCGTCCTGCAAACCCGCAGGCAAACGGGCGAACCAGTCCTCGGCCATGAGGTGCGAGCGCCAAAGTATTCCATTTGTCATTTCTGCTTCCTTGTTTCCTGAGCGGGCGCTGAGCGAACCGACTAAGGTGAACGGACGCGGTCCACGCCACAGGCAGGAATCATAATGAAAACCCTGGTCGATCATCTCAGCCAATACGCCGCTTATCACCGAGACTCACGCAATATCGTGACTCACTTCTTCGGCATCCCAATGATCGTACTGGCCGTGACGATTCTTCTGTCGCGGCCCGGCATATCGGCCTACAGCCTATGGCTGGCCCCCGCCACGCTGGTGGCCGGCGCCAGCATGCTGTTCTATCTGCGCCTGGACCGCAGGCTGGGTATCTTGATGAGCGCGCTGTTGCTGCTGTGCCTGTGGGTGGGCGCCGCGCTGGCCCGGCAGAGCACCGGCACCTGGCTGGGCTGGGGTGTGGGGCTGTTCGTGGTGGGCTGGATCATCCAGTTCGTCGGGCACTACTACGAGGGTCGCAAACCCGCCTTCATCGACGACGTGTCCGGGCTGATCATCGGTCCGTTGTTCGTGGTGGCGGAAATGGCCTTTCTGCTGGGCCTGTGCAAGCCGTTACAGCACGCCATCGAAGCACGTGCCGGCACCGTGCGCCGCAACAGCAGCCTGCGCAGGGCCTGACGGCAACCCCGGCGGCTGGCGGTAAACGCGGGCAGAAGCCTCAGGGAAACGGGTCGTTCCCCCGGCGCCGGAACCAGCCGGTGAGCGAAAGCCGGTCACGGCTGGCCGGCAGCACTTCGTGGGGCACGTCACCCGAGAGGAACACCGCCAGGCAGCCGCCCGCTGGCTGTACGTCATGGGACACGTCGTCCTTCAGGTACATGCGCAACTGCCCGCCCTGCTCCGGGAGCCAGTCGGCATTGAGATACAGCACGGCAGAAACCATGCGCCGGTCGTCATCGCGAAAACGGTCCACATGCCGTTTGTAGAACGCACCGGGCGGGTAGAACGCGAAATGGCTCTCGAAGTCTTCCAGCCCCATGAACAGGTCACGGTTCAGCGCCACGCGCAGGCTGTCCATCACGTTCAGGTACTGGTCGCAGAACACCGACTGGCCGGGCTCCAGCCACTGGATACGATCACCACGAATCCCTTCGCGTACCTCCTGCGCCGGCCCGCGCCCGACACTGGCAGGTTCGAGGTCACCGGCAGCCGCACGCCGACGGCACTCGGCCGCCAGGTCGCGGGTCAGCGCGTCGGGCAGAAAAATATCCTGTTGCGACCAGCCACGGGCGGCCAGGTCGTCAACGATACGCTGCAACGAAAGGTGATCGATGGGTGTTTGCATGGCGTGCATAGTAGCCATAACCCCGGCAATCCAATAGAGGGCGGCGCACAAGTTGTTCGCGCATCGGGATTTACTTGATCCGGCTCAGGCGCAACTCGACAAACGCCGGTAAACGCACCGAGAATAGCGGCCTGCCGACAGGAGTCCCGAATGCGTCGTTTGTGTGTGTTGCTGTTGATGTTATGCGCGTTGCCCGCCTGGGCAGACGCCTACGACCAGTTGTACAAGGCTGCCGGCTGGCCGCAGCAGCGGGCGCACTTCAACGACGCGCTGAAAGCGGCGCAACAGCGCTACAGCAACAACCTGCCGCCGGCGGTGTTCCAGGCGCTGGTCAACAACAGCAACCAGCGTTTCGCCCCTCAGGCCGTGGACCAGCGTGCTGCGCAGCGGCTGCGCGAGAGCCTCAAGGATCCGGCCCCCGCATTGCGCTTCTTCCAGTCGCCGCTGGGCCGCAAGATCGTCAACGCCGAACTGACCGCCACCCGTGCCGACCAGTTGGCCAAGCACGCCCAGGGCCTGCCGGTGATGCAGGCCGACGACAGCCGCCAGTTGCTCATCGGCCACCTGGCCCAGGCCCTGCCCGCTCGCCAGGCCGGAGCAGAGGTCAGCCTGGCGCTGGCCGGCGTCGCCGCCGACAGCCTCAGCCAGATGATTCCCGGCCTGAACCTCGGCGGCCAGGCCCAGGGGGTGGTGGAAAGCCAGCGTGAGCGGCTGATGGCGCAGATTGGCGCCGACCTCAACAACACCCTGCTGTACGTCTACCGCGACCTTTCCGACCCGGAGCTGGAAGAGTTCTCCAGCTTCGCCGAGTCACCCGAAGGCCGCGCCTACTACCAGGCCGCCCTGGCCGCCATCAAGGCCGGTCTGGCGGTCGGCCAGAGCAACGCCAGCCTGGCGCCCTGAGCACCTGCAACCTGACCTCGGTCGATAGCGGCTTTAGCCGCGAAAGAGCAAGGAAATCACTGCATCTGCTGCGAACATGCGGTCGCTTCGCGGCTGAAGCCGCTCCTACCCGGCCGCAAAGCGCTTAATCGAACGTTAGGCTAAAGCCGCAGGGCTTATGGCGCTGGCGGCTGGAAACGCTGGTTGAGGAATTCGAAATACCGGGCGCGCAGTTCCGGAATCTCGTTGGCCAGGTGATGCCGGGCCTCACGCAGCATGAAGATTTCCGGCTGGCGAAACTTGTCGTTGAGTATCGTCAGGTTGTGGCTCCAGTCCACGGTCATGTCCGACTCGCCCTGCACGATCAGCGGCCGCCGCTCGCTGCGCGGAGCCTTTTCGATGTGCACGATCCAGCGCGCCAGGGCGCCGACCCAGGCGGTGGGCAGGCGGCGGGGCTGCAGGGGGTCGGCCAGGAGAAACGGCAGGAATGCCGGCGCATTGGAGTTCTCCGTGAAGCGCCGGGCAATGCCGGTAACGAAGGGCCGCAACAGGTAATAACTGGCCTTGGACCAGCCCCAGGCACGCGGCCGCACCAGCGGCGAGAGCAGTACCACCTGACCCTGCGCCGGGCTGTCGCTGCCGCGATGCAGCAGGTGGTCGACCACGATGGCGCCACCGGTGCTTTGCCCGCACAGGTGCCAGGGCTGCGGCAACGCCAGCGCCTCGGCTTCGGCCAGCAGGCGCTGCAGCACGGTCTGGTACTCGGCGAAGTCACCGATACTGGCCCGCGCGCCACTGGATAATCCGTGCCCCGGCAGGTCACAGGACAGCACCGCGAAGCCCTGGCCCAGCGCCCATTCGATCACGTGCCGGTACAGGCCCATATGGTCGTAGAAGCCATGCATGAGGATCAGCGTCGCCCGCGCATCGGCGGGCAACCACACCTGGCCGACCACCTGGTAACCGTCCACATCCATCCGCCCCAGCCAACTGCGCACCGGGGTCTCGCCGCCCAGGGCATCGAGGCCGTAGAAGCGCTGGTAGGTCAGCCCGGTCGGGGACAGCGCGTCGCTGGCATGCAAGGGATGCAGGCTGGCACGCAGCCGATCGGGGTCGAAGGTTTCGCTCATGATGGATCCGCAGGCCAAGGGTATGCGCAGATATTCATGCCTGTGCGGCATGCTGGCAAGCCATGCGGCAGCGCGGTAGCCTGCGCCACTGCCCGCCTCACTTCAGGAAAGCCGCATGAAACGCCGCCTGACCGTCCTTGCCACCACCATCGCCCTGCTCGCCGCCGCAGCCGCCGCGTGGTACATCCATGGCAAGCAGCCGCAACGCGACGGCGAGTTGGCGCTTGCCGGGCTGCAGGCGCCGGTGACAGTGCGCTATGACCTGCGCGGTGTGCCGCACATCCAGGCGGCCAACGAAGCGGACCTGTACCGCGCCCTGGGCTATGTCCAGGCCCAGGACCGGCTGTTCCAGATGGAAATGCTCCGCCGCCTGGCGCGCGGCGAACTGGCCGAGGTACTGGGCCCCAGGCTGCTCGACACCGACCGGCTGTTCCGTACCCTGCGTATTGCCGAGCATGCCGACGCCTATGTAGCCCGGCAGGACCGCAGCACACCCACCTGGCAGGCGCTGGAGGCTTACCTGGACGGCGTCAACCAGTACCAGGCCAGCCGCCCGGCACCGATGGAGTTCGACCTGCTGGGCATTCCCAAGCGGCCCTTCAGCGCCGCCGATACCCTGAGCATCGGTGGCTACCTGGCCTACAGCTTCGCCGCAGCGTTTCGCACCGAACCGCTGCTCACCTACGTGCGCGATGAACTGGGCGCCGACTACCTGAAGGTCTTCGACCTGGGCTGGCACGCCGAGGGCATGCTGGGTAAACGGCCAGCCCTGGCGCAGGCCGACTGGCAGGGCCTCGGCACGCTGGCCAGGCTCAGCCACCAGGCGCTGCAGGACGCCGGCCTGCCGCAATTCGAAGGCAGCAACGCCTGGGCCATCGCCGGCAGCCGTACGCGTAGCGGCAAGCCCCTGCTGGCGGGCGACCCGCACATTCGCTTCTCGGTCCCGGCGGTCTGGTACGAAGCGCAGCTGTCTGCGCCGGGCTTCGAACTCTACGGCCACTACCAGGCCCTGAACCCCTTCGCCTTCCTTGGTCATAACCGCGCCTTCGGCTGGAGCCTGACCATGTTCCAGAACGACGACCTGGACCTGGTGGCCGAGAAGACCAACCCCACCAATCCCGAGCAGGTGTGGTATCGCGGTGCCTGGGTCGACCTGCAGCGCAGCGAACAGCAGATCAAGGTAAAGGGCCAGGCGCCGGTGACCCTCACCCTGCGTCGCTCGCCCCACGGGCCGATCGTCAACGATGCCCTGGGCCAGAACGCCGGCCAGACCCCGATCGCCATGTGGTGGTCGTTCCTGGAAGCGGACAACCCGGTGCTCGACGGCTTCTACCTGGCCAACCGCGCCGATACCCTGGCCAAGATGCGCACGGCGGCCAGCAAGATCCAGGCGCCCGGGCTGAACATCGTCTGGGCCAACGCCCAGGGTGACATCGGCTGGTGGGCGGCCGGGCAACTGCCGATCCGCCCGGCCGGGGTGAACCCCACGTTCATTCTCGACGGCGCCAGCGGTGCGGCGGAAAAGCCCGGCTTCCAGCCGTTCAGCGCCAACCCGCAGGAAGAGAACCCGGCACGCGGCTATGTGCTGTCGGCCAACTTCCAGCCCGTGTCGCCAGCCGGCATCGAGATTCCCGGTTACTACAACCCACCGGAGCGCGGCCAGCAGCTCGACCGCCAGTTGAGCGACAACAGCCTGAGATGGGACCTGCCGTCCACCCGGCAACTGCAACTGGGCACCCGCACCGACTACGGCCCGAGCATCCTGCGACCGCTGCTGGCCGACCTGCGCGCAGCCGCTGCCTCGGACGACGAGCGGGCCATGGTCGAGCAACTGGCGACCTGGCCGGGCGACTACCCGCTGGACTCCGTACCTGCCACGCTGTTCAACCAGTTCCTCTACGAGCTGGCCAATAAGGCGTTCAAGGACGAACTGGGCGACGCGCTGTTCGACACCCTGCTGTCCACACGGGTTTTCGACTCAGCCATGCCACGCCTGGCCGCCAGCGCCGACTCACCCTGGTGGGACGACCGCCGCACCCCAGGCCTGGAAACACGCGCCGATATCGTCAAGGCCGCCTGGCGCGCCAGCCTCGACCACTTGCAGGGCCTGCACGGCAAGGACCCGCGCCAGTGGCAGTGGGGCCAGGCACACACCCTCACCCACGCCCACCCGCTGGGCGCGCAGAAGCCGCTGGACTGGCTGCTCAACGTCGGTCCCTTCCCCGCTCCCGGCAGCCACGAAGTCCCCAACAACCTGTCCGCCCGTACCGGCCCGGCACCCTGGCCAGTCAACTACGGCCCCTCCACACGACGCATCATCGACTTCGCCGACCCGGAGCACAGCCTGGGCATCAACCCCGTCGGCCAGAGCGGCGTGCCCTTCGACCGCCATTACGCGGACCAGGCGCAGGGTTATGTTCGCGGTGATTACGTACCGCAGTGGTTGAGCGAGGGAGATGTGGAGAAGCATGCGGAGGGGGTGTTGAGGTTGGTGCCGGCACATTAAAGGTGGAGGCTGCCCACGGTCAGTGCATGAACCAGAAGCCGTGTGCCAATGCTCACCGGAAAATCAGTATCCATACGGCAGAAACCACGAGCCAAAGAAATCCGCCGTAAGCGCAAAAGACATGGATCAGCGCAATGACGCGCAGAGTCGGCGGTAAAGCCTCGACTTCGACGTTATTCAACCCGCCGATAATCAACTTTCTCTTTAGCGCCATAAGCTGCATACCGATATCCAACAACCACACGTCGCGCCATGCTGAAGACAGGTATCCAGCCCGGTCTGGCGCAAGTCGTTCAGTTCGATCCGGTCTCTTCGAACAAACCAATGCTGGAATCTGAAAACGCCTGACATAGGCTTTCAAAGCAGCACTGACGAACATCAGCAAAAACCCGCCACCCAGAAGTAGCAATTTCAGCGCGGCAGGCAGCGCTTGGGTATCGCCTATCAAAGAGCTCTCCATAGATGAAATCACCAGCTTGCTCGGTAACGTCTGCCCCAACAAGAGAGCCTCCCAAGGCTCTCACGCCGTTCAGTAGCGACCGGTGCGCATTACGGCTAACCGCCTAACCACTCAACCAATGCAGCCCAAGGGCAATAACCGCACTGGCAACCCCCACCCATATGAAGAGGATATTGGCCCGTGCCGCCCATCTGAGGCGGGAAGAGAGTGTATGAAAATCAAAAACGTCAGGGTCAATGCCTCCGACCTTACGACCTTTAAACCACAACGACCGCCCCATCAAGATAAAGAGCATTGAGCGCCAGCCTGCTCCAGAACCATCAATAGTCAAATCAAGCCCAACTTTTGAGGGATGGTCCTCTCTAACCGCACCCATCAGGCTGTTCAAGTGGTAATGGCAAGCGTAGATCGTCAACCCTGTGGAAATCAAAATTGCTGCCAACACTAGAGAAATCGAAACCAGAAATACGATACCACTGCCACCGAGCCCACCTTCCTGCGCACTCAGTTGCTGCCACTGGATGAAAGCCCAAACACCCATCAGGTACATGAGGCCGCCATACAATGAAACGGTGTAGAAAATTGCCAGCCACCTGAAATGACGCGGAAAGGCTGCAATCTCCTCGGGATCCAGAACTCCGCTGCGGACATTGCTACGTGCAAAAATCAGCGCCCATCCAATGTCGGACAAGAGCTTGATCTTGAAAAACCTGCCAGTGAAGATCCAGTGCTGCAGGTAAACACGAGAGAAAAGCGAGCTTTTTTTCAGATGACTCAACATATCCAAAAGACAATATCGCCGTACATAGAGTTCGACGACAACGCCTGCAGCTATCACCAGCCATGGGATCACCAAAGCGATCAACAACATTCAGACTGTATCCCCTTGTTTGTACAAATTATCCCCACACAGCGGGCCTCGTAATCGGGCCACCTTGTAAATGAAGCTTAGGTCCATAAACCAAAGCCCCTCACTCCACAACCGTCTCGTACAGTAACTCTCCCGCCCACTCTCCCCCCGCGCTACCAAGCTTTGTACCCATGAAAGCACCGACACCAATCACTAAGCCTCCACACAGAACACCCGCTGTACCGCCCGTAGCTACACCAATAGCCACGCACATGCGCATTGCGTACTGGCCCGATAAAGCGGCTGCTTTATACCCGCTATAGCTCGCCCCCAAGAACTTACCTCCCTCAACAAACATAGCGTTTTTGCAGCCTTGCTCGTCACCTGCCATACAGACCTCCTTGATGGCCATCGCGCCTGAAACTCCACCAATGCCAATCGCTATAAAACCACCCGTTTTCATCCAGCGCGCGGCTTTACTGATCGCTCCTACATGCTGGGCATAGCCCGGAATCGCCCCAGGTCCTCCGGCTTTCTTCCAATTTGGCTGAACGAGCGCAGGGCTGTGCCCGGCATGTCGTCGAACAGCTCACGGTACAGCTCGGCGGGGGTCATGCTGCGCGGCAGGATGTAGAACCCGGGTTCCTCATCGGCTACGGGTTCAGGCTGGAGGCGTTCGCGGGGTGCAGGCTTTTCGAAGCTGGGCGCAGGCGCTGGCGTCGGATCGGGCTGGGCCAGGCGATGGGCATCGGGGATGACCAGTGGCAACGGCATGACTCGCGGGCCGCCATTGGGCAGTTTGGTGTATTGCGGGGAGTCGGGTTCGGCCATCGATCACTTCCTTGTCGAGGAAGTGCAGCCTAGCAAGGGAAAAACGCGGGTTTTCAGGACTACATGAAAATTGGACTCGGCCTACGAGCATCGCGACTGAAACCGCTCCCCTGGACTGCCAATGGCAACCCCGGTAGGGCGGCTTCAGCCGCGAATGGCCGTCAGGCCCTGGCCGGCTGCTGCAGGCTCAGGCTTTCGTCGATGGCTTGCTGAATCGCCTTACGGCGGCGCTCTTCGGCCTGGCGGGTGAAGTACCAGACCATGAAGGTCGCCAGCGACACCGCCAGCAGGATCAGGCTGGCCACGGCATTGATTTCCGGCTTCACGCCCAGGCGCACCGCGGAAAAGACTTCCATCGGCAGGGTGGTCGAGCCTGGACCGGACACGAAGCTGGCCAGTACCAGGTCGTCCAGCGACAGGGCGAAGGACATCATGCCGCCGGCTGCCAGCGACGGCGCGATCATCGGGATGGTGATCAGGAAGAACACCTTCCACGGTCGCGCGCCGAGGTCCATGGCGGCCTCTTCGATGGACAGGTCCAGCTCACGCAGGCGCGCCGAAACCACCACGGCCACGTAGGCGGTACAGAAGGTCGTGTGGGCGATCCAGATGGTCACCAGGCCGCGCTCCTGCGGCCAGCCGATCAGCTGCGCCATGGCCACGAACAGCAACAGCAGCGACAGGCCGGTGATCACTTCGGGCATCACCAGCGGCGCGGTGACCAGGCCACCGAACGCGGTGCGGCCGCGAAAGCGCGAGATGCGCGTCAGCACGAAGGCCGCCATGGTGCCCAGCGCCACCGCCGCAATGGCGGTGTAGAAGGCCACTTCCAGCGAGCGCATCACCGAGCCCATCAGTTGGGTGTTGTCCAGCAGGCCCACGTACCATTTCACCGACCAGCCGCCCCATACGGTCACCAGGCGCGACTCGTTGAACGAGTAGATCACCAGGATCAGCATGGGCAGATAGATGAACAACAGCCCCAGCACCAGCATCAGGTTGGAGAACTTGAAGCCTCTCATGCCTTGCCCTCCAGTTCCTTGGCCTGGCTGCGGTTGAACAGAATGATGGGCACGATCAGCACCAGCAGCATGATGACCGCCAGTGCCGAAGCCACCGGCCAGTCGCGGTTATTGAAGAATTCTTGCCACAGCACCTTGCCGATCATCAGGGTTTCCGGACCGCCGAGCAGCTCGGGAATGACGAACTCGCCCACTACCGGAATGAACACCAGCATGCAGCCGGCGATGATGCCGTTCTTCGACAGCGGCACGGTGATCTTCCAGAAGCTGTTGAAGGTGCTCGACCCCAGGTCGGAGGCGGCCTCGAGCAGGCTCGGGTCGTGCTTCACCAGGTTGGCGTAGAGCGGCAGGATCATGAATGGCAGGTAGGAATAGACCACGCCGATATACACCGCCAGGTTGGTGTTGAGAATCTGCAGGGGTTCGTCGATCACTCCCAGCCAGAGCAGGAAGCCGTTGAGCAGGCCGTTGTTGCCGAGGATGCCCATCCACGCGTACACGCGGATCAGGATCGCAGTCCAGGTCGGCATCATGATCAGCAGCAGCAGCACGGTCTGCACGTCCTTGCGCGCATTGGCGATGCCGTAGGCCATGGGGTAGCCGATCAGCAGGCACAACAGGGTGCTGAAGAAGGCGACCTTCAGCGAGCCCAGGTAGGCTGCCAGGTACAGCTCGTCGTCGGCCAGCATGCCGTAGTTGGCCAGGTTGAGGATCAACTGCAGCTTGTCTTCGGCGTAGCTGAAGATCTCGGTGTAAGGCGGGATCGCCACGTCGGCCTCGGCGAAGCTGATCTTCAGCACGATCAGGAACGGCAGGGCGAAGAACAGGAACAGCCACAGGAAGGGCGCACCGATGACCATCTGCCGCCCGTTGGGGACCAGTCGCTTGATCTTGCGCAGGCTCATGACCGCAGTACCACGCCGCTGTCGTCTTCCCACCACACGTAGACTTCGTCACCCCAGGTGGGGCGGTCGCCCTGGCGCTCGGCATTGGCTACGAAGGACTGCACGCGCTTGCCACCCGGCAGCTCGATGTGGAACACCGAATGGCCACCCAGGTAGGCGATGTCATGCACCTTGCCGGTCGACCAGTTGTATTCGGTAGTCGGCCGCTGGGTAGTGACCAGCACCTTCTCGGGCCGCAGGGCGTAGGTCACGCTCTTGTCTTCCACCGAGGTGCTGACGCCGTGGCCGACGTAGATCGGCCGCTCCAGCTCCGGGGCGCGGATCAGGGCGTAGCCTTCCATGTCCTCGACCACCTCGCCGTCGAACAGGTTGACGCTGCCGATGAACTCGCACACCAGGCGGCTGGTCGGGGTCTCGTAGACATCCACCGGGGTGCCGATCTGGGCGATCCAGCCCTGGTGCATGATGGCGATGCGCGCGGCCATGGTCATGGCCTCTTCCTGGTCGTGGGTCACCATCACGCAGGTCACGCCGACGCGTTCGATGATCTCCACCAGTTCCAGCTGCATCTGCGAGCGCAGTTTCTTGTCCAGTGCGCCCATCGGCTCGTCGAGCAGCAGCAGCTTGGGCTTCTTGGCCAGCGAGCGGGCCAGGGCCACGCGCTGACGCTGGCCACCGGAGAGCTGGTGCGGCTTGCGCTTGGCGTACTGGGTCATGTGCACCAGCTTGAGCATCTCGGCCACGCGAGCGTCGATCTCGGCCTTGGGCAGCTTGTCCTGCTTGAGGCCGAAGGCGATGTTGTCGGCCACGCTCATGTGCGGGAACAGCGCGTAGGACTGGAACATCATGTTGATCGGCCGCTCGTAGGGCGGCAGGTCGGTGATGTCGACGCCATCGAGGTAGATGCGCCCTTCGGTGGGCCGCTCGAAGCCGGCCAGCATGCGCAGCAGGGTGGATTTGCCCGAACCGGAGCCGCCCAACAGGGCGAAGATCTCGCCCTTGTTGATCTGCAGGGACACGTCGTCCACCGCCACGGTCTCATCGAACTTCTTGGTGACCCTGTCGACCCTGACCAGTACCTCTTTGGGCTTCCTGCCGCTTTCGAGGGGATTGTTTAAGGCGCCGGAGGCAACTGCCATGGGTGAAAACTCCCAACATTGATGCGGCCTGGCCCCCTTGGGCCAGGCACGGGTTCTTTACTTGCCGGACTTGACCTTGGTCCAGCTGCGGGTCATCAGGCGCTGCACCTTCGGTGGCAGCTCGCTATTCACGTACAGACGTTCCTGCACGTCTTTGGGCGGATACACCGCCGGGCTGTTGCGAATTTTGGGGTCCATGAACTCGTCGGCCTTGGTGTTCGGGTTGGCATAGCCGACCTGATCACTGACCTTGGCGATCACCTGCGGATCCAGCATGTAGTTGATGAACGCACTGGCCGCTTTCAGATTCTTGGAGTCTGCGGGAATCGCCAGCATGTCGAACCACAGGTTCCCGCCTTCCTTGGGAATGCTGTAGGCAATCTTGACGCCCTTGCCGGCTTCCTCGGCACGGTCGCGAGCCTGGAAAACGTCGCCAGAGAAGCCGGCGGCCACGCAGATATTGCCGTTGGCCAGGTCGGAGATGTACTTGGACGAATGGAAGTAGGTCACGTAGGGCCGGATCTGCAGGAGTTTTTCCTCGGCCTTCTTGTAGTCGGCTTCGTTGGTGCTGTTGGGGTCCAGCCCCAGGTAGTTGAGCACTGCGGGGATCATCTCGTCGGCCGAGTCGAGGAAGGCGACGCCGCAACTGGAGAGTTTCTTGATGTTTTCAGGTTCGAAAAGCACCGACCAGGAATCGATCTTGTCGACGCCCAGTACTTCCTTGACCTTGTCGACGTTATAGCCGATGCCGTTGGTGCCCCACAGGTAAGGCACCGCGTACTGGTTGCCCGGGTCGTTCTTTTCCAGGCGCTTGAGCAGTACGGGGTCGAGGTTCTGGTAATTGGGCAGCAGCGACTTGTCGAGCTTCTGGAACGCGCCCGCCTTGATCTGCTTGCCGAGAAAATGGTTGCTGGGCACGACGACGTCATAACCGGTACGCCCGGCCAGCAGCTTGCCTTCGAGGGTTTCGTTGGAATCGAACACATCGTAGACCGGCTTGATGCCGGTGGCCGCCTGGAAGTCCGCCAGGGTGGTCTCGCCGATGTAGTCAGACCAGTTGTAGATGCGCACGGAGGATTCGGCCTGAGCGCCGAGGGCCAGGGTCAAACCGGCACAGGCCAGTACGGCCTTGAACAGTGTGGAAGTAGACAAAGCATCAGTCCTTTTTTGCAGTGGGCCTGCCCTTCGGGAAGGGTGCGGAGATCTCCGTAGAAAAAAACCGGCGCGCAACTTACCTGCTATGCGTTCATCCAGCAAAAGATTTCGATAAGTATCGGTCACATTTCGCAATGCCCGGTCCCACCCGGCGCGTTGCGAAAAGGTCTGCCGGATGCTGCGCGGCCGGTTGGCCCCGCAGCATCCATGCTCTACATGACCGTTTTATTTCCCGGACTTGATCTTGGTCCAGCTGCGGGTCAGCAGGCGTTGGGTCGCGGCTGGCAGGTCGGAAATGGCATACAGCTTGGCCTTCACATCCGCCGGTGGGTAGATGCTCGGGTCGCCAGAGATGTCCTTGTCGACCAGTGGCGTGGCCGCCTGGTTGCCGTTCGGGAAGCGCACGGCGTTGGTGATCTCGGCCATCACTTCAGGCTGCAGCAGGAAGTTCATGAACTTGTAGGCTGCTTCGACGTTCTCGGCGTCCTTCGGAATCGCGACCATGTCGTAGAAGCTGCCAGCACCTTCCTTCGGAATGGTGTAGGAAACCTTGACCTTGTCGCCGGCATCGTGGGCACGCGCCTTGGCCTGCTCCATGTCGCCGGAATAACCGACGGCGACGCAGATGTTGCCGTTGGCCAGGTCAGAGATGTACTTGGACGAGTGGAAGTAGGTGATCGAAGGACGAATCTTGAGGTATAGGTCCTCGGCCGCGGCCAGCTGCTTCTTGTCTTCGGTATTGGTCGGGTAACCCAGGTAGTGCAGGGCCACCGGGATCATTTCGGTCGGCGAGTCGAGGAAGCTCACGCCGCAGCTCTTGAGCTTGGCGATGTTCTCGGGCTTGAGCAGTACGTCCCAGGAGTCGATCTTGTCGACGCCCAGTGCAGCCTTGACCTTCTCGGGGTTATAGCCGATGCCGATGCTGCCCCACATGTAGGGGAACGCGTGCTTGTTGCCTGGGTCGCTGGCATTACCCACGGCCTTGAGCAGGTCGGGGTCGAGGTTTTTCCAGTTCGGCAGCTTGGACTTGTCCAGCTCCTGGTAGACACCCGCCTTGATCTGTTTGGCCAGGAAGTTGTTGCTGGGCACGACGATGTCGTAGCCGGATTTGCCGGCCAGCAGCTTGGCTTCCAGGGTCTCGTTGCTGTCGAACACATCGTAGACCACCTTGATGCCCGACTCTTTTTCGAACTTGGCCACGGTGTCTGGCGCGATGTAGTCGGACCAGTTGTAGACGTGCAGCACTTTATCGTCCGCTTGCGCGGTCGCGGTCATCATGCCCGCCATGGACAAGGCGAGGAGGGTCTTGCCGAATTTTTTCATGCGTACAGCTCCAGGTTGTCGTTGTTAAGCAGCCATTGGCCACTGTGCTGGTAGTCTGGCAAGTTACCGGGCGGGCTTACAAGCTGACCGGGGCTTTCAGGCCACATACAGTCGCAATTTCATCTTCGATGGGAGCAAATGCGCTCCCACCTCCCCCCAATTGCGCAATCAGTGCTGCAGTTCGGCCAGGGTCAGGTCCAGGCACTGCCGTGCCTTTTCCACCAGCTCGTCGATCTGCGCAAGGCTGATCACCAGCGGCGGCGAAATGATCATGGTATCGCCCACCGCACGCATGATCAGGCCGTTCTCGAAGCAGAAGGTTCGGCAAATCATGCCTGCCGCCTTGCCGGTATAACGCTCCCGGGTGGCCTTGTCACGAACCAGCTCGATGGCGCCCAGCATCCCGACCCCGCGCACTTCACCCACCAGCGGGTGGTCGCTCAGTTCACGCAGGCGTTTCTGCAAATACGGTGCCGTTTGCGCCTTGACCCGCTCGACGATGCCTTCCTCACGCAGGATGCGGATGTTTTCCAGCCCCACCGCCGCCGCCACCGGATGGCCGGAATAGGTGAAGCCATGGTTGAAGTCGCCGCCCTCGTTGAGCACCGCGACGATTTCGTCGCGTACCACCAGGCCGCCCATCGGCACGTAGCCGGAGGTCAGGCCCTTGGCGATGGTCATCATGTCCGGCTTGAGGCCGTAGTAGTCGCTGCCGAACCATTCGCCGGTACGCCCGAAGCCGCAGATCACTTCGTCGGCGACGAACAGGATGTCGTAACGCGCGAGGATTTCCTTGATGCGCGGCCAGTAGCTGTCCGGCGGCACGATCACCCCGCCGGCGCCCTGGATCGGCTCGGCAATGAAGGCCGCGACGTTCTCTTCGCCCAGTTCGAGAATCTTCTTCTCCAGCTGGTCGGCGGCCCAGACACCGAACTCGTCAGGGCTCATGTTGCCGCCCTCGCCGAACCAGTACGGCTGCGCAATGTGCTCCACGCCCGGAATCGGCAGGTCGCCCTGCTCGTGCATGTAGGTCATGCCGCCCAGGCTGGCGCCGGCCACGGTGGAGCCGTGGTAGCCGTTGACGCGGCTGATGATGGTCTTCTTGTTCGGCTTACCCTTGATCGCCCAGTAATGGCGCACCATGCGCAGCATGGTGTCATTGCCTTCGGAACCGGAACCGGTGAAGAACACGTGGTTCATGCCTGCTGGCGCCAACTGGCCAATGGCACGGGCCAGTTCGAGGGCTGGCGGGTGAGCGGTCTGGAAGAACAGGTTGTAGTACGGCAGCTCGCGCATTTGCCGGCTGGCAGCCTCGACCAGTTCTTCGCGGCCATAGCCCACCGCGACGCACCACAGCCCGGCCATGCCATCAAGAATCTGCTGCCCCTCGCTGTCCCACAGGTAGACGCCCTCGGCCCGCGTGATGATGCGCGGACCTTTCTCCTTCAACTGCTTGTAGTCGCTGAATGGGGCCAGGTGATGTTGATGGCTGAGGTTCTGCCATTCGAGGGTTTGCGGATTCTTGACGCTCATTGGAACACTCCTTTGGGCCGGCCCTTCTCACGGTGCCGTGCCTTGCCTGTTCGGGCGCCCTGGCGGGGCGCCCGACAACACGTTTGGCGACCGAAATCGCGCTTCAGGAGGGCGGTGATCAGACCGAGAACAGCAGGAACTCGCGCTCCCACGAACTGATCACGCGTTTGAAATTCTCGTGCTCGGCGCGCTTGACCGCGACATAGCCCACGATGAACTTCTTGCCCAGGTATTTCTCGATGGTCTTGCTGTTTTCGAGGCGCTCCAGGGCGTCCTCGATGGTCAGCGGCAGGCGCAGGTTGCGGCGTTCATAACCACGCCCCTGCACCGGCGCACTGGGGTTGATGCCTTCGACCATGCCGATGAAGCCACACAGCAGGCTCGCGGCGATGGCCAGGTAAGGGTTGGCGTCAGCGCCCGGCAGGCGGTTCTCGACCCGGCGGTTCTGCGGCCCGGCGTCCGGCACGCGCAGGCCCACGGTGCGGTTCTCCTCGCCCCACTCGACGTTCACCGGTGCCGAAGTGTCGGGCAGGAAGCGGCGGAACGAGTTGACGTTGGGCGCGAACAGCGGCAGCGTCTCGGGGATGTACTTCTGCAGGCCGCCGACGTGCTGCAGGAACAGCGTGCTCATGCTGCCGTCTTCGTTGGCGAAGATGTTCTTGCCGGTCTGGATGTCGATGATGCTCTGGTGCAGGTGCATGGCGCTGCCAGGCTCGCCGGTCATGGGCTTGGCCATGAAGGTGGCGGCCACATTGTGCTTGAGCGCCGCCTCGCGCATGGTGCGCTTGAACACCACGATCTGGTCGGCCAGCGACAGGGCATCGCCATGACGGAAGTTGATTTCCATCTGCGCCGTGCCGTCTTCATGGATCAGCGTGTCGAGATCCAGGTTCTGCAGTTCGCACCAGTCGTAGACGTCTTCGAACAGCGGGTCGAATTCGTTGGCAGCCTCGATGGAAAACGACTGACGACCGGTTTCCGGACGCCCGGAACGGCCGACCGGCGGCTGCAAGGGGTAGTCGGGGTCGTCACTGCGCTTGGTCAGGTAGAACTCCATCTCCGGCGCGACGATCGGCTGCCAGCCCTGGTCGGCGTAGAGCTTGAGCACCTTCTTGAGCACGTTGCGCGGCGACAGCTCGATGGGGTTGCCCTGTTTGTCGTAGGTGTCGTGGATCACCTGCGCGGTGGGCTCGATGGCCCAGGGCACCAGGTAGACGGCGTTGGGATCGGGGCGGCAGATCATGTCGATATCCGCCGGGTCCAGCAGTTCGTAATAGATCTCGTCTTCGACGTAGTCGCCGGTCACGGTCTGCAGCAGAACGCTTTCCGGCAGGCGCATGCCCTTTTCGGCGATGAACTTGTTGGTCGGCGAGATCTTGCCGCGAGTGATGCCGGTCAGGTCCGACATCATGCATTCGACTTCGGTGATCTTGTGCTCTTTCAACCAATCGGTGAGCTGGTCGAGGTTGGTACTCATAAAGGCCTCAGGCTTGACGGGGTCCTGACCGCAGTCAGGCGCATTTGCGACGATTCGACATCCGATGATGCAGGATGCGCCAGGCAAGTGCAGCTTTGATGAACACGAACAGAGGCTGACGCAACCGAAATGCGGCTGCCGGGTCGAAAGCACGGAGAGCAATACCGAAGGGGCGCAAACGGCGGGGTGCCAGTGACGCCACTATAGTGATAGGGTTCGACAGACGCCTTGCGCCTGGTTCGAGCGTCACGGCCAGACCTGGCGGCCGGTGCGCGCGGCGTGCCGATGTCCATGGATGACGGTGTGAACATCGATTCCCCCGGTATTTTTGCTGTTATGGGTGATGACCGAGCTTAGCCTCGTTCAATTTTTTTCACAACGCCCGCATGAACATCGAACACGACGTCTTTCACCTAGGGCGACGACATGCCAGGCGCTGTCGAAAAATGCCCCGATAAGCAGCATAAACGGGCGTTTTGCGCCATTCACGGGCACGCCTGGGTTCTATTGACTTCATCCTGGCTTTCGGATTGACTGAAACCCGCAAGACTCGATGATTGATATTTTTAACAACAAAGGTGTTGCATCATGTCGGTACCCCCGCGTGCCGTTCAGCTCAACGAAGCGAACGCGTTCCTTAAGGAACATCCTGAGGTCCTGTACGTCGACCTTCTGATCGCAGATATGAATGGCGTGGTGCGTGGCAAGCGAATCGAACGCACCGCCCTGCACAAGGTTTACGAGAAAGGCATCAACCTGCCGGCGTCCCTGTTCGCCCTCGACATCAACGGTTCCACCGTGGAGAGCACGGGCCTGGGCCTGGATATCGGCGATGCCGACCGGACCTGCTTCCCGATTCCCAATACCCTGTCCAACGAGCCCTGGCAGAAGCGCCCCACCGCGCAGCTGCTGATGACCATGCACGAGCATGATGGCGCGCCGTTCTTCGCCGACCCGCGCGAAGTGCTGCGCCAGGTGGTCAGCCGCTTCGACGAACTGGGCCTGACCGTGTGCGCCGCCTTCGAGCTGGAGTTCTACCTGATCGACCAGGAGAACGTGAACGGCCGTCCGCAACCACCCCGCTCGCCGATTTCCGGCAAGCGCCCGCACTCCACCCAGGTGTACCTGATCGACGACCTCGACGAGTACGTCGACTGCCTGCAGGACATTCTCGAAGGCGCCAAGGAGCAGGGCATTCCGGCCGACGCCATCGTCAAGGAAAGCGCCCCGGCACAGTTCGAGGTCAACCTGCACCACGTCGCCGACCCGCTCAAGGCCTGCGACTACGCCTTGCTGCTCAAGCGCCTGATCAAGAACATCGCCTACGACCACGAGATGGACTCGACCTTCATGGCCAAGCCCTACCCTGGCCAGGCAGGCAACGGGCTGCATGTGCACATCTCGCTGCTCGACCGTGACGGCAAGAACATTTTCACCAGTGAGGATCCCGAGCAGAACGCCGCATTGCGTCACGCGGTCGGCGGTGTGCTCGAGACCCTGCCGGCACAGATGGCGTTCCTGTGCCCGAACGTCAACTCGTACCGCCGTTTTGGCGCGCAGTTCTACGTGCCCAACTCTCCGACCTGGGGCCTGGACAACCGCACCGTGGCGGTGCGCGTGCCAACCGGCACGGCCGATGCCGTGCGCATCGAACACCGCGTAGCCGGCGCCGACGCCAACCCCTACCTGCTGATGGCCTCAGTCCTGGCCGGGGTGCACCACGGCCTGACCAACAAGATCGAACCAGGCGCACCGGTAGAGGGCAACTCCTACGAGCAATTCGAACAGAGCCTGCCGAACAACTTGCGCGACGCCCTGCGCACCCTGGACGATAGCGAGATCATGGCCAAGTACATCGATCCGAAGTACATCGATATCTTCGTGGCCTGCAAGGAAAGTGAACTGGAAGAGTTCGAACATTCGATCTCGGACCTGGAGTACAACTGGTACTTGCATACGGTGTGAAGTACCGGCGCGGGCACCACACCTGCATAAGGTGTGGTGCCTCAGTTCAAGGAATAGGCCCCCAATCGGGCGGGGGAATGGGATATCGCCCTGACCGCGTCATCTCGAGCAGCTGTATTGTGCTCTGCTCCGAAACCCTCAGGTATTCCTGCCGCAGGCGCTGCATTTCGGTCTCGAGCTGCAGAACTTTGGAGCGCCTGAAATCAGGATCCAGCATGTTACTGTAGCTGCCCTCATAGGCTTTCAGCATATACTCCCGATACTGGATTTCGACATCAAGCGTCCTGATGCCACGAGGCCCCGGTTGCGCTCTGTACCAGGCCAGATCGGTATCGTTCCGTTTCAGGTGTTCGACAAACCCTTTGAAGCCCATCTGCCGTTGAGCGTCGGGGTCGTAGAAGTTCAGACGGTGCCCCTCTCCAAGCTCAAGTGTCCTGACGGAATTCGACGATGCAGAGGATTGAGTAGTCCTACCCTCCGCTGCAGCCACCCGAGTCATTCGCCTATGAAGCGCCTTCCGACTGCGGCTCGCCAATGAAGCCGCTCGCGGCACGCCTACCTCGGGGTCCCGCAGGAATGCCATTGCGAATTTCACATGCCCGCTCGGATCCTTGTGATTCAGCGGGTCCCCCTGACAATAGCCATACGCATTCAACCCACCGCCCCCAAACGGACTCAGACTGTCCGGACTGTTGAAGCGCATCAGCACCGGGTTGTAGGCCCGGTAGCCCTGCCCCAGCAGGTAATGCCCGGTCACCGGGTCGCGGCGCTCGCCATTGAAGCCCAGCAGGCTGTGCAGCCCGCCGCCCGGCGGGTGATAGCCATACGCGGCATACGCCTGGGCCTGGTGCTGGCCCGTCGTCAATGCATGCAACACCGACCCCGGCGCATCGGTGGCCAGCAGCGTGGCGTCCACCGCCTTGCCGCTGTGGATAAATTGCGCCACGGGCCGGTCAGCGGCATGCAGGAACGCATGGAACACGCCGCCGCGACTTTCGCCGGCCAGCCGCTTGCCCCGATAGAACAGCGGGTGCTCGGCACGGGTACGAATTCCTGAGGCAATGAGCCGATCGAGCGGGTCGTAGTGATAGCGGCACAGCAGCCGCTTCTGGATAGCCATGCAGGAATCCCCTGAACACGAGATCACCCGGCAATCGTCCAGCATTGTCCATGCATCTGCAGCTGACAGTGTTGAGAGGTCGCCTGCACAAGCGCTGCCTCCCTGGCCGCCTGGCAGCGTACAATGGCACCTTGCCCGCACCCGAGACCTGCACCATGAACCGCCCCGCCACGCCCCGCAAACCCCGCGCTGCAAGCCAGGCACGTATCGCCACGATACTCGCCGCAGCCCGTGAGCTGCTGGCCAGCGAGGGGGTTGGCAGCCTGTCCATCTACGGCGTGGCGGAGCGGGCGCAGATCCCGCCTTCTTCGGTTTACCACTTCTTCGCCAGTGTGCCGGCGCTGCTCGAAGCCCTGACCGCCGACGTGCATGCCGCCTTCCGTGCCGCGCTGCTGCAGCCGGTGGAGCACGACGCACTGCGCAACTGGCATGATCTTTCGCGGATCCTGGAGCTGCGCATCATGCGCATCTACCACGACGATGCGGCCGCCCGCCAGCTGATCCTGGCCCAACACGGCCTGGTCGAGGTCAGCCAGGCCGATCATCAGCACGATATCGAGCTGAGCCAGCTGCTCAAGGAAGTGTTCGATCGTCATTTCCACCTGCCGGCGCTACCCGCCGAGATCGACGTGTTCGCACTGGCCATGGAGTTGGGCGACCGGGTGTATGCCCGCTCGATGCAGCAGTTCGAGCAGATCACCCCACGCATGGCCGAGGAAGCCATGCGCGTGATGGATGCCTACCTGGGCCTGTATCTGCCGCCCTGCCTGCCAAAACGCCCAGATCCGCTCTGAGCGGCTTCAGCCGCAATACTGTTCAGTTAGGCCGGGCAGGAGCGGCTTCAGCCGCGAAGCGACCGCCTGTTCACAGCAGATGCAGTGAATTTCCTGGCGCTTTTCGCGGCTAAAGCCGCTCCCACCAAGCCACATAACGACTCACTGAACTGTATGGCGGCCAAGCCAAGCGACGATGCCCGCGAGCCGGTATCACAACTTGGCGATCGACACTTCAGTGGATTTGACGAAGGCGATCACCTCACTGCCAACGGCCAGCTCCAGCTCCTTGACCGAACGGGTGGTGATCACCGAGGTGACGATGCCCGAGGCGGTCTGCACGTCGATTTCCGACAGCACGTCGCCCTGAACGATTTCCTTGATGGTGCCTTTGAACTGGTTACGAACGTTGATGGCCTTGATAGTCATGAGGGTCTCTCCGGGTACGTGAACGATTAATTGGCCCAACGCAATTGCGTCGGCAGGGGTGAAACGGGTTCCGGTTGCGGTGGCGCGCCGGGCAGTGCCAGTACGCGGTCAAGCACCTGGCTTTCCAGAGCGGCCAGGCGCTGCGAGCCGCGCGCACGGGGTCGGGGCAGGTCGACGGGCAGGTCCAGGCCGATACGGCCCTCTTCGATAAGGATCACCCGGTCGGCCACCGCGACGGCCTCGGCCACGTCGTGGGTGACCAGCAGCACGGTGAAACCGTGCTGACGCCACAAATCTTCGATCAGTTGCTGCATCTCGATACGCGTCAATGCATCCAGCGCCCCCAGCGGCTCGTCGAGCAACAGCAGGCGCGGCTTGTGGATCAGCGCCCGGGCCAGGGCCACGCGCTGCTTCTGACCACCGGACAACGCGGCCGGCCACTCATCGGCACGCTCAGCCAGACCCACCGCGGCCAGGGCGTCCAGCGCCTGCGCACGCCAGTCGCCGCTCAGGCCGAGGCCGACGTTGTCGATGATCTTCTTCCAGGGCAGCAGGCGCGCTTCCTGGAACATCAGCCGGGTGTCGTCACGCGCTTCGCCAAGTGGCGCCGAACCGGCCAGCAGCTTGCCGCCAGTGGGCTGGTCGAGCCCGGCCAGCAGACGCAGCAGGGTGCTCTTGCCGCAACCACTGCGGCCAACCACGGCGACGAACTGCCCGGCCGGGATATGCAGGTCAATGTCCTTGAGCACCGTACGCTCGCCGAAGGCTTTCCTGAGCTGGCGGGCGCTCAGCGGAATACCGCGCAACAGGTGGTCGGGCTGAGGCTGTTTGAGACTGGTCATGCGGCACCGCCTTTTTGAGTCTGATAAGCCGGGTGCCAGCGCAGGCATACGCGCTCCAGGGCACGGGCGGCCAGGTCGGCGAGTTTGCCGAGCACGGCGTAGAGCACGATGGCCAGCACCACGACGTCGGTCTGCAGGAATTCACGGGCATTCATCGCCAGGTAGCCGATGCCGGAACTGGCCGAGATGGTTTCGGCAACGATCAGGGTCAGCCACATGAAGCCCAGGGCGAAGCGCACGCCCACCAGGATGGAGGGCATGGCGCCGGGCAGGATCACATGGCGGAACAGGGCGAAACCGGACAAGCCGTAGCTGCGCGACATTTCCACCAGTGCCGGGTCGATGTTGCGAATGCCGTGGTAGGTGTTGAGGTAGATCGGGAACAGCGTGCCGAGGGCCACCAGGAAGACCTTGGCGGTTTCGTCGATACCGAACCACAGGATCACCAGCGGGATCAGCGCCAGGTGCGGCACGTTGCGGATCATCTGCACCGAGCTGTCCAGCAGGCGCTCGCCCCAGCGAGTCAGGCCGGTGATGAAGCCCAGCGCCAGGCCAATGCCACCACCGATGGCGAAGCCGACGCCAGCACGCCAGCCGCTGATTGCCAGATGGGTCCAGATTTCACCGCTGGCCACCAGGCTGACGCCTGCCTCGACCACGGCACTGGGCGCCGGCAGGATCCGGGTGGACAGCCAACCGGCACTCACCGCCAGTTGCCAGACCGCCAGCAGCAGCACCGGCAGCGCCCAGGGTGCCAGCCTGTGCAGAGTTCGTTGGGAAGCACTGAGGCTCATGGAATCGTCTCCTTTCGAGAGCCGCTCAGGGGGCTTTCGCCACGGCGGCAGGGGGTGTCCAGATCACATCGGCGATGCGCAAGGGTTTGGGGATCAGCTTGAGCTGGAGAAAGGTGTCGGCGATCTTCTGCTGCGCCTCGACCACCTGCGGGGTAATGAAGTGCGCACCGTAGCCCTGGCGCTTCACTGAGGTGAGGGTGATATCGGCAGGCAGGCCCAGCAGCGGCGCGACCTGGCGGGTCACCTCGTCAGGGTTGGCCTGAGACCACTCGCCCACTGCACGAACCTCTTCGACCAGCGCCTGGATGACCTGAGGATGCTTCTGTGCGTAGGTTTTGGTGGCCAGGTAGAACTGATGGTTGTCGACGATACCGGCGCCATTGCGCAGCGTGCGCGCCTGCAGCTGCTGCTCGGCGGCGGCCTGGTACGGGTCCCAGATCACCCAGGCATCGACGCTGCCACGCTCGAAGGCGGCGCGGGCATCGGCTGGCGGCAGGAACACGGTCTGGATGTCGCTGTATTTCAGCCCAGCGTCTTCCAAGGCCCGCACCAGCAGGTAGTGCACATTGGAGCCCTTGTTCAGCACGACCTTCTTGCCCTTGAGATCCTGCACCGAGGTGACAGGCGAATCCTTGGGCACCAGAATCGCTTCGCTGGTCGGCGCAGGCGGCTCGTAGGCCACATACAGCAGGTCGGCGCCTGCGGCCTGGGCAAACACTGGCGGGGTCTCGCCGGTCACGCCGAAGTCGATGGAGCCCACGTTCAGGCCTTCCAACAGTTGCGGGCCGCCGGGGAATTCGGTCCATTGCACCTTCACGCCCTGCTCGGCCAGACGCTTCTCCAGCGTGCCCTTGGCCTTGAGCAGCACCAGGGTGCCGTACTTCTGGTAGCCGATACGCAGCTCTTCGGCCTGAGCCTGGGTCAGCACGCCGAGGCTCAAGGCGGTCGCCAGAAGCACGGCGAAACTGCGACGCAAGAAGGGGGTGCGCATGGCGCTCTCCTGGATGAGTATTTGAATGCAATCGACATTAGCAGTGATTTTTTATATCCATAAATCATATTTATTCATTTATTTATTCCCAAAAGAGATATACCCACACAGGCGCTTTCAACCGCGAAAAACGGGTCGCACTGGCGACTGAAACCCTTTTGAACAGGCAAAAAAAGGGCCGATCAGATCGGCCCGAAGAACCCCACTCAGGTTCGTGCTATTCGCGATTGGGTTGCGGCGTGAGGCGCAGGTAGGGCGTAACAGCCTGGTAGCCCTTGGGAAAACGTTGGCGAATCTCTTCCTCGTCCTTGACCGAGGGCACGATGACCACGTCATCACCCTCCACCCAGTTGGCCGGCGTGGCCACCTTGTAGTTGTCGGTCAATTGCAGGGAGTCGATGACCCGCAAAATTTCATGGAAGTTGCGTCCGGTGCTGGCCGGGTAGGTGATGATCAGCCGCACCTTCTTGTTCGGGTCGATGATGAACAGCGAGCGTACGGTGAAGGTGTCACTGGCGTTGGGATGGATCAGGTCGTAGAGGTCCGAGACCTTGCGATCGGCATCGGCAAGAATCGGGAAATTCACCTGGGTGTGCTGGGTGGTGTTGATGTCGTCGATCCACTTGATGTGTGAGTCGACCGGGTCCACGGACAAGGCGATGGCCTTGACCCCGCGCTTGGTGAATTCATCCTTCAAGCGTGCAGTGAAACCCAGCTCGGTGGTGCATACCGGCGTGAAGTCCGCCGGGTGAGAGAACAGCACCCCCCAACTGTCGCCCAGCCACTCGTGAAAGCGGATACGGCCTTCACTGGAGTCCTGTTCGAAGTCAGGGGCGATATCGCCAAGTCGCAGTGTCATGATAAAGCTCCTTGTCTGGCGTTGAAGGAAGGTGCTGTCTGTATCTAAGCCTACTGTGCCTGGACCTGCTGAAAATTAAAAAGAATAGATATCGATTTATATATTCGATTTTGAAATATAAAGGTTCAGGCAAAAAGAAGCCCCGCACAAGGCGGGGCTTCTCGGTCAGACGCTCAACACACTTACATGAAGTTGTAGGTGTAGTTGAAGATCAGACGGGTCTGGTCGGCGTTGGTCGAGTTGTTCAGACCATCGTCGCCACGGTACGAACCGTGACGCACGGTAGCGCCCAGGCCCTTGAGCGGACCGCTCTGGATCACGTAGTCGATACGCATGTCACGTTCCCACTCGGAGTACTCGCGACCGAAGGCGGCAGTGCCACGCGCGCCCTTGATGTCGTCACCGTGCAGGTAGGCGATACCGGCTTTCAGGCCTGGGATGCCGACCTTGGCGAAGTCATAGGAGTACTGACCGAAGGTGGTGTTTTCGCCGGCACGGATGAACTGGTTGATCATCGAGTCGGTGAACAGGTAGAAGCTGGCACCGCCGTTGCCTTCGTTGCGGCCACGGCCGTCAACCACGCCGCCTTGGTTCAGCTGGACGAAACCGCCGTCATCGCTGACCTGCTGGTAGCCGAGCATCAGCGCATGGCCACCCAGCGAGTAGGTGAACATCGCCGACCAGGTCTTGTTGTCGACTTCGCCAGGGGTCTTGGCATAGCCGCTGTTGTTGTTGAACAGGTAGCCGGCGGTGCCGCTGCTGTTCTTGCCATCGGAGCTGCTGTCGAAGTAGCGCAGGTCAGTCTTGAACGACTGGTTGTCGTCGATCTTGTAGACGTGTACCAGGCCCAGGAAGTGCTGCTTGTAGAAGTCTTCCAGGTTGGCGAAGTAGTACTGCAGGGTCAGGTCTTTGGTGACTTTCCAGTCAGCACCGGCGAAGCGGAACTGATCGCTGCCCTGGGTCGCGCCGTTGACCGACAGATCGGTCCAGTTCGACGAGGCACGGCCGATGCTCTTGTTCAGCTGACCGGCGGTGAAGGTCACGCCGTCCAGGTCCTTGGAAGTCAGGATGCCGCCCTCGAAGGCTTGTGGCAGCAGACGACCGTCGTTGGAGACCAGGATTGGCAGGTTGGGTGCCAGGGCGTTACCGACTTTCAGCTCGGTCTTGGAGAAACGAGCCTTGACGTTGGCGCCGACACGGCCCCAGTCGTCCACGGACGAACCGTCGGTGTCGGTAGGAACGAAGCTGTTGGAAGTGGCAGCGGTGTGGTGCTGGATGCCACCACCCAGGTGCAGACCCATTACAGCCTGGGCGTCCAGACCAAAGCCTACGGTGCCTTGGGTGAAGCCCGACGAGTAGTCGAATTTCAGGCCGGTAGCGGTCTCACGCTGGTCGCTGGCACGCACGCCTTCACGCAGATCGTTGTTGAAGTACAGGGTACGAGAACTTACGGATGCCTTGCTGTCTTCGATGAAACCGGCGGCGCCAGCCTGCTGGGCCAGAACGCCCATGGTTACGGCCAGGGCCAGGGTAGACTTCTTCATTAACTCGCTCCTCGTGAATCTAATTTTTGTATTCCATGGCGACGAGCCGGGCTCGGCCACCGCAGCCGCGCGATTAACACCAGGGCTGACCTCAGGGGTCAAGCTCGACCGGTATCTCGCGATTATTTGATCGGTCTGCGTCTTGTGATCGGTGCACGAGGGTGAAACTTGAGTGACACAAAAAAGAACTAATGACCTTATCCTTAGTGCTTTTAGCTATATGTCACAACCCGTGTCCAACCGACCGCCATGGAGTGTATCCACCAAACAAGCTAATGCCTAAAAAATATTTTATGACCGTTCGTCAGATCCTTTTGTTTGGGGTCAGCAGACGACCCTAAAAGCCCTCGAACGCGGCCGAAACGCTTGCACCATGCGCCTCGTAAAAAGATGAAAACCTATAAAAAACAATAAATTGAAAGACCTTTAGCAGCAATTGTGACAATTACCACCACTTACAGTGACACCTTTTATCGCCTGATCGAAAAAATTTCCGATCCTGCCTTTTCTCGCTCCTAGACGACTTTTCCTACTCGCCTCATACCTTGCATGAGCCGCGCGACTGAACGGTCGGACCTTTTGAGTGTCAGGCCCGATTTCGACTGGAAGGGCATAAAGAAGACGGGCGTGGGCCCTCCTGCCTCAGCATGGGGAGCCACACCCCCTCGGTGCGCAAAAAGTGTGCATAAACACTTGGGAAGACGCGAAGGCGGAGGGCGCATCAGGAGCCCTGTGGACGGGGGTCAGGCTCACGAGCCCCGTAATACAGGGGCTGGCGGCGTCCCTAAAAGAAAAAATCGCATTTTTTCGAAAAGCTGGCACGCCCTCTGCAATAACTCTGGCACCTACCCGTTTTGGGGGCCTTGGTACAGGCAGGCCGGGGATTCCCCTCTTTTATTGCTCACGGAGGCTGACTTCCAGCCTCCACTGCCCGTCCACTTCAGCCGTGCGCCAGTCGCCCTGCAGTGGACGGGCCGCCAGCAATGTCAGCACCAGTCCTTTCTTCGCACGCTCTACCCGCCACCGCGCGACCTTGCCGTCCATGCTCAGTTGCCCTTTCCACGGCTGACCCGCCGAGCCGAGATGCAGCACGATGGCGCCATCGACCACATCGCCCTGTACAGCCGGTTCTTCGTTGAACCACAACGCCAACCCCGTGGGCAGCTCCTCGATGCGCTGCAGTTCGACAGGCTCCGGTTGGGTGACCCGACCGATCATCATGCCCACGCAAAAGCCGACGATGGCCATCGAGCCCAGCACTCGGGGCCAGAACTTCGGCCTGGGGTCCTCTTCAGGGGTAGAATGCACCCCGTCCTTTTGTTCGGAGCCGTGCATGTTTCACGTGATCCTTTTTCAACCAGAAATTCCGCCGAATACCGGCAATGTGATAAGGCTCTGTGCCAACAGCGGCTGCACCCTGCACCTGATCGAACCCTTGGGCTTCGAACTGGATGACAAGCGCCTGCGCAGGGCCGGGCTGGATTACCACGAGTATGCCACGCTGCAGACCCATGCCGACCTCGCCAGTTGTCTTGAGAAGCTCGGCCAGCCACGGCTGTTCGCCTTTACCACCAAGGGTTCGCGGCCCTTCCATGACGTGTCCTTCCAGCCCGGCGACGCCTTTGTGTTCGGCCCGGAAAGCCGCGGCTTGCCCGCCGAAGTGCTGGACACCTTCACCCCGGAACGCCGCCTGCGTCTGCCGATGCGCGAAGGCTGCCGCAGCCTCAACCTGTCCAACACCGTGGCGGTGGCGGTCTACGAGGCGTGGCGCCAGCAAGGGTTCGCCTGAGCCTAGCCACTGACCGCTCGCCTCCAGGCTGGCGAGCCGCATAAAAAAAGCGCCGACAAGGCGCTTTTTTTCATCAGCGGAGCCAATCAGGCCGAAGGCGCTTCGCCCGACTCCTGCATGCGCTGCAGCTCTTGGGCATACAGGGCATCGAAGTTGACCGGCGACAGCATCAGCGCCGGGAACGAGCCACGCACCACCAGGCTGTCGATTGCCTCACGTGCGTACGGGAACAGGATGTTCGGGCAGAACGCGCCCAGGGTATGGCTCATGGACGCGGCATCCAGCCCCTTGATCATGAAGATACCGGCCTGCTGCACTTCGACGATGAAGGCGACTTCGTCACCGTTGTTGACGGTCACCGACAGGGTCAGCACCACTTCGTAGAAATCGTTTTCCAGGGCTTTCTGGCGGGTGTTCAGGTCCAGGCTGACCGAAGGCGTCCACTCCTGGCGGAAGATCGCCGGGCTTTTCGGGGCTTCGAACGACAGGTCACGAACATAGAGACGCTGCAGGGAGAACTGTGGCGCGCTGTCTTCGTTAGCGACGGCGCCGTTGTTGGTTTGTTCGGTCATGTCGGATCCTTATCGAGAATAACGAGTTGCAGGTAATGGGTTCAGGCCTGGAGCAGCAAGTCGAGCTTGCCGGCGCGTTCCAGGGCGAACAGGTCATCGCAGCCGCCCACGTGGGTCGCGCCGATCCAGATCTGCGGCACCGAGGTGCGCCCGGCTTTCTCGGCCATGGCGGCGCGCACCTGGGGCTGGCCATCGACGCGAACTTCCTTGAACGCGACGTTCTTGCTGTTCAGCAATTGCTTGGCGCGCATGCAATAGGGGCAGTAGTCGCTGGAATAGACGATGACGTCGGCCATTTCACTTCACCAGAGGCAGGTTGTCGGCGCGCCAGCTGGAAATGCCGCCGGACAGTTTGGCCGCCTTGAAGCCGGCCTTGATCAGCTCGCGAGCGGTGGTGCCCGCATGCTGGCCCATGGCATCGACCAGGATCAGCGTCTTGTCCTTGTGCTTGTTCAGCTCGGCGGTACGGCTCAGCAGTTTGTCCTGCGGGTAGTTCAGGGCACCGACGATATGGCCGGCGGCAAACTCCTTGGCAGGACGCACATCGATGACCACGCCCTGGTCGCTATTGACCAGCGCGGTCAGCTGGCCGGTGCTGACACTGCTGGCGCCCTTGCTCATCTCGTAGGCGATCAGCAGGGCCAGCAGAATCACGAAAGCGCCGGCGATCAGGTAGTGGTGGGTGACGAATTCAAGCAGGTGAGCAACCATCTCTAGGTTCCAGGGCGTTAAAAATGCCGGCCAGTATACACAGCGTCCGAAGCTCTGTTGACGTTTCAGCGCACAGCCCGACGACACGGCACGAGCAAAGTCCGCCTGGCCGTGACTCCTGGGGAACTTGTCCTTAAAATGCCGATCTTTTCCCTACTTCCCATTTTGCAAAGCAGGCCGCTCGCGAACGGGTTCGCCCCCACGCCCATGCAGCCGGCAAACGAGGGTTTCTATGACTGCTGCGCCAAAACCTCTGGTTCTGATCATTCTCGACGGCTTCGGCCACAGCGAGAATCCCGAAGGCAACGCCATCATGGCCGCCAGGATGCCAGTCATGGAGCGCCTCTATGCCACCCAGCCGCACGGCCTGATTTCCGGCTCGGGCATGGATGTCGGCCTGCCTGACGGGCAGATGGGCAACTCCGAGGTCGGCCACATGAACCTCGGCGCCGGCCGCGTGGTTTACCAGGACTTCACCCGAGTCACCAAGGCCATCCGTGACGGCGAGTTCTTCGAGAACCCGGCCATCTGCACCGCCGTCGACAAGGCCGTGGGCGCCGGCAAGGCCGTACATATCATGGGCCTGCTCTCCGACGGTGGCGTGCACAGCCACCAGGACCACCTGGTAGCCATGGCCGAACTGGCTGCCAAGCGCGGTGCCGAGAAAATCTACCTGCACGCCTTCCTCGATGGCCGCGACACACCGCCGCGCAGCGCCCAGGGCTCCATCGAACTGCTCGACCAGACTTTCGCCCGCCTGGGCAAAGGCCGTATCGCCACGCTGATAGGCCGCTACTTCGCCATGGACCGTGACAATCGCTGGGACCGTGTTTCGGCGGCCTACAACCTGATCGTCGACGGCGCTGCCGAATTCACCGCGCAAAGCGCTGTGGCCGGCCTGCAGGCCGCCTACGCCCGCGATGAAAGCGACGAGTTCGTCAAGGCCACCGCCATTGGCGAAAAAGTCACCGTCGAAGACGGCGACGCCGTGGTGTTCATGAACTTCCGCGCCGACCGTGCCCGCGAGCTGAGCCGCGTGTTCGTCGAGAACGACTTCAAGGAATTCGCCCGCGCGCGCCAGCCGAAGGTCGAGTACGTGATGCTCACCCAGTACGCCGCGAGCATTCCGGCCCCTGCTGCGTTCGCTCCCGGCAGCCTGAAGAACGTCCTGGGCCAGTACCTGGCCGACCACGGCAAGACCCAGCTGCGCATCGCCGAAACCGAGAAGTACGCCCACGTGACCTTCTTCTTCTCCGGTGGCCGCGAAGAGGAATTCCCTGGTGAAGAACGCATTCTGATCCCATCGCCGAAGGTCGCCACCTACGACCTGCAACCGGAGATGAGCGCGCCGGAAGTCACCGACCGCATCGTCGACGCCATCGAGCACCAGCGCTACGACGTGATCATCGTCAACTACGCCAACGGCGACATGGTCGGCCACAGCGGCGTGATGTCTGCCGCCGTGAAGGCCGTGGAATGCCTCGACGATTGCCTGGGCCGCATCACCGGTGCCCTGGACAAGGTGGGTGGCGAAGCGCTGATCACCGCCGACCATGGCAACGTCGAACAGATGACCGACGACACTACCGGCCAGGCGCACACCGCGCACACCTCCGAACCCGTGCCGTTCATCTACTACGGCAAGCAGCCGCTGAAGGTCCGCGAAGGCGGCGTACTGGCCGATGTTGCCCCCACCCTGCTGCTGTTGCTGGGCCTGGACAAGCCGGAAGAAATGACCGGCCATTCGATCCTGGTACCCAACTGACGGACAGGCCCTTGAGCAGGCTTGCTGGTGAATGGCTCGACCGCCCTATCGCCAGCCAGCCCGTTCCCACAGGTGACAAGGCCCTTTCGCCGCCAAGTTCGCGTCAAAAAGCAGCTATCAACCGGTCAGCCGGACATTTGTTTTACCGGATATGGCGGGCATACTAGGCCCGTCGCTTTTCTCACTCTTGCTCGGTATCGCCCATCAACATGCTCCGCGTCCTGACCGCCCTTGTTCTGATCTGCCTGCTCAACCCGGCATTCGCCGAGGATGAGCGCGCCCAGACGCAAAAACAGATTGAAGCCGCACGCCAGGATATTGCCGAGCTGCAAAAGACCCTCAGCAAGCTGCAGGCCGAAAAGAGCGGGGTCCAGAAAGACCTGCGCACCACCGAAACCGAGATGGGCAAGTTGGAAAAGCAGGTCGAGGTCCTGCAGAACGAACTAAAAAAGACCGAAGTCGAGCTGCAGAAGCTCGACCATGAAAAACAGCAACTGAACAACGCCAAGCTCGATCAGCAACGCCTGATCGCCATCCAGGCGCGTGCCGCCTACCAGAGTGGCCGCCAGGAATACCTCAAGCTGCTGCTCAACCAGCAGCACCCGGAAAAATTCGCCCGCACCCTCACCTACTACGACTTCCTGAGCAAGGCACGCTTGCAGCAGCTGGAGCAGTTCAACCAGACACTGCGCCAGCTGGCCAAGGTCGAAAAGGACATCGACCTGCAACAGGCCCAGTTGCTGGTGCAGAAAAGCGACCTGGAAACCCGTAACGAAGAGCTCGCCAAGGTCCGCGAAGAGCGGCAGAAGGCCCTGGCCAAGCTCAACCAGGACTACAAGTCCGGCGACCAGAAGCTGCAGGCCCGCCAGCAGGAGCAGGCCGAGCTGAACAACGTGCTCAAGACCATCGAGGAAACCCTCGCCCGCCAGGCACGCGAAGCCGAAGAAGCGCGCCAGCGCGCCCTGGCCGCCGAGCGCGAGGCCGAGGAAAAGCGCAAGCGCGAGGCCCTGGCGCGCAACAGCCGCGACGACGATGAGCCTGCCCCCAAACGCCCGGCTCGCACCCCCGGTATCGCGGTGTCCAGCGACGGCGCGGTGTATGGCGGGGCCTTTGCAGAAGCCCGGGGTAAACTTCCGTGGCCGATCAATGGTCGATTGCTTGCACGCTTCGGTGAAGCCCGTGGCGACGATGAACGTTCACGCTGGGACGGTGTGATGATCAGCGCCGCTGCGGGCAGCCAGGTTCATGCGGTGCACGGTGGGCGCGTGGTGTTCGCCGACTGGTTGCGCGGCGCCGGACTTCTGGTCATTCTCGACCACGGTAATGGCTATTTGAGCCTGTACGGCCACAATCAAAGCCTGCTCAAGCAGGCCGGTGACATCGTCAAGGCCGGTGAAGCGATCTCCACGGTAGGCAACAGTGGCGGTCAGGACACTTCGGCGCTGTATTTCGCCATTCGTCAGCAGGGTCGCCCGACCGACCCGGCGCAATGGTGCCGTTCTCATGGATAAGGCGGCACCACTTTGATCAGGAGCTTGTCAGACATGCTGCATTTGCCCCGCCTCACCTCGCTGGCCCTGGCGACCGCTCTCGTGGCCGGAGCCCCATGGGCGCATGCCGCCGAGCCGGCTCCGGCCGCCAAACCGGCGGCGGCACCTGCTGCAGCCAATGCCAAGGCGCCTCTGCCGCTGGACGAGCTGCGCACCTTCGCCGAGGTGCTGGACCGGGTCAAAGCGGCCTATGTCGAGCCGGTGGACGACAAGACCCTGCTGGAAAACGCCATCAAGGGCATGCTCAGCAACCTCGACCCGCATTCTGCCTACCTCGGCCCTGAAGACTTCCAGGAGCTGCAGGAAAGCACCAGCGGCGAGTTTGGCGGCCTGGGCATCGAGGTGGGCGTCGAGGACGGCTACGTCAAGGTGGTCTCGCCCATCGATGACACCCCGGCTTCGCGTGCCGGCATCGAGGCCGGCGATCTGATCGTCAAGATCAACGGCGCGCCGACCCAGGGCCAGACCATGCAGGAAGCCGTGGACAAGATGCGCGGCAAGATTGGCGAGAAGATCACCCTGACCCTGGTGCGCGACGGCGGCAACCCCTTCGACGTGACCCTGGCGCGGGCCGTCATCCAGGTCAAGAGCGTCAAGTCGCAGCTGCTCGAGAGCGGCTATGGCTATATCCGCATCACCCAGTTCCAGGTCAAGACCGGCGATGAAGTGGGCAAGGCCCTGGCCCGCCTGCGCAAGGACAACGGCAACAAGAAGCTCAGCGGCATCATCCTCGACCTGCGCAACAACCCCGGCGGGGTGCTGCAGTCGGCGGTGGCGGTGGCCGACCACTTCCTGACCAAGGGCCTGATCGTCTACACCAAGGGCCGCATCCCCAACTCCGAGCTGCGTTTTTCTGCCGACCCGGCCGATGCCAGCGAAGGCGTACCGCTGGTGGTGCTGATCAACGGTGGCAGCGCCTCGGCCTCGGAGATCGTCGCCGGCGCCCTGCAAGACCAGAAGCGCGGCATCCTGATGGGCACCGACACCTTCGGCAAGGGCTCGGTGCAGACCGTACTGCCGCTGAACAACGACCGCGCGCTGAAGATCACCACGGCGCTGTACTACACCCCCAACGGTCGCTCCATCCAGGCCCAGGGCATCAGCCCGGACATCGTGGTACGGCGCGGCAAGGTCACCAGCGAGGCCGACGGCGAGAACTACAAGGAAGCCGACCTGTACGGGCATCTGGGCAATGGCAACGGCGGTGCCGACAAGCCGACGGTCAAGGGCAGCACCCCGGCCAAGTCCCGTCCGCAGGATGAGGACTATCAGCTCAACCAGGCACTCAGCCTGCTCAAGGGCCTGAGCGTCACCCGCGGCAACTGATGCGCCTGCTGCAACTGGGGCTGGCCCTGCTGCTGGCCGCCGCTTCGCTTGGAGCGGTGGCCGGTGAACCCGCCAAGGCCTACCTGAGCCTGATCATCGATGACCTGGGGCAGAATCCCGACCGGGACAGCCGCACCCTGGCCCTGCCCGGCCCAGTGACCCTGGCGATCATGCCCGACACGCCTCACGCCAGCGAGTTCGCCCGGCAGGCCCACAAGGCCGGCAAGACGGTGATTCTGCACATGCCGATGGACCCGGCCACCGGCCCCTATGCCTGGCACCCCGGCCTGCCGACCAGCGAACTGGAAAGCCGTCTGAATGCCGCGCTGCTCAAGGTGCCTTTCGCCGCCGGGATCAACAACCACATGGGCAGCCGCATGACCGCCGAGCCCCAGGCCATGGCTTGGCTGATGGAAGAGCTGCAGCGCCGCCACCTGTTTTTCGTCGACAGTCGCACCAGCGCCAGGACCGTCGCCGCCGCCCAGGCGCAGCGCATCGGGCTGGCCAGCGTATCCCGCGACGTGTTCCTCGACGACGAGCGCACCGCCGAGGCCATCACCCGCCAGTTGCGCAGCGCCATCGACCTGGCCCGCAAGCAGGGCTCGGCCGTGGTCATCGGCCACCCCTACCCGGTGACCCTGGACGTGCTGGAGCGCGAACTGCCCAAGCTCAAGGCTCAGGGCATAGAATGGATCGAGCTGCGGCACATGATCGGCGAGCGGGGCAACCGGGCCATGGGCGCACACGGCAAGAACGGCCTCTATCGTTGAGGCCTGAAGGCAATACTGTTCGCTCAAGCGGCATGTGGCCCGGTGGGAGCGGCTTTAGCCGCGAAAGCGCTAGGAAATTCACCGCACCCTTTGTGAACATGCGGTCGCTTCGCGGCTCAAGCCGCTCCTACCCGATCCAACTGACCTAAAGGTACTTATCCATGATGCGCTCGATGCGGCCTTCGGCGCGCATCTGATCCAGCGCTTTCTGCAGGCGATCGACAATGCTTTGCGGAGTGTCCTTGTTCAACGCCAGGTAAAGCTCGGCCTTCTGGAAGCGCAGCACGGTCTTCAGCCCGGTGATGCCTTCCTGGCGTGCCAGGTAGCGCCCCACGGGGTCGGCGGTGGCCCACAGGTCGATCTGGCCGCTTTGCAGGCGCTTGGGATTGTCCTGGTCGCGCAGCATCAATACCGGATCGAAGCCCTTGAGAGCCAGGTGCTCGGCAATCGCGTCGCCCTTGTAGGCACCGATACGGTAGCCACGGGCTTCGGCCAGCTTGTTCAGCGAAGTGATCGGGCTGTCGCTGCGCGCCAGCAGCACCCAGTCGACCGGCGCCAAGGGCCCGACCCACTTGAAGAGGTGCTCCCGTTCAGGGGTACGGATGGTGGAGAACACGCCATAGCCAGGCTTTTCCAGCGCCAGCTTGTAGACGCGGTCCCAGGGAAAACGCAGGGTCAGGTTGTAGTCGATACCGGCACGCTTGAAGGTCTCGCGCATGA
The DNA here is from genome assembly GCF_032463525.1 of Pseudomonas sp. DTU_2021_1001937_2_SI_NGA_ILE_001. Lineage (NCBI taxonomy): Bacteria > Pseudomonadati > Pseudomonadota > Gammaproteobacteria > Pseudomonadales > Pseudomonadaceae > Pseudomonas > Pseudomonas sp. DTU_2021_1001937_2_SI_NGA_ILE_001. The sequence continues at coordinate 4,010,118 of NZ_CP135971.1, read as the reverse complement.
TCTCTACGGAGATGCCGTCGAGGTTGGCGTCCTGGGCGAAGTTCTTGCCGTCTACCGCCATGTTGTAGGGCGGGTAGTTCTCGGTCAGCAGAACGATTTGCTGAGTAGCCACTTCGGCGCTGCGAGCCAGTGGACTCAAGAAAGGGAGCAAGCCAATCAGTACCAGCAGAAGACCCTTGAACATGACACTGGATCCCAAACATGACGACCGTTGCAGAGTGCCGCGAAGCGGGAGGGCTGTCTACCGCAATGACACCCAGGCCGATGTCATGGCGCTCGCCCCCGGCTCGTTTCAGCGCACCACGATACCGCGTTCGGCCATGTAGGCCTTGGCTTCAGGGACGGTGTACTCACCGAAGTGGAAGATGCTCGCCGCCAGTACCGCGCTGGCATGGCCTTCCAGTACGCCGGCGGCCAGGTGCTCCAGATTGCCGACGCCGCCGGAGGCGATGACCGGGATGCCCAGCGCATCGCTGATCGCGCGGGTCACGCCCAGGTCGAAACCGTTCTTCATGCCGTCCTGGTCCATGCTGGTCAGCAGGATCTCGCCGGCGCCCAGGCCTTCCATCTTCTTCGCCCATTGCACGGCATCCAGGCCGGTAGGCTTGCGCCCGCCGTGGGTGAAGATCTCCCAACGCGGCGTTTCACCCGGCGCGGAAACCTTCTTGGCGTCGATGGCGACCACGATGCACTGCGAGCCGAAACGTGCCGCAGCCTCGCCGACGAACTCGGGATTGAACACCGCGGCGGTGTTGATCGAGACCTTGTCGGCACCGGCGTTGAGCAGGTTACGGATGTCCTGCACGGTACGCACGCCACCGCCTACGGTCAGCGGGATGAACACCTGGCTGGCCATGCGCTCGACGGTGTGCAGCGTGGTGTCACGGCCATCGACACTGGCGGTGATGTCCAGGAAGGTGATCTCGTCCGCGCCCTGTTCGTTGTAGCGTCGGGCGATCTCCACCGGGTCGCCGGCGTCGCGGATGTTCTCGAACTTGACGCCCTTGACCACACGACCGTTGTCGACGTCCAGGCAAGGGATGATGCGTTTGGCCAGGGCCATGGAGGGCTCCTTCGAAGCGCTACAAGCTTGAAGCTACAAGCGGCAAGCTGAAGCAAATCACGTTGTAGGGGATAACGCCTGCGGCAAGCAGAACGGATTGCTCTGCCTGCCGTTTGCAGCTCGCGGCTATCAGTTGGCGTAGTTGTCGCAGAAAGCCTGGGCTTCGGCGACGTCGAGGGTGCCTTCGTAGATCGCCCGGCCAGTGATGGCGCCGATGATACCGGGGGTCCTGGCGTCCAGCAGGGCCTGGATGTCGCCCAGGTTGTGAATGCCGCCCGAAGCGATCACTGGAATACGCGTGGCCTGGGCCAGGGCGGCGGTGAAGGGCACGTTGCAGCCCTGCATCATGCCGTCCTTGGCGATGTCGGTGTAGACGATCGCCGAGACGCCATCGGCCTCGAAACGCTTGGCCAGGTCGATGACCTGCACACTGCTGACCTCGGCCCAGCCGTCGGTGGCGACGAAACCGTCCTTGGCATCCAGGCCGACGATGACCTTGCCCGGGAAGGCGCGGCAGGCTTCGGCGACGAATTCCGGCTGCTTGACCGCCTTGGTGCCGATGATCACGTAGCTGACGCCCGCCTTGACGTAATGCTCGATGGTTTCCAGCGAGCGAATGCCCCCACCGATCTGGATCGGCAGCTGCGGGTAGCGCCTGGCGATGGCGGTGACCACTTCACCGTTGACCGGCTGGCCTTCGAAAGCGCCATTGAGGTCGACCAGGTGCAGACGGCGGCAGCCGCCGTCGACCCATTTGGCGGCCATGCTCACCGGGTCATCGGAAAACACCGTGGAATCTTCCATGCGGCCCTGGCGCAGGCGCACACAGGCGCCGTCTTTGAGGTCGATTGCAGGAATAATGAGCATTCTTTTTCCTTGGTAAAAAGGGCTGCAAGCTTCAAGCGGCTAGCTGCAAGCATGCGCAGGTGTCTGTTCTTGCAGCCTGAAGCCTGGAGCTTGCAGCTGCTCTTTCAATCTTTCTCCAGTGCCCACAGGTCGCTTTCGAGGCTCTCGACGCGCTCCCTGAGCAACTGCTGGGCATCGAAGATCGCCCGGTTGTAGTAGTGCGGCGCGATTTCGCGGGCGAACAGTTCCAGGACCTCGGCCACCTCGAACGACCCCAACTGCAGCTCGAAGCGCTCGGCGAACAGGCGCTGCAGCTTGCGGGTCGCGTCCTGCTCCTGCTCGGCGGTCAGGGTCAGGATCGGCGCACGGGCCTTGCTACGGCTCATCGCTTACCAGCGGCCGTCCCACGCCACGAAGTTCTGCAGCAACTGCAGGCCGTGGGTATGGCTTTTCTCGGGGTGGAACTGCACGGCGAAGCGCGAGCCGTCGGCCAGGGCCGCTGCGAAGTCCACGCCATAGTGGCCACGACCCACGATCTGGCCGGGCTTGCCCGCCTGGATGAAATAGCTGTGCACGAAATAGAAACGCGCCTGGTCGGGAATGTCATGCCACAGCGGGTGGTCGACGGCCTGGCTGACCTGGTTCCAGCCCATGTGCGGCACCTTCAGGTGCTCGCCGTCCTCGACCAGGTCCTTGCCGAAGAACTTCACCTGGCCAGGGAACAGGCCGATGCAGTCGACGCCGTCGTTTTCCTCGCTGCGCTCCAGCAGTGCCTGCATGCCCACGCAGATGCCCAGGAAGGGACGGTCCTTGCTGACCTCCCGGACCAGGCTGTCGAAGCCCAGGCGGCGGATCTCGGCCATGCAGTCGCGGATCGCCCCCACGCCGGGAAACACGATGCGGTCGGCCTCGCGGATCACCTGCGCGTCACTGCTGATCAGCACCTTGCCGGCACCGACATGCTCAAGGGCCTTGGCAACCGAGTGCAGGTTGCCCATGCCGTAATCGATGACTGCGACGGTCTGCATCAGAGCACACCCTTGGTCGACGGCATCTGCCCGGCCATACGCTCGTCCAGCTCGACGGCCATGCGCAGTGCGCGACCGAAGGCCTTGAACACGGTTTCGATCTGGTGGTGGGTGTTGACGCCACGCAGGTTGTCGATGTGCAGGGTCACCAGCGCGTGGTTGACGAAGCCCTGGAAGAACTCCTGGAACAGGTCCACATCGAAACGCCCCACCACCGCACGGGTGTAGGGGACGTGCATCTGCAAGCCAGGACGGCCCGAGAAGTCGATGACCACCCGCGACAGGGCTTCGTCCAGCGGCACATAGGAATGCCCGTAGCGACGAATGCCCTTCTTGTCACCCACGGCCTTGGCAAAGGCCTGGCCCAGGGTGATGCCGACGTCTTCCACGGTATGGTGGTCGTCGATTTCCAGGTCGCCCTTGCATTCGATATCCAGGTCGATCAGCCCGTGCCGGGCGATCTGGTCGAGCATGTGCTCAAGGAAGGGAACCCCGATATCGAATCGGGCCTTTCCGGTGCCATCCAGGTTGATCGAGACCTTGATCTGGGTTTCCAGCGTGTTGCGCTCGACGGATGCCTTACGTTCGGCCATCACCAGCTCCGCAAAAATCAGTGGCGAAAAAGGCAGACAGTATAGGCGCAGATGCGCCCGGCATGAAGCCGAGAGACGACGAGAAGGCAAGATGGTAGCCGGGCAAGGGCCCGAAAGCGGTCATCCGATGGGTGAACAGAGCTCTACCAGGGTGCCATCCGGGCAACGCACGTAGGACACGGTCTGCCCCCAGGGCTTGGTCAGCGGCGCCGCCAGTTCGGTAGCGCCAGCCTGCAACGCACGGGCATGGGCGGCCGGAACGTCGTCGGTGACCAGGCCGATCTCCACGCCCAGCGGCTTCTCGGAGGCATGCGCGGCGACATGGCCGGTGTCGAAGTTAAGTGCCGCCAGCTCGTTGGCCGCGAACGCCAGTGCGGTCGCGCCGGTTTCCAACTCACCGTAGGTACCGGACTCGTGCAGAAAGCGGGTGGACAGGCCGAAGGCCTGGGAGAAGAACGCCAGCGAGGCGCTGACGTCCGGGACGTAGATGATGGTGTAGCCGAATTTCATGCGTGCACTTCCTTGTCTGGGTAATCCCTGGGTTCCCGGCTGAAGCCTGTCCTGTCTGGCGGGAGGCTTCAGCCGCGATACAGCCAACCGCGGCTGAGACCAAGGGGAGGTTAAGGGTCAGGCGAACAGGCTGGCGATGGCGTCGGCGACCTTGTCGACGTTGCTCTCGTTCAGGCCCGCCAGGCACATGCGCCCGCTGCGCACCAGGTAAACGCCGTACTTGTCGCGCAGCTCATCGACCTGTTCGCCGGTCAGGCCGGTGTAGCTGAACATGCCGTTCTGTTCGAGGATGAAGCTGAAGTCACGCTGCGGCACCTTGTTGGCCAGCACGCTCACCAGACGCTGGCGCATCTCGATGATGCGCAGGCGCATGGCCTCTACCTCGGCCAGCCAGTCCTGGCGCAGCGCCGGGCTATTGAGCACCCGCGCGACGATCTGCGCGCCGTGTACGGGCGGGCTGGAGTAGTTGCGGCGCACGGTGGCCTTCAGTTGCCCCAGCACGCGATCGGCCAGTTCGGCGTTCTCGCAGACGATGGACAGGCCACCCACGCGCTCGCCGTACAGCGAGAAGATCTTCGAGAAGGAGTTGCTGACCACCGTGGCGGCGCCGGACTGCGCCATGGCACGGATCGCGTAGGCGTCCTGTTCCATGCCCTTGCCGAAGCCCTGGTAGGCGATGTCGAGAAACGCGATCAGTTCATTGCCCTTGACCACCTCGACCACCTGATCCCACTGCGCGGGCGTCAGGTCGGCACCGGTAGGGTTGTGGCAGCACGGGTGCAGCAGCACGATGCTGTGCGCCGGCAGGCCGCGCAGGGTGGCGAGCATGGCGTCGAAGTCGACGCCGCCGGTGCGCTTGTCGAAATACGGGTAGCTGTTGACCTTGAAACCGGCACCGGCGAACAGCGCGATGTGGTTTTCCCAGGTCGGGTCGCTGACCCACACCTGGGAGTTCGGGTAGGCGTACTTGAGGAAGTCCGCGCCGACCTTCAAGGCGCCGGAGCCGCCGACGGTCTGGATGGTCGCCACGCGGCCGGCGGCGAGCAGTGCGTGACCTTCGCCAAACAGCAGGTTCTGCACGGCCTTGCGATACGGCGCCAGGCCCTCCATGGGCAGGTACACGCAGGCACTCTGCTCGCCCGCATCGATTTCGTGCTGGGCACGCACGGCGGTGTCCAGACGCGGAATATGCCCCACGGCGTCGTAATACAGGCCGATGCTGAGGTTGACCTTGTCGGTGCGAGGGTCCTTGCCGAAGGTCTCCATCAGCGAAAGGATCGGGTCACCGGCGTACGACTCCACGTGGGCAAACATGCGGACAAACTCCTGAAGATGAGTGGATCAGGCCGAGTAACGGTCGGCTCTGTGGTTCTGCGCAATGATGAAGTTCAGCAATACGGCGCCAAGCACCGAAACGCCCAGTACAGGCAGGCTGATGAAGGTCAGCGAAGCCAGCAGCACGCTGATGTCGACGCCCATCTGCAGCCAGCCGGCCTTGATGCCGTACCTGTCCTGAATGTACAGGGCCAGGATGTTAACACCACCCAGGCTGGCCTTGTGGCGGAACAGCATGAGGAATCCGACGCCCAGCAGGGCATTGCCCACCAGCGCGGCGTACAGCGGTTGCAACTGGTCGATATGGATGAACAGCGCATGACGGTCGGAGAAAAACGCCACCAGGCCGACCGCACAGAAGGTCTTGAAGGTGAACACCCGGCCCATGCGCCGCAGCGCCAGGTAATAGAACGGCAGGTTGAGCATGAAGAACGCCGCACCGAACGGCACGGCGAAGGTGTAGTGCAGGTACAGCGCGATACCGGCGGTGCCGCCGGTCATCACCCCGGCCTGGCGCAGCAGCATGACTGCGAAGGAAATCATCGCCGTGGCGATGACCACGGCGAATACATCCTCTTGCACGGAATGGCGGGTATCGGAGGGCTTGGAAGCGCTAAGGGTCGCGGTCATGGGGTGCAGCTCGGAAGGGATCTTGGGTCAGGAGATGCGGTGCGGCGGATCACCGCTCACACATTGAGCACCGATATTACCCAAGACAAAAAAATTGCGCGACACAATAAGATAAAACGCACAAAACTAACGTAATTGATGATTTTTTCGCACCATGTACGCACATCCCCCCACCCCACGCATCAAAACAGTGCAGCCCCCATCAGCCTGGTAGGACCGGCTTTAGCCGCGAAAGCGCCAGGAAAATCACTGTATTTGTTGTGAACATGCGGTCGCTTCGCGGCTGAAGCCGCTCCTACCCGGCCTAACTGATCATTACTGCGGCTAAAGCCAATACTGGTCAGTTAGACCGTGGGAGCGAGCTTGCTCGCGAAGGCGGCGTCACGTTCACAGCAGATTCATGGAGTTTGCTGACCTGTTCGCGAGCAAGCTCGCTCCACAAAGCCGCACAGCGCTTAATCGAACAGTATTGGCGCTAGGGGCGCTTGGTGACTTCGCTGTTTTCCTTCAGGCGTTCGAGCACCACGGCGGTCTTGATGTGCGCCACGCAGTCGTCGGCGGTGATCAGTTCCATCAGCTGGTTGAGACTGTCGAGGTTATCCACTGCGACTTTCAGGGTGTAATCGGCATCCCCGGTGGTCTTGTAGGCATCGATGATCGCCTCCAGGCCCGTCACCAGGGCATGGAACTGTTCACGGTGGCCGGTGCGATGGCTGGTCAGGCGCACCTCGATCATCGCCAGAACCTCGCGCCCCATGGCCTGCGGGGCGATACGTGCGTGGTAGCCGAGAATCAGGCCGCTCTGTTCCAGGCTGATGCGGCGGCGCGAGCACTGCGAGGCGGACAACCCGACCAGATCGCTCAACTCCTGATTGGTCAATCGGCCATTGGCTTGCAGGAGCCTGAGAATCTTCAGATCAAAGTCGTCGATTTCATTCATTTTCATTGTGGTAATCGCTCGCGCTCGAAAATCTGTCCAGGCTGCGCAGCCTATCAGCTTAAATGGCCTATCCGCGAACCGGCTCAGCGTGCAGAATCACGCCCCTGCAAAATGGCACCTGCCTTGCACCCGCAGCACTACAAGAGGTCGGCCATGCGTTCGAGTCGGCCCGTCATTCACACTCATGGGGATTCCAATGACCCAAGCAAGTTCGCCTGAGCCGCTGCAGCGCGGCCTGAAGAACAGGCACATCCAGCTGATCGCCCTCGGCGGCGCCATCGGTACCGGGCTGTTTCTGGGCGTCGCCCACACCGTCGGCATGGCCGGCCCCTCGGTCATCCTGGGCTACGCCATCGCCGGCCTGATCGCCTTCTTCATCATGCGCCAGCTGGGCGAGATGGCTGTCGAAGAACCGGTGGCCGGCACCTTCAGCCACTTCGCCAACCGCTACTGGGGGCCGCTGGCCGGCTTCATGTCCGGCTGGAACTACTGGGTGCTGTATGTGCTGGTGGGCATGGCCGAACTGACTGCCGTCGGCGTGTACGTGCAGTACTGGTGGCCCGAGGTGCCGACCTGGGTGTCGGCGGCGGTGTTCTTCGTGATCATCAACCTGCTCAACCTCAGCAATGTGAAGATCTACGGCGAAACCGAATTCTGGTTCTCGCTGATCAAGGTCGTGGCGATCCTCAGCATGATCGTGTTCGGCGCGGTGCTGCTGGTCAGCGGCAACGGCGGCCCGCAGGCCACGGTAGCCAACCTGTGGCAGAACGGCGGTTTCTTCCCCAAAGGCGTCAGCGGGCTGATGATGGCCATGGCGTTCATCATGTTCTCCTTCGGCGGCCTGGAACTGATCGGCATCACCGCCGCCGAGGCCCAGGACCCCAAGCGCAGCATCCCCAAGGCCACCAACCAGGTGATCTACCGCATCCTGATCTTCTACGTGGGCGCCCTGGCCGTGCTGCTGAGCCTCTACCCGTGGGACAAGGTGGTGACCAGCGGCAGCCCCTTCGTGCTGATCTTCCATGACCTGGACAGCGACCTGGTCGCCACCCTGCTCAACATCGTGGTCCTCACGGCGGCGCTGTCGGTGTACAACAGCTGCGTATACAGCAACAGCCGGATGATGTTCGGCCTGGCCGCCCAGGGCAATGCGCCCAAGGCCATGCTCAAGGTCAACGCGCGTGGCGTGCCGGTGCTGTCGCTGCTGGTCTCGGCCATCGCCACCGGCCTGTGCGTGCTGGTCAACTACGTGATGCCCGCCGAAGCCCTGACGCTGCTGATGGCCCTGGTGGTCGCCTCGCTGGTGATCAACTGGGTGCTGATCACCATCACCCACCTGCAGTTCCGTCGCGCCAAGCGCCTGGCCGGACAGGTGACGAGCTTCCAGAGCTGGGGTTACCCGCTGACCAACTACCTGTGCCTGGCCTTCCTGCTCGGTATCCTGGTGGTGATGTACCGCACGCCGGGCATCAGCCTGTCGGTGATCATGATCCCGTTCTGGCTTGGCCTGCTGGCCCTGGCCTACCGGGTCAAACGACGCAAGGCGCAAAAGGTCCGCTGAAGGGGCCGCTGCCTCTCCAGTACGGTGGCGACGCGGCTGCGCGCCACCGTGCAGCCTGACCGGCATCAATGCGAATCAATTTCCTGCCAGGCAAAGACGCAGAAGGCGACACACGGTCTTCAGCTCTCTCTGCCACACGCCGATAGCCAAGTCATCATCTCTTACCTGACGACAGGACCATCATGGTGACTCTGAGACGGCTCAATATTGCCCCAAGGGCAGCACTCATCTTTTCATTCATCATCGTGGTCGTGGCGCTCATGGGCGCCGTAGCGGTCATGCAGATGAGCAAGCTCCGAGAGTCGGAGCAGGATGTCGAGAACAACTGGATGGCCAGCGTGCGCCAGACCGGCATGATTGCCAACGGCACCTTGCGCCTGCGCCTGGAATCCCTGCGCGGCACCACCGCGACAGACCCGCAACTGCGCCAGCAGACCGTGGACTCATTCGCCGGCTACCGCCAGGTGTTCAATAAATCCGTCAAGGATTACGAGCTCTTGATCGCCAGCGACGAAGAGCGCCGCCTGTACCAGGAAGTGGCGGCCAGCGCCCAGGCCTACGATCGCCTGCTCGAGCAGTTCGAACCCCTGCTGCGCAGTGGCGATAACACGGCGGCGCAAAACCTCATCAACACCAGCATCCGCCCGGTCACCAACAAACTGCAAGACCAGGTCACCAAGCTGCAGAGCTTCAACGACCAGGGCGCCAAGGCTGCCGGCGAGCACGCCGGACAGCTCTATCACAACGGCCTGACCATGGTGATCACGCTGATCGCCGTCGCCCTGATCGGCACGGTGGTTCTGGCCTGGCTGCTGGTCGGCAGCATCACGGCACCGATGAGCGACGCATTGCAGATCGCCCAGCGCATTGCCGGGCGCGACCTGTCGGAGAAGATTGAGGTACAAGGCCAGGACGAAGCCGCGCGCATGCTGGCTGCCTTGGTGCAGATGCAGGACAACCTGCGGGAAACCCTGGGGCACATCGCCGACAGCTCCACCCAGCTGGCTTCGGCCTCCGAAGAAATGACCGCGGTCACCGACGAATCCAGCCGCACCCTGGTGCGCCAGAACGATGAGGTCAATCAGGCGGCCACCGCCGTGACGGAAATGAGTGCCGCGGTGGACGAGGTGGCACGCAACGCTTCCGAAGCCGCCGACGCCTCGCGCCGCACCCAAGGCCTGGCCGGCACTGGCATGCAGAACGTGACCCGCACCCTGTCGGCGATCCGTGACCTGACTGGCAATGTGCAGTCCACCACCGAACAGGTGCAGAACCTCTCGGCCCGCGCCCAGGACATCAGCAAGGTGGTCGAGGTCATCCGCTCGATTGCCGAGCAGACCAACCTGCTGGCCCTCAACGCCGCCATCGAAGCCGCTCGTGCAGGTGAGCAGGGTCGCGGCTTTGCCGTGGTCGCCGACGAAGTTCGTGCCCTGGCGCACCGCACCCAGCAGTCGACCCAGGAAATCGAGCAGATGATCGGCGGCATCCAGACCGATTCGGTACAGGCCGTCCAGGCCATGGAGCACAGCCAGCGCATGGCCAGCAGCTCTACCGAGGTCGCCCAGCAGGCCAACGAATCCCTGGAGCAGATCGCCGAAGCGATTGCGGTGATCAACGAGCGCAACGTGCTGATCGCCACCGCCGCCGAAGAACAAGCCCAGGTGGCGCGGGAAATCGACCAGAACATCATCAGCATCCGCGATCTCTCGACCCAGACGGCGGCAGGCGCCAACCAGACCGCCACGGCCTGCTCCGAAGTGTCCCGGATGGCAGTTGGCCTGAATCAGGTGGTGAGTCGTTTCGTGCTCTGAAGCACCACCGCAACTGAATGGCCGCAATGAAAAAAGCCCCTCGCAACCCGGTTGCGAGGGGCTTTTTTTACAGGCTCAGCAGCAGATTACTGGAACAGCACCGCAGTCTTCTGCAGGGTGATCCACACACCCCAGGCCAGCGGGATACCCACGGCCAGCCAGGCGGCGATCACCAACGGCGTGGTGCCAGCGGCAGCCTTCCACTCCAGCACGGTGGCGCCTTCGGCGCTCTTGTCGTGGCCGATGGCGCGCTCGGCAGCCAGTTCCGCGTCGGTCATGAAGTACTTGTCGGCCACAGGGCGGATCATCATGTTGCAGATGAAGCCCAGCACCAGCAGACCGGCAAGGATGTACAGGGTGATGTCGTAGGCATCGGCACGCGCCACGCCGTGGCTGAGCTGATACTCACGCAGGTAGTTCACCAGTACCGGACCGAGCACACCGGCGGCGGCCCAGGCGGTCAGCAGGCGACCGTGGATGGCACCGACCATCTGGGTACCGAACAGGTCGGCCAGGTAGGCTGGCACAGTGGCGAAACCACCGCCATACATCGACAGCACCACACAGAAGGCCGCTACGAACAGCGCGACACTGCCCAGGTGGCCCAGGGTCGGAACCGAGGCGTAGAGCACGAAGCCCAAGGCGAAGAAGATGAAGTAGGTCGCCTTGCGGCCCAGGTAGTCCGAGCACGAGGCCCAGAAGAAGCGACCACCGATGTTGAACAGGCTGAGCAGGCCGGTGAAACCTGCCGCAATGGCGGCGATAGCCTTGAGCTGGTCAGGGTTCAGTTCACTGAAGGTCAGCCCGTTGCCCAGCAGCTTGCCGGCGAAGACTTCCTGCAGCAGCGGCGAGGCCATGCCGAGGATACCGATACCGGCGGAGACGTTCAGGCACAGCACCAGCCAGACCAGACGGAACTGCGGCGTCTTCCAGGCCACACTGACGTGCACGTGGCGGTCGGTGATCATCGAGTTGCTGGCCTTCTTGGCCGGCGCGGTCCAGCCTTCAGGCTTCCAGCCGGTCGGCGGAACGCGGTAACCCAGCGCACCACCCATCATGAAGACGAAGTAGATGACGGCCATGGCCGCGAAGCTCTGCCAGACACCGACGCTGTCTGGGGTTGCGAAATGGTTCATCAGTGCGGTGGCCAGTGGCGCACCCACCATGGCACCACCACCGAAGCCCATGATCGCCATGCCGGTAGCCATGCCGCGCTTGTCCGGGAACCACTTGATCAGGGTCGAGACCGGGGAGATGTAGCCCAGGCCCAGGCCGATACCACCGATGACCCCCGAGCCCAGCCACATCAGCCAGATCTGGTGGGTATAGATACCCAGCGCGGAAATCAGCAGGCCGCCGCACCAGCACAGTGCCGAAACTACACCCGCCTTGCGAGGACCGGCGTGTTCCAGCCAGCCACCCCAGATGGCCGCCGAGCAGCCTAGGAAGATGAAGAACAGGGTGTAGATCCAGCCCAGCATGGAAATCTGCCAGTCACAGGTCGAAGCGAAGACCTGGGCGAAGAAACCCATGTCTGGCGAACAGGCGACAGGCGCGGAAATACCGATGGCTTTGGACAATGGCAACCAGAACACCGAGAAGCCGTAGGCCATGCCGATGCAAAGATGGATGGCCAGGGCCGCTGGTGGAACCAGCCAACGGTTGAAACCGGGCTTGGCGATAATGCGTTCTTTGGACAAGAACGCAGGCTGAGCAGAACTACCACCCAACGCTGTGCTTGTACTCATTAGTATCAACCCCAATGTATGTAAGGCTCGCAGGACTTGACGCCGATCCGGCTTGAGGTTCGCGCAACAGCGCGCCCGCCGCGTTTATAGTCGGAGGATTACGAAGATGCGGCAAAAAGCCACATCTGATCAGCGATGCGCAAGATTAGCACTTACAAGAGGCAGGTAAGCATTTTGTTACAGGTATTTCGGCAAAAAAATCAATCAGATTTTTCTATGGCTCCATAGATATAACCGATGACTGAAATATCTTGTAATGCCTGGGGAAACTTCGAGCTTAGTTGCCCCTCCAAGTTTCTGCATGAATTCAGGCAAATTAATTGTCTGCCTGCCGGATAGACGGTCGCCCGCCCAGCCAACCGACGGAGCGAAGCCGGCTGGGTAACCGGGCCCGCCCAGAGACCTGGAGACATCGGTATACTCACGGGCTAATTTCGACTGATCGACTACAAGGAACCGCCCATGAAAGCGTTCGGCAAACTCCTGGGACTGCTTGTTCTCGGGTTGCTGCTGATCATCGTGGCTCTCGGCTTCGCCTTGACCCATCTGTTTGATCCCAACGACTACAAAGACGAAATCCGCCAACTGGCCCGGGACAAGGCCAACATCGAACTGACCCTCGATGGCGATATCGGCTGGAGCCTGTTCCCCTGGCTGGGCCTTGAGCTGCACGATGCCCGGGTCGCCACCCTGGCCGCCCCCGACCAGCCGTTCGCCGACCTGCAGATGCTTGGCCTTTCCGTACGAGTCCTGCCACTGCTGCGCCGTGAAGTGCAGATGAGCGACATCCGTGTCGAAGGCCTGAACCTGATCCTCAACCGTGACAAGAACGGCCACGGCAACTGGGAAGACATCGGTAAACCGCTCAGTGCCAGCACCCAGCCGGCCAACGCCCCTACCGAGGGAGCCCCCGCCACGCCGCCGCCCGCGGAAAAGCCCTCGCGCCCCGTCAAGCTGGACATCGACAGCCTGACCGTGAACAACGCCCGCGTGCAGTACACCGACGAAGCCAAGAACCAGAGTTTCAGCGCCGAAAGCATCCAGCTGAGCACCGGTCCGGTCCGCGAAGGCTCGGATATCAGCGTGAAACTGACCGCCTTCCTCAGCGCCAGCCAGCCGGCATTGAAGGCCCGCACCGAACTGGCCGGCAACCTGCGCCTGGACCGCGCGCTGCAGCGCTATCAGTTCGAAGACATGCGCCTGTCCGGCGAAGTGGCGGGCGAGCCCCTGCAAGGCAAGACCGTGACCTTCGTCGCCCAGGGCCAGCTGCTGGCCGACCTGGCCGCCAACATCGCCGAATGGAACAGCCTGAAGGTCACCGCCAACCAGCTGCGCGCATTGGGCGAACTGCGCGTTCGCGACCTGGACAAGACACCGCGCCTAAGCGGTGGCCTGTCGGTGGCGCCATTCGATCTGCGCGCCTTCATGGACGGCATCGGCCAACCGCTGCCGCCGATGGCAAACGGCAGCCTGAGCAAGGTCGAACTGCTCACCCGCCTCAACGGCACACCGACCAGCCTGGCGCTGGACGAACTCAACCTGAAGGTCGACGACAGCAACTTCAGCGGACGCATCGCCGTAGACGACTTCCAGCGCCAGGCGCTGCGCGTGCAATTGAAAGCCGACAGCTTCGACGCCGACCGCTACCTGCCGGCCGAGAGCGAGGCCGACAAGGGCGCCAAGGCCGCGCGCAAATCCGAAGTGCAGAACAGCGAGGCCAGTTCGGTGGCCGGCGCCGGCACCACGCCACTGCCTGAGCAACCCACCAAGGTGGCCTGGAGTACCGAGAAGCTGCTGCCCCTGGAGCGCCTGCGCAAGCTGGATGTCGAGGCTGAGCTGGGTTTCGGCAAGCTGATCGTCGACAAGCTGCCGATCGACAATGCCGTGCTCAAGACCCAGGCCGCCGGTGGCGTGATCCGCGTCGACAGCCTGCGCGGCAACCTCTACAACGGCAATTTCGAGGTCAAGGGCAACCTCGACGCCCGGCCTGACATCCCCACCGCCAGTGTGCAGACCCGAGTGGCCAAGGTGCCGGTCGAGCGCGTGCTGGAAAGCCAGGGCCAGACACCGCCAGTGCGCGGCCTGCTGACCCTGAACAGCGACCTGGCCGGCAAGGGCAATAGCGAGAAAGCCCTGATCGACAGCCTCGGCGGGACTGCCAGTTTCACCCTCGACGACGGCGTGCTGGTCAACGCCAACCTGGAACAGCAACTGTGCCAGGGCATCGCCTTTCTCAATCGCAAGGCTCTGAGCGGCGAGCCGCGCGGCAAGGACACGCCATTCCGGCAGTTGAGCGGCAGCCTCAACGTGCGCAATGGCGTGGCCAGCAACCCCGACCTCAAGGCGCGGATTCCCGGCCTGACCCTCAATGGCCATGGCGACGTGGACCTGCGGGTGCTGGGCATGGACTACCGCGTGGGGATCATCATCGAAGGCGACAAGAGCGAGATGCCCGACCCGGCCTGCCAGGTCAACGAACGCTACGTCGGTGTCGAGTGGCCCGTGCATTGCCGTGGCCCGCTGGAGCTGGGTGCCAAGGCCTGCCGTGTCGACAAGGAAGGCCTCGGCCAGGTGGCCGCGCAGGTGGCGGGCAACGAGGTGCGCAACAAGCTCGATGACAAGATCGAGGAAAAACTGGGCGACAAGGTCAGCCCCGAACTCAAAGACGCTCTGAAGGGGCTGTTCAAACGATGAATGCTGTACACGCCCTGCCGCCCGAGCAGTTCTCCCAGGCGGTGCTGGACTGGTTCGACGTCCATGGCCGCCACGACCTGCCCTGGCAGCAGGACATCAACCCGTACCGGGTCTGGGTGTCGGAAATCATGCTGCAGCAAACGCAGGTGAGCACGGTGCTCAATTACTTCGACCGCTTCATGAGCGCCCTGCCCACGGTCAAGGACCTTGCCGAAGCCCCGGAAGACGAAGTGCTGCACCTGTGGACCGGGCTGGGCTATTACACCCGCGCCCGCAACCTGCAGAAAACCGCGAAGATCGTCATGGCCGAGCACGCGGGCGAATTCCCCCGCGACGTGGAGAAGCTCACCGAACTGCCGGGCATTGGCCGCTCCACCGCAGGCGCTATCGCCAGTATCAGCATGGGCATCCGCGCACCGATCCTCGACGGCAACGTCAAGCGCGTGCTGGCCCGCTACGTGGCGCAGGAGGGCTACCCCGGCGAGCCGGCGGTGGCGCGCCAGCTGTGGGCGGTGGCCGAACGCTACACGCCGCACGCCCGCGCCAATCACTACACCCAGGCAATGATGGACCTCGGCGCGACCCTGTGCACGCGCAGCAAGCCCAGCTGCCTGCTGTGCCCACTGGAGCGCAGCTGCGAGGCGCACCTGCTGGGCCTTGAAACCCGCTACCCGGTGCCCAAGCCGCGCAAGGCAATTCCACAGAAACGCACCCTGATGCCGCTGCTGGCCAACGATCGCGGCGAGATCCTGCTCTATCGCCGCCCCTCCACCGGGCTGTGGGGCGGCCTGTGGAGCCTGCCGGAACTCGACGGCCTGGATGACCTGCCGCACCTGGCCAGCCAGCACGCGCTGCAAATGGGCCGCTCGCAGACATTGCCGGGCGTGCTGCACACCTTCAGCCACTTTCAGCTGAGCATCGAGCCCTGGCTGGTCCGCGTACAGGACGCCGGCCCCTGCGTGGCCGAGGCCGACTGGCTCTGGTATAACCTCGCCACCCCGCCACGCCTGGGCCTTGCCGCCCCGGTGAAGAAGCTGCTCAAGCACGCAGCCGACGTATTGAATGCAGGAGAGTCGTCATGACCCGCACCGTAATGTGCCGCAAGTACAAAGAAGAGCTGCCTGGCCTGGAGCGCCCACCCTACCCTGGCGCCAAGGGCGAGGACATCTACAACCACGTCTCGCAGAAGGCCTGGGCCGACTGGCAGAAGCACCAGACGCTGCTGATCAACGAGCGTCGCCTGAACATGATGAACGCCGAGGACCGCAAATTCCTCCAGGCCGAGATGGACAAGTATTTTTCCGGCGAGGAATACGCCAAGGCCGAAGGCTACGTTCCGCCGGAAAAATAGATCATTTTTTGCACAGGAAGCGTAAGCATCGAAAAATATTCAGATTTTTTTTAATTCCTGCTTGACGCTTTCCTGAAAAACCCTTTTAATGCGCCCCGTTGCCCAGATAGCTCAGTCGGTAGAGCAGGGGATTGAAAATCCCCGTGTCGGCGGTTCGATTCCGTCTCTGGGCACCACATTGAGGTCAGGCAGTGCACGCACTGCCTGATAGATAAAAAAGCCCGCCTTGTGCGGGTTTTTTTATTACCTGAGAAAACACCCCCCGCATTGCCAGCGCCCTCATCGCCCCCGGACTACAAATCCGTTATCAATGTACCTTCGCGCCACTCGGCAGGGCTCGCTAACTTATGGCGGGGATTGATTATGTCCAATTATTCAAACTGAACACCCTGAAGAGTTGGATCCATAACTTCCAGAGCTTTTCTGCTTTTATATTCTCCCTGCTCTCGACAGCACTGAAAGACCGCGCCACCCAATGCCGCCGGGCTCGTCCGTCAAATACCCGACAGACGAGACGCCACTTTTCACACATACAGCGCAAACACCGAAAAGTTCAGTCTGGCTATATTCCGAAGCGATGAATGGTGGTGTACCATCGCGCTAATATTATTTTGATATGGTCTGTCGTCATGCGTGCCCTGCGCGTCAAACTTCAGGGCTTTACGCTCATCGAACTGCTCATCGCCATCGCGGTGGTCGGTATCCTCGCTGCCATTGCCATTCCTTCCTACGAAAGCTACATGACGCGCAGCAAGCTCAAGGGCGCGCAAGCGGACCTCGCAGCCCTGGGCCTGGTCATGGAAAACTTCTACCAGAAGCAACTGCGCTACCCGACCACCACCACCAGCAACACCGCCGACACCCGCTGCGTGGCCGCCAGTGGCAGCACGACCTGCACCGCGTCGGGCTGGCAACCCAGCCAGGACGGCTTCACCTACAAGATCGTCACCGCGACCACCAGCACCTACAAGCTGGAAGCCCTGGGCACCAGCGGCAAGGTCAACGGCTGCAGTATCACCCTGACCCAGGACAACGTGCGCGCCATCGCCAGTTGCAGCAGCTACAACGGTAGCTGGCAGTGATCGATCGGCAGCAGGGCTTCACCCTGATCGAGCTGATGATTGCCATCGCCATCTTCGGTCTGCTGATGACCTTCGGTGCTCAGCTGACCAAATCATGGACCGACAGCGCACAGCAGAACGAGGCGGCCAACCTGCTCAAGCAAGGCATCAGCCGCGCCAAGGCCACCGCCCTGCGCAACCCAGGCGGTGCCCTAAGCACCTCGCCAGCGGCAGTACTGTGCCGCTCGGGGCAGAGCCTCAAGCTGTTCAGCCTCGCCGACCAGGCCAGCCTCGATTGCAACTCGAACACCAGCGTGCTCTGGCAGGCCAGCCTGCCCGCCTCGGCGAACCTGCAGGTCGGCGGCACAAACCTCACCTGTATCGCCTTCAACAGCCGCGGCCTGCCGGTCAACGGCAGCAGCACCTGTGCGACCAGCACCATCAACGTGACCGCAGGCAGCGAAAGTGCGATTCCCGTCGAGATCATCTAAGACCGGGGCGCGGCGTCAGCGCGGCGATATCCTGCTCGAGTCGTTGATCGGCATCGTGCTGATGTCGATCATCGGCCTGGGCATGACCTACGCGGCCTCCCGCGCTGCCGTCAGCCAGCGCGACATGAAGGTGCAGAACATCGCGGTCAGCCAGATGCGTGCGCTGATCGTCCGCTACGGCAAGGGCCTGTGCTCCACCGACGCAGCCCAGGCCAGGGTCGTCCTGCCGATCCAGGCCGAAGCGATACCGCTGAATGCCACCTGCACCGACACCGCTGGGGTAAGTATCGGCGGCGTCAGCATTGCCACTCCGACCAGCACGCTCGGCACTGTGGTGCTGACCACGCGTAGCACTGACAGCGGCCTGTTCGGCGGCATCATCCGGGTCGGTGACGAAACGTGAGACGCCCTGCGGGCGGCTTCAGCCTGATCAGCCTGATGGTGGGCATGACGCTGTCGCTGCTCAGCGTGCTGGCCATGCTCTCGCTGTACCGGAACATGGTCGGCATCTCGGTGCGCTCCATTCAGGACTCCCGGCAGGACGGGCAGATCGCCGCAGCGCTACTCACCGCACAACAGGAGATGAGCAACGCCGGTTTCTGGATCAGCGGCACGCCCGATGCCAGCTTCAAGCTCCTGGCCAATGCCGCCCTGAGCAATGGCAGCCTGTCCGGCAGCGCACGAACGCTGTCAGGCACCGCCAGCACCGGTAATGCGCTGGTATGGAGCTACAAGACCGCCAACACCGCAACGGCCAGCTGTGCGGGCCTGCTGGTGCAGGACGGCAAGCTCAGCCGCCTGCAGGGGGCCAGCGGCTGCACTTCGACCTCACAATGGAACAGCACCACCTGGAGCGCCAGCCCGCTGATCGAAGCCAACCAGCCGGCCGATTTCTTCACCGTGGTACAGGCTGCCTGTTGGCCCTTCAACAAGGCGACGAGTCCAATCAGCACCCTGCGCATCAAGGTCACCCTGAATGCCGTGACCAGCTCGGTGGACGCCAGCAACAGCGCATCCACG
Source organism: Pseudomonas sp. DTU_2021_1001937_2_SI_NGA_ILE_001 (assembly GCF_032463525.1). Classification (NCBI taxonomy): domain Bacteria; kingdom Pseudomonadati; phylum Pseudomonadota; class Gammaproteobacteria; order Pseudomonadales; family Pseudomonadaceae; genus Pseudomonas; species Pseudomonas sp. DTU_2021_1001937_2_SI_NGA_ILE_001. The sequence goes on along the minus strand of NZ_CP135971.1, from coordinate 3,991,436 downwards.
ACGACTTACGTGAAGAGCACCAGCGATGTCTGCCTGCCCAACCTCGTGCCAGGCACCTAGCCGGAACATGCCCATGCTTTCTTCCCGACGCGCCCAGCCGCGCACCCCCGGCCGCCAGCGCGGCATGGCGACCCTGATGGTCATGATCCTCACCGGCACGGCCCTGACCGTCACCACCCTGGGCATGATGTACAGCATCCGCAGCGCCCAGGAACAGCAGATGGCGAGCCATGCCACGGTGGCTGCGGAAACCCGCGCCTGGGAAGGCGTGGAGCTGGTTCGCCAGTACCTGCAGAGCGTGCCCCAGGCGAGCGTTACGGTCGGCGCACTGCAGGTGACTGGTGCAAACTTCGCGGCGCAAGTCGTTGCCAAGGAGAGCGCGGGCAGCGAGACCCTGGTGACAGCCAACATCACCGGCAGCAGCAACCTGGCCACTTCGACTTTGCAGGCGGTGTACACCTTGGGCGGCGCGGCAGCGACCGGTACAACCCTGGGTAATGCCTTGACCTTCAACGGCGACCTCAATTACAGCGGCGGCAGCCTGTCGATCGTCAACGGCCCCCACCTGGCTTACATCAACCTCAATGGCACGCTGAGAATCTCCAGCGGTGCGAAGGCCTATGTTTCAGGGTGCGCCAAAAATGGCATCGAGCTTTCCGGAGGTGGAGTGGCCGACAACGCCATCCTGCGTACCGAAGGCACCTTCACCATGAGTTCAGCCACGCCCCCGAACAACCTGACCCTGGCCGCGAAGAACATCAATATCACCCAGGACGGCGGCAGCTACAGCTCGGTCAAGGCGGGAGCATTCAGCGCCAACGTGATGTCCGCCGGCCGAAAGATCGGTACAGCGTTGGTGGGCGGGGTGATCAACACCGATACCTCCATCACTCCCGTGTCCGAGGGCACGGCGCTGATCACGCTCGCCGACAACACCGTCTACGCCCTGGACCTGACCAAGGTCGGCATTTCGGGCAGCACCGTCACCACCACGGCTCAAGGCGCCGCCAAGCGCATCTCGGGCACCAGCACACTGCCAGACACCCTGAGCATGACCTACAGCGCCGTGTATGGCGGCGAGGTAGCCTTCAAGACCGCGACGGTCGGCACCTTCTGGGCCAACAACATCAACTTCAGCGGCTGGAGCGCCACTTACTCACTGCTCAAGGCCCACGGCAACGTGTCGATCCTCACCGCTGCCGTAGGCCAGTACCAGGGCGGTGGCAACCTTTCCGTCACCCAGTGGAATACCCCGACCTTCAGCAGCGCCAGCCGGATCAGCGGCGCGGTGCTCAACAACAGCGGTGGCACACCCTACACCGGCAACGCGATCGTCAACCTGAGCTTCGCCGTGCCCAATTCGTCGCCCGGCCTGCCCGGCGTGCCGTTCTGCGACCTGACCCTCAAGCCGGTGGACGTCTCCACCCTGCGTGACCAGGCCAACTACGTGTTCTATTTCGATGGCAACACACCGATGCTGAAGATCCAGAACGTCAAGAAGGCCGATGGCAGCGATGTGGCTCCCGGCCCCTACAATCTGGCGACCACCGACCTGCAGCGCATAGGCGGAGCCAATTTCCTGGTCTGCAACTGGTACTACAACACTGGCGGCAACAACACCTGCGGCAAGAGCGCCTCTCCCAGCACCGGCTGGGTATTCAACGGCGTCATGAACTTTCCGCCTGGCGTGGCCTGGTTCCAGGGCGACATGACGTTCGACGGCGTACAGGTCACGCGATTCACCAACTCATTGCTAAGCACCGGTAACGTGACACTCACCAGCTCGTCGAATGCCCCGCTGTACGCGCCAAACTTCGCCGGTGCCAGCCAGACCTGTGGCGGCGCGTTCTACCCCACCAACCTGTGCAAGAGTCCCAGCGCGCTGATGACCTGGAGCGACGCCAACGGTGCCACGCGCACTGGCATTCCATTGGGCAATATCGCCATCGAAGCCGAACGCGCGCTCTATACCAATGGCTGGACAATCTGGGGCAACGTCATTCTTGGCGGGCTGGTCAACGCCTCCGGCGCCACCACCAACATCAAGGGCGGCCTGTCCACTGGCAACAACGGTGTCACCGCCACCACCATCAGTGCCGGTGGCATCGCAGTAGACGTCTCGGCCATGACCAGCGACCAGAGCATCACCGGCACGACCACAAGTGGCTCGAGTACGTCCGGGAGCAGCGGCGCGAGCACTACTGTGGTCAAGTGGGTCCGCCCGCTTTGAACACTGCGCTTGGGTTTTGCCGCGCTGTGCGTTTCAATGGCCGCCCACGCCACACCGTATTCCAAGGACACCCCATGGCTTCGCCAGACAAACAGCAAAAGCGTGCCCAGCGCGCGAAACTCAAGGCCAAGCAGAACCGCTCCGGCCAGAAGCCGAAGAAGTCAGTGCATTCGCTGTTCGACTCACCGCTGGTCGACCAGCCGTTCGATGACGTGAAGATCGACCTGAGCACCTTCGACTTCCAGGACCTGGTCGAGAATGGCTTCGACCCGGCCGACTACGAGGACCTGTTCGAAGCCATGCACCAGGCCGAGGCCATCAGCCAGATCGCCCTGTGCGCGGTGTTCCTGCAGTACCCGGTGCTGGAACTGGTGCTGGCCGAAGAGGACGGCGAGCAGGCCACCGACTTCATGATGGGCCTGCTGATCACCTACCGCGCCATGTTCCACAACGAGGACGAAGACACCGCCCTGGAGTGGATCGGCACCCCGGCCTTCCAGGCCGATTACCAGAAGGCCTCGGACCTGCTGGTGATGCGCAACGAGAGCCTGCGTCGCGGGCGTTGAGCCGCAAAGCCACCGCCCTGCCGCTGACGCCGCCTAGCCGCCACGCCCCAGCGGCAGGTGGGTGGTCGACTTGATTTCCGACAGTGCCACCACGGAGTTCACTTCCTGGATGCCCGGCACCAGCGACAGCTTCTCGAAGAAGAACTTCTCGTAGGCCTCGATATCCGAGGTCACGATGCGCAGCAGGAAGTCCACGGCGCCCATCAGCACGTAGCACTCCAACACCTCGGGAAACTCGCGGATCGCCTCGGTGAACTCGGCGAAGTTGGAGCGGCCATGGGCGTTGAGCTTCACCTGCGCGAAGATCTGCGTGTCCAGGCCGATCTTCTTGCGGTCCAGCAAGGTCACCTGGCGCCGGATCACTCCTTCGTCCTTGAGGCGCTGGATACGCCGCCAGCACGGCGACTGCGACAACCCCACCTGCTCGGCCACCTGGGCGCTGGACAGCGAAGCGTCGTCCTGCAGCAGTGTCAGGATCTTTCGATCATAGGCATCCAGCTCAACGGGCATTAATAATTCTCCAAACCAGCCAATCAAAGATTGATCTATTCAAAAAGTCCGAGACAGACAGGATCTTAGACCAGTTTTTCCCGGTTCCCCATGCAAGAATTTCCGCACTTGCTCAGGAGATCCGTGCATGAACCCACCAGACGCCCTGCCGCTGCACACCACCCGCCCGGACACCTGGGCAGCCGCCAACGCATCCTGCCAGGTGCAGTACCGCATCCGCGCCGAAGCCCAGCCCGCCCTGCTTTGCCAGGTGCTAAACCTGTTCGCCATGCAGTACCTGGTGCCTTGCCAGGTACAGGTACTGCGCGATGCCGACGGGCTGGAGGCCGAGGTGCAGGTCGATGGCCTGAGCTGGCATCGCGCGCAGGTCATCGCTGAAAAAATGCGCAACCTGATCGATGTCGACGAGGTCCAGCTGAACCTTCTGCAACCTCTGCCAGTGCTCGCCCAAGCCTGTGGTTGAGGCCTCGGCCGGCCGGCTGCGAAAGAAATGCCTGTTCACACTCGCGAGCAACACTGGCACGCTTGGGGTCTACGCTTGCTCACTGCCTCAGTGATCTATACCTGACTCGCCGAAGGAACCTGCATGGTTGTTCACGCTCCCACTTCCGCGGATCGCTGGCTCGACCTCAATGATCTGCTGCACGATCTGGTCGCTCAGGGCCACTTGAGCCAGAGCGACGCCGAGACGGCCGTCACCCAGCGCCGCACCACCGCGAATATCCAGCTGCACCCGCTGGAGTTCCTCGCCAACCAACAGCTTGACGACCTCAAGCGACCCGGGCGTAAGCTCGACCTGGAAACCCTCACGGCCTGGCTGGCCGAGCAATGCGGGCAGCCCTACATGCGCATCGACCCGCTGAAGATCAACGTGGCGGCGGTCACCCCGCTGATGTCCTACGCCTTCGCCCAGCGCCACAAGATCCTCGCCGTGGCCGTCGACCGCGAGGCGGTGACCATCGCCAGTGCCCAGCCCTATGTGCGCTCCTGGGAGCCAGACCTGTCCCACGTGCTGAAGCTGCCGATCAAGCGCGTAGTGGCCAACCCCGTGGACATCCAGCGCATGACGGTGGAATTCTTCCGCCTGACCCGCTCGGTCAGCGGCGCGACGGCCACCGAACAGAAAACCAGCAACCTGGGCAACTTCGAGCAGTTGCTCAAGCTGGGCGCCAGTGACCAGGAGCCGGATGCCAACGATGCGCACATCGTCACCATCGTCGACTGGCTGTTCCAGTACGCCTTCCAGCAACGCGCCAGCGATATCCACATCGAGCCCCGCCGCGAGAACGGCACGGTACGCTTTCGTATCGACGGCGTGCTGCACAACGTCTATCAGTTCCCGCCGCAAGTCACCATGGCGGTGGTCAGCCGCCTGAAGAGCCTGGGCCGCATGAACGTGGCAGAGAAGCGCAAACCCCAGGACGGCCGGGTCAAGACCAGCACGCCGGAAGGCAACGAGGTGGAGCTGCGTCTGTCGACCCTGCCCACCGCCTTCGGCGAAAAGCTGGTGATGCGGATCTTCGACCCCGAGGTGCTGCTCAAGGACTTCGACCAGCTGGGGTTCTCCAGCGACGACCTGCGCCGCTGGCAGGGCATGACCCGCCAGCCCAATGGCATCATCCTGGTCACCGGGCCGACCGGTTCAGGCAAGACCACCACGCTGTACACCACGCTCAAGCAACTGGCGACCAGCGAGGTCAACCTGTGCACCATCGAGGACCCCATCGAGATGGTCGAGCCGGCGTTCAACCAGATGCAGGTGCAGCACAACATCGACCTGACCTTCGCCAGCGGGGTCAGGGCGCTGATGCGGCAGGACCCGGACATCATCATGATTGGCGAGATCCGTGACCTGGAAACCGCCGAGATGGCCATCCAGGCCGCGCTGACCGGCCACCTGGTGCTTTCCACCCTGCACACCAACGACGCGCCCAGTGCCATCAGCCGCCTGCTGGAACTGGGTGTGCCGCCCTATCTGCTCAAGGCCACCATCCTCGGGGTGATGGCCCAGCGCCTGGTGCGCACCCTGTGCCCGCACTGCAAGGCGCCGGTAAGCCTTGACGAGGCCGACTGGCAGGTGCTCACGCGGCCCTGGCAGGCGCCGGTGCCCAGCGGTGCACATCGCGCCGTGGGCTGCGTGGAATGTCGCGATACCGGCTATCGGGGCCGTGCGGGGGTGTACGAGATCATGCTGATGACCGACCCGGTCAAGAGCCTGGTGACCGCCGACCTGGACCTCAACGCCATGCGCCGCCAGGCGTTCAAGGAAGGCATGCGCAGCCTGCGCCTGTCAGGCGCGCTGAAGGTCTCTGCCGGGCTGACCACCATGGACGAGGTACTGCGGGTCACGCCGCACAGCGAACAGCATTGAGGTGCCCGACGACAGGAAGGCACCGCACGAAGGAACTACAAGGGTGCCTGGACTCTCAAAGTTATTCGAAACACTCACACTTGGAGTACCACACCATGCGTCTCAAGCTCGCTGTCGCCACCTGTGCTCTGCTTTCCCTGCCCTTCGGTTCGGCCATGGCCGATGGTTTCTGGCGTGACGTCCTGTCGTCCGGCGCCACCACCGCTTCCACCTACCTGACCTTCAAGGACCACAAGCTGGTCGCTGCTGCGCAGGACGACGCCGGCAGCTTCGTGGCCAGCAACGGTGATATCCGCGGCCCGTTCCTTGAAGCGGCCATCGCCCAGGTTCGCCAGGACAACCCAGACCTGAAGGCCAGCGACATGGACCTGGCCAACGCCATCCTGGCGCGCAATGCCGTCGCCCAGGAGTAAGGCTTGCGCCGGATAGAAAAATGCCGCTCATCAAGAGCGGCATTGTTTTTCCTGTAACGCCTTACTCGCTTACGGCGGCCTGGTAACCCGCCGCATCGAGCAGCTTGGCCAGGTCGGCTTCGGCATTCGCCGGCTTGAGCTTGAAGATCCAGGCGCTGTAGGGCTCTTCGTTGAGCAGCTCAGGGCTGTCGCTCAGCTCTTCATTGACCGCGATGACTTCGCCGGCCACGGGCGAGTAGATGTCCGAGGCAGCCTTCACCGACTCCACCACACCGGCGGTATCACCCGCAGCGAACACCTTGCCGACTTCGGCCAATTCGACGAAGACCACGTCGCCCAGCGCCTGCTGCGCATGATCGGAAATGCCCACGGTCACCGTGCCGTCGGCTTCCAGGCGCGCCCACTCGTGGCTCTCGGCGTAACGCAGTTCAGCGGGGAAATTGCTCATAGGGTGCTCCTCAGAATCATCAGGTCAGCGGTAACCCGCAGTAAATTAGATCAACACTTTGCCATGTCGCACGAAGTTTGGCTGCACCACCCGCACCGGGTACCACTTGCCACGAATCTCCACTTCGGCGCGATCGGCGGTGGCCACCGGTACACGCGCCAGGGCGATGGACTTGCTTAGCGTAGGAGAAAAACTGCCACTGGTGATCTCACCGTCACCCACCTGCGCCACCCGCACCACCTGATGCGCGCGCAGCACCCCGCGCTCTTCCAACACCAGGCCCACCAGCTTCAGTGCCGCACCGCGCTCACGCCGCTGCTCCAGGACACGGCGGCCGATGAAGTCGCGCTCGGCCGGCTCCCAGGCGACGCTCCAGGCCATGTTCGACTCCAGTGGCGAGACCTGTTCGTCGATGTCCTGACCATACAGATTCATGCCCGCCTCAAGGCGCAGGGTGTCGCGCGCACCGAGGCCGATAGGGGCGATGCCGGCGCCGACCAGGTCGTTGAAGAAGGCCGGCGCCTGATCGGCAGGCAGGATGATCTCCAGGCCATCCTCGCCGGTGTAGCCGGTGCGCGCGATGAACCAGCCGTTGTCTTCGTGGCCTTCGAAGGGCTTGAGGCGGCGGATCAGTTCGGCGCGCTGGCTGGACACCAGCTCGGCAATGCGCTGGCGGGCGTGCGGCCCCTGAATGGCGAGCATGGATACGTCGGGGCGCTCGGTGATGGTCACCTCGAAGCCGGCCTGCCGGCTGCGCATCCAGGCCAGGTCCTTGGCCCCGGTTGCGGCATTGACCACCAGGCGATAGCCAGCCGGTGTCAGGTAGACCAGCAGGTCATCGATGATCCCGGCCTCATCGTCGAGCATGGCGCTGTACAGCGCGCGACCGCTTTCCTGCAGGCGGCCGACGTCGTTGGCCAGCAGGTAACGCAGCCAGGCCTTGGCCTGGCTGCCGGTGACGTCGATCACACGCATGTGCGAGACGTCGAAAACGCCGCAGTCACGACGCACCTGATGGTGCTCTTCGACCTGCGATCCATAATGCAACGGCATGTCCCAGCCACCGAAGTCGACCATTTTCGCACCCAGCGCGAGGTGCAGGTCAAACAGGGGGGTACGCTGTCCCATGGGTGTCTCCTTACGGGCGTGGCGAAGATGCGGGCTCAAGGCTGGCCGACAGCCCTCCATGACATGGGGCCTGAGTGAACAAAGCCTGTCGGCACGACAGCGGCCCGCACCGATTGCGGCGCATTGTAGCCGCATGACGAGGTGCCCGCACCCGCTGAACGGGCGATGAAACACGCTGTGTCATTTCGTCCGGCCAACA